>NZ_BAFU01000061.1 GCF_000308495.1 Nocardia brevicatena NBRC 12119 | reverse complement strand
CGCCGACCGGCGCAACGCACGCAAGCGCAATGCCCTGGCCGCGCGCAGCCGCAAGCGGATCAGCCTCGAGGATCTGGATGCCGCGCTGAAGGAGACCAGCGAGCTGAACCTCATCCTCAAGGGCGACAACGCCGGTACCGTCGAGGCGCTGGAAGAGGCGCTGCTCGCCATCGAGGTCGACGACGAGGTGCGGCTGCGGGTCATCGACCGCGGCGTCGGTGGTGTCACGGAGACCAACGTCAACCTGGCGTCGGCATCGAACGCGATCATCATCGGGTTCAATGTCCGGGCCGAGGGCAAGGCCACCGAACTGGCCAACCGCGAAGGTGTGGACATCCGGTACTACTCGGTGATCTACCAGGCCATCGACGAGATCGAGAGCGCGCTCAAGGGCATGCTCAAGCCGATCTACGAAGAGGTCGAACTGGGTCGGGCCGAGATCCGGGCCATCTTCCGCTCGTCGAAGATCGGCAATATCGCCGGTTGCATGGTCACCTCGGGCACGGTCAAGCGCAACGCCAAGGCGCGCCTGCTCCGCGACAATGTGGTGGTAGCCGACTCGACGACGATCAACTCGCTGCGGCGAGAGAAGGACGATGTCACCGAAGTCCGCGAAGGCTTCGAATGCGGTATGACGCTGGCCTACTCCGATATCAAGGAGGGCGACGTCATCGAGGCCTACGAGTTGCGCGAGAAGCCGCGCGACTGAATCACGGCACGGCGGGGCCGGGCGGCGCGGTGGCGCGTCGTCCGGCCGCGGCATGCTCTTCGACCACGGTGCACGGGACGATGACGGATCCGTGCACCCACCGACCGGGAGGTTGTGTGTACCTCGGTGCACTCGAGTTCGACATTCTGCTCGGCGATGTGCACTCGCTGAAGGAGAAACGTTCGGTGATCCGGCCGGTATTGGCCGAACTCCAGCGTTTCGGTGTGAGCACCGCGGAAGCGGGCGAGCACGACCGCTACCGCCGCACCCTGCTGGCGGTGGCCATGGTCAGCGCCGGAATGGATCATCTGACCGCGGTGCTGGACAAATGTGAGCGGCATGTCGCCGCCCGTCCGGAGCTGGAATTGCTGGCGGTACGTCGCCGTGTCTTCGGCCCCGAGGACTGAGGCGCGGCGATCCGGTGCCCGCGCCGGTGACCCCGCGACGGGATCGTTCGCTCGGGCGAACCCGCCGCACGAACGAGAACTGAGGAAGGAGCGGCCATGGTTGACCAAGCCAGGGCACGCCGACTCGCCAAGCGGATCGCGTCCATCGTGGCAACCGCCATCGAGTACGAGGTGAAGGATCCGCGGCTGCGTTTCGTGACCGTCACCGACGCGAAGGTGACCGGTGACCTCCGGGAGGCCACCGTGTACTACACGGTGATGGGCGAAACCGTCGACGCCGAGCCCGATTACGACGGCGCCGCGGCCGGGCTGGCCAAGGCCAAGGGCGTGCTGCGGTCGAAGGTCGGCGCCGGCACCGGCGTCAAGTTCACCCCCACGCTGAGCTTCGTACTCGACACCGTGCCCGATGCCGCGCGTCAGATGGAGGATCTGCTGGCCAAGGCCAAAGCTGCCGACGACGCCGTCGCGCGGGTCGCTGCCAACGCCCGGTACGCGGGAGAGGCCGACCCGTACAAGAGCGACCACGAAGAGGAATAGAACCGACGCTACCGGCCGGCGCCCGGTAGCGTCGAATCCCCCCGACCGTATGATTTTCGGCCGGCGCCTACGTCGTTCACGGCCTGTGCGCCCCGGTCCGGCGGCCGAGCTCGGCCTCGAGGGGCTCGCGGGAACTCGGCATCGGGCATTCGCGTGACGGTGCCGTGAGGTCGAATCGTCGGCACCGGGGTGCGTGGGCTGTCGGCCGTGCGGGTCGGCGGTGGTGGAGGTTCGGTGAGCGAGTGCAAGATCGGCGGGCAGCCCGGTGCCCACCGCGACGACGACGATGTGGCGATGGTGACCGTACGGGGCACGCCCGCCGAAGGATCGCCGGTAATCGTCGACGCCGGCCCGCGGCGGATTCTCGAGTTGGCACTGCCGACCTTGGGCGTACTGGTGGCGGAGCCGATCTACCTGTTGTTCGATCTCGCGGTGGTCGGCCGTCTGGGTGCCCTGGCCTTGGCCGGGCTCGCCGTCGGCGGGTTGATCCTGGCACAGGTGAGTACGCAGCTGACCTTTCTGAGCTACGGCACCACCGCTCGTTCGGCGCGTCGGTACGGCGCCGGTGACCGTCCCGGCGCGGTAGCGGAGGGTGTGCAGGCGAGCTGGCTCGCGGTGGGGATCGGACTGGTGATCCTGATCGCGGTGCAACTCGCGGCGGCGCCACTGACCGGCGCTGTCGCCGGTGGGGGAGATATCGCGGCCGAGTCGTTGGGGTGGGTGCGGATCGCGTTGTTCGGGGTGCCGTTGATCCTGGTGTCGATGGCGGGCAACGGCTGGATGCGCGGTGTGCAGGAGGTGCGCCGTCCGCTGACGTACGCGGTGGCGGGCCTGCTGCTGTCGGCGCTGCTGTGTCCGACGCTGGTGCACGGATGGTTCGGGGCGCCGGCCATGGGGCTGCCGGGGTCGGCGGTGGCGAATCTCACCGGCCAGGCGGTGATGGCCGCGCTGTTCCTGGGCGCGTTGGCACGCGAGGGGGTGCCGTTCACGCCGCGCCCTTCGGTGATGCGTACACAGTTGGTGCTCGGCCGGGACCTGATCGTGCGCAATTTCACCTTCCAGGCCTGTTTCGTCTCCGCGGCGGCGGTCGCCGCTCGCTTCGGCGCCGCCTCGGTGGCGGCGCATCAGCTGGTTCTGCAGCTGTGGGACTTTCTCGCCCTGGCCCTGGACTCGCCGGCGATCGCGGCGCAGACCCTGGTCGGCGCCGCGTTGGGCGCGCGCGATGCCGCCGCGGCGCGGATGGTGGCCCTCCGGGTCACCGAATGGTCGCTGGCCTTCGCGCTGGTGCTGGCGGTGGTGTGCGCCGCGGGCACGGCGGTGATACCGCCGCTGTTCACCACCGACGCGGCGGTCCTGGACCGCATCGGGGCGGCGTGGTGGTTCTTCGTCGTCATGATCCCGGTGGTGGGGGTCGTCTTCGCCCTTGACGGAGTCCTGCTCGGTGCCGGTGACGCGGCCTATCTGCGCACCACCACCCTGGGGGCGGCGCTGCTCGGATTCCTGCCCGCCATCTGGCTGTCGCTGGTGTTCGAGTGGGGTATCGCAGGGATCTGGTGCGGGCTCATCGTCTTCATGCTGATGCGGCTGGCCGCGCTGTTCGGGCGGGCGCTGTCCGGGCGGTGGGCGCGGGTCGGTGCCGAGGTTCCGGCATGATGACTGTCGTGTACTGCCGAGTAGATCTACCGAGGTGGCCGTGGTGAGTCCCAAGCTGATGGCGGTGAGCGATATCCATGTCGGACATCAGGGAAATAAGCCGGTGGTCGAGGAGATCCGGCCGGATTCCCCGGAGGACTGGCTGATCGTGGCCGGTGATGTCGGCGAACGCAGCGACGATATCCGGTGGGCACTGGAACTGCTGCGCGGCCGGTTCGCCACCGTGATCTGGGTTCCCGGAAACCACGAACTGTGGACCACTTCCAAGGACCCGGTGCAGATGCGCGGCGCCGCCCGCTACGACTACCTGGTGTCGATGTGCCGGGATCTGGACGTGCTCACCCCGGAAGACCCGTTCCCGGTGTGGCGGGGCGCGGGTGCCGAACAATACGGTGGCGCCGTCACGCTGGCCCCGATGTTTTTGCTCTACGACTACACCTTCCGGCCCGAGGGCACCCGCACCAAGGCCGAAGCGCTGGCGCTGGCCCGGGAACGCAATGTGGTGGCCACCGACGAATTCCTGCTCTCACCCGACCCATACCTCACCCGCGACGCCTGGTGTGATGTCCGGCTGCAGGTGACCAAGCGCAAACTCGATGCCCTGGGGCCACAGACCCCGTTGGTGCTGATCAACCACTTCCCACTGATCCGCAAGCCCACCGATATGCTCTGGTATCCCGAGTTCGCGCTGTGGTGCGGGACGGAGCGCACCGCCGACTGGCATACCCGCTACAACGTGATCTGCGCGGTCTACGGCCATCTGCACATCCCGCGCACCACCTACTACGACGGTGTCCGCTTCGAGGAGGTCTCGCTCGGCTACCCCCGGGAATGGCAGCGTCGTGGCCTACCCGACAAACTGCTGCGCCAGATCCTGCCCGACCCCGACTACCGGCCGGGGGACCTCAACGACTGGGGCGGACATTTCAAGGTGACCCCGGAAATGGCGGCCGAGGCGGCCGAAATGCGGGCCAAGGCCCAGCGCAGGCGCGGTGCGCTGTGAAGGGCAGATAGGCTCGACGGCGATGATCGAGACAATCCTGCCCTCCGGCGTGGCCTCGGCCGAACTGCTCGACTACCCGGAGGATCTGAAGCCGCATCCCGCCGAGGAGCACCTGATCGCGAACTCGGTGGAGAAACGCCGCCGCGATTTCATCGGCGCCCGGTACTGTGCCCGGCAGGCGCTGGAACAGTTGGGGGAGCCGCAGGTCGCGATCGGCAAGGGGGAGCGCGGAGCACCCATCTGGCCGCGCGGTGTGGTCGGCAGTCTCACCCACTGCGACGGGTATCGGGCCGCGGCGCTGGCGCATCGGCTGCGCTATCGGTCGATCGGGATCGACGCCGAACCGCATGCCACACTGCCCGACGGAGTGCTCGACTCGGTGAGCCTGCCCGCGGAACGGGAATGGCTGTACGGCACCACTTCGACCGGTCTGCACCTGGACCGGTTGCTGTTCTGTGCCAAGGAGGCCACCTACAAGGCGTGGTTCCCGCTCACCGGCCGCTGGCTCGGTTTCGAGGACGCGCACATCACCTTCACCCTCGAAGCCGCCCCGTCCGGTGCGACCGCCGCCGGCTGTGGCATCTTCCGCTCGGAACTGTTGGTACCCGGGCAGACCACCGACGGAGGAACGCCGCTGACCTCGTTCGAGGGCCGTTGGCTGATCACCGACGGGCTCATCCTCACCGCGATCGTGCACGGCTGATGGGACAGTCGCGGATATCGCCCGCGGACACGTCGGCACGGGCGGCGCGTCCCCGCCCCCTCGGCCCGGACGGTTTGGGCGGTTTGCTCGTCATCGACAAGCCCGGCGGTATGACCAGCCACGATGTCGTTTCCCGGGCGCGGAAACTACTGCGCACCAAGAAAGTGGGCCATGCGGGCACCTTGGATCCGATGGCCACCGGCGTACTCGTGCTGGGCGTCGAACGTGCCACCAAGTTGCTCGGCCTGCTCACCCTCACCTCCAAGGCCTATACCGCCATCATCCGGCTGGGGCAGGCCACCACCACCGACGACGCCGAGGGCGAGATACTCGCCGAAGCATCGGCCGAGTCGGTGACCGATGCCGGTATCGCCACCGCGGTCGCGGCGCTCACCGGTGATATCCGGCAGGTGCCCGCCACCGTCAGCGCGATCAAGGTGGCCGGCGAACGCGCCTATGCCCGACACCGTGCCGGGGAGGAGGTGCGCCTGGAGGCGCGTCCGGTGACGGTCTCCCGATTCGACGTCCTCGCCCGACGCAATCCCCCCGATAACACCCTGGTGGATCTGGACGTGGTGGTCGAATGCTCCTCCGGCACCTACGTGCGCGCCCTGGCACGCGACCTCGGCGCCGCGCTGGGGGTCGGCGGTCATCTCACCGCGCTGCGCCGCACCCGGGTCGGTCCGTTCACCCTGGAACATGCCCGTACCCTCGACGAACTCGCCGAGGACCCGGCACTGAGCCTGGATATCGATACCGCGATACGGGTGGCCTTCGCACACCGGACGGTCGACGCCGCGGAGACCGAGTCGCTGCGCGACGGTCGGTGGTTGGAGCCGATCGGGATGGCGGGCGTCCATGCGGCGATCACCACCGACGGGCGGACCATCGCGCTTCTGGAGGAGAAGGGTTCCCGTGCCGCGCCGGTGATGGTGGTGCGTCCCCGGGGACTGGTCGACTGAGCCGGGGCAGCGGTCCGGCCTTCTCTGTCGGCGCCTGTCCCGTGCCGCTCGCCCTAATTGGTCTGGGCTTCGGCATAGCGGGAGCCGAGCCGCTGCACCGCATCGTCCATATGTTCTCGCAGCAGTGCGTGCGCCTGTTCGGCGCTGCCCGTGCCGATCGCCTCACGCAGTCGGACATGTTCCTGGGCCTGTTCGCTCAGGTCGTGGTAGGTGGTCTGGAGGGCGCCCAGGCACATCCGGGTCTCGATCAGCAGGGTGCGGGCCGCGCGCACGAGTCGCGGACTGCCCGCGCTCTGGACGAGCACCTCGTGGAACTGCTGATCGGCATCGGACACCCCGGCCGCGTCGCCGGCCTCGGCGCGGGCGAGCATCGCGGTGACGCTGGACGCCAGCGCCCGGTGGGCGATCTCTCGGCGGCCGTCCAGAATCAGGGCCAGGGCACCGCCCTCGATGGCGGTCCGTGCCCGGTAGATGTCGACGACATCGTCGGGGGCGAGGTCGATGACGAAGATGCCGCGATTGCGGATGGCGTGCAGCAGACCCTCGGAGACCAGCCGCTGCATGGCCTCTCGGACCGGTCCCCGCGAGACGCCGAAACGGGCCGCCAGATCCGCCTCACCCAGCTGCGTGCCAGGGGCGAGCGCGCCCCGCATGACCGCCTCACGCAGCCGGTCCGCGATCATCTCGGCGGTCGACTGCTGGTTGACCGGTTCGAAATCAATGACCGACATGGACATACCTTTCCGCGAACAGTGCGCCCAACGCCGGTGCGGTGCGCGCGATACCGGCCAGGCGCAATCCTTCCCAGATGGTCACCTGGTTGGCGGTGAGCACCGGTTTGCCCAACGCCTCCTCCAGGTCCGGGAGCACCGCGAGGGTGCGCATCGCAGTATCCGGGATCAACAGTGCCTCCGCGTCGGGGTGGTCGGCCGCGGCTGCCAAACCCAGCACCTGTTCCGGTAGCAGGGTTCCGACCTCGGCGGCGGTCGGGATACCCGAGCTCGACATCGAGACCACGGTGATCCCGGCGGCGGCGAGGAAATCGACGAACAGGCGCGCCACCTCGTCCGGGTAGCTGGCGGCCACGGCGACCTCGCGGACGCCGAGCGCGTGTGCGGCCGCGACGAATGCCCACGAGGTGCTGGACGCCGGCACGCCGGCCGCCGCCGCCAATCCCCCGACCTGAGCACGCGCGCCGTCCGGACCGTAGACGAAGCTGCCCGACGTGCACGCCCACACCACGGCCGCGGGCCGATGCGGGGTCAGCAGTTCGGCCCCTCGCCGCAGTTTTTCGGGACTGCCCAGGTCGAGCAGTTCCGCGACGGCGTGCAGATCCGTTCCGTAGATATGCGCCACCGGCAGTCGGATATCGAGGATCGCCTCCGCTCTCGGATAGTCGTCTTCGGCGGCGTGATCGGGGTAGACGAACCCGACTGTGTTCGATTGCGCCGCCTCCGGCGGCGCGGGTCGGTGCCCTTGTGGCCCCGGTTCTTCCCTTCCTCCGCGAATCCGCTGACGCGAATTCACTCCGGTCGGTCCAGAGCCGGGGCGGGCCCCGACGGGGTTCGGTTCGTCCATGGGACGGACTCCTTCCTCGAACCGACGGTTCAGAATACGTTGAGCAGCCATTTGCCGGGCCCCATCGTGGGCAGCTTCATCCGGCCGAGACAGGCCCACATGGTGAGTTGGTTGGCGGTGAGCACCGGTTTGCCCAGCGCCTGCTCGAGCGGTTCGATGATGTCGTAGGTGGGCAGATTGGTGCAGCTGACGAAGATGGCCTCGGCGGTGGGGTCATCGGCGGCGACGATGCGTTCGGCGATCGTCCGGTAGTTCACCTTCCAGATGCCTCCGCCCAGGCCCAGGTGATCGGAGCGCACCACCGTGCAACCGGCCTCGGCGAGGAAATCGTGCAGTTTGCCGGTGAGGATCTCGTCGTAGGGGGTGATGACCGAGATTCGGGTGAGGTTCAGATGCCGGACCACTTCGAGGAGGGCGCCGGATGTGGTTACCGCGTCCTGGGCCCCCACCCGGCAAATCGTCTCGCGCAGGGAACGCTCGTGCGCGATGCCCTTGATGAAACTGCCCGATGTGCACAGGTAGGCCACCACCTCGGGTTCGACATGCAGGACGTTGCGTGTGGCGGCGGTCAGATGTATCGGATCCGAGACCAGTTCGGCCATGGCCAGCGAGACCGGTACCGGCTCGTAGGGAGTGCGGGCCAGGTGCAGGCTCACCTCCAGTGGCGCCCACCGCCAGAGTTCACGCTCCAGCGCCAAGTCGAAGGGGGCGATGATGCCGATGCCCCGCTGCGCCACGGGGCCCTCCATATCGGGAAAGCTGAGATCCACTTCGGCCCCTCTCGCGCTCAGCCGGAAGACCTCCGAGTCGGTCGAGGCAGACGATCGGATTGTTGACAATCATATGATGTGATCTTACTGTGTCAATGTGAAAACGTCCGGCAAAGGTCACCGGTGAAACGGAGACCGGTGGAAACACGCGAAGAAGCCGGAAGTCACTAGGGAAACGAGCAACGCTGTGAAATCGGGCCCCATCGTCACCGTCGTCTACCGTGACCTGCCCGACCCCGCCCTGATGACCTCGGTGGAGGAGCGGGCCACGGTCCGCTACACCGAGGAGGACGGACTCGCCGAGGCGCTGCGCGGCGCGGATGTGCTGTTCGTGCATGACTTTCAGACCCGCGGCGTTCGCAACGCCTGGCCGTCCGCCGACCGGCTGCGCTGGTTGCATATGGCCGCCGCCGGCGTCGACACGGTGATGTTCCCGGAACTGCGGGACAGCGATGTGGTGGTCACCAACACCCGCGGTGTCTTCGACGGTGCCATCGCCGAATATGTGCTCGGGCAGATCCTCGTCTTCGCCAAGGACTTGGCCGAGTCGCTGCGGTTGCAGCAGCGGCACATCTGGCGGCACCGCGAATCCGAACGCGTCGCCGGCGCGACCGCGCTGATCGTCGGCACCGGATCCATCGGACGTACCATTGCCCGACTTCTGCGTGCCGCCGGTATGCAGATCCGCGCCGTCGGGCGCCGCCCCCGCGACAACGACCCCGATTTCGGTGTTGTGCGCACGGACCTGTACGCCGAGCTGCCCGCCGCCGATTATGTGATCGCCATCGCCCCGCTCACCGAATCGACCCGGCACATGTTCGACGCACGGGCCTTCGCCGCGATGAAACCGCATGCCCGGTTCGTCAATGTCGGTCGCGGTGAACTCGTGGTCACCGACGATCTGGTCGCGGCCCTGGGCAACGGAACGATCGCCGGCGCGGCGCTCGACGTGGCGGAGCCGGAACCACTACCGGCCGGGCATCCCCTGTGGGATCTGCCGAACGCGCATATCACACCCCATAACTCGGGCGATGCCTTCGGATGGCGCACCGAGATCGTCACCGCTTTCACCGCGAACTTCGACCGCTGGATGGCCGGTCTGCCGCTGGACAATGTCGTCGATAAGAAGCTGGGATATGTGCCCGGCTGAAGGAGGGCCCAGCCATGAGCCACCCCGTCCGCAATAGCCCCACCGACCCCGGCGCCATGACCGCTGTCGAACTGGTCTCGGCGTATGCGGCCGGTGCGCTTTCCCCTGTCGAGGCGACCGAAGCGGTGCTGTCGTCCATCGCGGAGCGCGACCCGGAACTCAACGCCTACTGTCTGGTCGACAACGAGCGGGCACTGGTGCAGGCCAAGGAATCCGAGGCCCGCTGGCAGTCCGGACACGCCCGTGGCCTGCTCGACGGGGTGCCGGTCTCCATCAAGGACGTCTTCCTGACCGAAGGCTGGCCTACCCGGCGCGGTTCCACCTGCATCGACCCGAGTGGTCCCTGGCAGGTGGACAGCCCTGTCGCAGCCCGGCTGCGAGAAGACGGAATGGTGCTGGTCGGCAAGACCACCACACCCGAGATCGCCTGGAAGGCGGTCACCGACAGCCCACTCACCGGGATAACCCGCAACCCCGCCGACCCGGCGACCACCGCTGGTGGTTCCTCCGGCGGCAGCGCCGCCGCGGTCGCCGCGGGGATGGGGCCGGTCTCGGTCGGCACCGACGGCGGGGGCAGCGTGCGTATACCGGCCGCGTTCTGCGGTGTCGTCGGATTCAAACCCACCCACGGGCGTATTCCCCTGTGGCCGGCCGGTCCGTTCGGCCCGCTCGCCCATGGGGGGCCGCTGACGCGCACGGTCGAGGACTCGGCCCTGCTGATGGATATCCTCGCGCTACCCGACCCACGCGACCCCACCACGCTCGCGCCCACGGTGGCCACCTTCCGCGGCCAGATCCAACGCGATGTGCGCGGCGTCACCGTCGCCTATTCACCGACCCTCGGCTATGCCGACGTCGATCCCGAGGTGGCGGAGGTCGTGGGCCGGGCGGTACGGGCACTGGACGACGCCGGCCTGCGAGTCGATTTCGCCGACCCCGGGTTCACCGATCCGCGCGTGGCCTTCGAGCTGTTGTGGGCGGCCGGCGCCGCGACCATGCTGGCGAAGTTTCCGCCCGATTCCCGCGACCGGGTCGATCCCGGACTGCGGCAGGTCTGGGAATACGGCGAAACCATCGGCGCCGTCGACTATCTCGATGCCCGCGCCGTCGCGACCGATCTCGGTATCACCATGGGTGCCTTCCATCTGGCGTTCGATCTGCTGATAACTCCCACCGTCCCCATCCCGGCCTTCGCCGCGGGCCACGACGTCCCCCCGGACAGCGGCCTGACCGGCTGGCCGCAGTGGACCCCCTTCACCTATCCCTTCAACCTCACCCAACAACCCGCCCTCGCCATCCCCGCCGGACGCACCTCCACCGGTATGCCGGTCGGCCTCCAGATCATCGGCCCCCGCCACTCCGACGACCTGGTCCTGGCCGTGGGCCGCTACGCCCAAACGGTCCTGGGCATCGACGCATAGCCCACAGCACCACCCGGAAGGACCGCCGAGAACCTTCCCGAACACCTCACAGTGGTAGTAAGAGCCCGGCATGCTCGCGCAGCAACGACGCGGAGGAAGGCAAAACCCGAGGTCATCAGAACCGCAAAGGGTTGCGGCCCGTCTCGCGTTTCAGTGCCCGAAGCGCATGTGCCGAAGGCGCGAGTCTCGGGCGCCGAAACGCGAGACCCGCCAGGGCCGCAACCCCGCCCGCGCGAACGCGCGGGCCATTCAACACAGCAACCCCGCGCCGCCGGAGGCGACGCCATTGGACACCGCGAGGGTTTCGCCCGCTACTCCGTGCAGCCACAGGGCGTTACACGCCGCCGCCATCTCCTCGAGTCCTTCCTCGATGGTGGCGAATACGCTGCCGGGAACCCAACCGAGGTCGCCGTTGATCAGCAGGTTGTTGCGGCCATAGAAGATCGCCAGGTCCGTGGCGCCCTGTTCGTGGTGGGCGGTGGATCCCGGTTCGTATCCGTAGGCAGGGTTGCCGATTTCCCAGGGCTCGAAATCGAACAGGCAGACATCCCCCGGGATCGGTGTGACGGTCGGGTTCTCCCGGCGCGGGGCGGCCCCGATGCGCGGGAGCAGTGTATACACCTCGTTGCGAGCGTATTTGGCGTGGAACGCGTCGCCTTCCAGGGGCAGCGCGTCCCATACCGCGTCGCAGGTGCGCGGCGCTTCGTCGTCGAGCAGTCGGGCCCGACAGCTCACCCCGGCCTTGGTGAGTGTGATCGTCATATAGCGAGCCATACTCCCTGCTTTCCGTTCGTATTCGACAGGTCGCGCGGCGACCGGCGAGGTCCTCGATGCCCGCTGTCGTCAGACATGGGCCAGGACATCTCTCCAGACGACCAGCGCGTCATCGATCTGTGCTTCGGACACGATCAGCGGCGGGATCATGCGGACCACGTTCATATACGCCCCGCAGGTCAACAGCAGGAGACCGTGTTCGGTCGCGCGCTGTTGGACGGCCGTGGCCGTCTCCTGGTCGGGTTCCCCGCCGGCCGTGCTGAATTCGGCGCCGACCAGCAGGCCGAGTCCACGGATATCGCCGATGGCCTTGTGGTCGATATTGCGCAGTCCGGCGAGTAGTTGGGCACCGCGTGCGGCGGCGTTCTCCACCAGCCGCTCCGATTCGATGACCTCGAGGGTAGCGATCGCCGCGGCGCAGGCCACGGGGTTTCCGCCGTAGGTGCCGCCCTGGGATCCGGGCCAGGCCTTGGCCATCAACTCGTGTGAGGCGGCGATACCGGACAGGGGGAATCCGCTGGCCAGTCCCTTGGCGATGGTGACGATATCGGGCCGGACGTCGAAATGCTGGTGGCCGAAGTACTTTCCCGTGCGGCCGAATCCGGTTTGGATCTCGTCGATCACCAGCAGGATGCCGTGACGGTCGGCGCGTTCCCGCAGACCTTGGAAGAACGTCCGGTTACCCGGTATGTAGCCGCCTTCACCGAGTACCGGTTCGACGATGAAGGCGGCCGTTTCCGCCGGGGAGGTGAGTGTGGCGAAGAGGTAGTCCAGTTCGCGCAGGGCGAAGGCGGTGGCCTCCTCTTCGGTCCAACCGTATCGATAGGCGGTGGGGAAGGGGGCCACATGTACACCGGCCATGAGCGGCGCGAAGCCGGCGGAGAACCGGGTGCCGGAGGTGGTCATGCTGGCGGCCGCGACGGTGCGACCGTGGAAGCCGCCGTGGAAGACGATGACATTGGGTCGTCCGGTGGCCTGGCGGGCGAGCCGCAGCGCCGCCTCCACCGCCTCGCTGCCCGAGTTGGCGAAGAACAGCGAGTTCAGGCCGGCGGGCAGCACCGTGCCCAAGCGCTCGGTGAGTTCGAGCAGCGGCCGATGTACGACCGTGGTGTACTGCCCGTGGATCAGGGCGGCGACCTGTGCTTGCGCGGCGGCTACCACGTGAGGATGGCAGTGGCCGGTGCCGGTCACCCCGATACCCGCGGTGAAGTCCAGGTATCGGCGGCCGTCGGTGCCGTACAGATAGCAGCCGGCGCCGTGGTCGACGGTTACCGGTGTGGCCTGTTTCAGAACCGGTGAAAGTTCGGTCATGGTGATCCGCCTCCCGACGCTCTGGTCGGTGATTGCCGTGGAATGCTGCCCGAATCTACCCCAGGCATTGTTTACTGTCGGATTGTTGACAATATGCATAGCACGGCGGACCTCTCGCGGGCAATGCCCGAGCACAGACCTGGGCGGAGCGGTAAGGTCCGCTTCGCTCCCGGCCATTCCCGCACGCCCCAGGATGGTCGGACTCGCGCGGGGATTGGACCGATCGAAGCGTTTCGCGGTGCGGGAAGAAACGACGAGGGCGAGAACAGGAGGCTGTGGGCTTCCACCTTTTCGGGCATCTCACCGCGGTGGTCGGGACCACCGCGTCTGGACCGCCCGCAGCGACGTCGTGCAACGCAGCGTGAAGGAAGGGAAGACCCCGGGTCACGAGGGCCCCGAAAGCGCCGCATCCGGCGGGCGCAATCGGACACAGCCCGCCCCGGGTTCGAACCGCCCGCAGCGACATCACGCAGCGGCAGCGCGCAGAAAGGCAAAACCCGGCTCACGAGACCACAAGGGTTGCGGCCCGTCTCGCGTTTCGGCGCCCGAAGCGCATGTGCCGAAGGCACGAGTCTCGGGCGCCGAAACGCGAGACCCGCCAGGGCCGCAACCCCGCCCGCGCGAACGCGCGGGCCATTCAACACAGCAACCCCGCGCCGCCGAAGGCGGCGCAATCAAACACGCAGCCAGATGGCTTCGGCGGCGATACTGCCCAGATCGGTAGGTGCCCTGTCGCGTCCGATACGCACGGCGATGGTGCCCGCGAAATCCCGGCGCTCCACCACCTCGATCGGGGTGTCCAACGCGATCCCCACAGAATCGAAGTAGCGCAGCATATCCGGATCGGCATCGGAGATCCGCGCGACCCGACCCGATTCCCCTGCGGCGAAATCGCTGAGCCGGCGGGCCGGTGGAGTGGGTACGGCGCCGTCGACGGAAGGGATGGGATCGCCGTGCGGGTCGCGATCGGGGAAACCGAGCTTGGCGTCGATCCGCGCCATCAACAGCTCGGAGACGGCGTGTTCGAGGATCTCCGCCTCGTCGTGGACCTCGTCCCAGCCGTAGCCGAGCTCGTTGACCAGAAATGTCTCCAACAGCCGATGCCGGCGCACCATGGCAACGGCGGCTCGCCGGCCGGCCTCGGTGAGCGTGATCGCCCCGTACCGGGCATGCTCCACCAGGCCCTGATCGGCCAGTTTGCGCACCGCCTCGGACACCGTGGACGCCGAGACGCCCATCCGCTCGGCCAACAGCTTGGTCGACACCTTCTCCTGCGACCACTCCTGGGCCGTCCAGATGATCTTCAGATAGTCCTGGACCACCGATGACAGCGGCGCGACCGCATTGGTGCCCGCCACGGGTTCTCCGGCATCGGCAAGTTCTCGTCGGGTGGCGATGTCTCGTTTACCGGGCACACTACGAGCTTAGGCAACCCGTACCCGTTTCACACATCCCACCGCCATGGCCCACCCTCCGGTTACCGGGGCGAAACCCAGTGCTCACCTCCGTCGTGCCGCTCGAGACCCGAATATTGTTCGAGCCCCGGTTTGCGTAGGCTTCGGTCCGTGCAGAGATGGCGAAGTCTCGACGATATGCCCGCGGACTGGGGTCGGTGTGTGCTCACGATCGGGGTGTTCGACGGTGTCCATCGGGGACATGCCCAACTGATCAGCCGGGCGGTGAAGTCCGCCGTCGCCCGTGGTGTTCCGGCGGTGCTGATGACCTTCGATCCGCATCCGATGGAGATGATCCGTCCCGGTTCGCATCCCGCGCAGCTGACCACCCTTACTCGGCGCGCGGAACTGGCCGAGGAACTCGGGATCGACGTGTTCTGCGTTATGCCGTTCACCCAGGAGTTCATGAAACTCACCCCCGCGAGCTATGTCCACGACCTGCTGGTGGAACGGCTGCACGTGGTCGAAGTGGTGGTGGGCGACAACTTCACCTTCGGCAAGAAGGCCGCCGGGACGGTGCAGACCATGCGGGAACTCGGCGCTCGCTTCGGTTTCGAGGTCGACTCGGTCACCCTGCTCGGCGAGCACGCGGTCACCTTCTCCTCC
Source organism: Nocardia brevicatena NBRC 12119 (assembly GCF_000308495.1). Taxonomy (GTDB): domain Bacteria; phylum Actinomycetota; class Actinomycetes; order Mycobacteriales; family Mycobacteriaceae; genus Nocardia; species Nocardia brevicatena. The sequence continues at coordinate 176,760 of NZ_BAFU01000061.1, read as the reverse complement.
ACCTATATCCGCGCCTGCGTGGACGCCGGTGACATGTCCGCGGCCGCCGAGGCACTCGGCCGTCCGCACCGGGTCGAAGGGGTGGTGGTGCGTGGCGACGGCCGCGGTCGAACCCTCGGCTACCCGACCGCCAATGTCGCCCCGCCGATGCATGCCGCCATTCCCGCCGACGGCGTGTACGCGGGCTGGTTCACCGTGCTCGACCCAGGCCCCATCATCGGTACCGTCACCCCGGGCGAGCCCGCCATGGCCGCGATCTCGGTGGGCACCAACCCGACCTTTTCCGGCCGGGCCCGGACGGTGGAGGCTTATGTCCTCGACGGGGAGGCCGACCTGTACGGCCAGCACGTCGCCGTGGATTTCGTCGAACGTCTGCGCGGGATGGACAAGTTCGATTCGTTGGATCAGCTCATCCAGGCCATGGACCGGGACGTGGTCGCGACCCGCCGGATCCTCGGCTCGTCCTGAGCTCCGCGGGGGTGTCGTTCGGTCCCCCGGCGCCGATCCGGTAAGGTGATCCGCCGGGTTTGCTGCGGTCCGCGGCGGCGGCCCACGGATCGACGTCGCGGGGTGCTATCGCCCGTCCACGCCGATCCGCACCAGGAGCGCGGAACTGGAAACAGGAGTGAATGCCCCATGGCGTTGACCACCGAGCAGAAGAAGACGATCCTCGCCGAATACGGTCTGCACGAGACGGACACCGGGTCCCCGGAGGCGCAGATCGCGCTGCTGTCCAAGCGGATCGCCGATATCACCGAACACCTCAAGAAGCACAAGCACGACCACCACACCCGCCACGGTCTGATGGCGCTGATCGGTCGTCGCAAGCGGCTCTCGAAGTACCTGCAGGAAAAGGACATCGAGCGCTACCGCTCCCTGATCGAACGCCTCGGGCTGCGTCGATAGGCCGCACCTCCGGCGCGGCGTGTTCGCGGCCCCCTTGTGTCTCGTGTTTCCGCCCCCGAGACTTGTGCCTTCGGCACGGCGCTTCGGGGGCGGAAACACGAGACGGGCCGCGAACGGGGTCGCGACGGCGCGACCCCCGACGGGGTGGGGGAGTGATCTTGCTTTTTGGGAGGCGGGGGAACAAGGGCCCGTGTGTCCGGGTCGGTGATTTCCGGCCGGGGTTGTAGGGGTCCCGGGGTGGGTAGAGCTTGGAGTGAGGCCGGTTCGGGGTGCCAGGTTTGTCGGGGAGGGGGCGGCGCCTACAATCGAGGCCGTCGACATTTTCGTGTGCGGGGGATGAGAACTCCGTATTCGTGAGATGTGACAACACAGCCGTAGGCACCCGCGCTCGTGGCGTCGGTCTTCGGTAGTGGCTTTTCGGCGAGACGGGACGTGCCGGAGAGCTTCGATCGATGACCGCCTCCGCGTCGCCGTATCCAAGGGGATGCGGCCGGGTGTGCGTATTGCGGCCGGACGGATATTCCGACGGCGGTGCTCGCGATCGTCGAGATCGCGCGATTTCCCCGGGTCCGTTGCCATGGCCGCGACACGTCCGTACCGGGTACGGCCGATGCAGCCGGACTGCGCCTGTCGGCGTGGGGTCCGGCGAGACGAGAGGTTGAGAGAAAGAAATGTCAGAGATCACTGAACGCCCGAAAACATCGGCCGTGGAGGTCGAGCCCGGTGTGTTCGAATCCGTCGCGCTGATCGACAACGGCAGCTTCGGGACACGTACCGTTCGCTTCGAGACCGGTCGACTGGCCCGCCAGGCCGCCGGGTCGGTCGTGGCCTACCTGGACGACGAAACCATGCTGCTGTCGGCGACCACCGCCGGTAAGCACCCCAAGGACCAGTTCGACTTCTTCCCGCTGACGGTCGACGTGGAGGAGCGGATGTACGCCGCGGGCCGGATTCCCGGCTCGTTCTTCCGCCGGGAGGGCCGTCCCTCCACCGACGCCATCCTCACCTGCCGGCTGATCGACCGCCCGCTGCGTCCGTCGTTCGTCGACGGCCTGCGCAACGAGGTCCAGGTCGTGGTGACCGTGCTGAGCCTGGATCCGAAAGACCTGTACGACGTTGTCGCGATCAACGCCGCCTCGGCGTCCACCCAGATCGCGGGCCTGCCGTTCTCCGGTCCGGTCGGCGGCGCGCGCGTCGCGCTGATCCACGACCCGGACACCGCGAGCGGCAACCAGTGGGTCGCCTTCCCGACCAGCGATCAGCTCGAGCGGGCCGTCTTCGACATGGTGGTGGCCGGCCGAGTGGTCGACAGCGGTGATGTCGCCATCATGATGGTCGAGGCCGAGGCCACCGAGCATGTCATCGAACTGGTCTCCGGTGGGGCCCAGGCGCCGACCGAGGCCGTGGTCGCCGAGGGGCTGGAGGCCGCCAAGCCGTTCATCGCCCGGCTGTGCAAGGCCCAGCAGGACCTGGCCGAACTGGCCGCCAAACCGACCGAGGAGTTCCCGCTCTTCCCGCCCTACGGCGACGACGTCTACCAGGCGGTGGAGGCCGCGGCCAAGGCCGAGTTGGGCGAGGCGCTGGGTATCGCCGGCAAACAGGAACGCGAGGAGAAGATCGACGAGGTCAAGCTCGCGGTGCTGGAGAAGCTCGCCGCGGACTTCGAGGGCCGGGAAAAGGAGCTCGGAGCGGCGTTCCGGTCGGTGACCAAGAAACTGGTGCGGCAGCGCATCCTCACCGACGGGTTCCGCATCGACGGTCGCGGTCTGGCCGATATCCGCGCGCTGTCGGCCGAGGTGGCCGTGGTGCCGCGGGCGCACGGTTCGGCGCTGTTCGAGCGCGGTGAAACCCAGATCCTGGGTGTCACCACTCTCGATATGGTCAAGATGGCCCAGCAGGTCGACTCGCTGAGCCCGGAGACCACCAAGCGCTATATGCATCACTACAACTTCCCGCCGTTCTCCACCGGCGAGACCGGCCGCGTCGGTTCGCCGAAGCGGCGGGAGATCGGGCACGGTGCGCTGGCCGAGCGGGCACTGATCCCGGTGCTGCCCAGCCAGGAGGAATTCCCGTACGCCATCCGGCAGGTTTCGGAGGCGCTCGGCTCCAACGGCTCCACCTCGATGGGGTCGGTCTGCGCCTCCACCCTGGCGCTGCTGAACGCCGGTGTGCCGCTGAAGGCGCCGGTCGCCGGTATCGCCATGGGCCTGGTGTCGGATACCGTCACCAATTCCGAGGGCGTGGAGGAGGTCCGCTACGTGGCGCTGACCGATATCCTCGGCGCCGAGGACGCCTTCGGTGATATGGACTTCAAGGTCGCCGGTACCCGCGAGTTCGTCACCGCTCTGCAGTTGGACACCAAACTCGACGGTATCCCCTCGAAGGTGCTGGCCGGCGCGCTGAGCCAGGCGCACGACGCCCGCACCACCATCCTGGATGTGATGGCCGAGGCCATCGCTTCCCCGGACGAGATGAGCCCGTACGCCCCGCGGGTCACCGCCATCAAGATTCCGGTCGACAAGATCGGTGAGGTGATCGGCCCCAAGGGCAAGGTGATCAACCAGATCACCGAGGAGACCGGCGCCAATATCTCCATCGAGGACGACGGCACCGTCTACATCGGCGCCACCGACGGCCCGTCCGCGCAGGCCGCGATCGACCAGGTCAACGCCATCGCCAACCCGCAGCTGCCCAAGGTGGGTGAACGTTTCCTGGGCACGGTCGTCAAGACCACCGCCTTCGGTGCGTTCGTCTCGCTGCTGCCGGGTCGCGACGGCCTGGTGCATATCTCCAAGCTGGGCAACGGCAAACGCGTCGCCAAGGTCGAGGACGTGGTGAACGTCGGCGACAAGCTGCGCGTGGAGATCGCCGATATCGACAACCGCGGCAAGATCTCGCTGGTGCCGATCGACGAAAACGCCGACGAGCCGGCCGCCGATGCGGACGCGGCCGGGACCGAGTAGTACTTGTTCGTGTGACCGAGCAGAACACGGCGGCCCCCCTGCGCCCCAGTGGTCAGGGGGGTTCGTCTTCCAAGTGGCGGATCAGCGAAACCGCCGGTATCGACACCGGAGTGCGGCGCACCGTCCTGCCCGGCGGTTTGCGGGTGGTGACCGAACATCTGCCGGGTGTGCGGTCGGCGTCCATCGGCGTCTGGGTCGGTGTCGGTTCCCGGGATGAGGGCCCGACCGTCGCGGGGGCGGCGCATTTCCTGGAACATCTGCTGTTCAAGGCCACTCCCACCCGTTCGGCATTGGATATCGCCGAGACGGTGGACGCGGTCGGTGGTGAGCTGAACGCCTTCACCGCCAAGGAGCAGACCTGCTACTACGCGCATGTCCTGGATGAGGATCTGCCGCTGGCGGTGGACCTGGTCAGCGATGTGGTGCTCAACGGCCTGTGCCGGCCCGCCGATGTGGACGTGGAACGGCAGGTGGTGTTGGAAGAGATCGCCATGCGCGACGACGATCCGGAAGACCTGGTCGGCGACTCGTTCCTGACCGCGTTGTTCGGTGACCATCCGATCGGTCGCCCGATCATCGGCTCTGTCGAATCTATCGAGGGAATGCGTGCCGGCCAGCTGCGCTCGTTCCACCAGCGCCGGTACACCCCCGAGCGGATGGTGGTCGCGGTGGCCGGAAATGTGGAGCACGACCACACCGTGGAACTGGTGCACCGCTCCTTCGCCGATCGGCTCGACCCGGTCGCCGAACCCGCGCCGCGCCGTGAGGGGCGATTCCGGCCGCGCACCCCGCCGCAGTTGACGTGGAGCCACCGCGACAGCGAACAGGCGCATCTGGTGTTCGGGGTGCGGGCGTTCGGCCGGCACGAGGGCGATCGCCGCTGGCCCCTGTCCGTGCTCAACACCGTGGTCGGCGGCGGGCTCAGCTCACGGCTGTTCCAGCGGGTGCGGGAAGAGCGCGGTCTCGCCTATTCGGTGTACTCCAGTGTGGACACCTTCGCCGACACCGGGGCGTTCTCGGTGTACATCGGCTGCCAGCCCGAGAATCTGGGCGAGGTGGCGGCGCTGGCCCGCGGGGTGTTGGAGGAAGTGGCCGCAGACGGTATCACCGACGCCGAATGCGCCCGTGCCAAGGGCTCGCTGCGCGGTGGCCTGGTGCTCGGGCTGGAGGATTCGGCGTCCCGGATGAACCGCATCGGCCGTAGCGAACTCAGCTACGGCAACCATCGCAGCGTCTCGGAGACCCTGGCCCGTATCGACGCGGTGAGCACCGACGAGGTCACCGCGACCGCCCGCACCCTGCTGACCCGGCCGTTCGCCGCCTCGGTGGCCGGCCCCTATCGCCGCACCCGCGACCTGCCCGCGGCGGTGCGGCGGTTGGTGAGCTGACCGGCTCGGTCCGGTGACGGCGCCCCATGGCGGAGTGCGGACGGGTTTCCGTGTGGGGACCGTATCCGGCGGTTATGGTGCGGAGCAGTCGGCGATGAGATCGCGGATGGCGTGAAATGCGGGTTTGGCGGTGTAGTCGTCGCGCAGGAGGCCGAAGCGGGCGGTCCATCCGGCGTCGCTGCGTCCGTCTCGCAGGCCGAAGAATTCATACGCCGATACCCCGACGCCGGTGTCGAGGGCCGCACGCGCCACGGTTTCCAGGACGATGCGCTGGGTCGCCTCGTTCCGTTCGGGGCCGGTCGGCCACCCGGTCTCGGTGATGTGAACGGGTGTGCTCTCGGGAACACCGACTTCCGTTGTGACCGCGCGGAAGCGCTCGAGCAGGAAAGCGACGGATCCGGCCAGTCGCTCGTGCGGGATGCGATGGAACACGTCGGGAAAGGCATCCAAGCCGATGTAGTCGAGGGTGGTGAGGAGTTCTGCACCCACAGCGTCGGCCATCCGCTCCCAGAAGGCCGGGTCGGCCATGCCTGCCGCGTTCACTCCGATTTCGATCTCGGTGCCGAGTCGCTCACGTTCGTCGATCGCGGCGGCAACGCCGGCCGCAACGGCGTCGAAACAACCCGGGCTGTCCCCGTCCTGTGGTGCCGGCATATCGAGTTCCTCGCCTACCTGGATTTTGCCGCCTCCCCATTCGGCGACGTCTCGTACGGCCTGCCGGACGAAATCGGCGAAACCGCTCGGGTCGGGCTTCGTGCTCTGATAGCAGACCACCAGGTCGATCAGACGTCCTTCTCCCGCATACAGCCCGGGATGGGTGGGGGTGGGTGAATTCCCCGGCCCCCGATGCACGCCCGGCCCGAAGTGCCGGTAACAGCGCACGTAGAACCGGGGCGCGTTGCCTTGGAGCTCACGGAGGGCGGCCACTGTGGCGGTGGGGTCTTCCGGTGGGCATTCGAGGGGTTGCAGGTCGACGAGGTCGGCGGCGACGACGCCAGGCCAAATCCCGAAAATCATGGCACCTTCCTGTGTAGCCGTATACGGCCAACCATACCCAATTGGCCGTATACGGCTACTGGGATAGGGTTGGGTGTGCCCAAGAACGCGCTCGACAACCCCTTGGTGCTGCCCATCCTCGGTCTCCTGGTCGAGCGGCCACGCCACGCGTATGCCGTGTTCAGTGAGCTCCGACGCCGTTATGACTACCTTCGGGTGCGCAATGCGACCGTCTATACGCTTCTCGACCGCTTAATGGGCGAACGATGGGTCGGCGCGGAGAATGACGACGATCGCGCCGCGCTCGCGGTAACCGACACGGGTGTGGCCGCGCTGGCCGAGCGGGTTCGTCGACAGCTCCGGAGCGCCGACCCGACGGGTGGTCCCGCATTCGTCACCGCGTTCGCGTACCTCGGCATCCTGCAGCCCACGGAAGCCGCCGCGGTCCTCGCGCAACGGGTTGCCCGTATCCGGGAAGAGATTCACCGACTCGAACACGTCATCGACGGGGTGGCCGAACCCGAGATTCATATGATCGAGGCCCATTACCTGCTGTCTCGTCTCCGCCACGATGTCGACTGGCTCGCGGGCGCGGTTCGCAGGATCGAGACGGGCGAACTCGGCTGGACTCGCTGATCGGGCGGTTCGGTTGCTTCGCCGTGGGCGGGGCGGTGAGGAACGCGGGTGATCGTCATTGCCGGCGCCGCGGGGCCGTGGTGTCATCGGCGTCATTGCCCGCGACGGTCGGTGGTATCACTCGCCGGGGGTGGGGAGATCGGCGGACGGGTCCGGTCGCCCTTTGTAGGCGCGGTTGGCCGCGGTGACCACGGAGCCCAGAAGTCCGGGCAGGGCCTGCTCGATATCGTCGGTACGCAGCCGCTGGCACGTCTGGCCATCGATAACGAGTCGCTCGATCACACCCGCCTCGCGCAGGATCTTGAAATGGTGGGTGGCCGTCGATTTGTTGATTGCGTCGTAGAGGGCCCCGCAGCGCACCGCGTCGCCCGCATTGCTCAGTCGGCGCACGATTTCCAGGCGCACCGGATCTTGGAGTGCGGCGAGCACGACCGGGAGCGCGGCCACCGGATGCTCGGTGTCCGAAGGCGTTGTAACTTGCGCCATGATCTGCCTCACTTGAGGTTTGATGGTCATCAAACCTGCGTTATGGTCGGTGCAGTTCGATCACTATCAAACCTACCTGATCGGGGTTTCGATGACGGCGACGGTGTACACCGCCGAACACAAGACTCAACCCTGGGCGTACGCGCTGGTGCTCGGGGCGACCGGCGTCGCGCTCGGGGTCTCCGGGGTCCCCGCTCCGCTGTACGGCCTCTACGAACAGGAATGGCATCTGTCGCCGTTGACCACCACGATCGTATTCGCGGTCTACGCCGTGGCCGCGCTGGGCGCGGTGCTGGTATCCGGCCGAATCTCCGATGTCGTCGGACGCAAACCGGTGCTGTTGGCCGCCTTCGGACTGATGATCGTCGGACTGGCGGTGTTCGTGCTGGCCGATACCGTGCCCATGCTGCTGGTCGCGCGAGCACTGCACGGTATGGCGGTGGGAGCCACCGTCGTCGCGGGCGCGGCGGCGCTGCTCGATCTGCGACCGCATGGCGGAGCGCGGTCGGGCCAGCTCAGTGGCGTCGCCTTCAATGTCGGAATGGCGGTGGCGATCGTGGGCTCGGCGCTGTTGGCGCAGTATGCGCCGCATCCGCTGCGCACGCCGTACGTGGTGATCAGCATCGTCTGCGTCCTGGTCACGGCCGGGGTGCTGGCGCTGCGCGAACCCCATGCGGCCCGGGTCGCCGGACGAATCCGGATCGCCAAACCGGCGGTTCCACATGAGATCCGGGCCGACTTCTGGTTCTCCGCCATCGGTGTGATGGCCGCCTGGTCGGTGCTCGGAGTACTCCTGTCGCTCTATCCCTCACTGGCCGCGCGGCAGACCGGTATCCACAACCTGGTCTTCGGCGGGGTGGTCGTCGCGACGACGGCATCGTCGGCGGCCTTGGCGCAGCTGTTCGCGACACGGATTCCGGCCCGGCGGGCCGCGGTGGTCGGCGATATCGGGATGGCGCTGGCCCTGGGCCTGACCGTGCCCGCGCTGGCCACGCACAACTGGCCCGCGGTGCTGCTCGTCGGTGTGCTGCTCGGGGCCACCTTCGGTCTCGGTTTCGGCGGTTCGCTGCGTCACCTGTCGGATGTCGTACCGCACGGGCGGCGCGGTGAGACCATGTCGGCGTACTACCTGCTCGCCTACACCTCGATGGCACTGCCCACCGTCCTGGCGGGCTGGGCCGCGACAACCTGGGGCCTCGGCACGGTCTTCCCCTGGTTCGTCGGCATCGTCGCCCTCGCCTGCCTCGCCGCCGCCGCCCTCGGTCTGCGCCGTCCGGCGGCACGGGGTGCCGAGCAGCGCACGGCGGCATGAACCCGACCGCCATGCGCCCTCGGTGAAACGGACCACTCCGGCCAACGCGCAAGTCTCGCGCCCGGAAGGCCTCACCACGCCTGCCCGGCCCCGACCACTACACAGCCGCGGCCGGAGGATCGGCGAAGCCGAAACGACGTTCTTCGTCGGTCTCTGCCCCATACGCACGGGTACATAGCCGAAAGCTCGACGGGGAGAGGTATTCCGCTCCCCGGCACGGGCCGGTGTGCCATTGGGACGCCGGCCCGTGCCGGCCGGCGCTTGACAGCCTGTCGGGCGGGCTCACATCTCAACGTCTCCGGCCACCACAAGGCGGCTGTTTCGAGTCCAGCTCACCACCGCTTCGCCGACCACGATCCTTGGACCTCGTCCTCATTTGTTTCCTCCTGTGATCAGTGTGGCCACATTGCTTCGCCTGAGATCGAATTCTCTACCGGTGATATCAGTGATGAGCCCACCGGAGCCGACCAGCGCCATGACGCCCATACCGCCTGCTCCTTCAACCGGCGTGCCCAGGTGCGCAGTGAGCAGCTCGGGACCGGCTCGTACACGTTCTTCGGGCACGAGTACCACACCGTCGACGTATTCTCGGATAACCGGCAGCAGATGTGGATCGACCTGGTCGACCCGCGCTCCGCCCGCGCTGGTTGTCGCCTTCACGAACACGGGCTCGTTACGTAACCACGACCGGGCAATTGTCGGAGCCTCTTCCGCACACGCCACGAGCACAGTCAGGTCTTTCTCCCGGATTGCTGCAGTCTCTTTCGCGAGGTGTGCAGCCGACGCTACTGTCCCTCCTGCGCCGTGGAGCAGAAGGGTGTCCGTATCCGGAGCCATTTCCAAGAGATCGTGAACCGCCGTGCCGAGCGCGGCCACCGAATCATAGTCCGATACATCCGCGATTAGTCCGCCCTCTTCCCGGGCCAGCCGAGTTCCGTACCCGAGCGCTTCGTTGTAGGTCTCTCCATATTCGACAATCCGAGCCCCTGTTGACTCGATTTTGGCGCGTTTTATCGCCTCCGCACTCTTTGGGATCACCACTACCAAAGGGACATCCAAACGCTTGCATTCGCGAGCGTAGGAGAGAGCGTGATTTCCGGACGATACGATGAAAGCTTTTTGACCGTCCAACAGTGACGCTTTTATTTCAGGAACTACGAGGAGCGCTGCGCGGTCTTTGATGGAATTAGAGCCCGGATGCAAGGATTCCAACCCGATATCCAATCGGCGAACTCCGGCCAGTTCATCCAGTTCGGATGAATGGAATACCGCAGGAATGAGTCTGCCGGGCTCGGTAGCGGCTGCTGCCCTTACTGCGCCCCACCGCTCCTCGGATGTCGGAGCGCGCAGCTTTTCCTCCGGAATCAAGGGCTTCCGAGGTCCGCGAGATTCGATGGGTTCCAAGAGGTTCCTGTGGCCTGCCCCGACGGCGGTGGTCCGATGGACCCCGTCGGAAACAGCGCGGATCTTCGCGTCGTAACCGTGTCTCACCCCCTCGACCATTCGCCGGAGACCCTTGCCCAGTTGTTCGGCAGCCTCGCAAAGCATCCTGATCGGATCGCTCATCCGAGCCCTGTCCCTGCCGGCGGTGCAGACCCGAGGTGAAGCGGCACGGTGTCGTGCTCGTGGCCGCTCCCTGGTGTTCGCGCTCCGGTTCCCCGAACCGGAACGGTCCCCAATGCATCCACCATCCTCGGCGATATGAGCCACCCGAAGTTCCGCAGTCTACGCAGTGCATAGGGGACCGTGCCGAAAACGCCTGTGTGGGCAATGGCCGCATATCGGCTCGGGGGCACCGAGATCCGGCGTGACCGGAACCGGCACCTACTCGGGGCGGTCGCGCGACTCGCAAAGCACCTGCTACAGCGCCTATGCCCACAGTGGCGCTTCCATACCCGGATCTCGGCGACCCGCGGCCGGATCAGCGCCGTGCCGGTGACCCGCGTCGGGAATCCGTTGCTCGATTGGCGGATCGTGTAGCGGTATGCCGGCGTGCTGGTTCGTCTTGGGCTGGTCACGCTGATGATTTCCGCCTTGGGCTGGTCACGCTGGTGATCATGGACGAGCGTGGACGTCCGAAGCGCTCGGCTGTGGTCACCGACGAAGGATACGAGGTTTTGGCAGGGTGGCGGCGGGAAACAGCGCAGGAATTGTCGAACGATCCGGCCGACGGCTTCGGCGAACGCCTGTAGCGTCTTCGGGATCACGACCCGGGCTCCAACCCGTTGCCATTGCCGGAACAACCCGTAGGTCGCCGGCCACGACCCCTACTGCGGCGGAATATCGCGCCAGGGGCGACCGACCCGGGTCCTCCATCCGATCGGGAGGCAACCGGGCCGTTCACGTTCGATGTCCGCTGGAAATACAGCGAAACGGACTACTCCGGCCAACCGCCGTAGGGGACGGTGATCAACTCCATGTAGTGGCCGCTGGGGTCGGGAAAGTAGACCCCTCGGCCACCGTCGTTGTGGTTGATCTCCCCCGGCCTTTGCCGGTGGGGATCGGCCCAATGGGCCAGTCCATCACGCCGGATCTTGGCGTAGGCCGCGTCGAATACGGCGTCCGAGACCAGGAAGGCGTAATGCTGGGGTTGGATTTCGGTGACATTCGGCGGCACCCTGGCGAAATCGAAGGTGACGCCGTTATCGGTGGCGACCGGGATGAAAGGACCCCATTCCGTTCCGACTCGTAGTCCGAGAATCTCCGCCCAGAATTCCGCGGACACCCGGTTTTCCCGACAGCCGACAATGGTGTGGTTGAACTGAACCGACAAAGGGATTTCTCCTCATATCGTGACGGTCCCGACCCCGGGCTCGGTACAAGGCGGCCAACGGGAGCACCGTTACGGATACCGAGGGTAACGGCCTCTGTACCGGCTGCCAACCCCCGTTTTCGCGACCCGGCGTTGGTGTCGACCATGTCCGGGAGGGGCCGCGAGCCCGGACCTCTGTCACCCGCCGCGGTCGCGGCCTACCGTGTGGGCATGAGAATTCGTGGTGCAGTCCTGGAACGGATCGCGGCGCCCGCGCCGTTCGCGGATTCGGAACCCATCACGGTCGGCGAGCTCGAACTCGCCGAACCCGGCCCGGGAGAACTGCTGATCCGGATCGAGGCGGCGGGAGTGTGCCATTCCGACCTGTCGGTGGTCGACGGTAACCGCGTCCGGCCGCTGCCCATGCTACTCGGCCACGAGGCCGCCGGACGGGTGGAACAGGTCGGCCCAGACACCGATCTGGCGGTCGGACAGCGGGTGGTGATGACCTTTCTGCCGCGCTGCGGGAACTGCGCGGGCTGCGCCTCGGACGGGCGGATGCCGTGTATCCCGGGCAGCGCCGCCAACAATGTCGGTGAGCTGATGGGCGGCGGTCGGCGGCTGCGGCGCGACGGTGTCGAGCTCCACCACCACCTGGGGGTATCGGCCTTCGCTACCCATGCGGTGGTGGACCGGCGCTCGGTGGTGCCGGTGGACGACGACGTGCCCCCGGAGGTCGCGGCCGTTCTCGGCTGCGCCGTCCTCACCGGCGGGGGAGCGCTGCTGAATTCGGCGAAACCCGCGAAAATGGACCGCGTCATGGTGGTCGGTCTGGGCGGGGTCGGGATGGCGGCGGTGCTGGTCGCGGTCGCACTCGGAGTGAAAGAGGTGATCGCCGTGGACATGGTGGCCGATAAGCTCGCCCTCGCCCGGGAACTCGGCGCCGACACCGCCTATACCCCGGCCGAACTCACCGAACAGGAAGTGCAGGCGGAGATCGTGGTCGAGGCGGCGGGGGCGGTGCGCGCCTTCGAGACCGCGGTCACCGCGACCGCACCCGGCGGTACCACCGTCACCGTGGGGCTACCGGCCCCCGACGCGCGGGCGAGTATCTCCCCCCTCGGGCTGGTCGCCCAGGGGCGCTCCATCATCGGCAGCTATCTGGGCTCGGCGGTCCCGTCGCGGGACATCCCCGAATACGTGCGGATGTGGCGCGCCGGCACGCTCCCGGTCGAGCGGCTGATCTCGGCGCATATCGGATTGGACGATATCAACGGGGCCATGGACGAACTCGCCGCCGGCCACGCACTCCGCCAGGTGATGTGCTTCTAGGTGCCGCCTGCCGGCGGTGCGAGATCATGCCGTTCGACCGGGAGTCGGTGCTCCGAGGCGAGATGGCCGAGCAGTAGGCTCGGGACGGTTGTCCGACGACGAGTAGGGAGTGGTGGACCAGGTGACGGCACCGATTCGGGTGGGTGTGCTGGGCGCGCGGGGGAAGGTCGGGACGGCGATCTGCGCGGCCGTCGACGCGGCAGACGATCTGGAGTTGGTCGCCGCCGTCGACAAGGGGGATCCGCTGAGCGGGTTCACCGAGACCGATACGCGGGTCGTGGTCGACTTCACCCACCCCGATGTGGTGATGGGCAATCTGAAGTTCCTGGTGGAACACGGTATTCACGCCGTGGTCGGCACCACCGGCTTCGACGCCGCCCGCCTCGACGAGGTACGCGGATGGCTGGCGGACAAACCCCAGGTCGGGGTGCTCATCGCGCCGAACTTCGCCATCGGCGCGGTGCTGTCCATGCGGTTCGCCCAACAGGCGGCGCGGTTCTTCGATTCGGTCGAGGTGATCGAACTGCACCACCCGAACAAGGCCGACGCCCCGTCGGGTACCGCCTACCGCACCGCCGGACTCGTCGCACAGGCCCGGGCACAGGCCGGGGTCGGGCGCAGCCCCGACGCCACCACCAGCGAATTGGACGGTGCCCGCGGCGCCGAGGTGGACGGGGTGCGAGTGCATTCCGTGCGGCTGGCCGGTCTGGTCGCGCACCAGGAGATCCTGTTCGGCACCCAAGGGGAAACCCTCACCATTCGGCACGACTCCATCGACCGCTCCTCCTTCGCGCCCGGTGTGCTGCTGGGGGTGCGGCAGATCGCGCGGCGGCCCGGGCTGACCGTCGGACTCGACCCGCTACTGGACCTGTGAGCACCCCCGCGCCCGACGGTTCCGCCTCCGGACCCGACCCGGGGGTCCTCCGGACTGTCGCCGTGATCGCGGTGCTGGTGCTGGTGCTGGTCTTCTACTTCCTGCTGCTCGGGCGCATCGCGATCGGTCTGCTCGTCTCCGGTGACGTGGCCGCGGTCGCCATCGGCGTCGGAGTGCTGATCCTGCCGCTGCTCGGCGTGTGGATGGTGACGGCCACCGTCCGCGCCGCCCTGGCACACCAACATCTGGCACGGCGTATCCACGCCGAAGGCCTGGAGTTGGATGTCTCGCCGCTGCCGCGCCGTCCGTCCGGGCGAATCGACCGCGCCGCCGCCGACGAGCTGTTTCTCACCGTGAAACAGGAATGGGAGGCCGACCCCGACAACTGGCGGGTCTCCTACCGGTTGGCCCGCGCCTACGACTACGCGGGCGACCGCGCCCGCGCCCGCGCGACCATGCGCCGAGCGGTGGAACTGGAAAAACGCGAGCGAGAGGGCGACCGTTCCTGACGGCTTCCCGGTCCGGCCCGACCGCCGTATCCGTTCCGTGGTCGGGATTGCCCACCGTGGCCTGCCGGGCAGGCCCTACAGTGATCCGGTATGACCGACTCGTTTACCGAAGCGCAGTTGATGCAATTCGTCCGGGCGACCCGTGGGATCACCGCCCTGGCACGGGAATACGATTCACGGATCGAGGCTGCCGCGGACGATCCGGACCGGTTGCGTCGCATCGGTGACGAATTCGCCGCCACTTCCGAGGGGATCATCCTGGCAGCCGGTCTCGACCAGCGAACCTACGACGAGATCGACGCCGAAACCCAACGCGACGGCGCGCTCTGGCAGCGCCTGCACGACCAGGTCACGGCGCCGGAGGATCCCGCCGTACCGGCCGACGGCTGACCCGCGGCACGGATACGTCGCCGCTGCGGTCCGCGACCGCCGCCCCGGCGGCCCCGCGGGTTACGCTCGTCGACGTGCCGCGACTGCTGATCGTCCATCACACGCCCTCTCCGCATATGCAGGAAATGTTCGAGGCGGTTCTCGCGGGCGCCACCGATCCCGAGATCGAGGGCATCGAAGTAGTGCGCCGGGCCGCGCTGGCGACGACGCCGAGCGATGCTCTCGACGCGGATGGGTTTCTGCTCGGGACGCCGGCGAATCTGGGGTACATGAGTGGGGCCCTGAAGGCGGCGTTCGACCTCCTGTATTACCCGTGCTTGGACTCGACACGTGGTCGACCGTATGGCCTCTACATTCACGGGAACGAGGGCACCGAGGGTGCGCAGCGCAGTGTCGAATCGGTGGTCACCGGGCTCGGCTGGGTCAAGGCGGCAGAACCGGTTGTGGTGATGGGCAAGCCGACGAAGGCCGACCTCGAGAGATGTTGGGAATTGGGGGCGACGGTGGCGGCCACGTTGATGCAGTGACCGGAACCGGCCGCCACCGTCGCGCCGCAACCGGTGGGCCGAGGAGTGTGCCCCGAATTTTGGTGGGTGGCCGCGGTATCGGTCGACAGGCATACTGCTTTGACGCCCTCCCTGGCCGGAAGACCAAGGATTCCTGCCGTGCCACTCACGCGGTACCTCGGTGGGTTCCTGCTCCGTGGTCTTGCCCGGCTTCCACGGGCGTTCGACGTCTCCGCCTACCCGGCGGCGACGCGTGCGGCGTCTCGAAGGTAGCCGGCTGCGCTAACCTCCGCCTGCGCGGAGGCTTGCGCGCTACGTTCGTTTGTCAACGCCGATGCGGGCGTGCGTAGAAGGGTGTCGAGGTGACAGATTGCGGCGAGAGCGTGGACAGGCCCCGGCGGATCGGGCTGATCGAGGACCACGAATCGGTCGCGATCGGATTGGCCGCCATGTTGGGGCCGCATTCGGATCTGGAGCTGGTGGCGACCGCGGGCACCGTCGCCGAACTGCTCGCCGATCCGGCCTGCCGCGGCGTCGACGGCGAACCGGATCTCGACCTGGCCGTACTCGACCTGCGGCTGTCCGACGGGTCCTCGCCCGAGGACAATGTGCGCACGCTGCGCGACAACGGCATCGAGGTGCTGGTCTTCACCGGAGCGGAGAACGCCTTCCTGGTGCGGTCGGCCGCACGGGCGGGGGTGCTCGGGGTGGTCCGCAAATCCGAGGACGTGCCCACGGTCGTGGCCGCGATGCGTCGGGCCGCCTCCGGCGAACAGGTGGTCACCACTGATTGGGCGGCCGCCATCGACGGTGATCCGCAACTGTCCAGCGTCGGCCTGAGCCCTCGGCAGGAAGAGGTGCTCACCCTGTACGCCTCCGGGGAGAAGGCGTCCCGGGTAGCGCGGCTGACCGGTCTGTCCGAACAGACCGTCAACGACTATCTGGGGCGGATCAGGCAGAAATACGCCGATGCCGGGCGTCCCGCGCCCACCAAGACCGATCTGTACAAACGGGCCGTGGAGGACGGTTGGCTACCGGTCCCCGAACACCGTCCGGAATGAGCGCGCCCACTGCCTCCGTCGTAGCGGTGGAGCCGGCGCCGACCCGGCCGGGTTCGCGGCGCCGGCGGTTCGGGCCGTTCGCATTGTCCGAGTCGTCCGACTACGGAAGCGCCGTCGATCGTATTCAGCGCCGCTTCGGTCTGGCCATCGGTGTGGGCGGATCGATCGCCGCCGTACTGGAGCTGCCCGAGATCCTGGCCCAGAGCAGTCGGGCGACCGTCGGCTGGTCCCTCGCCATCATGGTCCTGGCGTTCGGCCTGTTCCCGATACTCGCCGGGGTATCGGTGGTGGCGGGTCCCCGCGTGATCCGTGCGGTTTCGGGTACCGCGGCGGTCGGCTATCTGGCGTCCATGGCCCTGATCCTGATCGCCTATGCGCAGCCGTTGGCGGACCCTTCGGCGGTATGGGTGTACCGGCTGCTCGCCATCGGTGTCCTGGCGGCCGGTCTGTCCTGGCGGACCGCTCCCGCCATGGCCTATCTCGCCGCCGGCGCGATACTGGCCGCCATCGCGAATGTTCTCGTCGTGAACCGGTTGACGGTACCGGTCGTCACCGAGGGGTTCGCCCGGGCCGCCGGGCTGTGCGTGCTGTTTCTGTGGTGTCTGGTCTACGCCAAGGCGGCCGCGGTGCGGGTGGATCGGGAATCGGAGGTTGCGAGCAACCGGGCGGCCGCGGTGGCGGGTGCGGCGGCACGCGATCGCGAGCGGGCCCGGTTCGCGGCCCTGATCCACGACGGCGTGCTGTCGACACTGTTGGACGCCTCCCGGTCGGGCACCGAGTCACCGATTCTGCAGCGTCAGGCCGAACGCACCCTCGACCAGCTCGACGCCTGTCGGGACACCGAGGCCGGGCCCGACCGGTTGGATACCGAGGCGGTCGTGGGATTTCTGCGCTCGGCGGTGCACGAGGTGAACGGCGAGATAGGGTTCACCGCGTACCGGGCCGCCGGGAACGACGAGCTGCGGATGCCGGTGCGGGTGGCGAGCACTCTGGCGGCGGCGCTGGCCGAGGCCGCCCGTAACAGCGTGCGGCACGCCGACATTCCGGGTCGGACCGTATGTCGGACAGTGACCGTCACTGTCGGCGCGGGCGGTATCCGGGTGGTGTTCCGCGACGAGGGAGCGGGTTTCGACCAGAGCCGGGTACCGGCCGACCGGCTCGGTATCTCGGTGAGCATCCTCGGCCGGATGCGGCAGCTGTCCGGCGGTGCCGGCTTTGTGGAATCCACGCCGGGACAGGGCACCACGGTCACTCTGGTCTGGGGCAGCGATGGCTGAACGGGGCGAGGTCGCCGAGCGGCGGCGTGACGACGATATCGAGCTGCGAGACCTGTTCGGCCTGCGGGGACGGGCCGGATGGTTGTTCCTGGCGGTGCTGGAGCTGACCATCCTGCTGTATATGATCCGCAATTTCTCGGTGGGCGAGAATACTCCCTCGGCGGCGGCGGCGGTCGGGCTGGCGTTGCTGATGGTGGCCGGGGTGGTCGTCCTGCTGATACCGGGTGATCCGCTGCCGTGGCCCGCGACCTGCTATGTCGCCGGTGTCGGTCCGGTGGCGATAGCGTTGACCACCCCGGAGAAGGTGATCGGCGAGTCCGGGCAGACCTGGACGGTGTTCGCGGCCTCGTATGTGCTTGCCGTGCTGGTGCTGCGCAACCGGATGGGCGCCGCCTGGCTCGGGGTGGGCGGCGCCGCCACGGCGCTCGGGTTGCTCGCGACGTTCTCCACGGTGCCGGTCCGGTCGCTGGTCGCGTCCATCGTCCCGGTGGCCACGGTGGCCGGTGTCTCGGTGTGCGTGGTGATTCTGCGGCCCACCCAGCGGTCGCTGCGGCTGCTGCAGGAGGAAGCCGCACTGCGGGCCGCCGCCGAGGCCACCCTCGTGGCCGAGAGCGGGGAGCGCCTGCGCCAACTGGCCCGGCTGGACAAGGCCGCCCGGCCGATGCTCGAACGGATAGCCCGCGGTGCGGAGCTGGCCGCCGCCGAACGGGAGCAGTGTCGGCTGCTGGAGGCCGAACTGCGGGACGGGCTACGCGCGCCGCAACTGGTCACCGACCGGCTCAACGCCGCGGCCCGGTGCGCGCGGGCCCGTGGGGTGGAGGTGGTGCTGCTCGACGACGGCGGTTTCGCGGCGGTCTCGGACCAGGTGCGGCGGCGGGTGGTCGAGGCGGCCATCCGGGAACTGGACGCGGCCGAGGCGGGCTCGGTGACCGTACGGGTGTTGCCGGTGGGCCGGCGCATTGTGGCAACGGTACTGGCCGATACCGTCGATGCGGACCGCCGCACCGAGATCGACGCCACCGGGGCGGTGGTCGTCACCACGTGAGCGGCGGCCTCGGGCCGGGTTACGCCTGTTCGCCGTCGCGGAAGTCGTCCCGTGTGGGGGCCTGGTGGCTCTTGGACGCGCCGTAGCCGCGCATCTGTTCGCGCAATGCGCCCGAAACCGCCCCGGACAGCCAGGCGTTCAGCGACTGGCCGCTCTGCGCCGCGGCTTCTTCGGCGCGGGATTTCAGCTGTTCGACCAGTCGCAGCGTCACCCGGCTGATATCGCCGGTCATCTCCTCGAAGCTGGGCGGCTCGTCCGCACCGTGCGGATTCTTGTGCACATCGACGGTCGCCTCGGAGCCGGTGACCGAGACCCGCACCGTCCGGTCGCCGAGTTGTTCGGAAACCGTATCGGCCAGATCCGAGAGTGCCGACAGCAGGACCAGTCTGGCGGAGCTCTCCACCGCCGTGGCCAGTGCGGCCGCTGTCGCCTGGGTCTTCTCATCGCCCAGTGCGGCCGCCGCGATCAGGTCTTCGCGGAGGCGGGCGGTGTATCGAGTCAAATCCATGACATCAGTGTGACGTCATATATGGCGGCATGCAAGGATTGATTTGATGTCAGAAAGATGCCGTGGCTCCGGCCCGTCGGGGCCGCCATGGTGTCCCCGGGCGGTCCGAGACGAGAATTACCGGCTCCGGCGCGCCGGAACCCGGACGAGGGTGTCGATGGCGTGTCCCCGACCGGGTAGCCTTTTTGACCATGACGAACGGTGAATCGACGCCTCCGGTGTTGAGCGCGTCCGGCACGGTAGGTGTCGCGATGGTGACTCCCTTCGGGGTCGACGGGAAGCTCGACATCGATACCGGCGTCGCCCTGGCGAACCGTTTGGTCGACCGCGGTGTCGACCTGCTCGTGGTGTCCGGCACCACGGGTGAATCGCCGACCACCACCGAGTCGGAGAAGTCCGACCTGCTGCGCGCCCTGGTCTCCTCGGTGGGCACCCGGGCCACCGTGATCGCGGGCGCGGGCACCTACGACACCGCGCATTCCATCGAACTCGCGCGTAATGCCCAGCGTGCCGGCGCGCACGGTCTGTTGGTGGTGACGCCCTACTATTCGCGGCCGACCCAGGAGGGTCTGTTCGCGCATTTCACCGCGATCGCCGACGCCACCGACCTGCCGGTGACCCTCTACGACATCCCGCCGCGCTCGGTGGTGCCGATCGCCTTCGACACCATTCGCCGGCTCGCCGAACATCCGCGGATCGTCGCGGTTAAGGACGCCAAGGGCGATCTGAACGCCGGCGCCGCCCTGATCGATAGCACCGGCCTGGCCTTCTACTCGGGCGACGATATGTTGAACCTGCCCTGGCTCTCGGTCGGCGCGGTTGGGTTCATCAGTGTGATCGGGCATCTGGTGCCGGAGCGGCTGCGGGAACTGCTCGACGCCTACACCGCCGGCGAGGTGGTGCGCGCCCGAGAGATCAATGCCGGCCTGCTGCGGCTCAACGCCGCCATGGCCCGACTGGGGGGTGTGGCGATGACCAAGGGCGCACTGCGCCTGCTCGGTGTCGAGGTCGGCGAGCCTCGCCTTCCGCAGCTCATGCCGAGCACCGAACAGCTCGACGAACTGGCCGCGGATCTGGAAGCGGCCGGGGTGCTCGTATGACGGAACCAACCGGTCGTCGTCCCCGTCGCACCGCCCGCCGGGAAGCGGGGCCTGCCGCCCCCGCGCCGCAGCCGCCCGCCGCGGACCGAGAGCGGGCAGCGGTCGAAGCCGAGCCGACGGCACCCGCCGGCGGGGCGGAACCGCCCGCGGCGCAGTCGGTGTCCGCGGGTACGGAAGCGGCCGAGGCCCGACGCACGCAGGGACGTACCGCCAAACAGGAGAGCACCCGAGCGCAGTCGGACCGGGGCCGGCGCGGTCGCTCCCGGGCATCCGGGCGCGGCCGGTCCGAACAGGTCGTGGAAGAGAGCCCGGAGGCGGTCGCGCAGGATCGGCTCGGTATACCGCCGAAGGTGCCGCGCGGCGGCCTACGGGTATTCGCACTGGGCGGAATCGGCGAAATCGGTCGCAATATGACCGTTTTCGAGTACGACGGCAAACTGCTCATCGTCGACTGCGGGGTGCTCTTCCCGGAGGACCAGCAACCCGGTGTGGATCTGATCCTGCCCGATTTCCGGCCCATCGAGGACCGGATGGACGATGTCGCCGCCGTGGTGCTCACCCACGGGCACGAGGACCATATCGGCGCGGTGCCGTTCCTGCTGCGGCTGCGGCCGGATATCCCGGTGGTGGGCTCCAAGTTCACCCTCGCCCTGGTCGCCGCGAAATGCCGGGAGCACCGCCAGCATCCGAAACTGGTCCAAGTGGCCGAGGGACAGCGCACCGAGCACGGTCCGTTCGAGTGTGAGTACTTCGCCGTCAACCATTCGATCCCCGACGCCATCGCGGTCGCCATCCGCACTCGGGCCGGTCTGGTGCTGCACACCGGCGATATCAAACTCGATCAGCTGCCGCTGGACGGGCGACTCACCGACCTGGCCGGTTTCTCCCGGCTCGGCGACGAGGGTGTAGACCTGTTCCTGGTCGATTCCACCAATGCCGAGGTGCCCGGGTTCGTCACCCCGGAACGGGAGATCGGCGGGGTGCTCGACAGCGTGATCGGCAAGGCCCCCAACCGGGTGATCGTCGCGTCGTTCGCCAGTCATGTGCACCGCATCCAGCAGGTCGTGGACGTAGCGATGCGATACGGGCGGCGGGTGTGTTTCGTCGGCCGGTCGATGGTGCGGAATATGCAGATCGCGCAGGACCTGGGCTATCTGAGCGTGCCGGACGGTCTCGTCGTCGATCTGGACGTGGCCGCCACCCTGCCCGGGAACAAACTGGTGCTGATCTCCACCGGTTCCCAGGGCGAACCGCTGTCGGCGCTGTCGCGGATGTCGCGCGGCGATCACCGGCAGATCAATATCCGCCCCGACGATCTGGTGATCCTGGCCTCCTCGCTGATCCCGGGCAACGAGAACTTGGTCTTCGCGGTGGTCAACGGCCTGGCCCGGTTGGGTGCCACGGTGATCACGCAGCAGAGCGCCAAGGTGCACGTCTCCGGCCACGCCTCGGCAGGTGAGCTGCTGTACCTGTACAACGCCGTACGGCCCACCAACGCCATGCCCGTGCACGGGGAATGGCGGCATCTGCGTGCCAATGCGGCGCTCGCGGTGGCCACCGGCGTACCGGAGGAACGGGTGGTACTCGCCGAGGACGGCGTGGTGGTCGATCTGGTGGACGGAATCGCCACCATTGTGGGCCGGGTCCCCGTGGGGCACGTCTACGTCGACGGGCTGTCGGTCGGCGATGTGGGCGAGTCGACGCTATCGGATCGATTGGTATTGGGTGAGGGCGGTTTCATCGCCATCACCGTCGCCGTGGACGAGACCACCGGCAAGGCGGTGAGCGCTCCGGAGGTGAGCGGACGCGGTTTCTCCGACGACCCCACGGCGTTGGCCGAGGCCGCCGAACTGGTCGAGGCCGAACTGCTGCGGTTGGCCGGTGAGGGTGTCACCGAGACCCATCGCATTGCCCAGGGGGTGCGTCGTGTGGTGGGGCGGTGGGTGGCCGAGACCTATCGGCGTCGCCCGATGATCGTTCCGACCGTTATCGGTGTGTGATTCCTCGGGTCGGTCACCGGCCCCGAGGATCGGTCGTGGCCCCGTAGAACGACGAAACCGCCGGAAGGCTCGGTGCCCTCCGGCGGTTTCGTATCGGTTGCCCGTGATATTACTCGTCGGACTGGCAGGCGGCCGAGTCCAGCTGAGCGGACTTGACGATATTGCACGCGAACTTGTTCGCGATCTTCCACTGATCGCCCTCGGCGACGAAGTCGACGGAGGCGTTCTCCACCGGCTGACCGTCGATGGTGACCTCGGCGTCGGCCTTCAGCTTGCCGTCGGCGGGATCACCCACCTTGGTGATCTTCACCGTGACCTTGTTCTTCTTGGCGGCGTCGACGAGCTTGTCGACCAGCTGCGGATCCTGTTCGGCATCCTCGATCCAGGCCAGCTTCTCTTCTTCGCTGACCGATCCGTCGAGCGCCCGGTTGATCTTGTCGTTGAGCTCTTCCGGGCTGGGCTTGGGCAGGTTGGGCGGCGGGGTGGTGGACGGGGCGGCACCCTCTTCGGTGCCGTCGCTGCTCTTACCCGCTTCGAACCCACCGGCAGCCTGCGTCGCGGATGCGCCCGAATCGGACGAGCTGTCCTCCGAGGATGTGCACGCGGTGAAGGTGAGGGCGGCGGCGGCCATGGTTATGGCGGCCACGACCCGGAAAGGACGAATTTTCACGATTGTTCCCCTACGGAATAGTCACGGACCCGGCATCGGCCGGTCTGGTGGCGGAGCCTTCTTACAGCGAGTAGCCGGAGGTGCAGTTCCAGTGCTCGATGTAGGCGTCACCGTCCGGGTTGTTCGCCAGCGCCTCGGCCCGTGCGTCGGACCGGGTGGCGCCCGCGCCGTAGCTGTAGTAACGGGATGACACCGCCAGGGCGCCGCAGCCGTTGCGCCAGGAGACCTTGGCAATGCAGTCGTCGACACCGCATTCCGACACCGCGCGATCCTCGGCCGAGGAGTAGCTGGGGTAGTCATAGGAGTAGCCGTAACGCCCGGTCGACAGGGACACGGCGATGGCGCCGTAGTAGCTGCTCTGCGCATGCGCGGGTGTCACGGAGACTGCCAGCATCGAACCGATGGTGGCCACCAGAACGGCGGCAACGGTGAGAATCTTCTTCAATGGTGTTCCCATCTCTACTTTTTGGTCCACGACCCTATGGACCGCCTGACAAATTACAGAGCCGGCCACCGGAGAGCAACCGGTCGAATGCCCCGAAAGGTGCGGCCTACACCCCGCTGACCGGTTCCTCCGCTAGGTTCGGAGCGGTGAATATGGCCCAGCGTGAACGTCGCGCCCTTGTCGAGACGATGGAGACCGCCGGACCGGACGCGCCGACCCTATGCGGCGACTGGACGGTACGTGATCTCGCCGCGCATCTGGTGGTTCGGGAGCGCCGCCCCGACGCCGCTCCGGGAATTCTGTTGCGCCCGTTCGCCGGATATCTACGGCGGGTGCAGGACAAGACCGCACGGCGGCCGTTTGCCGAATTACTCGACCGGGTGCGCAACGGGCCACCCTGGTGGTCGCCGCTGCGTCCGGTGGACGCCGTCGTGAATCTGAGCGAGATGTTCGTCCATCACGAGGATGTGCGCCGCGCCCGACCGGAATGGGAGCCGCGGGAGCTGTCCGCCGAGGAGCAGCGGCGGCTGTGGCCGATGGTGCGTCGGGTGGCGTCGATGACCTACCGCAGATCCCCGGTACCGGTGGATCTGGTCACATCCGAGGGGGAGCGGACGCGCGTCGGCCCCAGGGCCGGGGACCCGGTGACCGTGACGGGGACACCCGCCGAACTGCTGTTGCACGCCTTCGGTCGGGACCGGGTCCGGATCGAGACAGCGGGTGATCCGGAGGCCGTGCGTGCGGTGCTGGGCCTGGACCGATCGGTGTGATCGGTCCGTCCGGCTCCGCTGCCGCGACCGCGATCCGGGCCGGATCGCGCCGGTATTCGATGACGGCGCATCGGATGTTCTCCGCCGGGTACGGCGGGCGGTACCAGTGTTGCGGATGGTCCCACCGAGGCAATTGCGGCTAGCCTGAGCCCATGGCAGGTAAGTCCCGCAGCACAACCACGACGGGTGCGCGGGCGGGATCGGCTCGGGGGCGCACGACCGCGGCACGTTCTCGTTCGGGCACCGCGCGCTCGGCCACTGCACGTTCGAATGCCTCCCGTTCGAATACTTCGCGTTCGAGTACTTCGCGTTCGGGCACCGCGCGCCCGGCCTCCGGCGCGCGTGGGCGGGCCACCGCACCGCGTCGGCCGGTCCGCCGGCAATCCGATACGGCGCCGGTGGCGGTGTTCGGCCGGGCGCTCGGCAGCGGTTGGACCGTGGTGGCGCGGGGGCTCGGCGCCACTGTCCGCGCCATCGGCAGAGCGGGCGAGATCGAACACGGCCACCGCCGTGACGGTATTGCGTTGGCGCTCATCGCGGCCGGCACCGTTATCGCGGCCGCGGTCTGGTTCTCGGCGGGCGGTCCGGTCGGGCGCTGGGTGGAGACCGCCATCCGCGCCATCACGGGTTCGGCCTCGGCGCTGCTGCCGTTCGTGCTGTCCGGAATCGCCGTGGTGCTCATGCGCACCGAACCCCGACCGGAGATCCGGCCCCGGCTGGTGCTGGGTGGTGTGCTGGTGGGACTGCCGCTGCTCGGACTGTGGCATATCGCCGACGGAGCGCCCAGCGACGCGGAAGGACGTTCGCAGGCCGCGGGTTTCGTGGGGTTCGTCATGGGCGGTCCCGTGACCGAGGGGCTCACCGCCTGGCTGTCCACCCCGATCCTGTTGTTGGCCACTCTTTTCGGCGCGCTGCTGCTCACCGGGACGACGGTCCGCGAGGTTCCACAGCGGCTGCGCGAATACTTCGGCACCGGCGGTGCGGATCCGGTGGACGGCGAATACGGCGATTACCGATCCGAATATGGTCCCCCCGACTATGGCCCGGATGGTTTCCCGGTGCACCGTCCGCGCTCGGGCCGTCGCGGTCGCAGCCCCGGTGAGAACTATCCGGCCGACGAATACGGTGGGGCCGATACCACGGGCGAGCCGCCGCTGCGCGACGCGAAACCGATTGCCGATGAATCCGTGCCGCCCATCGAGGCACCCCCCGAGCGGCCGAAGCGGGGGAAACGTGCGGCCGAGCCCGTCGATCAGACCCCGCTGCCGCTTCCGGAACCGGAGTTCGTCGCCGAGCGGGTCACCGAGGGCGGTTACACGCTGCCGCCGATGAAACTGCTCGTCGACGGAGACCCGCCCAAGAAGCGCAGTGCCGCGAACGAATCGATGATCGAGGCGATCACCGAGGTGTTGGTGCAGTTCAAGATCGACGCGGCGGTGACCGGATTCGTCCGGGGCCCGACGGTCACCCGATACGAGGTCGAACTCGGCCCCGGGGTGAAGGTCGAGAAGATCACCGCCCTGGCCCGCAATATCGCCTATGCCGTCGCCACCGAGAACGTGCGGCTGCTGGCCCCTATCCCTGGCAAGTCCGCGGTGGGTATCGAGGTGCCCAATTCCGATCGGGAACTGGTGCGCCTGGCGGATGTACTGAAGGCGCCCGCGACCCGCAACGACCACCATCCGCTGGTGATCGGGCTCGGCAAGAACATCGAGGGCGAGTTCGTCGCGGCCAATCTGGCGAAGATGCCGCATCTGTTGGTGGCCGGTTCCACTGGATCCGGTAAGTCGAGTTTCGTGAACTCGATGCTGGTTTCACTGCTGCAGCGGGCCACCCCGGACGAGGTCCGCATGATCCTGATCGATCCGAAGATGGTGGAACTGACCCCCTACGAGGGCATTCCGCATCTGATCACCCCCATCATCACCCAGCCGAAGAAGGCCGCGGCGGCGCTGGCCTGGCTGGTGGAGGAGATGGAGCAGCGCTATCAGGACATGCAGGCCACCCGGGTCCGGCATATCGACGACTTCAACCGGAAGGTCAAGTCCGGGGCCGTCACCACTCCGTTGGGCAGTGAACGGGTGTATCGCCCCTACCCGTACATTCTCGCCATCGTCGACGAACTGGCCGATCTGATGATGACCGCGCCGCGCGATGTCGAGGACGCCATCGTGCGGATCACCCAGAAGGCGCGAGCCGCGGGTATCCATCTGGTGCTGGCCACGCAGCGGCCGTCGGTGGACGTGGTCACCGGCCTGATCAAGACGAACGTCCCGTCTCGGTTGGCGTTCGCCACCTCCTCGCTCACCGATTCCCGTGTCATCCTGGACCAGCCCGGCGCCGAGAAGCTCATCGGCATGGGCGATGGTCTCTTCCTGCCCATGGGAGCGGGAAAGCCGACCCGGTTGCAGGGCGCGTTCATCAGCGACGAGGAGATCCAGGCCGTCGTCGAGTTCGCCAAGAACCAGGCCGAGCCCGAGTACACCGAAGGGGTCACGAGCGCCAAGGCGGGGGAGAAGAAGGACGTCGATCCCGATATCGGCGATGATCTGGACCTGTTCCTGCAGGCGGTGGAGCTGGTGGTCACCTCCCAGTTCGGGTCGACCTCGATGTTGCAGCGCAAACTGCGGGTCGGTTTCGCCAAGGCGGGTCGGTTGATGGATCTGATGGAGACCCGCGGGGTGGTGGGGCCCAGCGAGGGCTCGAAGGCCCGGGATGTATTGGTCAAACCGGACGAGCTCGACGGCCTGCTCTGGTCGATTCGCGGGGGCGGGGCCGACTCTCCGGAATCGGCCGAGGACTGATCGGTTTCCGAGCCGCTGGGGGTGGGGTTTGTCACACCGGTCCGCCCGCGGGTATGGAATCGTGACCGGCAAATGCCCCGCAATCCAATGGAAACAGACAAATCAGGCATGATGGCACCCATGACCGGTACTGCCGAACGGATCGCCGCATGCAGGTAACGACAGTGGTATGGGGGGTCACCATCCTGGTGATCCTCGGCTTGTTCGTCTTCGATTTCTTCGCCCATGTGCGCACCCCGCACGAACCGACCTTCCGGGAATCCGCGTTCTGGTCGGCGGTCTACATCGGGCTCGCCCTCGCCTTCGGTGGCCTGGTCGCCGTGAAGTGGGGCGGGGTCTACGCGGGGGAGTACTACGCGGGTTTCATCACCGAGAAAGCGCTCTCGGTCGACAACCTGTTCGTATTCCTGATCATTATGTCCACCTTCGCGGTGCCACGGGCATATCAGCAGAAAGTCCTGCTGATCGGCATCGTGATCGCACTGGTGATGCGCGGTGCGTTCATTGCCGTGGGCGCGGCCGCGATCAGCGCCTTCAGCTGGGTCTTCTACCTGTTCGGCATCTTCTTGATCTACACCGCCGCCAAACTCCTGAAAGAGAGCGGGCACGAGGTCGAACACGAACAGAAACGCGACAGCCGGATCGTCGCGCTGACCAAGCGCCTGGTACCGACCACCGAGCAGTTCCACGGCGACTCCCTCATCGCCCGGATCGGCGGTAAACGGGTGGTCACTCCCATGCTGTTGGCCCTGCTGGCGATCGGATTCACCGACCTGTTGTTCGCGCTGGACTCCATCCCGGCCATCTACGGTCTCACCGAACAGCCCTATCTGGTGTTCACCGCCAACGCCTTCGCGCTGATGGGCCTGCGCCAGCTGTACTTCCTCATCGGCGGCCTGCTCGACCGGTTGGTCTACCTGTCCTACGGGCTGGCCGCGATCCTCGCGTTCATCGGTGTGAAACTGATGCTGCACGCGCTGCACGAAAACAACCTGCCGTTCGTCAACGGTGGCGAACACGTGGCGGTACCGGAGATATCCACGGCCGTCTCGCTGTCGGTGATCGTCGGGATCCTGGTGGTCGCGACGGTGGCCAGCCTGTGGCGAACCGGCGGCAGGGCCCGACCGGTCGAGCCCGCGGATTCGGGGAGCGCGCCGCGCGAGCGGTGACCGGGATACGGCCGCTCCGGCCGGCGGGCCGTCGCGGCTCGCCGGCCGGGCATTCCTACCCGGCGTCGGTGAAGGCGCCGAGCGTCGGCTGCCATTCGACCACGCGGACCTCGTCGATCAGTTCGTGTCGTGCGAACGGATCCCGGGTCAGCAGCTCCTTCATCGCCGTATCATCGGCCGCGCGCAACAGCAGCAATGCGCCGGAACCGTCCGAATACGGGCCGCTGCTGAGCAGGACGCCGTCGGCGAGCAGGCCGGACAGCCAGCCGCGGTGGGCGGGGCGGTGGGTGTCGCGACCGGCGACGGTGGCGGCGGAATAGGTGTAGTGGACTGCGAAGATCGGCACGCGCCGAGCTTAACGATGCCGTCGGTCACACCGACACCCCCGGAATGGGTGCCGTCGAGCATTACAGGGTCAGCAGCATCCGGGTGTTGCCGAGGGTGTTCGGTTTCACATAACTCAGATCCAGGAATTCGGCGACGCCGGTGTCGTAGGAGCGACACATCTCCGCGTAGACCTCGGCGGTCACCGGAGTGCCGTCGAGCTCAACAAAACCGTGCCGGCCGAAGAACTCCACCTCGAAGGTGAGCACGAACAACCGCTGCAGCTCCAATTCCCGGGCCACTTCGACCAGCCGCCGCACGATGAGTTTGCCCACACCATGCCCCTTGACATCCGGATGGACAGCGACGGTGCGCACCTCGCCCAGATCGGCCCACAGCACGTGCAGGGCGCCGCAACCGACCACCCGCCCACCGTGTTCGGCGACCCAGAATTCCTGGACCGCCTCATACAGGTTGACCAGGTTCTTCTCCAGCAGGATCCGACCCGCGTAGATATCGACCAGCGCCTTGATCGAGGGGACGTCGGAGGTGCGCGCCCGCCGCACCGTTATATCGGTGCCCGGTGTCGCGGGCGCGTCGCCGAGCGAACCACTCCGTGGTCCCAGTGAGTTGACGTCCCCCCCGGCCTGAAGACCGGAGGTTCCTGCCGTGCCGCTCACGCGACACCTCGGTGGGCTCCTGTTTCACCGGCCGATGCCACAGTAGACCGTGGTCTTACCCAGCCTCCGCAGGCGTTTATCGTCTCCGCCCGCCCGGCGCCGACGAGGGCAGCGTACCCGAAGGTGGCCGGATGCGCTGACCCCCACGTGGACGTGGAGATCAGCGCGCTACATTCGCTGGTCATGGAGTGCACAGTAGTCTCACCTGCTACCGAGAGACGTACCCGCGCCTGCGTCGGCCGTACACGGACTGTCGGCGGTCGGGCTTCCGGCAGTGCCTATTAGGCTTGGGGTGTGCCGCACCCCCAGTCCTACCGCCCCATCCTCCGCGCAGGGCAGCGTGACTGGTCCGAGAGGCGGCCATGAGCGTGTACCCCGAGGAGATGGATCGCCGCCCGGCTCCCCCCGTGGCGGCGCGCCCCGGGCCGCTTCCGGCGCGGGCCGAGACCGCTGTTCCGCTGTGGAATATCGCGAATGTGCTGACCATGATGCGGATCGGCCTGGTGCCGTTGTTCGTATTCGCCTTGTTCGCCGGCGGCGGCCACCAGACCGGTTGGCGGATCACCGCCACCGTGCTGTTCGGACTCGCCGCCGTCACCGACCGTTTCGACGGGCAACTGGCGCGCAAGTACGGGCTGATCACCGATTTCGGCAAACTCGCCGATCCGATCGCGGACAAGGCGTTGATCGGGGCGGCGCTGATCGGACTGTCACTGCTGAGTGAGCTTCCCTGGTGGATGACCGTGGTGATCTGCGTCCGCGAGATCGGTGTGACGCTGCTGCGGCTGGCGGTGGCGCGCCACGGTGTGATCCCGGCCGGGCGCGGGGGGAAGCTGAAAACGCTGGTGCAGTCGCTGGCCATCGGGGTGCTGCTGCTCCCGCTCTCCGGGGGATTCCAGACAGCGGGAATGGCACTGATGTGGATCGCGTTGATACTCACGGCGGCCACCGGGTTGGACTATCTGGGCCAGGCCGCGCGGCTGTGGTCCGCCGGCTCCGGCCGATCGAGCGGCGCATGAGCGGTACCAGGGGGCCCACGACCGTGACCGATCCGCTGACCACCGACACCGACGCCGTCGCGCTGGTCGGTGCGCTGCGCGCGACGAACCAGACCGTCGCCACCGCGGAATCACTGACCGCCGGGCTCGTGGCCGCGACCATCGCGGGCGTGCCGGGCGCCAGCGCCGTGCTACGCGGTGGACTCGTGGTGTACGCCACGGACCTGAAACACAGCCTGGCCGGGGTGAGCGACGAGATACTCGCGGCCGAAGGACCGGTTGCAGCGAGTACCGCCGAACAGTTGGCAGTCGGGGCGCGTACCCGCTGCGCCGCGGACTGGGGACTCGCGCTGACCGGGGTGGCCGGACCGGACCCGCAGAACGGTATCGGCGCCGGCACGGTGTTCCTCGGGCTGGCCGGCCCGAGGCATACCGAGGTGATGCGGTTGAAACTGTCGGGCCACCGGTGGAATATCAGGTTCGACGCGACACGGACGGCGATACGGGAACTGTTGCGATGTGTACGCGGCGCCGCGGCCGCCGGGTGAACTTCCGGTGACCTCTCCTCCGCGCCCACACCACATATGGGAACCAACTCGCCCGATCCCACGTTGTGCCAGAAAGGACGGCGTGTGCCACGGCATGCTCCGCCGTACGGG
Organism: Nocardia brevicatena NBRC 12119; assembly: GCF_000308495.1. GTDB lineage: Bacteria > Actinomycetota > Actinomycetes > Mycobacteriales > Mycobacteriaceae > Nocardia > Nocardia brevicatena. The sequence goes on along the minus strand of NZ_BAFU01000061.1, from coordinate 146,200 downwards.
CCGAGCGCCCACCGGGAGAAGGAGAACGCGATGACGCTGCTGCGAGAGGCCATCGGGGACAGTCTGCGGCGTGCTCGCCTCGCCCAGCGCCGGACCCTGCGGGAAGTGTCCACCTCGGCCCGGGTGAGCCTGGGGTATCTGTCGGAAGTGGAGCGGGGCCGCAAGGAGGCCTCCAGCGAACTGCTGGCGGCGATCTGCGAGGCATTGGATGTCCCGTTGTCCCGGGTGCTGTGGGATGTGAGCACGATCATCGCCGACAGCGGTACGCCCACGGCCGAGCGCGAGACCGTCGCGGCCCCCACGCCGGTTCCGGAGCCCGCCGCCAGGACCGGTCCCGATAGCGCCGCGTTGTCCGAGGCCGATACCGCATCCGCCGGGTCCGACGCACCCGTCGGCCGGCCGCAGATCGACGAGGACACCCGGATCGTCATCCCGGCGCCGAAGAACGAAACCCTGGTGCTGGTCAAGGTCGCCTAGGGGAAATCGGGGAAAGACCAGGGTCCGTGCCGATGCGCGCCGGGTGGGGGAACGGATAGATTCGTAGCGGGCGTCGGTTACGGGTTCACGATCCGGACGCGGTAACGCTCGGTCACCGGTACCGGGCGTCGAAATGGTGGAGGATAGGCATATACCGGGTGCGTGACGGTCGCGCACCGCACGTCGCGCAGGCGGCACAGCAGATGGAGGCGGGATCAACCGATGGCTAATCCGTTCGTCAAGGCCTGGAAATACCTGATGGCCCTTTTCGACGCCAAGGTCGAGGAGCACGCGGATCCGAAGGTCCAGATTCAGCAGGCTATCGAGGAAGCCCAACGCCAGCACCAGGCTCTGTCGCAGCAGGCGGCCTCGGTGATCGGCAACCAGCGTCAGCTGGAGATGAAACTGAACCGCCAGCTCGACGAGGTCGAGAAGCTCAACGCCAATGCCCGGCAGGCCGTACTGCTGGCCGATCAGGCCAACGCCGCGGGCGATGCCGAGAAGGCGATCCAGTACACCAACGCCGCCGAGGCGTTCGCCGCTCAGCTGGTCACGGCCGAGCAGGCCGTGGAGGACCTGAAGGTGCTGCACGACCAGTCGCTGCAGGCGGCCGCGCAGGCCAAGAAGGCGGTCGAACAGAACGCCATGCTGCTGCAGCAGAAGGTCGCCGAGCGCACCAAACTGCTCAGCCAGCTGGAGCAGGCCAAGATGCAGGAGCAGGTCAGCGCCTCGCTGCAGCAGATGGACAGCACCCTGTCCGCGCCGGGCAACGTGCCCAGCCTGGACGCGGTGCGGGACAAGATCGAGCGCCGCTACGCCAATGCGCTCGGCGCCGCCGAACTGGCGCAGAACTCGGTGCAGGGGCGGATGCTGGAAGTGCAGCAGGCCAGTGTTCAGATGGCCGGGCACAACCGGCTGGAGCAGATTCGGGCATCGATGCGCGGCGAGGCGCTGCCCGCCGGCGGCACCGGCCCCGCCCTCGATTCCGCCAAGGCCCAGGCCGAGCCGGCGCAGCCGCAGCCACAGATGAACAAGGGGCAGACCGCTCAGCAGTAGCGGTTCGGGGTTTCGGCAAGGAAGTACAGTCATGAGCGGTCGACGATCCCGCATCTCCCCGTCCGGGCCCCGCTATCCGATCCGACCCCGGCACGGGGTGGACCCGCAGCAGCCCGCCCTGCCGGATACCCTGCGCGAGGTGGGTGAGCACGCACTGGTGGCGGTCCGCCGCTGGGCCGATCCGCGGGAGCGTGAAATGCGGCGACGTCGCCGACTCCGCCGGCGCAGTGTGCGGCTCGGTACCGCCTCGGGTATCACCACCGTCGGCGCGGTCGGGTTGGCCGTCGTCTCCGCCCCCGCCTGGGTGGTCGTGCTTCTCGGCGGCGGTGCCGTCGCGCTGGTCACCGGCGCGGCGCTGAGCACCCGTCGATACCTGCGGATGCGCAGCATCCCACTGCCCCGTGCCGGATATATTCCGCGCAAACTGCCTCCGGGCCGGTCGGTCGCCCGCGCGCCGATGGAGCGGCTCGCGCGCGCCGAACGCGCGCTGCACGAGTTGGGCGGGCATATCGCGCGGTCCCGTCGGCTGCCGTCGGAGGAACTCGACGATATGTTGGCCACCGCGGGTTCCGGCGCCGCCGCGCTTCATGCGCTGGCCGCCGATATCGTGGCCATGGAACAGGCGGGTATCACCCTGGGTTCGATGGACTCGGAGACGGTCGGGGTGCTCGCCGAGCAGTTGCGGCACATCCTGTCCCGGTTGGAGGCCGGAATCGTCGAATACGAGCAGATTGTGGCCGCGGCCGGGCGGGTGCTCGCCATCCCGGAGATGACCGTGGTGCACCATGAATTCGACGTCGTCGTCGCCGATCTGCGCCACGCCGCCGACCGCATGGACGGCTGGGCCCAGGCGCTGACCGAGCTCGCCGACAAACCGTCGTATGCGGTGGGCGCTCCGCTGCCCTCGACGCTGCCGCTGCCGGAAAGCCCTCCGCGGTACGGACAGTTCCGCTGACCGTACCGGTCCTTCGTGGTTGTTCGGGGATAACCCTGATCTTCACCCCGATATTGGCTTTCACCTGGTGATTTCTCGGGCTCGGACTGTAATGCTCGAGGTGTAGCGCCACTTCTGGGAGGTACGAAATGCTGTGGAAGATCATCGGCGTGATCGCCGTGGTGTGGATCGCGCTGGCCGTCGTCGGCGCGCTGATCAAGGGACTGTTCCCGATCCTGGTGATCGGGGCGGTGGTGTTCGGGCTGTACCTGCTGTACAAGGCGGTGGCCGGTTCGGACAGTGACAGCACCGTGAGCAAACTCTGACCGCCCCGCGTCCCGAAACGGGTGGCGAAAAGACGTAATCGCTCGGGGCCCTGTGTTGAATGGCGATATGGAGCAGCTACCCGAGGACTGGTGGCGTGGTCTGGTGATCGTCGCGCACCCCGACGATATCGAGTACGGCGCGGCCGCGGCCGTCGCCCACTGGACGCGCCAGGGCAAGGACATCCGCTATGTGTTGGTGACCTCGGGTGAGGCCGGTATCGCGGGTATGGCACCCGCCGATGCCGGCCCGCTGCGGGAGGCCGAGGAAATCGCCGCGGCCGCGGTCGTCGGTGTCGCCGAGGTGGAATTCCTCGGCTACCCCGACGGGCGGGTGGAGGAAAGCCTGGCATTGCGCCGTGATCTGGCCGCGGCCATCCGCCGGCATCGCCCGGAGATGGTGGTGCTGTCCTATTTCGGTACCGCGTGGGCGAGCGGATTCGTCAACAGCGCCGATCACCGGGCGGTCGGCCGCGCGGGCCTGGACGCGGTATCGGATGCCGGCAATGAGTGGATCTTCCCGGAGATAGCCGATCTGCCGCCATGGACCGCGCGATGGGCGGCGGTGGTGGGCCCGACGGCCACGCACGCGGTGGATGTCACCGACACCATCGGACCGGCCGAGGCGTCCCTGGCCGAACACCGCCGCTATCTGGAGGCGTTGAGTCCGCGGCCGGCGGCCGAACAGGCGCGTGCCGTGGTGGAGATGACCACCGCCCCCAAGGACGGATTTCCCGCCGAACGCGCGGTGGGGTTCGAGCTGTTCCGGTTCCGCGGCTGAGTGCCGGGACGAGTGTGGCAGGCTGGGCGAATGCGAGTAGCCGTTGTCGCCGGTCCTGACCCGGGCCATGCGTTTCCCGCTATCGCGTTGTGCCTGCGCCTGCTGGCGGCGGGGGATGAGCCCGTACTGTTCACCGGACCCCGCTGGTTCGACGCCGCCCGCGCGGCCGGTATCGGGGTGCGCCGCCTCAAGGGTCTGGCGCCCCGTGCGGTCGATGACGATGCCGACGCCGGGCAGCGCATTCACGAACGCGCCGCTCATATCTCTACCGAGATTCTGCCCGAGTTGAGTGCCATGCTGCCGGAACTGGTGGTCTCGGATGTACTCACCGCGGGTGGGGGGATGGCGGCCGAACGGCTGGGCGTGCCCTGGGTGGAATTGTCGCCGCATCCGCTGTATCTGCCGTCGAAGGGGCTGCCGCCCATCGGAAGTGGTCTCGCGCCGGGGACCGGGCTGCGCGGCCGGTTACGCGACGGGGTACTGCGGGCCTTCACCGCCCGTGCCATCCGCGGGGGTGCCCGGCAACGTGAACGGGCCAGGCAGAGCGTGGGGTTGCCCGCGGCGGATCCCGGTCCGGCGGCCCGTTTGGTCGCCACACTGCCTGCCCTGGAGCTCCCGCGCCCGGACTGGCCGGGGGAGGCGCGTGTGGTGGGACCGCTGTTCTGGGAGCCCACCGACCGCGTCCTGGAACCGCCGCCCGGGGACGGGCCGCTGGTCATGGTGGCGCCGTCCACCGCGGACACCGGGGTGCGTGGAATGGTGGACACGGTGCTGACGGCACTCGACGGGGCCGGGGTGCGGGTGGTGATCTCCATGTTGGACGAGCCGCCTGCCGATCTGCCGCCGTGGGCGACGGCCGGCCTGGGCCGGCAGGACGAGTTGCTCCACCACGCCCGCGCGGTCGTCGGCGGTGGTGGCCACGGGCTGCTGGCGAAGGCCCTGTCGGCGGGTGTCCCGGTGGTGACCGTGCCCGGTGGCGGCGACCAGTGGGAACTGGCCAACCGTGCGGTGCGGCAGGGAAGCTCGCTGCTCGTGCGACCACTCGAGGCGGCGGCCCTGCGCGCCGCAGTGCTGCGGGTGGTGGCGGAGCCGGGGTTCACCGAGGCGGCGCGGCAGGCGGCCGCGGGGGCGCGGGAGGTCGCCGATCCCGTCGGGATCTGCCACCGGGTCCGTGGGACGGTTCGCACGCACTGAGGCCGGCCCAGGGTCCGTTTCGGTCACGCGGTCCTTCCGTCCCCGCCGGGCGGTACGTCCGGGCGGGCGTGAGCGGGGCGGGTATCGTGACACGGTGCGCTTGACCGAATTCCAGGAGCTGTTGCACACCGAGTTCGGGGTCGCCCGAGGCGACGCCCTGCTCACCGATCATGTCATCCAGTCGCTCGGCGGCAGAACGGGCGCCGCGGCGATCGAGGCGGGGGCGGATCCCCGCGATGTCTGGCGCGCGTTGTGCGCCGAATTCGACGTTCCGCGTTCGCGGTGGTGAACGTCGGCCGCCGCCGTGGCCGGTATCTCATCGGACGTTTGGCGTGGAGACCCGGCTGTTCACGGCCAGGAACAAACGCCATCCTCCCTCCTTACATATCGCAATGATATTGTGTGAGCCGTGGTAGGTAAGGTGGTGAAGCGGGCGTACAAGTTCCGCTGCTATCCGACCCTCGAACAGGCGGCGGAACTGAACCGCACGTTCGGATGTGTTCGCCTGGTGTGGAACAAGGCCTTGGATGAACGCACAAAGGCGTACATCACCGAGCAGCGCAAGACCACCTACGTGCAGGTGTCGGCCGCGCTGACCGCCTGGAAGAAGGCTGACGACCTGGCATTTCTGCGCGAGGTGTCGAGTGTCCCCCTTCAACAGACACTTCGACATCAGCAGGCTGCGTTCTCCAACTTCTTCGCCAAGCGTGCCCGCTACCCGAAATTCAAGTCGCGCAAGAAATCTCGCGCGAGCGCCGAGTACACGCGCTCCGGATTCTCCTGGCGCGATGGCAGACCGACGTTGGCGAAGATGTCCGAGCCGCTGGATATCCGCTGGTCTCGCCCCTTGCCCGACGGGGCCGAACCGTCGACGGTCACCGTGTCCCGTGATGCGGCCGGTCGCTGGTTCGTGTCCCTGCTCGTCGAGGAAACGATCCCCCCTGTGACCGAGACCGAGGCCGTGGTCGGTGTCGACGTCGGCCTGAGCGCCCTTGCCACCCTGTCGACCGGCGAGAAGGTCACCAACCCCCGCCACGAGCGCCGCGACCGGCGCAAACTGGCGAAGGCCCAGCGTGTTCTTTCCCGCAAGCAGAAGGGGTCGAACAATCGGGCCAAGGCCCGGCTCAGGGTGGCCCGTGTGTATGCGCGGATCACCGACCTGCGCACCGATTTCTTGCACAAGCTGTCCACGAGACTGATCCGCGAGAACCAAGCGATCGCCATCGAGGACCTCACGGTGGGCAACATGGTCACCAACCACTCGTTTGCCCGAGCGATCTCGGACGCGAGTTGGCGGCAGTTGCGCACCATGCTCGAATACAAGGCCGACTGGTACGGCCGTGAGCTGCTGGTGGTGGACCGATGGTTCCCCTCCAGCAAGATGTGCTCTGCCTGTGGGACGCTGCACGAGGCCCTGTCGTTGGGCGTTCGGCAGTGGCAGTGCCGGTGCGGCACGGTCCATGATCGTGACGTCAACGCCGCCGAAAACATCCTCGCTGCCGGGCTGGCAGAGAGGTAAAACGCCTGTGGAGTCGGCATAAGACCTCAAAGGAGTTCTCCTTTCGGGCGGCTGGCGATGAAGCAGGAATCCCGGTCCTTCAGGGCCTGGAGCAGTCAAGACCCTCGGCAACCTCGTGGTCCGGCCCCGATGTGGTCTGCTGATACCCGACTGGGCAACCGGCGGCAGCCTACAGCTGACCGGTTCGGCCACCGTCTCCTATACGGCCGAATCGTTCGGCGCGGGCGCGCAGGGCGGTGTGGAGTTCACCGTTGAACAGGTGGTCGAGCTGACCGCCGCTACCACGCTGCGGTGGGGGCCGCCGGAGCTGTCCCCCGCCAATCCCTGAGCCCGTGCCCTCGTATTCCGAACCGACAAGGAGTTTCCCATGCGACCGCCGCTACCCCCGTTCGACGCCGATACCGCGGCCGCCAAGGTACGTGCCGCGGAGAACGCCTGGAACACCCGTGATCCCGAACTGGTCGCCGCCGCCTATACGCCCGACTCGGTCTGGCGCAATCGCGGCGAGTTCTTCACCGGCCGGGCCGCGATCATCGACTTCCTCACTCGGAAATGGTCCGTCGAACTCGACTACGCCCTGCGCAAGGAGCTGTGGGCATTCTCCGGCAGTCGGATCGCCGTGCGTTTTCAGTACGAATGGCACGATGCCGCGGGGCAGTGGTGGCGCAGCTACGGCAACGAGCAGTGGGAGTTCGCGCCCGATGGGCTGATGGCGCGGCGAGAGGCCAGTATCGACGACGTCCGGATCGAGGCCGCGCAGCGTCGCATCTTCGGGGCGCGCGACGTCGCCGATACGACGGTGTTGCCGCAGTGGTAGCGGGCATCGGCGCGTCGCTTGACTCGAACACTTGTTCGTTTAGGCTTGGCCCGGAACTTGTCGGTGCCGCCCTCTAGTGTGGGCGCCAACCACAGCAGAGATGGACCACCCGGCGAAAAGGGGATCAGACATGGCACCACAGGCCTACGACCGCGACAAGGCGCTCGAACTCGCGCTTGCCCAGGTCGAGAAGAGTTTCGGCAAGGGCGCGGTGATGCGCCTGGGCGAGGAGGCCCGCCAGCCCGTCTCGGTCATTCCGACCGGTTCCATCGCGCTCGATGTGGCGCTGGGCATCGGCGGTCTGCCACGGGGCCGGGTCGTGGAGATCTACGGTCCGGAGTCCTCCGGTAAGACGACGGTCGCATTGCACGCGGTGGCCAATGCCCAGGCCGCAGGCGGAGTGGCCGCCTTCATCGATGCCGAGCACGCTCTCGACCCGGATTACGCCCGCAAACTCGGCGTCGACACCGACTCCCTGCTGGTCTCCCAGCCTGATACCGGCGAGCAGGCGCTGGAGATCGCGGATATGCTGGTCCGCTCCGGCGCCATCGACATCATCGTCATCGACTCTGTCGCAGCCCTGGTGCCTCGCGCCGAGATCGAGGGCGAGATGGGCGACAGCCACGTCGGTCTGCAGGCCCGCCTGATGAGTCAGGCCCTGCGCAAGATGACCAGCGCGCTGAACAATTCCGGTACCACCGCCATCTTCATCAACCAGTTGCGCGAGAAGATCGGGGTCATGTTCGGGTCTCCCGAGACGACCACCGGCGGTAAGGCGCTGAAGTTCTACGCGTCCGTCCGGCTCGATGTGCGGCGTATCGAGACACTGAAGGACGGCAGCGACGCGGTGGGCAACCGTACCCGGGTGAAGGTGGTGAAGAACAAGGTCAGCCCGCCGTTCAAGCAGGCCGAGTTCGATATCCTCTACGGTCACGGCATCTCCAAGGAGGGCTCGCTCATCGATATGGGTGTCGAGCACGGCTTCATTCGGAAATCCGGCTCCTGGTACACCTACGAGGGCGACCAGCTGGGGCAGGGTAAGGAGAATGCCCGCAAGTTCCTGCTGGAGAATGTCGACGTCCGCGACGAGATCGAGAAGAAGATCAAGGAGAAGCTGGGCATCGGCGCCGATGTGACCGCGACGGACGAGGTTCCCGCCGATTTCTGATCCGGTGAACGAGCGGCCGGTACCTCGGCCCGCCCGGTCCGATGCCGTGGCCGAGTTGCGGCGTCGGACGGCGGAAATCCTGGCGAGCACCGCCACCGACTCCCGGCCGGACGAGCCCGATCCGCAGCGGGCCCGTCCGGCCGGGGTTCCTTCGCCGACCGAGCCCGGGGGCGGGACCGTCGAACAGGCCAAGGAGGTCTGTCTGCGGTTGCTTGCCGTCCGCGCCCGCAGTCGCGCCGAACTGGCGCGGCGTTTGACGGACAAGGGGTTCGCGGCCGAGGTGAGCCAGCAGGCTCTCGACCGGCTCGGCGAGGTGGGGCTTGTCGACGACGCGGCGTTCGCCCGGCAGTGGGTGCGCTCCCGGCACGCCCATTCCGGCCGAGGGCGTCAGGCGCTCGCCCACGAGCTGCGGCGCAAGGGCGTATCCGCGGACGATGTGGTCCCCGCCCTCGACACCGTCACCGCCGAGGACGAACAGAGCCGGGCCGCTGAACTGGTCCGCCGCAAACTACGCACCATGGCGCCGGGGCTGGACCGGGACAAGAAGATACGTCGCCTGGTCGGCATGCTCGCCCGCCGCGGCTACGGACAGTCGGTGGCCTACGCGGTCGTCACGGCCGAGCTCGCCGCCACCGGTTTCGACGACTCCGTCCCGGAGGCCGGCCCCCCGCTCGATTGAACGTCTCGTATCGCGGGTCGGGCCTCAGGACTCGAGGACGATATCCACCCCGGGAGCTGCGTCGGTGATCACCGAGTCCGCGGCCACCACACCGGTGCCCTTGCGACGCCCGGTCCGCAGCCGGCGCTCCACCCGGGTGGCGATGCCGGACAGGGTGACGTTCAGGGTGATCATGATGACGGCGGCGACCATCAGCGCGGGAATGACATTGGGTTCACCGCCCACACCGAGGCCGCCCAACTGCAGGGCATTGCGGACCACCTCCTCGTAGGTGATCACATAGCCGAGCGCCGAGTCCTTCAGCGCGACCACCATCTGCGAGATGAGGGCCGGAAGCATGGCGGTGACCGCCTGCGGCAGCAGAATCAGCCGCATGAGCCGGCTCTTACGCATACCCAGCGCGGCCGCGGCCTCGGTCTGCCCTTTGGGCAGCGCCAGTATCCCGGCCCGTACGATTTCCGCGATCACCGAGCCGTTGTAGATCGTCAGCGCGGTCACCACCGCGCCCAACGCCAGATACTCCGATCGGAACACGTCGTATTCGGAATACAGCGCGAACAGGAAGAACATCAGGATCAGTACGGGAATGGCTCGGGCTATCTCCACGATCGTCCCGGCGAGCAACCGTACCCACCGATGATCCGACAGACGCGCGATACCGAAGACCGTGCCGAGCACCATTGCCAGCACAATGGACAGCGCCGCCGCCACGATGGTGCCGCGCAGACCCGGCAGCAGATAGGTCGTCCAGACGTCGCCATCGAGGAAGGGCTCCCATTTGGCGCGGGTGAACTGTCCCTGGTCGGAGAATCCGCGCACGATGTACCAGGCCGCGGCCGCGACCACCGCGATGACGATCAGCGAGTAGACGATATTGCGCACCCGGGCGATCGGCCCCGGCGCGTCGTAGAGAACCGAGGCCTTGCCGCTCACCGGGCCACCTCGAACCGTTTGGCGATATATCCGAACAGCAGACCGGTCGGCAGCGTCAGTACCACGAAGCCGAGCGCGAAGATGGCGCCGATGAGCAGCAGCGCGGCCTCGTTCTCGAGCATTTCGTTCATCAGGAACGACGCCTCGACGACGCCGATCGCCGAGGCGACGGTGGAGTTCTTCGTCAACGCGATGAGTACGCTGCCCAGCGGTGCGATCACTGCCCGGAATGCCTGCGGCAGCACGATCAGCCGCAGATTCTGGAGGAAACCCAACCCCAGGGAACGCCCGGCCTCGGACTGTCCCAGGGGCACGGTATTGATGCCCGCCCGCAGCGATTCGCACACGAACGCCGCCGTGTAGACGCTCAGCCCCACCGTGGCCCAACGGAAGTTGTTGTCCGCCAGCGAGTTCGGGCCTTCTGCCGCCAGGTTCAGGCGCAGGGTGGAATACAGGCCCAGTGAACAGAACACCAGGATGAGAGTGAGCGGGGTATTGCGGAACACCGCGACATAGGTGGCGCCCACCCAGCGTGCCACCGGCACGGGGGACACTCGCATACCGGCGACGACGGTGCCGATCACCAGGGCGCCGATCGCCGACAGCACGGTCAGTTGGATGGTCACCCAGAACGCCTCGCGCAGCTGGGTGTCGTACTCGGAGATCAAATCGAACACGGTGGGCGCACGCCTCCGTTCTGTGTGGTGGCCGGTACTCCGATCCGGGTGGTGACCGCACGGCACGGTCACCACCCGGTGCGTGGGATCAGTACCGGTCCACCTTCGGCGCCGGCGGGGTGGGGTAGTCCGCGGCCCGGCCGACCGACTCCTGGAATGCCTTCTCCCAGGCGCCTTCGTCGATCATTTCCTCGATCGCGTCGTTGATGCGGTCGCGGCTATCCCGATCGCCTTTCATCAGGCCGATCCCGTAGTTCTCGGTGGAGAAACGGTCACCGACCACCTTGTACTTGCCCGGTGACTGGGAGGCGTACCCGGCGAGGATGATGTCATCGGTGGTCACCGCGTCGACCGCGCCGCTGTTGAGGCCTTCCAGGCACAGCGAATAGGTGTCGTAGGCCTGCAGTTGGGTGTCGGGGAACTCCTTCTCGATCCGCTGCGCCGGAGTGGAGCCCTTCACCGAGCAGATGGTCTTGCCGGCGAGGGTGTTCGGTCCGGTGATATCGGTGTTTTCCGCTCGCACCAGCAGCTTCTGGCCCGCGACATAGTAGGGGCCGGCGAAGTCGACCTTCTCTTTGCGCTGATCGTTGATCGAATAGGTGGCGACGACGAAATCGACCTGACCGTTCTCGATCAGCGATTCGCGTTGTGCCGACGGGGCCTCCTTGAAGGTGATACCGTCCGGCTGCACGCCGAGCTTGGCCGCCACGTACTTGGCGACCTCGACATCGAAGCCGCTGAAGGAGCCGTTGGTATTGCGTTGTCCGAGACCGGGCTGATCGAATTTGATACCGATGGTGAGCCTGCCGTCCTGGGCGTGGTCCAAGGCGGACCGGTCATCCCCGCCACCGCAGGCCGCGGTGGCGGCGGCGACGCTCAGGGCCAGCGCCCCGATGGCGAGCCGGAGCGCGCGGTTGATCCTCATCGTGTTCCTTCCCTCATCTGTGATGGCGATATGCCATCGGCTGTGCCGTCAGTGGGCGAGTATCTTGCCGAGGAAGTCCTTGGCCCGCTCCGATGTCGGCGCAGTGAAGAACGTCTCCGGGTCGGTGTCCTCGACCACTCGGCCATCGGCCATGAACAGCACACGATTTCCGGCGCGCCGGGCGAAACCCATCTCGTGGGTGACCACCAGCATCGTCATCCCCTCCTTGGCCAGCGAGACCATGACGTCGAGCACTTCGTTGACCATTTCCGGGTCCAGTGCCGAGGTCGGCTCGTCGAACAACATCACCTTCGGATCCATCGCCAGCGCCCGTGCGATGGCGACGCGCTGCTGCTGACCGCCGGACAATTGTGCCGGGTACTTGTCCGCCTGGTCGGCGATACCGACACGTTCCAGCAGTTCCATCGCCCGGCGGCGCGCCTTGTCCTTTTTCGCCTTGCGGACCTTGATGGGGGCCAATGTGACATTGTCGACGATCGTCTTGTGCGCGAAGAGGTTGAACGACTGGAAAACCATGCCCACATCGGCGCGTAACGCGGCCAGCGCCCGCCCCTCGGCCGGCAGCGGCACCCCGTCGACACTGATCCGTCCGGAATCGATCGGTTCCAGCCGGTTGATGGTCCGGCACAGTGTCGATTTACCCGAGCCGGAGGGGCCGAGTACGATCACCACCTGACCACGCGGCACCGCGAGATCGATATCGCGCAGTACATGCAGTTTTCCGAAGTGTTTGTTCACGCCGCGCATCTCGATCATGGGCGGCGCAGCGGCGGCGCCGGGCGCGGCGCCCGTCTCGATGGCGTCGGTCATAAATGAGACCTTAGGCGGAAATCGTGGATTTTCTCGCCTTTCCGCGACACACCGAGGCACCGCGCCGAGATGACATATGCGCTTAACCTTATGATTATTTTCGCGTAACTCGATGACCGTTTTCGCGGGCGAGCGCTCGCCCCACGTCCATCGTTTGCCTGTTCCGCGGCGTGCGCACACACCCTGACGGGACACATCGGAGGCCGCCCATGGAGACCCGGCTCACGCGGACAGAACGCGCCGGAAAACGATTCGAGGGCGGCCCGTACCCTGGACGGGTGGATTCGATCGGACAGGTAACGCCCCCCACCTCCGCCGAAGGTGCCGGAGTGCGTAGTTACGAGGTCCGCACCTTCGGCTGCCAGATGAACGTGCACGATTCCGAACGCTTGTCCGGCCTGCTCGAGGATGCGGGCTATGTGAAGGCCGCGCCGGGCGCGACGGCCGATCTGGTGGTGTTCAACACCTGCGCGGTGCGGGAGAACGCCGACAACAAGCTCTACGGCACCCTCGGGCATCTCGCGCCGATCAAGGCGTCGAAACCCGGTATGCAGATCGCGGTCGGCGGATGCCTGGCCCAGAAAGATCGCGATGTCGTGGTCCGCAAGGCGCCGTGGGTCGATGTGGTGTTCGGCACCCACAACATCGGGTCGCTGCCCGTGCTGCTGGAACGCGCTCGCCACAACGACGAGGCACAGGTAGAGATCCTGGAGTCGCTGGAGGCGTTCCCATCGACACTGCCCGCCAAACGGGAGTCGGCCTATGCGGGCTGGGTCTCCATCTCCGTCGGCTGCAACAACACCTGCACCTTCTGCATCGTGCCGTCGCTGCGCGGCAAGGAAGTGGACCGGCGGCCCGGCGATGTGCTCGCCGAGGTCCAGGCGCTGGTCGACCAGGGAGTGCTCGAGGTGACCCTGCTCGGGCAGAACGTCAACTCCTACGGCGCCTCGTTCGTCGATCCGGACCAGCCGCGCGACCGCGGTGCCTTTGCCGAACTGCTGCGCGCGTGCGGGGGGATCGAGGGTTTGGAACGGGTGAGGTTCACCTCCCCGCATCCGGCCGAGTTCACCGATGATGTAATCGAGGCGATGGCCTGGACCCCCAATGTCTGCCCGCAGCTGCACATGCCGTTGCAGTCCGGTTCCGACCGAGTACTCAAGGCGATGCGCCGTTCTTACCGGCAAGCCCGCTACCTGCGCATTATCGAGAAGGTGCGGGCGGCGATGCCGCACGCGGCCATCACCACCGACATCATCGTCGGCTTCCCGGGCGAAACAGAGGAGGACTTCCGGCAAACCCTGGAGGTGGTGCGGCAGGCGCGGTTCACCAGCGCATTCACCTTCCAGTACTCGAAGCGCCCGGGTACCCCCGCCGCCGAGATGCCCGACCAGCTACCCAAAGAGGTGGTGCAGGAGCGCTTCGACCGGCTCATCGCGCTCCAGGAGGAGATCTCCCTCGACGCCAACCGCGCTCTGGTGGGGACCGAAGTGGAACTGCTGGTCACCGAGGGATCGGGCAGGAAGAACACCGCCACCGCCCGGATGAGCGGCCGGGCCCGCGACGGCCGACTGGTGCATTTCCGCCCCGATCCGACCATGAGGCCGATCCGTCCCGGCGATGTGGTGACCGTCGACGTCACCGCCGCCGCCCCGCATCACCTCATCGCCGACGCGCCGATTCGCACCCACCGGCGGACCCGAGCGGGCGACGCCCACGAACAGGGCATCACCCCCAGGACCGCGCCGATCGGTGTCGGTCTCGGACTGCCCCGAATCGGCCCCCCGGCTCCCGAGCCGGCCATCTCGGGATGTGCCTCCGGATGTGACGTATGAGCGAGCCGAACGACGGACCGGACCCGGCCGACCGCGGACCCGAGCCCGCCGACGAAGGACGCGGGATCGGCGACGAGGGCTCCCGGCGGGGTGAATCGGGAGACGAGGCGGCCGATGCCCGCGACACCGGCACGGACCCCGAGACGTCCACACCCGACAACGACTCAGCGGAAGGGAACGACGACGCCGTGAACCCCGTCGACACCACCGACGAATTCGAGCAGTTCCGTGACGATATCGATGCCGTCGAACGCCGGATCGCGGGCGAGATCGACCCCGGGGCGCGGGCACTGGTCGTGGCAGTGGCGGTTTTCGTCCTTCTGGTATCGCTGGTGCTGCCGCATTCGGGCAGTGCCCGCGGGTTCGATGTGCTGCTCGGTTCGACCGCCACCGCGACCGAGCACATCGGTCTGCCGTCGCGGATCTTCGTATGGTTCGTGGTGGTGTTCGGAATCGGCTTCTCGCTGCTGGCCCTGATGACCCGCCGCTGGGTCCTGGCCTGGATGGCGGTCGCCGGGTCGGCGATCGCCGGCGCGTTCGGGGTGTTCTCGATCTGGCATCGCCAGACACCGGGACTGGGCAACTATGTGGGCTCGGGCCCCGGTGTCGGTCTGGTGCTCGGCACTCTCGCCGTGATGGTGCTGACGTTCCACTGGGTGCGGGTCGTCTGGAGTCGTACCGCCCTCCAGCTCGCCGCCGAAGAGCAGCGGCGGATCGCCGCGGCCGAGGAAGAGGAACGTCAGCGGCGACGCCGGATGGGCGAGGACTGAACCGGCCGGCTCACCGGTTGCTGACCGCACCCTCGGCGGCCTCGGCCCATTCCCGCCACTGCCTGGCCTGCTCCCAGGCCTTCTCCGCGTCGCGGGTCCGGCCGGCGGCCTCGGCCTTGGCGGCCTGTTCCTCGAACTGGGTGACGCGCTCGCGGAACTGGGCCGCGCGGGCCAGTGCCTCCGGGTCGGTGCGTCGCCATTGCGCGTCCACCGCCTCACGCACCCGCTTCTCGATGGCGCGCAGCCTGCCTTCCAGATCGTGCATCCGCTCCCGCGGGACCTTGCCGATGGACTCCCAGTGTTCCTGAAGTTCACGCAGCAGGGTCCGGGCACCGTCCAGATCGGTGTCGGGATCGATATGCGGCGCGTACTGGCTCAGCAGCTCCTCCTTGGCGGCCGCGTTCTCCTCGAATTCGGCCTCGCGTTCCGACACCGCGGCATTGCGGGCGGCGAAGAACACGTCCTGGGCGCTCTTGAACCGACGCCACAACGCCTCGTCGGCCTCGCGCGGCGCGCGGCCGGCGTTCTTCCATTCGGTGAGCAGCTCACGGAATACCGCGGCCGTACCCGCCCAGTCGGTGGAATCGGACAGTTCCTCGGCGCGCAGGCACAGCTCTTCCTTGCGGGCCTTGGCCGCGGCGCGTTCCCGGTCGAGTTCGGCGAAGTGGGCACCGCGGCGCCGGTTGAACGCCTCCCGCGCCTTCGAGTAGCGCCGCCACAGGGCGTCGTCGACTTTGCGGTCCACCCCGCGGATGGTCTTCCACTCCTCGAGGATTTCCCGCAGTCGGTCGCCCGCGGCCTTCCATTGGGTGGATTCGGCGGCGATCTTCTCCGCCTCGGCCGCGAGCACCTCCTTGCGTTCGGTGTGTTCGTGGCGGGTGCGCTCTTTTTCCTCGCGCGCCTGGGCGGCGGCCTCGTCGGAGTGTTCGGCGATGGCGTGCAGGCGGGCGGCCAGGCCCTCGACATCGCCGACCACGGCGGCGGTGGGCAGCGATTCGGCGAGGGCGAGGGCGGCGGTCTTGGTCTTGCGCGCGTCGGTGCCGGCGGCCAGCCGGGCCTCGAGCAGGGCGACTTCGGTGGCCAGATCATCGAAGCGGCGTCCGAAATGGGCCAGCCCCTCGGCGGCGTCCCCGGCCTGCCAAGAGCCGACGACCCGCTCACCTTCGGAGGTCTTCAGCCATACCGTGCCGTCCTCGTCGACCCGGCCCCATCTGCTGGGGTCGGTGACGCTGGGCACGACCACGGCGTGCGGATGCTGGGCGGCCTGACCGGGGTTCACCGCGTGGGGCTTGGGGTGTGCGGCGCCGCTCTTTTTCGCGCTGCCGCGTTTCGTGGACCCACCGGGTTTGGTGTGGGCGGTTTCGCCGACCGGTTCGGTTCCGGACGGTCGCGGGGTGATGTCGGGGCCGGGTTTCGCGGTTCCGTTTCTGTCGCTCATTGCTCCTCGTCCCTGCCGCGCGTCACGGCTGCCTGGCTGCGCTGTAGCCCATTCCATTCAACCTGGTCCGGGCCCTGGAAACCACATTGTGCGCCCTGCTGCCGCGGGACCGTTCCCCGCGGATCCGGACCCACGATGACCTGGTCCGGATACTTCGAACACTAGCAATTGGGGTGCGGATTCCGGCAGAGACACTCGAAGGCCCAGGTACCGGTCGTGATACCGGGCGGGATAGCGCAGCGGTTACCGTTGACCTCGTGTTCTGTCTAGCGGCCCTGGTCCCCTCGCCGCCGATCCTGGTTTCCGAGCTGTGTGGCGGTTCTTCGCGTGCTCATGGTGAAGACCGGCAACCGGCATCGGACCGAACGTCGGTGCCGGATCCACGCGACGTGCAACTGGCGGAGTTGCGGACGGCGGTGTTGAGGGTCGGGCGGACGCTGGCGGCCGTGTCGTCGCGCTGGGCGGTCGTCGGCGTCGGGGATACGACTCGGATCATCGGTAGCGACGCGGTGGGCACGTTCCGCGGATTCGGTGTGGACGTACCCGTGGCGCTGTCGGGCCCGCGGCCCGTATCCGGCGGGGCGGGCATCCACGGCGCGACCCCGCCGGACCCCTGCCTGCCGTTGCCCGCGCTGATCGCCGGTTGGCTGCGTGGTGAGGTGGCGTCGGAGGCGGCCGCGCGGGTTCATCTCGTCGCGGCGGACACCCCCGCGGCCCGGTGCGCCGAACTCGGTGCCGAACTCCGGGCCGAACTCGACGCTCACGACGAGCAGTGTGCCGTGCTGGTGGTCGCCGACGGTGCCGCGACCCTGTCGACCGCCGCGCCCGGGTACTTCGATCCTGACGCGGGCCCGGTGCAGGACTGCCTCGACACCGCCCTGGCCACCGGTGACCGCACCGCGCTGATGGCGCTGGACCCGCGGCTGTGCGCCCGGCTCGCGGTATCCGGTCGCGCCGCCTACCAGGTGTTGGCCGGGCTGGTCGCCACCGATCCGGCCCCACCGGCGGTGGAGGGCCGATATCGGGGGGCGCCGTTCGGGGTCGGCTACCACGTGGGTATGTGGCGGCCCGCGACCGGCGGTGAGGTGGCCCGGTGAACGCACCCGTGCAGCCGGTCGCCGTCGTCGGCCCCACCGCCACCGGGAAATCGGAGCTGGCGCTGGACCTCGCCGAACGGCTCGGCGGAGAGATCGTGAATATCGACGCCATGCAGCTGTACCGCGGAATGGATATCGGCACCGCCAAACTGGCCCCGGCGCAGCGGCGCGGTATCCCGCACCATCAGCTGGACGTGCTCGAGGTCACCGATATGGCCACGGTGGCCGCCTATCAGGCCGCCGCCTCGGCGGATGTGGAGGCGATCATGGCCCGCGACCACGTCCCGGTGATTGTCGGCGGTTCGATGATGTACGTCCAGGCGCTGCTCGACCAGTGGGAGTTCCCGGCCACCGATCCACGGGTGCGGGCCCGCTGGGAGGCGGTGCTGGCCGAGCAGGGCGTCGCGGCGGTGCACGAGGCGCTGCGCCGCGCCGATCCCGCCGCCGCGGCGACCATCCTGCCCACCGATGGCCGGCGGATCGTGCGGGCGCTGGAAGTGGTGGAACTCACCGGGCGTCCGTTCGCGGCCTCGGCGCCCGTGATCGGCGAACCGCGCTGGGGAGCCGTCATCCTCGGCGTGGACCGGGAGACCGCCGAACTGGACGCGCGGATCGAGCGGCGGACCGCGGCCATGTTTGACAGCGGCCTGGTGGAGGAGGTGCGCGGCCTGGTCGAGCGGGGCCTGCGGGAGGGGCAGACCGCGCGTCGCGCCATCGGCTATGCCCAGGTCCTCGCCTACCTCGACGGTGAATACGACGTGGCCGAGGCCCGGGAGCGAACCCTGATCGGCACCCGCCGCTACGTGCGGCGGCAGCGCTCGTGGTTCCGCCGTGATCGACGGGTGCGCTGGCTCGACGGCGCCGACCCCGCGCTGACCGCGTCGGCGCTCGCCGTGCTCGACGACCCAGACCGGGACCGGACGGGCGCCGGTACCGGCCCGGCCCGCTCGGCGAACGAACGGACTCCGCGATGACCCGACAGATACGCTCCCGCACCGCCGCCTTCCAGGTCTGGCACGCCTACCGCGACAACCGCACCAAACGCCACCGCGACGGCCGATTCCTGATCCAGGGCGTGCGCCCGATCACCCAGACCCTCGCCCACGAGTGGCCGCTGGACACCCTGCTGTACCGGCTCGACGCTCCCGCACTGTCGAACTGGGCGCGCGACATCCTCGATACCTGCGATGTCCCGCGCGTGGGCCTGGCCCCGGAGTTGATGGCCGAGTTGGGGGAGAAGTCCGGCGGGGTGCCCGAACTGGTGGCCGTCGCCGTGACCCGATCGCTCGATCTCACCGAATTCGAGGCGGGCGAACCCGGTGAGCCTCCGCTGGTCGTGGTGTTCGATCGCCCCAATTCGCCGGGAAACCTCGGCACCGGAATCCGCTCCGCGGACGCCTTCGGAGCGGCCGCCGTGATCGTCACCGGGCACGGCGCCGACCACTACGATCCGCAGGCCGTCCGGGCCTCCACCGGTTCGCTGTTCGCGCTGCCGGTGTTGCGGACCGGGGGGCCGGCGCAGGTCTGCGAATTCCGTGATCGGCAGGTGCGCCGCGGTATCCCCACCCGCATCGTCGGCACCGATGAGCACGGCGCCCGCGCGATCTTCGATCACGATCTGACCGAGGCCACCATTCTGGTCATCGGCAACGAGACCAGCGGAATGAGCGCCGCCTGGACGGCGGCGTGCGACGATACCGTCCGCATCCCGATGGGCGGTACGGCGAGTTCGCTGGGCGCGCCGTCGGCGGCCGCCGTCGCCCTGTACGAAATTTCCCGGCAGCGTCGGACGTTCACCCGATAACCGACAGAGAGAGCGAGGACGTGCCCGAAACCGAGACGGCCATCGAATTCACCAAGGGCCACGGCACCCAGAACGATTTCGTGGTGCTCCCCGACCCCGAGGTCCGGTTGGAGTTGACCCCGGGGCGGATCGCCGCACTCTGCGATCGGCGCCGAGGGCTCGGCGCCGATGGTGTGCTGCGGGTCGCACGTGCCGGCGCGCTGCGCCGCGCGGGTGTGCTCACCGAGTACCCCGACGGGGTGGAGACGGACGACTGGTTCATGGACTACCGCAATGCCGACGGTTCGATCGCCGAGATGTGCGGTAACGGCGTGCGGGTGTTCGCGCACTACCTGGCGGCGAGCGGTATGGAAACCCGGGAGCGCTACCGCGTGGGCAGCCGGGCCGGCGCCCGCCCGGTCACCGTGCACTCGGGTGGCCCCGTGCACGGTGAGGTGACCGTCGACATGGGCCGGGTGCGGGTGCTCGGCGAGTCGACGGCCACGATCGCGGGCGGCAGCTATCCCGGTCTCGGTATCGACGTCGGCAACCCCCATCTGGCCTGCGTCGATGCCGGACTGTCGGCGGAGGCGCTGGGGAAACTCGATCTCACACGGGCGCCGGGCCATGATCTCGCCATGTTTCCGCGGGGCGTGAACGTCGAGATCGTTACCGCGCTCGACGACACCGGTGCGGTCGATATGCGGGTATTCGAGCGCGGCGTCGGAGAAACCCGGTCCTGCGGTACCGGAACCGTCGCCGCCGCGACCGCGGTGCTGGCCGCCGACGGCCTCGATACCGCGACGGGCTCCGGCGAGGTCACCGTGCGGGTGCCCGGTGGGCAGGTGCGCGTCGGCCTGGTCGGCGGCACGGCCTGGTTGCGCGGGCCGTCCGAGTTGGTCGCGGCCGGTCGGATCGCCGCCGACTGGTGGTCTTCGCACTGATTGTGACCATAAAACTCGGGTGCGGCGGCCAGGGTCGCGTGGCAGCATGGATGGTGTATGAGTAGATCCGAGAGCTTTACCTCGACCGGTTGGTCCGCCGAACCGGTCGAGATGACGCACGGCGTCGACGAGACGACCGAATTCGACGATACCGAGGCCGAGTACCAGGACCACCCCGGTATCCGCGACGACCGTTCGCCCACCACGGGCGAACTCCAGTTGGAGGACCGCAGCGCGCTGCGCCGTGTAGCCGGGCTCTCCACCGAACTCACCGATATCACCGAGGTCGAGTACCGGCAGCTGCGCCTGGAACGCGTCGTCCTGGTGGGGGTGTGGACCGAAGGCAGCGCCGCCCGCGCGGAGGCCAGTATGGTCGAGCTCGCGCGGCTGGCCGAAACCGCGGGCTCGGAGGTGCTCGAAGCGCTTATCCAGCGTCGCGACCGTCCGGACCCGGCCACCTATATCGGTTCCGGTAAGGCCGACGAACTGCGGGCGATGGTGTTGGCCTCCGGCGCGGATACCGTGATCTGTGACGGTGAGCTCACCCCCGCCCAGCTCACCGCGCTGGAGAAGGTCGTCAAGGTGAAGGTGATCGACCGCACCGCGTTGATCCTGGACATCTTCGCCCAGCACGCCACCTCCCGCGAGGGCAAGGCACAGGTCGCATTGGCGCAGATGGAATACATGCTGCCGCGGCTGCGCGGTTGGGGTGAGTCCATGTCCCGTCAGGCCGGTGGTCGGGCCGGCAGCAACGGTGGTGTGGGTCTGCGTGGCCCCGGTGAGACGAAGATCGAGACCGACCGCCGCCGCATCCGCGAGCGGATGGCCAAACTGCGCCGTGAGATCCGGGAGATGAAGACCGCCCGCGACACCATGCGGTCGCGCCGCACCTCGAGCGGGGTGCCCTCGGTTGCGATCGTGGGATACACCAACGCCGGCAAGTCGAGCCTCATGAACGTGCTCACCGGCTCCGGTGTGCTGGTGCAGGACGCCTTGTTCGCCACTCTGGACCCGACCACGCGGCGGGCCCGGCTCGAGGACGGGCGCGAGGTCGTGTTCACCGATACGGTCGGATTCGTGCGGCATCTGCCCACCCAATTGGTCGAGGCGTTCCGGTCTACCCTCGAGGAGGTCACCGACGCCGATCTGCTGCTGCATGTGGTCGATGGTTCCGACGCGCTGCCCACCGAACAGATCAAGGCGGTGCGCGAGGTGATCACCGATGTGATCCGGGAAGCGGGTGTGCCCGCGCCGCCGGAACTGCTGGTGGTCAATAAAACCGACGAGGTCACCCCGGTGGAGCTGACCCGGCTGCGGGCCCTGCTGCCCGACGCCGTGTTCGTCTCCGCGCACAAGTCCGTCGGTATCGACGAGCTGCGCGAGAGGTTGGACGAGGTCCTCGGCAAGCTGGATGTCGAAGTGAGTGTGCTGCTGCCCTATACCCGAGGCGATCTGCTGGCCCGTATCCACTCCGAAGGGCGGATTCTGAGTTCCGAACACGAGGAGAGCGGAACGCGAGTGCGAGCCCGGGTGCCGCATGCGCTTGCGGCGATCCTGGCCGAGTACGCGCACGCGGGCGTAGCGACATTGTAGTGACAACGTGACAGAGCGCGCATTGTAGCCTCTGTCACGTCGATCTGTCCGGTGTATCACTGTCGATTTTCATTCATTATGGACATAAATCGACAGCAGGAGGGATCTTTCATGGCGCACGACCGTCGCGATTCGGCCGACGCAGGGGTTCGGCAGCGCAACGACGTACCGGCAACCGGGGCCGGTGTCCTCACCGAGGAGCCTCCCACGGTGCTCAGCGATGGTGCGCCCCTGGACGTGACGCTCGACGAGAGCGATCTGCGGATCCTGGAGACGGTGCTGGCGCCGATCCGCGCCTGGACCAGCCCGCGTTTCTACGGACTGGAGAACATTCCCGACAGCGGCCCGGTGCTGTTGGTGGCGAACCACAATCTGCTGGGCGGCATCGACGCGCCGCTACTGCTGCCGGAGGTATACCGACAGCGGGGGAGGGTTATCCGGGGGCTGGCCGAACATGTGCTCATCGCCGTGCCGGGTGTGCGGCACGTATTGCACCGCTACGGCTCGGTGCGCGGCACCCGGGACAACTGCCGGGCGCTGCTGCGGCGCGGTGAGGCCGTGATCGTATTCCCCGGCGGCGGTCGGGAGGCGGTGCGCCGCAAGGGGGAGAAGTACCTGTTGCGCTGGGAAGGTCGTACCGGTTTCGCGCACATGGCGCTGGAGAGCGGAACCCCGATCGTGCCGGTGGCCATGATCGGTGTCGACGACGCCTACGACATCGTGCTGGACAAGGACGATATGGCCTGGCGTCCGCTGCGTCTGCTGGTCGAGGCGCTCGGAATCCCTCACGAACTCACGCCCCCGCTGGTGCGCGGTATCGGACCGACACCCATTCCGCGACCGGAACGGTTCTACTTCTCCGTGGGCCGGCCGATCGACCCCGAGCCGTGGCGGGATGCCGATATCGCGGAGGCGGCGGCCCAGCTCGCCGAGGTGGTGCGTAAATCGGTGGAGGAGGAGCTGCGGTTCCTGTTCGCCGAGCGGGACCGCGACCGGGGTCGGACCCTGATCGGGCGGCTGCGGGAACTGCTGCCTTTCCGGTGAGCCCATCCCACGTGGCAGGTGAATTGGCGCGGGTGCGCTCCGTAATGCCGATATGCCCGGAGAGCCTGCGGATTCCAGGAGTGAAGTAAACACAGATTCTCGTTCCGGGTACGGTGGATCACAACGACGGGCCGGTGTGGACCGGTTCGTGTGGTCACTAGGAGGTTGGTGTGGAGCGCACACTGTTCGAGCCCGAGCACGAGCTGTTCCGGGAGTCGTTCCGCAAGTTTCTCGATACGCACGTGGCGCCGAACCACGACCAGTGGGCCGAGCAGGGCATTGTCGACCGGGCCGCCTGGGTCGAAGCCGGTAAGCAGGGCTTCCTCGGCATGGCCGTACCCGAACAGTACGGCGGCGGCGGGGTGAAGGACTTCCGCTACAACGCGATTCTCACCGAGGAGACCGTGCGCGGCCGGTACTCCGGCCTCGGGTTCTCCCTGCACAACGATGTCATCGCTCCCTACCTGCTGGAACTGGCCAACGAGGAGCAGAAGCAGCGCTGGCTGCCCGAGTTCTGTTCCGGCGAGCTCATCACCGCCATCGCCATGACCGAACCCGGTACCGGTTCGGACCTGCAGGGCATCAAGACCCGCGCGGTGCGCGACGGTGACGACTGGGTGCTCAACGGGGCCAAGACCTTCATCACCAACGGGATCAACTCCGATATCGTCATCGTGGTCGCCCAGACCGATCCGGACGCCGGTGCGCTGGGCTTCAGCCTGCTCGTCGTCGAACGCGGTATGCCCGGTTTCGAACGGGGCCGCAACCTGGACAAGATCGGCCTCGAGGCGCAGGACACCGCCGAGCTCGGCTTCACCGACGTCCGGGTGCCCGCCGCCAACCTGTTGGGCGAAGAGGGCAAGGGCTTCATCCACCTGATGCAGAACCTGCCGCAGGAACGGCTGTCCATCGCGGTCATGGCCGCCGCGGCGATGGAGGGCTGCCTGGAGATGACCATCCAGTACGTTCGGGACCGCAAGGCCTTCGGCAAGCCGATCGGCGCCCAGCAGAACACCCGGTTCGTGCTGGCCGAACTGGCCACCAAGACCTCCGCGGTGCGGGTTTTCGTCGACCGCTGCATCAGCGAACTGAACGCCGGTACCCTCTCCGTCGAGGATGCCGCCATGGCCAAGTGGTGGAGCACCGAGGAGCAGCTCGACCTGATCAACCGCTGCCTGCAGCTGCACGGCGGCTACGGCTATATGCGGGAGTATCCAATCGCCCAGGCCTACCTGGACGCCCGGGTGCAGACCATCTACGGCGGCACTACCGAGATCATGAAGGAGATCATCGGGCGGTCGTTGAAACTGTCCTGATCAGCGGGGGTTTCGGGGTCCTGTGCAGGGCCCCTGTCCCGTCTGTGTCCCGTTCCGGGCGCGGGTTGGAAAATTGAAAGTACCCGTACCCCTTGGGATACGGGTACTTTCATTCCTCACTCTTCGGCTTCACCGGCGTGAGCGTGGGCCACAGCTTGGCGTGCGGTGTAGATCGCTGGATCGCGGGTGTAATCGGACCGCATCGCCGTGATCGCGTGCCCGAATTGCTCGATCGCACCGCCGTAGTCGCCCAGCGCGGCTCTGCCGTTGGTGTTGTTGCGGTCGCCACGGTTTCGAGTTCAATCGGCGCTTCGATAGACGCCGAATGTCTGTTTGACGGCTTCGGTGACCGGGGGTTCTTCGGTGAGGGCGGTCCAGGTATAGGAGTCGTGTTCGGTGAGCCGGATCGGTTCGGGAGCTGCGCATTCGACGGCGAAGTTGAATTGGCGGCTGTGTTTTCCGCTGCCGGAGCGGTAGTCGAAGCTGTCCAGGTAGCGGCCGATGCCGGTGACCTGGAGTCCGGTTTCTTCCTCGACCTCACGGGTGAGGGCTTGGTCGAGGTTTTCGCCGGGTTCGACTTTGCCGCTGGGAAGTTCCCAGATGCCGCCCATGAAGTCGTCTCCGGGACGGCGGAGGAGCAGGATGCGGCCGTCGTGTTCGACGACCGCGCCGACGACGAGTTGCTGGATGCCGTCACGTTCGGCTTCGGTGGTGAGGTCTTCGATAAGGGTCGGCATGCTGTTCATCCTTTCCGCTGGTGGCGTGGTGGATGACTTTTTCAATGGCCTTGGTTTTCTCGGTGATGCGGCGGGGAAGTTCGCGCGGATCGAGGTGGTCGGTGGGGTTGCAGTCGGCCAGGACCGGGATGACGCCCAGATGCAGGGGGGCGGACCGACCGATATGCGGGCACTGGGTGGGCTCGGCGGTGTGCCCGGGTGCCGGGCGGTGCGCCCCCGGCCGGAGGGGGCACCGAGCCGGCTCGACGTCCCAACTGTGCCATCGGTGACCGACAGTGAGAGGTCAACCGGTGCCGCAAATCGGTTGTGTCGCAATGGATCCTTCGGGTACCCGCCAGTAGGTTCCTTACAGGAACCGCCTGGGTAATCCACCTCCTCGTCCGTCCATTCGGCATTGATTGCCTCCTGCTAGTAGTGCCTCGGAAATCTGAAACACTCATAAACGAAACAGGGGCGCAGTGATCGGAATCGACGGATGTCTGGAACGCATCATGGGCATCCCGGGGGCGCGCAGCGTGACATTGGTGGACGGGGCCAGTGGGCTTGCGGTGGCCGGGGCGGGGCGACACGATCTGGTCGATCAGCATGAGGACGCGGCGACAACCACCGATGTGGTGCGGGCGGTGCTCGCCTGCCCGGCCCTGGCGACCGGCGGTGACAGTGACGACATCACCGAGATCATTGTCTGCGGCACCGGCGGATACCACCTGTTGAAGCTGGTCGACGGAGATTTCCACGGCCGCCTCTTCGTGCACGTGCTGTTCGACGAGGGCACCGGCAATCTGGCGATGGCGCGATTCCAGTTGCGCGGCATTCTCGGCGAACTGGCCGAGGACGGTTATGGGCGTTGAGCTCGCGGACGAACTGCGGCGGCTGGAGGACGAGAGAAGCACTGGCGTATTGCATGCGGGAGACGGGGTGTTTCACCTCGCCGAGGGTGTCATCGCATCCGCCGCCTGCCGGCGCACCCCCGGCCTCGACCGGCTGGTGGCCGAGGCCGGGGTCGTGAGCGCCGAGGACTGGCAGCGGGCCGGTTCCGGCGATCCGGCGCCGATACTGGAGCGGCCGCGGGTGGAAGCTCTGGCGCTGCTGTCGGTTTTCGACGCCGCCTACTTCCTGCTGGCCACCCCCGCGGTCCCGGAATTCCGGCCCGCGCCCCCACACTGGCTGGCCGCGGTGTGCCACGTCCGGCCCCGCGCGCTGATGCGTGAATGCGCGCGCCGCGGCGATCCTGAATCCGGGCCGTGGCCCGCGGAACTGGTCGACCGGGCCGCTGTCGTTCCGGTGCGCCGGGTCCGGCGGCGGCGTGTGGTGCTCACCGGAAGCCAGGCCGAAATACTGGCCGCGGCCGATACTCGCCGCAGTGTCAGCGGAATCGCCCGTGAGCTGGGCCGTACCGCTTACGGCTGCCTGGAGGCGGTACGGGATATGACCGTGGCCGGGCTGATCGAGCCGCCCACGGACGCGCCGGTGCCGGCCGTCGACACGTCGGTCACCGAACCGGAAGCGGTCGCCGAGTACGGCCTGCTACCGCAGCGGCGGGGCCGGCACGCCGCACCGGTTCCCGAGTCGGACGAGTGGGAGCCCGTGGACCGTGATCTGCTCGTTCGGCTCCGTGCGGCTCTGGAGGATCGCGAGTGACGGCGCGTAAGAATCTGTTCGGTGAATTGATGGGAAGGTTTACCAAGGTGCAGATGTCCGGACCCGAGCCGAACACGGTCGTGCTGGCAGAACTGAAAGGGCTGCGGGAACGCGTTCCGTGGTTGACCGGGACGCTGGTCGCGTCCAGTGACGGACTGCTCGTCGCGCATGACCTCCCCGCGCACATCGAGCCCACCGGTATGGCCGCCCTGGCCGCGGCTCAGCTGTCGCTGTCCCACCTCATCACACTCAGCGGCCAGTATCACCTCATCCGTCCCATGACCGGCCGCAAATCGAGGGGACTGTTCCTCTACCTCGCCCTCGACCGCGGCCGGGCAAACCTCGCGCTGGCCAGGCACCGCCTCCGCGGTATCGAGGAGGAACTCGAGTTCTGACCCTGACAGGTGGGTCCGCCCGGCGCGAGCCGCGGCGGACGTCCACCGATCCGGCGGCAGGCCCGCCCATCGGTACCGACAATCCCTGGACCACCACCTCTCGTCGCTCGCAGCCGGTCGCCCCGCTGTGCAAGACCGACCGCGAGGCCGAGCCAGGCCATCGCGGAGTGAGCATCCTGCTGGTGGAGTACGGGCCCGGTTCCATCGACGCGTGTTTGCTGTCGCCGGTCGCGTGGTCACATTCCTGTTCGGTACGGAGCGAGCCTCCTACCGGTCGGTCACCCGCTCATTCCGGCGGTTCCGGCTCTCGGATCTCGTCCGCCATGGACCCACCGGCGATATCCGCCTCGATACCCAACTCCTCTTCGTACTCGTCGGGAGCCGGGGGGATTTCGCCCGGACCGCCGGTGATCGATATGGCCTCGGATTCCGCCGCTCGGTGCTCCACCGCGGGATCCGGGATATCGGGTTGTTCCTCGTCCAGACGTTCCCCCAGCGGGCGGGGGTTGCGTTCCTCACGGGGGGTCATACCGTACTTGTCCACGCCGGACCAGTGTTCCGGCGGATCCATACCCTCATCGAGTGGATCGGTACGCAACCGATCCTCGTCCAGATCCTCGGCGCTGTTGAGGGCCGCCGCATCGGTTTCGGTGGTATCCGGCGCGCCGGTGTCCTGCGGCGGGTCCCACGTGTCCTGGGGCTCGGTCATGATGCTGCCTCCCTTCGCAGGGGTCGTTTTCCCGGGTTGGCCCGGCGCAAACAGCCCGTGCGCGGGTAGGCGGTCATATCGCCGTTCTCTTCCGCCGCCCGATGGCTCACAGATCGGGGATGGGGATATCGAGATTCGGGGCGATGAGACCACCGTCGGTTTCGATCACCTTGCCGGTGAGGTAGCCGCCCGCCGGAGAGGCGAGGAACACCGCGGTCGCGGCGATATCCTCCGGGTCACCGATCCGGCGCAGCGGTGTGGCCCGTTCCAACGTGGTGCGCATGGTGTCGTCGGCGGCCACCACTTCCAGCGAGGAGGTGAGGATGGAGCCCGGTGCGATGGCGTTCACCCGGATCCGCGGGCACAGGTCCATGGCGGCCAGCCGCGTGTAGTGGGCGAGCGCGGCCTTGGCCGTCCCGTAGGCGGCGAACGCGCGTCCGGGCAGGCGGCCCATCGTCGAGGTCACATTGATGACCGAACCGCCCCCGGCGGTCTCCAGCATCGTGGGGACGGCCGCCCGGACCAGGGCATGCGCATTGGCGACATTGAACGCGAAGGCGTGCGCCAGATCGTCCGGGGCGGTGTCCAGCAGGGGTTTCGGCAGGGCGCCGCCGACATTGTTCACCACGATGTCCAACCGGCCGAACTGTTCGGCCGCCGTCGCGGCCAGGGCGGCGGTGGCCTCGACATCGGCGAGATCCGCGACGACGATATGGGCGCGGCGGCCCGTCTCCCGTACTTGTTCGGCCACTTTCCGCAAATCCGCCTCTGTGCGGGCCGCGATGACGACATCGGCGCCCGCCTCGGCGAAACCCGTGGCGATGGCCGCGCCGAGACCGCGGCCGGCGCCCGTCACGATCGCGACCCGGTCGTCGAGCCGGAACCGGTCCAGAATCATGCGCACTCCTGCCGTTGTGACGACACGGCCGGCGCGAGCGGTCCCATCGCCCCTGCCATCGGTGTCGAATATTCGACTATCTTGCGACGAATAGTCGATGCAGTGTAGGACCGTCCCGGTCCGTCTTCAAGGGTGGAGGGCAGATGGCGCCTCCCTGGTCACCGCCCACCCGACGCGTGGTCGCGGTGGTCGAACTGATCGCGGAATCGGAACGTCCGCTGAGCGTTTCGGTGATCGCCGAACGTCTCTCGTTGGCCCGGGCGACCGTGACAGCCGTGCTCGGCGAACTGCGTGCGGCGCAGTGGGTGACCCGCGACGACCGATTGTGCTATCGCCCCGGGCCGGCGCTGACCCGGCTTTCCGCCCGGGGACCACCGGCCCCGGCGCGGCGGTTCGCGCCGAGCCGGCCGCCCTGGCGGAGGCCGCCGGTTGCGGGGCCACACTGAGTCGGATCGACCAGGGCCGGTTGACCGTTGTCGCCGAACACTATGCAAATGAACGGATCGTGCCCGGGCCGGCCGTGGGACAGACGATCCCACTGGCCTACCCGGCGGGTGCCGCCGTCATGCCGTAGCGCGGATCCGACGAGCGGACGCGGTGGCCGGCCTCGACGGATATGGACCGCCGCGCCGAGGAGTTGCTGAGATTCGTCACCGACCACGGTTTCGCCATGTTCCGCCCGGAAACCGACGATGCCGGACTCGTCGAACTGCTGACCGAACTGCTCGGTGCGGTGGGCGCCGAACTGCTACAGCCCGAACTCCGGGCGAGGGCGCTGCGACAGCCGGCCCGGCTCACCGCGCGGCCGTACACCGAAGCCGAGCTGAGCGCGGAGGCCGCGCTGCCCATCGCCTATATCTCCGCACCGCTCTTCGCCGATGGCGACGCGCCCTACGAAGTGCAGCTCGGGCTGCTGCGTTCGGCTGTCGGTCCCGCGGAGCGCGCGCGGTACATCGATACGGTACGCACAGGGGCGCAGGCGCTTTCGGTGGCCTTGCGAGCGTCGACTAGTGGTCGCGGAGGAGGTCGGTGACCGTGTTCGGGGTCCAGCGCCGGTCGGCGCCGGGGCGGGTGGCCAGATGGCCGGCGGTCTCGGGGACCGACCAGTGGTGGGTGTCCAGGAGTCCGGTCGCGATATGGCGCAGATAGGCGGGCGCCGGTGCGTTGCCCGGGAGATCGCGCCATCGCCAGGGGGCGGTGAAGGTGAGTACCGGTAGCCCGTCGCAGATGGCGGGGCATACCAGGGTTTCGTAGCGTCCGGGACCGAGCCGGGACCGGCCGGTGCGGATCGCCTCGGCGGGGTCGAGGTCGGTACCGGGATGTCGGTACATCTCTTGGGCGGCGATATCACTGAACTGGGCCAGGGTCAGCAGATAGGCTCGGACCCAGGTGGTGGCGGGGACATCCGGATCGTAGAAGGCCCGACCGCCGGTCCATACCGCGGATTCGGTGGCGAAATACAGCAGCCCGGGCAGTGCCAGGGGTATCGACCGCAGCGGGGTGGTGCCATCCCGACATCCGGGCGGCGGTCCCGGCCCATGACCGGCGGGCGTATTCGTTCCGCCGTCCGGCGCGCCGCCGAGGAGATAGCAGCGCAGCCGGTCCGGGTTCATATTCGAGCCGTAGGCGGCATACCAGACATGGTCGGATACCGCCGACGGTCGGGACGAGATCGCGATCGTCTCCATCGATCGCCCCCCGCTCAGACCTTGCGGATAACCGTGACGACCTTGCCGAGAATCCGCGCGTCGTTGCCCGGGATCGGTTCGAACAGCGGATTGTGCGGCATCAGCCAGATGTTCTTGCCACTGCGCTTGAACGTCTTCACAGTGGCCTCGCCGTCGAGCATGGCGGCGACGATATCGCCGTTGTCGGCGACGTTCTGCTGCCGGACCACGACCCAGTCGCCGTCGCAGATGGCGGCGTCCACCATGGATTCGCCGACGACCTTGAGCAGGAACAGCGAACCGTCACCGACCAGTGCCCGGGGCAGCGGGAACACGTCCTCCACGGCCTGTTCGGCCAGGATCGGGCCACCGGCGGCGATCCGCCCCAGGACCGGGACGAAGGTAGGGGTGGGGCGGGCGCCGTCGGTATCGGTGGTTCGTGCGGTATCGCCCCGTTCCTCGGCGGAGACCGCCGTCAGGGTGGTGACCGAGCGGACCGCCTCGTCCAGGCCGCGCACGTCGACCGCCCGGGGACGGTTGGGGTCACGGCGTAGATAGCCCTTGCGTTCCAGGGTGCGTAGTTGATGGGCGACCGAGGAGGTGGAGGTCAAACCCACGGCGTCGCCGATTTCCCGGATGCTCGGCGGGTAGCCTCGCACGCTCACAGAGGTGCGGATCACCTCGAGCACCTTGCGCTGACGCACGGTGAGATCGGGTTCGGTACCCGGCCCGCTCTCGTTACCCGTGTCGTCTGTTCGGCTCACCACAACCGCCTTTCTCATCGGTCTTCGGCTCGATAACACCGTGCCGCAGTGGATATCGTGCACCGAATCTAGCCGTCCGATGTCGAACTATCAAACACCTGTTCGAGATTCGCTCGGCGTTTCTACTGACATTGTCGCGCATGCGTGGTAGAAATCGAACACCAGTTCGTCGAACATGTGAGCGAATATCGGCGGCGGTGTGTCTCACCGGCACGGTGGGCGGCGGATGGACGGCCGCGGGACACATGTGACGGTGGGTGCGGACGGTAGTGGACGGTCGGTGCGGGACAACCACGGAGGTCTATCCGAATGAGCACGGCGATCAACGACAACAGCACCGGTACGAGGGAAGCCGTATCCGAATCCGGGCGACTCGGCGTGGTGCCGCCTGGGGATGCGGGTACCGGTCGCCGATTGTCGTCGCCGGCGTGCGACGCGGTACCGGGACGTGGGGTCTACCACCGACTCCACCACCCGGGCCCGACGGGTCGGACGGATCCCGGGGCGGCATATCCCGGCGTGGTGGCGGTGCGACGCACCGAATGCCGCCGGGGCGGTGTACCGCCGCACTCGGCGGTACACCGCCGTCGAGCCGCGTCACCCGCATCTTTACCGGGTCGGGCTGTCCTCCGGCGTTGTCCAGCGGCACGGGGGTTGCGTGGCACGACTCCGCGGCCTCCGCATCCGGCCGAGTACGTCGAGCGGGCGCAGGTCGGGTTCGCGGCACTGACGCTGACGGCGGTGTCGACCGCGCTGGCGGTGATCGCGTTGATCGCCATCGCGCATCTGCGCGCGGGACCTGTTGCCCCGCCGGCTCCGGAAACCGTGTCCACGGTGACCGAGACGTATTCGGAACCGGCGGGCAACGCGCAGCGCTAGCCCGGGAATACGGTCTCCCGTCGTGTCGGATCCGGGATGGCTCCGTGCGGTCGGCGACGGCCGATGCCGGACGCGGTCGGTGGAGTCGGGGTGAGTGTGCCCCTCGGCGAGGGTGCACCGGTATCCTCGAAGTGCTGACCACAGTGGCCGGTGGACCCACCGGCCGACCCGGTACCGGGTAGCATCCGGTACCCGCGCTCGCCGGACCCGCGCGACCGGCAACGGTCCGGCCGCGAGCGTTCGCATCGACGAAGGACCCCCGGATGCACTGCCCGTACTGCCGACACCCCGACTCCCGGGTCGTCGACTCGCGTGAGGCCGATGAGGGAGCGGCCATCCGCCGCAGACGCGCCTGCCCGGAATGTGGTCGTCGTTTCACCACGGTCGAGACCGCCATCCTCTCGGTGGTCAAACGCAGTGGGGTCACCGAACCGTTCAGCCGGGAGAAGGTCATCCGTGGGGTGCGCCGTGCCTGCCAGGGGCGCGAGGTCGACGACGACGCCCTGAACCTGCTCGCCCAGCAGGTCGAGGACACGGTGCGGGCGAAAGGATCGCCGGAAGTCCCCAGCCATGAGGTCGGGCTGGCCATTCTCGGCCCCCTGCGCGCCCTCGACGAGGTCGCCTACCTGCGTTTCGCCTCGGTGTATCGCTCGTTCACCTCGGCCGAGGATTTCGAACGCGAGATCCGGGACATGCGCCGGGCCCGTGCCGCCGCGGTGGGCGCCGGCGACTGAGTCCGGTATCGGGCCCGGTGGTCCATCCGCTCGTTCGGCGCTCCTGTCCGGGTTCGGCGCGGTCACCGCGCTAGCGGCGGATGGCGGCGATGGCCTTCTGAATCCGCTTGAGCGATATCGGATACGGAGTACCGAGTTGTTGGGCGAACAGGCCGACGCGCAGTTCCTCGATCATCCACCAGATCTCGGTCACCTCGCGGGCGTCGCGTCGCCGCTCGGGCAGTCGGGACAGCAACTGCTCGTAGGCGGCGAAGGCGGCATCGACCTCGGCCATGCCCTGCCGGTCCCGGTCCGCCGAACCCGGCAACGACTCCAGCCGGACCGCGGCGGCACGGAGATACCGGGGCAGTTCGCGCAGTCGCGTGTCACCCCATTCGGAGATGAAACCGGGGAACACCAGCTCGGCGAGCTGGGCGCGGACATCCTCGGCGATATCCCGCTCCCGGGTGTTCGACAGCATGGAGGTGACCCGATGCGCCTCGGCGAGAACCGGTACCGTCGCGCGCACCAGCCGGGTGACCGAGGTGGTGAGCTTCGGCCGCAGCGCCTCGACCAGTGCTGCGAACCGTTGTGGGCTGCGCACCGGCCCGCCCGCCGCGGCGACGAGTTCGTCGACGGCGGCGGCCCGGCAATCCTCCACCAGGGCCTCGAGCGAACCATACGGGTTCTGGCTCAACACCAGCCGGTCCGCCGGCGACAGCCCGGCCGTCACCGCCCGCACCGAGGTGGGAACTGCCCGCAGCACCAGAGCACGGGTCCCTGCCCGCATAGCGCGCGCCTGTTCGTTCGGTGAACTGAGCACCCGCACCGCCACCCCGTCGGCCTCCGGTACCAACGCCGGATACCCGGTGACGGTCTGGTCGCCGACCCGGCTGCGCACGGTTGGCTCCAGGGTGCCCAGCGATTCGCTGGTCCACAGCGGCGCAGGCGGGCGCTCGGCGCTCGCCGTCGCCCGCGACACCGACTGCGCGACCTCGGCGGACAGCCGGGTCCGCAATCGGGACAGGTCCTTGGCGGTGGCCACCACCTGTCCATCGGCACCGGTGGCGGCGAAGGTCATCCGCAGATGGTCGGGGAGAGCGGCCGGATCGAAATCACCCACAGCGATCGGCGCGGCACCCAGCCGGGTCAGTTCCCGGGCCAATCCGGTGCGCAGCGGTTCGGCACGCGGGGTGAGCGCGGCCAGCGCCGCGGCCGCGAAGTCCGGGGCCGGGACCACGGTGCGACGCAACTGCTTGGGTAGCGTTTTGATGAGCGCGGTCACCAACTCGTCCCGCATGCCGGGCACCAGCCAGTCGAACCCGACCGCACGGACATGCGATAGCTGCGCCACCGGGATGTGAACCGTCACACCGTCGTCGGCCTGCCCCGGTTCGAACTGGTAGGTCAGCGGGAAGGACAGTTCTCCCTGCCGCCAGGTGTCGGGGAAATCCGCCGGGTTCAGCCGGTCGGTGCCCGCGTTCACCACCGTCTCGGTGGTGAAGTCGAGCAGGGTGGGATCGGCTTGTTTCGCGGTCCGCCACCAGCTGTCGAAATGGCGGACGGAGACGATATCGGCGGGGATGCGGCGGTCGTAGAACTCGAACAGCACCTCGTCGTCGACGAGGATATCCCGTCGGCGGGCCCGGTGTTCCAGATCGGCGATATCGTCGAGCAGCGCGCGGTTGCGGTGGAAGAACTCGTGTCGCGTACGCCATTCACCCTGTACCAGGGCGTGCCGCAGGAACAGTTCCCGCGAGGTCTGCGGGTCGATCCGCCCGTAGTCGACGAGCCGCCCGGTCACCAGCGGAACGCCGTAGAGGGTGACCCGCTCATAGGCCCGGGCCGCGCCGCGTTTGGCCGACCAGTGCGGTTCGGAGTAGGTGCGCTTCACCAGGTCACCGGCGAGCCGTTCGGCCCATTCCGGTTCCACCCGGGCCGCGATCCGACCCCACAGCCGGGACGTCTCGACCAGTTCGGCCGCCATCACCCACCGAGGAGGCCTCTTCGCCAACGCCGATCCGGGGAAGACCATGAACTTGGCGTTGCGTGCCCCCAGGAATTCCCGGGATTCCGCCTCCCGGACCCCGATATGCGACAGCATCCCGGCCAGCAGTGATTGGTGGATGGCGGTGGCGTCCCACGGATCGGTCTCGACGCTCATCTCCTCGAGCGGGCGCGGTGCCGACCGCCGCGCACGGGTCCGTCCGTCGGTCGCCTCCACCCGTTCGGCTCGACTGTTTCGTCCGCGGCGGGATTTCTTGCCGGGGTCCGCGACGCCGGTCTCCTGTCCGTGAGCCGGCTCGTCGCGGCCGGGCTCGTCGCGGGCCGACCAGCCCATGCCTTTGGCTATGGTGCGCAGCTGACCGTGCAGGTCCTGCCATTCCCGAATCCTCAGATAGTGCAGGAATTCCTCGCGGCACATCCGCCGGAAACGGTTGGCCGACAGGGTGCGGCGCTGCCCGTTCAGGTACTCCCACAGCCGCAGATAGGCCAGGAAATCGGAGTTCTCGACCGCGAACCGGGCGTGTGCGGTGTCGGCGGCCTGCTGCTGGTCGGCGGGGCGTTCGCGCACATCCTGGATGGACAGCGCGGCCACGATGACCAGCACATCGGCCAGGCATCCGTTGCGGTGCGCCTCCACCAGCATCCGGGCCATCCGCGGGTCGACCGGCAGCCGGGCCATCTCGCGGCCGGTGGGGGTGAGTACCAGCCCGGTTTCAGCGTCGCGGCGCCGTCGCCGGGAGCCGGGCGTCGGGCCCGTGGGTTCGGTCCCGGCCGGTGTGCCGGTGTCCGCGGTGGATCCGATCTCGGCTCCCGGGGTGGCGGAGGAGGCGACCGCGTCGTGGCCGGACACGGCGGGTTGCTCGGTTGCCCGTCGGGCCAGTGCCCCCAGCTCCTCCAGCAGGGCGACACCGTCGCGAATCGCGCGCTGGTCGGGGGCCTCGACGAACGGGAAACTCTCGATATCGCCCAGGCCGAGCGCGGTCATCTGCAGGATGACCGCGGCCAGATTGGTGCGCAGGATCTCCGGATCGGTGAACACCGGACGCGATTCGAAATCGTCCTCCGAGTACAGCCGGATGCAGATACCGTCCGCGACGCGCCCGCAGCGTC
The DNA here is from genome assembly GCF_000308495.1 of Nocardia brevicatena NBRC 12119. Lineage (GTDB taxonomy): Bacteria > Actinomycetota > Actinomycetes > Mycobacteriales > Mycobacteriaceae > Nocardia > Nocardia brevicatena. The sequence goes on along the minus strand of NZ_BAFU01000061.1, from coordinate 110,549 downwards.
CGGCCCGTTGCCGGGCCGAGGCCTGCGAAATCGGTTCGATGGGCAGCCGCTGCACCTTGGTGCGCATCGAGTATCGGGAGAGCCGGGCAGTTCCGGGATCGATCACATAGCGGATGCCCGGCACGGTGAGCGAGGTTTCGGCCACATTGGTTGCCAGAACCACCCGGCGTCCGGTGTGCGGGGTGAACACTCGGTGCTGTTCGGCCGCCGACAATCGCGCGTACAGCGGCAGGATCTCGGTGCGCGGCAGTTTCAGATCGGCGAGTGCGTCGGCGGTGTCGCGGATCTCGCGTTCCCCGGACAGGAATACCAGCACATCACCGTCGCCCTCGGTGAACAGTTCGACCACGGCGTCGCAGATGGCGTCCACCGGGTCGCGGTCCACCACCCGCTCCTCCTCGTCCTCCGAGTCGGCGGGTGGCAGCGGCAGCGCCAGCGGGCGGTAGCGGATCTCCACCGGATACGACCGGCCGGACACCTCGACGATCGGCGCCGGTGCGCCGGAGGCGTCGGCGAAATGCCGAGCGAACAGTTCCGGGTCGATGGTGGCCGAGGTGATGATCACCTTCAGATCGGGACGGCGCGGCAGCAACTGTTTCAGATAGCCGAGCAGGAAATCGATATTGAGACTGCGCTCATGGGCCTCGTCGATGATGATCGTGTCGTAGGCGCGCAGCAGCCGATCGCGTTGGATCTCGGCGAGCAGGATTCCATCGGTCATCAGCTTGACCAGGGTATGCTCGGCCGCCTGGTCGGTGAACCGCACGGTGTATCCGACGGCATCGCCCAGTTCGGTGCCGAGTTCTTCGGCGATCCGCTCGGCCACGGTTCGGGCGGCGAGCCGGCGCGGCTGGGTGTGGCCGATCATGCCACGGATACCGCGCCCCAGCTCCAGGCAGATCTTCGGGATCTGGGTGGTTTTGCCCGAACCCGTCTCGCCGGCCACGATCACCACCTGGTGCGCGGCGATGGTTTTGGCGATATCCGCGCGGCGTGCGGTGACCGGCAGGTGCTCGGGGTAGCCGATCTTCGGTACGGTCGCGCGGCGGTTGGCGATCCGTTGTTCGGCCGCCGCGATCTCGCTGTCGAGGCGTTCGTAGTCGCCGTCGCGGACCCGATCCAATTGCCGGCGCAGCCGGTGTTCGTCGCGGAGGGTGAGCGAGGCCAGTCGGGTGCGAAGCTCGCGCGAGCCGGCTGCTGTCCTGGTCATTGCGTCGACCAGCCTAGCGAAAGTGCTCATCCGGCCGGCGCGGTGGTAGGTGAGGCCACACCGTGGATCCGCCCGATCCGCTCGCCGAGCGCGGGTTGCGCGTGGGGTGGTCGGAAGTGCGGGACGCCGTGGAACCGAAACCGAGGCATCGGCCCCGGCCGGATGCGAGCATGGAGGACGGATCGCGGTGCTGTGGCGAGAGGTGTTGGGGCATGGTCGGATTCGTGGTGGGGCATGCGGTGCTGCGGTGGCTGGTCGCGGGAGCCTTCGTCGGTACGGCGGGGGTGGTGCTCATCGGGTTGCTGAATCCGCGGCCGGTGTCGGTCGACGACGGTGGGCCGTCCGACGGCCCGGTCGAGATCGAGACCGGGGTGGTCGGGTCCGCCGCGGCGGATCACGAATCCGATGCCGCCCACCTCCTCATGTGCGCCGTCATGCTCGCCATGGTGCTGTTTCCGACCCGGGTGAGCCCGCATGCGCTGCACGGTGTCCTACTCGCCATGACGGTGGTGTTCGGACTGCTGTTCGCGGACCGGATACTGCGGTGGTACCGCGAGGGCCGAGTGCGGTCCGTGGGATGGACGGCGGTGTTCGGCTATCACTTCGTGGGCGCGGCGGTGATGCTCTATGCGATGTCGGGGCATTCCGCGGCCGGGCATGCCGGGGGGCCGCCGGCCGGTGTGATGCTCGGGCTCGCGACGCTGTTCCTGGTCGACGCCGTCGTGGTAGTGGCCCCGATACCGGAGGGCGGTGTCCGGTGGCATCTGTCCGCGCATAGGGGAGACGGATCCGCGGTGGGGTGGCGCGCGGCTCGGCTACCCCATGTGGTGATGGACCTGGGCATGGCGTATATGCTGGTCGGGGCCGTATACGGCTGAGTATCGCGACAGGACCGTCACTGCCGGGTGTCGACGACTCATACGGTGACGGGCGATTCGGCCACGACGCGTCCCGCGAGGCGAACCCATCCGTCGGAGTTCCATTCGGTGAAGATCTGCGACCCCTGCCCCTGGGTGATCACCAGCCCCTGACGTAGCCGGGCGGTGAGCGCCACGGCGGCCGCGCCGGTCGCCTCGTCCTCGGCGATACCCATTGCGGGGGCGAACATCCGAGAGCGCAGAGCGCCGCGGTGTTCGTCGGCCCAGGTCCACACATAGTGCGCGCCTTCGTCGAAATCGTCCGGCGTGAACGCGGCCAACTCATCGGTGTCCGCGAGCTGGTGGAAGGTGAAATCAGGGGTCCAGGACGCCTGGGCGCCGATGCTGACGAGCCCGTGGGCGCTCTCCACCCGAACGAGTCCGGCGGGAAGATCCAGGGTCTGTACCGGTGATCCGCGTTCGGCCAGCCACCATGCCGTCCCCACGGAGGGGTGGCCGGCGAACGGCAGTTCGACGGTGGGGGTGTAGATCCGCACCCGGGCGGCGCCGTCGACGGGATCGTCTACGAAAACCGTTTCGCTGAAGCCGAGCCGGGTCGCCACGGCCTGTCGGTCGGGCACGGCCACCTCCTCGGCTCGGACGACTCCGAGTTCGTTGCCGAACCGGCCCGTGGCATCGGTGAAAACGCGCAACACTTCGGCCTGTGTGCCCATACCTGCCGAGAGTACCGGGCGGTGGTGCCGGGCCGGTGTGCCCCGGAACTGTCGCGTCGGTCCCATCCGGGTACGGATTCACACATCCCAAAAGTAAAAGTGATAAATATCACTATAGTGATAGGGGTGCCCGATCCGAATTATCAGCCCACCCTCTCGCAGCTGCGTGCTTTCGTAGCCATCGCCGAATACCGCCATTTCGGCACGGCCGCGGCACGCCTGCGTGTGAGCCAACCCACGCTATCGCAGGCGCTCGCGGCGTTGGAGAACGGGCTCGGGCTACAGCTGATCGAACGCAGTACCCGCCGCGTCCTGGTCACCGCCACCGGACGCCGGCTGCTACCCCAGGCGGTTTCCACCCTCGAGGCGGCCGATCGGTTCCTGGCCTCGGCCAACGGTGACGGTCTCGGCGCCGCCCTGCGGATGGGCATCATCCCGACCGTGGCTCCCTATGTGCTGCCGACGCTGTTGCCCGCCCTGCGGCGTCGGGTGCCCACACTGGTCCCGCAGATCGTCGAGGGTCGGACCGACCACCTGGTCGACGCCTTACGCACCGGCCTTCTGGACGTCGCTCTGGCGGCGCTGCCCATCGAAACCACGGGACTGATCGAAATCCCGCTCTACACCGAGGAATTCGTCCTGGTCACCCCCTCCGAACACGAGCTGGCCGGACGTGACGACATCAAACCCGCCGACCTGGATTCGTTGCCGTTGCTTCTCCTGGACGAGGGGCACTGCCTGCGCGAACAGGCCCTGGATATGTGCCGTGCCGCCGATGTACAGGCCGGGCCGGTCGGCGACACCCGGGCCGCCTCGCTGACCACGGTCGTGCAATGCGTGGCCGGCGGCCTGGGAGTCACGCTGATCCCGCAGATGGCCGTCGCGGTGGAGACCGGGCGGGCCGGCCTGGCCACCGCGCGGTTCGCCGACCCGGCACCGGGCCGCACCATCGGCCTGGCCTTCCGCGCCTCCACCGCGCGGGGCGACGACTACCGCTACCTCGCGGAGCTCATTCGCGCCCAGCAGCCGCTCTAGGACGGGGTCCGTGCCTCGGCGCGCAACGCGTAGGGCTCGATCGAGCCCCGGCGCAGAGCGGGGCCATCGATGGTTCGCGGCCGGTAGGGGAGGGTGGCGAGTCGGTCGACCATACCGGCCACCGGCTCGTCGATCCGCTCGACGAGCCCGAACAGGAACGACCATTCGTGCTCGTCACTGCCGTAGTGGACCACCGTCTCGAACTGCTCGTGGAAACGCTGCCAGGACCGCCGCAGTGTCTCGTTGCGCCACATGGTGGCGCATCCGGCCTGCGCGGCGAGCACGCCGCCCGGGGCGAGCAGGTCACGGCATCGCTGCAGGAACTCGGTTTCGTAGAGGCGGTTGTGCTGGGCTTGCTCGGGCCGTTCGTCGGGCAGGTCGATCACGATGACGTCATAGCGGTCGCCGTTCGAGGCGGCCCGGGCCAGAAAATCCCAACCATCGGCGAAATGCACCCGGATCGGGCCCGTGCCGGTGCTCGCCTCGGCGAGTTCGGCGGGAGTGTAGCCATAGGGCAGGTGCTCGGCGCACAGTTCGACCGCCGTGCGATCGATATCGACATGGTCGACCCGGTTGGCGCCCGCGGTGACCGCCATCCGGCTCGCCACCCCCTCGCCGGAGCCGATGATGAGCACATTGTCCAGCTTCTCGGCCAGGACGAACGCCGGCACCATCAAGGCTTCGTGATAGGTGAGCTGGGAGAACTCGGTGGATTGGCGGTCGTCGTCGGAGAACAGGGAAATGCCCTGGTCGGTGCGGCCGATCAGCAGATGCTGGTATTCGGTGCGAGTGTCGACCAACACCTCGGAGAGCTCCCAGGTACGTGTCAGCCCCGGACCGACCGGTTCCACCACTCGGTGTCCGGCCTTGCCGCGGCACACGGTGGAGATACGCACCCGCTCCGGCGCCAGTGCCGCGCGCAGGAATTCCGCCGCCTTGTCGGCGCCGTCACCCCTGGTGCCGCAGGTGAACACGTCGACGAAGATATCCCCGCTCTCGGGGTAGGTGTGGATCGAGGCATGTGATTCCGACAGCAGCGCGAGAATGGTCACGCCCTGCGGCTCGAACTGTTTGTGCACCATATCGCAGATCGTGACCCCGGCCGCGTCCAGTGACTCACGCAATGCGGTCTCGAGACGGGTGACATCGTTGCAGAGATCTGCGTCGACACCACCGAATTCGGCCAGTACATGCCGGCCGGTGAATTCCGCCGTCACTTCGCATACCTCCTCTCGCTCAGTGCCCCGGGACATGCACGGCCAGGGGCGGGAAACCGTTGAAGGACACCGACGAATAACTCGCCGTATACGCGCCGGTGTCGAGAATGCGGATCCGGTCGCCGGACCGCAGGGTGGTGGGCAGCAGAATGCGGGTGCGCTGGTAGAGCACATCGTCGCCGTCGCAGGTCGGCCCGGCCAGTACCACCTCGCCGACCGGGTCGCCGTCGCGGTCGGTGGCGAAACGGTAGGCGATGTATTCGTTCTCGGTTTCGGCCAGCCCGTTGTAGCGGCCGATATCGAGATATACCCAGCGTCGTCCGTCCGGCGCGGTCCGCACTCCGACGACCTCGGCATGGATGGTGCCGGCGGTGGCGACCAGCGCCCGTCCCGGCTCCAGCACCAGACCGGTCGTCGGGGGCAGGAATTCGTCCGCCGCGGCGGAGACCACCGCGGCGATCCGCTCCGTCGACGGCGCCGGATCGGCGTAGCCGATCGGCAGACCGCCGCCGATGTTGACGCATTCGACGCCGATTCCCTTGTCGTCCAGCGCCGCGACGATCTGCCCGGCCTGTTCGATCCCGGCTCGCCAGGCCCGCGGATCCAGCTGTTGGGAACCCACATGGAAATATGGCCCCACTACGGCCAGACCCAGATCCGCGGCACGGGCCAACAGCCGTGTCGACTCCTCGGGGGCGCAGCCGAACTTGCTGCCGAACGGCGTCCGCGACTGCGGCGCGTCGGCCAGGAACCGGCACTCCACCCGGGCTCCGGGCGCATGCTCGGCGATCCGCAGCAGATCGGCTTCGGTGTCGAACGCGAAACGGCGCACCCCCAGCGCGGCAGCACGGGCGATATCGGCGGCCTTCTTGATCGGGTTGCCGTAGCAGAGCCGCCGGGCGGACACTCCCGCCGCCAGGCACAGCTCGATCTCACCGACGGAGGCGATATCGAATTCCGCGCCTTCGGTATCCAGGGCGGTGACGACCTGGGGCAGCGGGCATGCCTTGACCGCGTACCGGACGACCGCCGGTCGACCCGTCGACAACAGGTCGGACGTGAGGGCGCGGTAGTTCGCGCGGACGCGTTCCGGGTCGATAACCAGATAGGGGGAATCGGGCATGGGCAGGTCTTTCCGTCGGGCAGCGGGGGAGAGAGTATCAGCGGCCCGACCTCGGAACCGAATCCGTGCCGGGCCCGCGGGACCGCCCCGCCATCCGTTCACCTCACCACCACCGGTGCTTCACCCGCCCACAACCGTGACCTCGTCGAACACGACCTCACCGGCCGCATCGGAGGCCGCGAGGTCGACGGTCGCCAGCAGCGCCCAACCGCGATCGCCCGCCAGGTCCTCGAGTGTCTGGCGCACTTCCCAGAAACCGGGTCTGGTCCGCACCTGGAACAAGTGCGGACCCCGGGCGTCCGGACCGGTTCCGATACTGCCGTACTCGGCGAAATAGGGGGCCAGATCGTGCTCCCAGTCCGGTCCCGGCCCCAGGTCGTCGAGTGCGTCCCACTGCCTGCGCGCGGCCAGTTCGATCCGGCGGAACATGGCGTTGCGCACCAGCACCCGAAAGGCGCGTTCATTGGCCGTGATCGGCCGGATGGTCTCCGCGCCGAAGGCGACCTGCTCGGCGTCGGTTTCCGCCCCCGCGCCGGTCAGCTGCTCCCATTCGTCGAGCAGGCTCGAATCCACCTGGCGTACCAGTTCCCCCAGCCATTCGGTGATGTCGTCGAGTTCTTCGGTGCGCGCCGACTCGGGCACGGTGCGTTTCAGCGCGCGGTAGGCGTCGGCGAGGTAGCGCAGCACCACGCCTTCCGAGCGGGCCAGCTCGTAATAGGAGACCAGCTCCGTGAACGTCATCGACCGCTCGATCATGTCGCGGACCACCGATTTCGGGGACGGAACGAACTCCGACAGCCACGGATGGCCGGTGCGGTAGGTCTCGTAGGCGCCCTCGATGAGTTCCGCCAGCGGTTTCGGCCAGGTGACCTCCTCCAGCAGCTCCATGCGTTCGTCGTAATCGATACCCTCGGCCTTCATCTCGGCCACGGCCTCGCCGCGCGCCTTGTGCTGCTGGGCCAGTAGCAGCTGTCGCGGATCCTCCAGCGTCGACTCGATGAGCGACACCACATCCAGGGCGTAGGCGGGGGATTCGCGGTCGAGCAGTTCCAACGCGGCCAGGGCGAACGGCGACAGCGGCTGGTCCAGCGCGAAATCCCGCTGCAGGTCGACGGTGAGCCGGGCCCGGCGGCCCTGGGCGTCCGGTTTCGGCAGCTGCTGTACCACACCGGAATCACGCAGCGCGCGGTAGAGGCGGACGGCGCGGAGAATATGCCGCCGCTGCGCCGGGCGCGGTTCGTGATTGTCCTCGAGCAGGTGCCGCATGGCGTCGAAACAGTTGCCGGGCCGGGCGATCACATTGAGCAGCATCGAGTTGGTCACCCGGAACCGCGACACCATCGGCTCCGGCGGCGCCGCCACCAACCGCTGGAAGGTCTCCTCGCTCCAGGACACGAAACCCTCGGGCGGTTTGCGCCGCTGGACCTTCTTGCGCTTCTTCGGGTCGTCGCCGGCCTTGGCCAGTAGTCGGGTGTTCTCCACCTCGTGTTCGGGCGCCTGCACCACCACCGTGCCCATGGTGTCGAAACCGGCACGCCCGGCACGGCCGGCGATCTGGTGGAATTCGCGTGCTTTGAGCCGGCGGGTGCGTACCCCGTCGAATTTGGTCAAACCGGTCAACAACACCGTGCGGATCGGGACGTTGATCCCGACGCCGAGGGTGTCGGTTCCGCAGACCACCTTCAGCAGGCCCTCTTGGGCGAGCCGTTCCACCAGACGCCGATACTTCGGCAGCATGCCCGCGTGGTGCACTCCGATACCGTGCCGAATCAGCCGAGACAGTGTTTTGCCGAAACCGGAAGAGAATCGGAACTCGCCCAAGGCCTCGGCAATGGCGTCCTTTTCGGCACGTCCGGCGAAATTGAGGCTGGTCAGTGCCTGCGCCCGTTCCAGGGCGGCGGCCTGGGTGAAATGCACGACATAGACCGGTGCCTGGTGGGTGGTCAGCAGTTCTTCGATGGTTTCGGTGATAGGGGTGCGGGCGTAGGAGAAGTTCAGCGGTACCGGACGCTGCGCGCCCGCCACCACCGCGGTGGTGCGGCCGGTACGTCGGCGCAGGTCCTCGGCGAAGAAATCGACCTCGCCGAGCGTGGCCGACATGAGCAGGAACTGGGCGCGCGGCAACTCCAACAGCGGTACCTGCCAGGCCCAGCCGCGGTCCGGGTCGGCGTAGAAGTGGAATTCGTCCATCACCACCTGGCCCACATCGGCGTCCGCGCCTTCGCGCAGCGCCACGTTGGCCAGGATCTCGGCGGTGGCGCAGATGATGGGGGCCTCGGGGTTGACGGCCGCGTCACCGGTCACCATTCCCACGCGTTCGGCACCGAACAGTTCGCACAGGGCGAAGAACTTCTCGCTCACCAGCGCCTTGATCGGCGCGGTGTAGTAGCTGCGCAGGCCCCGGGTCAGCGCGAACAGGTGCGCACCCACGGCGACCAGTGATTTCCCGGAGCCGGTCGGGGTGGCGAGGATGACATTGGAGTCCGACGCCAGCTCCAGCAGCGCCTCGTCCTGCGCGGGGTAGAGCGGCGTACCCTGACCGGTCGCCCATACCCCGAACGACTCGTACAGAGCATCGGCGTCGGTTCCCGGTATCTCGAGCAGCTCGGTCAGATCCACTCGACTCACCCTACGTCCTGGCCCCGCCGGGCCGCGGGCGCCTCGGCGCGTGCCGGATATCGCGTCGCCGGTCCGCACCACGACGCGGTCCCGGACGGTGGGAGCGCCCGGGGCCGAGAGGTCCTCGCCGCCTCAGCGCGGGTCGTCGTCACCCCGGAATCCGCCGGAATGGTCGTCGCCCTGGTAGCCGCCCTGTTCGGCCAGGAAGCGTTCGAATTCCGCCCCCAGTTCCTCGCCGCTGGGCAGATCGGCCTCGCCGACCAACAGGCCGGCCCGACGTTCCTGCGCCGAGACGAAGGTGTCGTACTGGCGTTCCAATGCCTGCACCACCGTCTCCACCTCGGGATTGCCCGCGATATGTTCGTTGACCTGTTCGCGTACCCGCGCCGCGGCCTCGCCGAGCGCGTTGAGCGGCAGCTGTAGCCCGGCGTTCTCGCCGACATGTTCGAGTAGCGTCTGCGCCGCCTCCGGATACGAGGTCTGGGCCAGGTAATGCGGGACATGCACGGAGAATCCGACGGATTCGTGTCCGTGCTGGGCCATCCGGTATTCCAGCAGCGTGGACGCACTGCCCGGCACCTGCAGTTCACCCGGCCAGGTCTGGCCGAACGGGATCAGATCCCGATTCGAGGAGTGGGCCGTCACCCCCAGCGGCCGGGTATGCGGGATCGCCATCGGTATGGCGCTGAGGCCGATACTGCGCCGCACTCCGAGCTGCTCGGCCAGCAATCGCACCGCGGTGGTGAACTTCTCCCAGCGCAGGTCCGGTTCGATACCGGCCAGCAGCAGGAACGGGGTTCCCGCGGTATCGCGCAACGCCCACAGATTCAGCTCGGGTTCGGCGTAATCGGAGAAATGATCGGTTTTGAACGTTATCAGCGGACGCCGCGAGCGATAGTCGAGCAGTTCGTCGACGTCGAACGAAGCGACCAGTTCGCTTTCCAGGCTCTCGCGCAGGTGGGTGGTGGCCAGTCGTACGGCGTGACCGGCATCGGTGTAGCCCTCCAGCCCGTGCACCAGGACCGGACCCGAGCCATCGGCGGACGACAGCTGCGGAGCGGGGAACTCCAGTTCGTACATTCGCGACTCGTAGTCCATCGCGTACTCCTTCCTACGCGGTTCGTCGGCCCGTCGGCGGCGGTCGGGTGGTGTCGGCACCCGCGGCCGCGCCTGAGCACGACGAACCAGAGTCCATTGTCCCCTATGCCGATGAACGGCCACGGTATGGTACGGACATCGGCCTTGTGTATTGGCAACAGCCGTCAGGGTTCCCGAATTCCCCTAGCGTAACCGGATGGTTGCCGATATGGTCGGCCGGTTTCCCGATGCCAGCGAGCGTGGGTTGTTTCTGCGGAGACTCCGTGCAGGTGGGGAGCCGGTAGCCGGCGTGGCGGCGGGGAAACGTCCCGGGGTTCGGCACAGTGGCGGGGTGGATGCAGCGGATTCCGGTCCACGGTTCCGGTCGGTGTGTTCGACCTCGCGGTGGAAGGGGCGGCTCTCCGCCGCTCACCCGCGATGGACCCGCTGTGGCCCGTTTCGCGGTGGTGCCCCCGGGCGGGTATCCACAGGCCGTGTGGATACTCCACAGCTTTTATTGCCCCCCAGGTCGTGATGGTTCGGTCCGTACTCCCCGCGCGCACGCTGGGTGCATGACTTCTTCCGTGCCCCGCGCTCGCTTCCACGATCCGTACCCCCGTCCCGGGGGTTCCGGGACCGTTCCGCGTATCCACCGACAGGCCGGGATCATCCGGTGCGCGGAGGACGGTAGCGACCTTCCCGAAACCTGGGCCACCCGGGCGGGGCCGATGCGGATCGGTGAACCGGGTGAGCTCATCGCCGCGATCCCGGCGATGCTGGGGTTCCGGCCGGAGCGGTCACTGGTACTCGCGGTGCTCTGCGCGGAGAACGGGGAACCCGGCGGCGCGGTGATCGATCTCGTGGTCCGATTCGATCTGGCGGAACAGGCACTCGGACGGCCCATCGATACGGCGACCACCGCGACGGCGGCAGCACGGGTATGCGCCCGCCCCGATGTGGTGGGGGTGCTGGCGGTGATCGTCGACGATCGTCCCCACGCCGCCGGACCGTCGGGTCGGGTGCCGCATCCGGTGCTCGCCGAATTGGAACGGCGGCTGGCGGTCCGTGGAGTGCCGGTACACGGTGCCTGGGCGGTCTCGGCCATCGAACCCGGTCGGTCCTGGCGCAGCGTAAAGGGCCCGAGGTGCCGAGGATCGGTACCGGATCCGGCGGCCTCGCCGGTGGCGCTGAGCCACGTTCTCGGCGGTCGCCCGATCCGGCGGGGCCGTACCGAACTGACCGCCCTGGTCGCCGTGGATGCCGAGCTGAGGGAGCGGGTGAGCGCGGAAATCTCCGGCGCCGCGGAGCGGGCGCGTGATCACTATGCCGCCGCGGCCCGCGGGGGCGACGCCCTCGGTTACAGCCGGCGCGCTCTGGAACAGGTGCTCTGGCAGGTCGCGAACGTGGACTCGGGAGCCCGGCTGTCGGCCCGGGAACTGGCGGATATCGCGGTGGCGCTGCGGGACCGGCGGGTACGCGACACCATGTTCGCGCTGGCCTCGACCGTGTACGCCGATGCCGCCGAGCGGCTGTGGATACACCTCACCCGGGCCGCATCCGATGGTGATCGGGCCGAATCCGCGGCACTGCTCGGCTATTTCGCCTATATCCGCGGCGACGGCCCGTTCGCGGGCATTGCCTTGGATATCGCCCTGGAGGCGGACTCCGACCATCCGATGGCGGTACTCCTACACACCGCGCTGGCCTCCGGTATGCGCCCGGAACGGCTGCGGGAACTGGTCCGCTGCGGCCGGGAGACCGCGGCCGATCTGGGAATCGAACTGGGGCCCGAACAATGATCCTTCGGTCGCGGTGGAGCGGAGCGGCGGTACTACCGGGCGCTGTGGGCGCGCGCGCCGAGACCTGTCAGGTATTGCCAGGCGTCGGCGACGATCTCGTCGAGATCGTTGTGCTTCGGCCGCCAGCCGAGTTCGGCGACGGCGCGGTCGCTCGACGCGATGAGCACCGCCGGATCGCCGGCTCGCCGCGGCGCGTCCACGGCATTGATGGGACGGCCGGTCACCCGCGCGCAGGCCGAGATCACCTCGCGCACCGAGAAACCCGTACCACTACCGAGATTGAACACACGGTGGACACCCGATTCGGCGCTGTCCAGGGCCAACAGATGCGCCTGGGCCAGATCCAGGATGTGGATGTAGTCGCGGATCGCCGTGCCGTCCGGGGTCGGCCAGTCGGTGCCGAAAACCGAGATGGCGCCCCGGTGCCCGGCGGCGACCTGCAGCACCAGCGGAATGAGATGGGTTTCCACCACTCGGTTCTCGCCGAGGCCGGCGTAGGCGCCGGCGACGTTGAAATAGCGCAGGCTGGTCGATGCCACACCGTATGCGACCGAATACGAGGTGATCGCATGGTCGATCGCCAACTTCGAGGCGCCGTACGGATTGGTCGGTCGGGTCGGCGCGTCCTCGGGAATGGGAACCTGCTCGGGTTCGCCGTATACCGCCGCGGTCGAGGAGAACACCAGGCGTCGGGTGTCCGTTTCCCGCATGGCGTCCAGCAGTTCGAGGGTCTTCACCACATTGCCGTGCCAGTACTTCTCCGGCTTTTGCACCGATTCGCCGACCAGCGACTGCGCCGCGAAATGCAGTACCCCGTCGTAGCGCTCGGCGCGCAGCAGCGCGGCCCCCTCCCGCGCCACATCACCCTCGATGAATCTCGCGCCCTCGGGCACACCGTCGGCATTGCCCGTCGACAGATCGTCGACGACCACCACCTCGTGCCCCTGCTCCAACAGCACATGCGCGCAGACTCCACCAACATAACCGGCTCCGCCGGTGACCAGAAGTTTCATCTGTCAGACCATCTTCACTTGGACGGCGTGGGCCATTTCCAGGGGCAGTTCGAAGCCCTCGTGGCCCGGGACCGTGATCACAACCGCCCCCGGCCTGCTCTCCACCGTAACCCTGGCATCGGGAACCACTCCCGCCTCGCGCAGCCGGCCGATGACCGCCGGATCGGTCTGGATGTGCTCCGCCAACCGGCGCACCACCACCGCGTTCGGCTGCCCCTGCGGCAACTCGGACAGGCGGACGAGCTTCTCCTCCTGCGGCGTGGGCGGCCTGATGCCCAATTCGTCCAGACCGGGAATGGGGTTGCCGTACGGGGAAGTGGTGGGGTGGTTGAGCACTTCGACGAGCCGGCGTTCGACTTCTTCGCTCATCACATGCTCCCACCGACACGCCTCGGCATGGACGTTCTGCCAGTCCAGGCCGATGATGTCGACGAGCAGGCGCTCGGCGAGCCGATGCTTGCGCATGACGGCCACGGCCATACTGCGGCCCTTATCGGTCAGTTCGAGATGCCGGTCGCCGGCGACCAGCAGCAGTCCGTCGCGCTCCATCCGTGCCACCGTCTGGCTCACGGTCGGCCCGCTCTGCTCGAGCCGCTCCGCGATCCGGGCGCGCAGGGGCACCACGCCCTCTTCTTCGAGGTCGTAGATGGTTCGGAGATACATCTCCGTGGTGTCGACCAGGTCCTTCACTATTACCCCTTCGTTGGCACGAATTCTACCCACGCGGCACCCTCTCCGGTTCGCGGAGCGTGTCGCGTTACACGTGGGAAATCTTGTCGGCGCGCGGCCTGCCGCCGCGTTCGCGTATATCTGTATTTCTACTGCATGACAACGTGCGACGGGGTCCCCACCTTCCCGCTAGCGTTGCGAGCATGGCCACCGCAGCATCCGACGCGATCCCTGCTTCCGAGCCCGGGAGCACTGTCGTGTGGACCGACCGCTTCCTGTCCTACACGTGGACGCCGGAGCATCCGATGAAACCGGCCCGGCTGCGGTACACGATGGAGCTGGCCCGCGACCTGGGCGTGCTGGACGGAGTCGAACTGCTGTCGGCCGGACCGGCCGGTACCGCCGACCTGCTGCGCATCCATACCGCCGACTACATCGACGCGGTACGGCATGTGACCGACGTACCCGACGTGGAGCCCCTCGCGGTCCCGCGATACGGGCTGGGCTCGGCGGACAATCCGGTCTTTCCCGGGATGCACGAGGCGGCCTCGGTGATCGTCGGCGGTACTCTCGCGGCGGCCGCGGCGATCGCCGAGGGGCGCAGCCGTCGAGCGGTGAGTATCGGCGGTGGTATGCATCACGCCATGCCGGGGTCGGCGTCGGGGTTCTGCGTGTACAACGACGTGGCGGTGGCCATATCGTGGCTGCTCGAGCAGGGATTCGATCGGATCGCCTACCTCGATGTCGACGTTCACCACGGTGACGGTGTGCAATACGCCTTCTACGACGATCCCCGTGTGCTGACGGTCTCGATTCACCAGCATCCGGCGACCCTGTGGCCCAATACCGGCTGGCCGGAGGAAACAGGCAGCGGTGCGGGGGTTGGGACCGCGATCAATCTGCCGGTGCTGCCCGGAACCGGGGATGCCCAGTGGCTGCGTGGTTTTCACGCGGTGGTGCCGAGCGCGGTCGCGGCGTTCCGGCCGCAGATAGTGATCAGCCAGTGCGGTGTGGACACCCACCGGGAGGATCCGCTGGCCGACCTGGAACTCAGCGTCGACTGTCAGCGGGCGGCATTCGTGGCCATGCGGGATCTCGCCGACCGGTATGCCGAGGGACGGTGGCTCGCGGTCGGCGGCGGTGGTTACGGCCTGGTACGCGTGGTACCGCGGGCCTGGACACATCTGCTGGCCACCGCCCTGGACCGTACGGTGGATCCGGCGACACCGATACCGCGGGCCTGGATCGATCTGGTGAGCGCGGAGATGCCACGGGCGCGTCCGCCGGAGACGATGGGGGACGGTGCCGATATCGTGTTCCGCCGATGGGACGGGCCCGGTGGTGCCGTCGACACCGGGAACGCACACTTCGATCGGGCCCAGCACGCCATCGACCGAGCGGTGCTGGCCACCCGTCGAGCCTGTTTCGGCGCGCTCGGCCTGGACCCGGAGGATCCCCGTGACTGATCTCGAGGACTCGGACACCGTCGTGCCGCCGCCTCCCCAGCACTGGTTCGCCGATGTGCTGGCCGCCGATGGCGGTGTGGTGCGGTTGCGGCCGATAACCCCCGACGACGCCGACGAACTGCAACGATTCCACACCGCGCTTTCCGAGCGTTCCCGCTACCTGCGCTACTTCGGACCGTATCCGCGGATCTTGCCCAAGGATCTGCACCACTCCACCCATGTCGACCATCGCGATCGGGTGGGGTTGGTGATCGTGCTGGGCGAGGCGATCATCGCCGTCGGCCGATACGAACTGATCGACCGTCCCGGGCCCCGGGCCGCCGAGGTGGCGTTCGTGGTGGCCGATGAACACCAGGGGCGGGGACTGGGGTCGATTCTGCTCGAACACCTGGCCGGCGCAGCCGCGGAGAACCTGATCGAGAAATTCGTCGCCGAGGTGCTGGCGGAGAACATGGTCATGGTCACCGTGTTCCGCGACGCCGGCTATCAGGTCGAGCGCAGCCGGGACGGCTCGGTCCTGCATCTGGAGTTCGCGATCGACCCCACCGAGGCCCTGTTGTCGGTGCGGGACGCGCGGGAACGCGCCTCGGAGGCGCGCAGTGTCGGAAACCTGCTCGCTCCCGGTTCGGTAGCGGTGATCGGGGCGACACCTGATGCGAGCCGGGTGGGCGGCGCGGTATTGGCCAATCTGCTGTCCGGGGTGTACTGCGGGCCGGTGTTCCCGGTGAATCCGAACCGACGCTCGGTGCGCGGTGTGCGTGCCTACGCGACGGTTCGCGAGATACCGGACGAGGTGGATCTGGCCGTGGTCGCGGTCCCCGCCGAGGCCATCGGCGCGGTCCTCGACGACTGTATGGCCAAGGGAGTCAAGGGATTGGTCGTGCTGACGGCCGGATTCGCCGAGTCCGGGGCGGCGGGTCGGGCGGCCGAAGCCGAATTGGTGGCCGCCGCCCGGGGCCACGGCATGCGGGTTGTGGGGCCCAGCGCGCTGGGTATAGCGAACACCGATCCGGTGGTGGGTCTGAACGCGACACTGGCGCCCGTGCTGCCGGGGCGCGGTCGGATCGGATTCTTCTGCCAGTCCGGACCGTTGGGGGTGGCGATTCTCGCGGAGGCGGCCGCGCGGAACCTGGGGCTGTCCACTTTTGTCTCTGCCGGCAACCGTGCCGATGTCTCCGGTAACGACCTGCTGCAGTACTGGGATACCGACCCGGATACGGACGTAATCCTGCTGTATCTGGAAAGTTTCGGAAATCCGCGCAAATTCTCCCGAATAGCGCGACGAGTGGCCCGGTCCAAACCCATTGTGGCAGTGAGTACCGGCCGGCTCACCGCGCGTGCCCAACCGGCCGGCGACCTGGACCGCTCGATCATGCGGGACCTGTTCGCCCAGGCCGGCATCGTGCAGGTGGACACCATCTCCGAGATGTTCGACTGCGCCGCCCTGCTGGGCTATCAGCCGCTACCGCGCGGGCCCCGGCCGGCGGTGGTGGGCAACAGCGCGGCATTGAACTGGTTGGCGGTCGACGCTGCCCGGAGCGAGGGACTGGTCGTGGAGGAGCCCGTGGACCTGGGTCCGGAGGCGACCCCGTCGGCCTACCGCGAAGCGGTGACCACGGCCCTGCGGGCCGACGATGTGGACGCGGTGATCGTGGTGTTCGCACCGCCGGTGCCGGTCCCGTCGACCGGATTCGCCGAAGCCATCCGCGCCGCGGAGGCGGCGGGCCCCGCCGCGGACAAACCGATATTGACGACGTTCGTCGCCGAAGAGGGCATCCCCGACCTGCTGACCGCGCGGGAAGCGCAGGGCTCGGCGGGCCGCAGGTCGATCCCCTCCTATCCCGATCCGGAACGGGCGGTACGGGCCCTGGCCCGGGTGTACCGCTACGCCGCATGGCGAAAGAAGCCGATGTCGCCGGTCACGGTGCGTCCCGAGGGTATCGACGCCGAGCACGCCGGGAAACTGGTGGCGCGGTGGATGGCCGGTGCGCCGGAGGGCCGGCGGCTTACGGATACGGAGACCGTGACCCTGCTCGACTGCTACGGCATATCGGTGGTGGAATTCCGGGCGGTGTGCGATGCCGAGGAGGCGGTGGCGGCCGCCGAGGAACTCGGATATCCGGTCGCGGCCAAGGCGGCCAGCGACAGCTGGCGGCGCCGGCCGGACCTGAGCTGGGTGCGGCTGGATCTGTGGCGGCCGGAAGCCGTCCGTCAGGCCTATCGTGATCTGACCGAACTGTGCGGGGATCCGCTGCTGCACATCCAACGGATGGCGACCAAGGGGGTCGGCTGTGTACTGAAGGTGCAGGACGACCCGGCCTTCGGTTCGGTGATCGAATTCGGTCTGTCCGGGTTGATCATCGAGTTACTCGGCGACCGTGCCTACCGCGCGCTTCCGCTGTCCCCGGACGAGGCCGCCGCTCTGATCGATGCGCCGCGTGCCGCGCCGCTGCTCAATGGGACTCCCGCTAGTCCGCGGGTCGACAAGAACGCCCTTATCGAGCTGGCGCAGCGGATATCGGCCATGTTCGACGATCTGCCGGAATTGCGGGAGCTGTCCTGCGAACCGGTCCTGGCCGCCCCGGACACCGCAGCGATCCTGTATGCGCGAGCCCGGATCGGCCCTCAGCCGAGTCGGTTCGACAACGGCCCGCGCCGTCTCGGGTAGCGGTCGGCATGCCATGTCTCGGAGAGCGCGTCGCCGCCCGGCTCGGACAGGAGTCGCTACGCCGCACGTCCACCTCGGAGAAGGGGCCGCGATCTGCCCGGACGGAGGCTGTCCGCCTCCGACCGGCTCGCCAGGACGGCCGTATCGTCGGAAAAACGCCGACCGGAACCGTGCGGTGATGAGGGGAGAACCGCACGGTTCCGGTCGGAGCGCAGTGACCCCGAGGGGCCACCGCGGTCGAGGTGGGTTCCGGATTGGTCAGCCGGCGTAGGCGCGCAGCCGGTCGGCGCGCTCACCCTTGCGGAGTTTGGCCATGACCTCACGTTCGATCTGACGCACCCGCTCGCGGGAGAGGCCGAAGAGTTTGCCGATCTGGTCGAGGGTGCGCGGCTGGCCATCATCGAGGCCGTAGCGCAGCCGGATGACCTGCTGTTCACGCTCGTCGAGGGTATTGAGCACGCTGCGCACATCGCGGTGCAGCAGGCCGGCGATGACGGCGCTCTCGGCCGAGGTGGCCTCGGAGTCCTCGATGAAATCGCCCAGCGGTGCCTCTTCGTCGTTGCCGACCGGCATATCCAGGCTCACCGGATCGCGGCTGTGGTCGAGCAGATCGGCGATCTTCTCCACCGGGATCCCCGATTCGGCGGCCAGTTCCTCGTCGGTGGCCTCGCGCCCGAGCTGCTGATGCAGTTCGCGCTTGATCCGCGCCAGCTTGTTGACCTGCTCCACCAGATGTACCGGGAGCCGGATGGTGCGGCTCTGATCGGCCATACCACGGGTGATGGCCTGGCGGATCCACCAGGTGGCATAGGTGGAGAACTTGAAGCCCTTGGTGTAGTCGAACTTCTCCATCGCGCGGATCAGACCCAGGTTGCCCTCCTGGATCAGGTCCAGCAGCGGCATACCGCGCCCGGTGTAGCGCTTGGCCAGTGAGACGACCAGACGCAGGTTGGCCTCCAGTAGATGCGAGCGCGCGATCTGGCCGTCCCGAACGACGGCGGCGAGATCACGCTTACGCACGGCCGACAGGCGCTTGCCGGTTTCCAACAGGTGCTGCGCGTAGAGGCCCGCCTCGATGCGCTTGGCCAGCTCTACCTCGTCGGCGGCCGTGAGCAGCGCGGTGCGGCCGATCCCATTGAGGTACACACGTACCAGATCGGCTGCGGGGCTCTGGGCGTCGAGGTCCGAATCGCTGGGGCGCACACGAGTTGTGGCGGGGCTTGTCATGACTTGCCTCCTGTCGGTGGTGTCTCACTCCGAACAACGGACCCGACATAGGGAAAGTTCCCTCAGCGGGCGCGGGTAAACCGCTCTGAGCTGCGGTTTTTACCGGCAGGTTCTGAGAAGTTCCTGAGAACGACGTTGTGGGGAGCCGGCGTTACCCGAACGTGACACCCGTCGGTCGGCGGCCAGGCCCCGAATCGTGTGGTCGGTGAGGTTATGCGGGCCGGATCAACCCGTGCCGTACCAACCCGGTAACCACCATGAGCGCATCGGTCGCGAAATCCTGCGGCACACTGTCCGATCCGTGGGCGAGCATCAGCAATTCGAGCAGTTCGTACAACGTCATCCCGTCCGGACGCATTCCTGCCAGCAGTGAGACCGTGGTCTCATCCACCTCGTGCCGCCAGCGCGGTCCATCGCCGCGATGCAGCCGCGTAACCTGCTGTGACCAGCCGTCGGGGCCGGGCAGATATACCCGTTCCAGGGCCGTCGCCGGTTCGACGCGATACCGGGCCGACCAGGCCAGGCCAGGGTCGGCGGTAACGGCCCGCAGCCAGGCCGACCGCTCGAAATAGGCGATCGCCTCGTCGCCGAGTGGATCGTCGAATCCGTGGGTGAGATCCTCGGCCAGTAGTTCGGTGGGGCCATCGATGACGCGTAGATAGACGAACCCGAATCCCACGCCGTCGACTCCGGCCTGTTCGAAGGCCGTCAGCCACTCGTCGGCGCGCCGGCCGGCGGCCTCGGTGCGCGGGTCCATTCCCGCATCGCGCAGCCAGGTGCCCACGTAGAGTGCCGGATCGGCGACATCACGCTGCACCACCCATGCGTCGATACCGCGGGCGGGTAGCCAGCTCGATACCCGTGCCCGCCAGTCCTCGCCGTTCCGATACACCCAGGACGCCAGCAGGGCCGCGGTTCCGCCGGGCGCGAGAAGCTCGGGCGCCCGGGAGATCACCAGCCCGCTCGCCCCGTCGAGCGCCAGACCCGAGTCCCGGTAGGTGTGCTCCACCCGGGCCGGGCCGACGACGAACGGCGGGTTGGCCACCAGTTGGTCGAAACGACGCCCGGCGACCGGTTCGAACCAAGAACCCGCCACCAGTTCCGGTTCGATCTCGTTGAGTGCGGCGGTCGCCTCCGCCAGCCACAGCGCCCGTGGATTGATATCGGTGGCGGTGATCCGATCGGCATAGGAGGCGGCGTGCACCGCCTGCACACCGCATCCGGTGCCCAGATCGAGCACCGAGCCCACCGGCCGTGTCGGTGTGGCGCGCAACAGCGACAGCGAGGCGTGCCCGACGCCGAGCACATGGTCGGTGGTCAGGGTTCGGCGGCGCATCGAATCGTCGAGGTCGGACAGGATCCAGCGGGTACCCGCGCCGACATCCAGCGGTCGCAGGTCCAGGGCCGCGCGGATATCCGTTCCGTCCCGCTCCAGCAGGTCCGCCGCGACCGCCGTGTCGAGATCGACCGGGGCCAGGGCCGCCGCGACCTGGTGGTCGGGCAGCGCGTCGCCGAGCAGCAGCAGCCGGATCAGCGTGCCCAGCTCACCCGCGGCCCGCGCGGCCCGCCGAACCGGTACGGGCTCCGATCGTCTCAGCGCGGCGTGGACCTCCGGCCCCAACGCCTCCAGTAGGGTGTCGGCGTCGTATCCCACCCGGGTGAGCGCGGCCCGCAGGTCCGGGCACAGGGCGGTGAGCAGGGAGCCGGTCGTGGTTCGGTTCATGGGCACGCGGCTACTCTGCCACCGCGACCGAGAAGACCCGGATTCAGCTCCCGCGCGGATCCCGGCCGGTCACGCAGTAGACGACAGCGGCCGGATCACGCATCACAATCCACCGCCCGAACCGTTGCACCACCGTCGCGCCGAGTGTTTCGTGCCAGGCCGCCGTGGCCCGCATATCGGACGAGGCGAAATCGACATGAGCGCCGGTGGGGCGGTCCGAACCGAGGCGCTGCAGCAGCAACTGGATCGACGTCCGGCGCGCGGAACGCGGGGGCCGGGTGAGTGGGGTCGGAGACCGCCGGTGTGAAACGGAAGGGCTGACCGGAGGGAGACCGCAGCACCGTGTGGTCGTCGTGGTCGACCCACGGTTCGGCGCCCAGGCCGAACGCCCGGCGTATGGCGGCGCCGATATCGTCCGCCTCGAAGCCGAGGTGGACACCACCCTGCCCGGCGACCGATCGCATCGTGACGGCCGGCACCGCGGACGAGGCCCCGGCGGGGAGCAGGGGGAGGAATCCGTCGCTCGCGCCGTGTTGCGGGGACGGGTGGGTTCCGGTGATCGCGGACCAGAACGCGACGCAGCGGTCGAACTGCTGTGCGGGGCGCTCGAGAAATGCCCAGAGTCGGCGAATCATCGTGTCTCCTCGGGCTCTGTCATAGGTGTGTTCGGCCGCCGCCGCACGCGACCGGTCCGACGACCCTCATCACCCGGCCGATCGAGCCGAATCGACGTATCACCGGATCATATGTGGCGGTCCGCCCCCATGAGGGAATGTATGAAGGCTTATACCCGCCGGTCGGAACATAAGTGGATTACTCGTACCCGGCCGGAACGTCCGCGAGGTATTCGTGCTCGGCCGGCACGGAACACCAGGGCATACGCAGGGCCGAAGCGGAGACGCGGGTACTCCTATTCGGACCGGCCCGGTCTCTTGGTCCCCTCGATGACATGGTGCGGGGTGGCTTCGATGGCGCGGCGCGGACGGTCCCAGCGGCTGGGTTCGTCCTTGCGACGCGGCGGCCGGTCGTTGGCGATGAGAACAGCGATCCAGGGCAGCGGGATGGACGCGAGGATGATCAGGATGGACAGTAGCGCGCTGCCGAACGCGCTGTAGGCGATCGCGGCGAGGACCAGGCACGGAATGCGAAAGGCCATGATGATGGTGTAGCGACGTACCCGAGCGCGGCGCTGGTCCTCCAGCGACGGCTCCGCTTCGGTGATCAGCACCGGATGTTTGTCGTCGTTGCCGGGGAAGTAGCCGCGTGACCGGCGCTGCCGGGAGGTTGCTGTCACATCCGGGCGTACATCGTCGGAGCTGTCGTCGGCGTTCGGAGCGTCGCCGTGCTGTTGCATACCTCGAGTCTCCCACTCTTGGGACCCGAGTGCATCCACCGAGGTCGGTTGTCGGTCGCTGATGCGGCATCATGGGAAGGGTGAGCACTGATACCCTTGTTCGCCCGGATACGACCACCGACGAGACGACGGGCGACGACACGCCGAAGTTCTTCCACTATGTGAAGAAGGACAAGATCGCGGAGAGCGCCGTCATGGGTACCCATGTGGTCGCGCTGTGTGGCGAGGTTTTCCCGGTGACGCGTTCGCCGAAGCCGGGTTCGCCGGTCTGCCCGGAGTGCAAGAAAGTCTACGAACAGCTGCGTAAGGACTGAGACCGCCGAAACGCCGGCTCCGCTGGTTGCCGCGGGCCGTGCCGCGCGGTGTCGCGGTGGACCGCCCGTGACCGGCGGGCAGTGAAGTATCGCCGCGGTCTCCGCTCGACCGCCCGTCTGTTACCGCGCTATCTCCGCGCCCGACCGCCCTCTCGGAGGACAGGGCGGATATCCTTCGGTTCGATCTCGTGATTTTCGGACCTCGTCGATCCTTCTTCGGTCGAAGTCCGTGCCGAGGCGGCCGACCGGGACGGATGAATGGGATGGTCCCGTCTGCCGGTGTCGCTGTTTTTCCGAAGTGCCGGGGGTGTCCGGTCTTCGTCGGTGTGCTCGGTATCGCCGGTGGCCGTGCCATCCTTACGGGCTTGCCGCTCGGCCCACCAGGTCTTCAGCTGTTCCATCCGGGTCGCCCGGGCGGGCCAGAACTCCTGGACGGCGGCATTGAACTCCGCGCCCAGGATAACGGCGAAGCCCAAGAAGAACGTGAACAGCAGGAAGGCGATCGGGGTCGCGAGCGCGCCGTAGCTGATACCGGTGCGGGTGACCCAGCCGAGATAACGCCGCAGCCCCTCGCTGGCCGCCAGGAAGAACACTGCCGCCAGCAACGCACCGCCGAACAGTCGGTGATAGGGCAGCGAACGGTGCAGGGCCAGTTTGTACAGCGCGGTCAGGCCCACGATCAGCAGCAGTCCCACCCCCGGGTAGTAGAACGCATCGATCAGCCGCAGCCCTGGTTCCCGCCAGCTGTCCGGCAGCACGTGGCCCACGAGCACCGGTCCCAGCGCGATGATCGGCAGGATGAACACCGCGGCCACCACGAACAGCACATACAGCAGCAGTGCGAAGATGCGCTGCCAGACCGGATGCCGAGCGTCCTGCTGTCCGTGCGCTTCCACTATGGCGTCGACGAAGGTGGCCATGGCCGACGATCCGGCCCACAGCGACATGACGAAACCGACCGAGACAAAGGCGGCCCGCCCGCGACCGAGCACATCGCGCACGGTCGGTTCGATGAGATCGGTGACGACGCTCCGACTGAACAGGTCACGGCTGAAGGTGATGATCTTCGATTCCACGATCTCCACCGTGTCCGGCCCGAACAGTCCACCGACGTAACCGAGGCTGCCGAGGACGCCGAGCAGTAGCGGGGCCAGTGACATCGTCTGCCAGAACGCGGCCGCCGCGGATTGGGCGAAGATCGAATCATTCCAGGATTTGACGGCAACGCGGGCGACGAGGCGAGCGCTTTGGATATAGAGACGCGCGCCCCGCGAGAGACCCCGCGGGGTCGTATCGGTATCGGGCCGTTTGCTGCACATGATGCCTCAAGCATCGCGCACTCGGATGGCCGATGTGGGACGGACTCGGTATCGGGGCGTGAACCACAGGTCGCCGCCCGGTTGTGACGCAGATCGCGTGCCACGAGTCGATGTGGCACCACACCGAAGCCGGCGGCTAGTGTTCTCTTCCGTGACTGTGTCGGACGGTGCCACTGCGAGAGAGGGAGTTTCGGGGGGAACGGCAGCGGGAGCGTCGGGCGCTCAACTGCGCGCCTGGCAGCGCCGAGCGCTCACGAAGTACCTGGCCACCAAGCCGCGCGACTTCCTGGCCGTGGCCACCCCGGGCGCGGGTAAGACCACCTTCGCGCTGCGGGTCGCCGCGGAATTGCTGGCCGACCGTACCGTGGACCAGGTCACCGTGGTCGCCCCCACCGAACATCTCAAACACCAGTGGGCACAGTCCGCGGCCCGAGTGGGGATCGCCCTCGATTCCCGCTTCTCCAACAGCACCGGCGGTACCTCGGGTGACTACCACGGCGTCGTGGTCACCTACGCGCAGGTCGCCGCCCACCCGTTCCGGCACCGGGTACGCACCGAGAACCGGCGCACCCTGGTGATCCTGGACGAGATCCACCACGCCGGCGACGCGAAGAGCTGGGGAGACGCCGCGGCCGAGGCGTTCGGCGACGCCACTCGCCGGCTGGCGCTGACCGGTACCCCCTTCCGCAGCGACGACAGCCAGATCCCCTTCATCACCTACGAACCGGACGAGGCCGGGCTCCCCCGCTCCCGCGCCGACCACACCTACGGCTATGCCGAGGCGCTCGCCGACGGGGTGGTGCGGCCGGTGGTGTTTCTCGCCTACTCCGGGGAGGCGCACTGGCGGGACAGCGCGGGCGAGGAATATTCGGCCCGCCTGGGCGAGCCGTTGAACGCGGAACAGACCGCGCGGGCCTGGCGGACGGCGCTCGACCCGAACGGCGACTGGATGTCGGCGGTGCTGCGGGCTGCCGATACCCGACTCGGGCAGCTGCGCACCGCCGGTATGCCCGACGCCGGCGGCCTGGTGATCGCCACCGATCAGGAACGTGCCCGCGCCTACGCCGAACTGCTGGAACACCTCACCGGCACCCCACCTGTGCTGGTGTTGTCCGACGATCCGACCTCGTCGAGCCGGATCGCCGAGTTCAGCGCCGGCACCCAGCCGTGGATGGTCGCGGTGCGCATGGTGTCCGAAGGCGTCGACGTGCCGCGCCTCGCGGTCGGCGTCTACGCCACCAGCGCCGCCACCCCGCTGTACTTCGCCCAGGCCATCGGTCGTTTCGTCCGCACCCGCCGACCCGGTGAGACCGCGAGTGTGTTCCTGCCGTCGGTGCCGGTGTTGCTCGATCTGGCCGCCCAGCTCGAGGTGCAGCGCGACCATGTCATCGGCAAACCGCACCGGGAGAAGAACGGCCTCGACGACGATCTGCTCACCCAGGCGAACAAACAGCAGGACGAACCGGGCCAGGACGACAAACCGTTCGTGGCACTGGCCGCCGACGCCGAACTCGACCGGGTGATCTACGACGGTTCCTCCTTCGGCACCGCGACCTTCGCCGGCAGCGAAGAGGAAGCCGACTACCTCGGCATCCCCGGCCTGCTCGACGCCGAGCAGATGCGCGCGCTGCTGCGCGAGCGCCAGGCCCGCCAGATCGCCGAACGCTCCAAGGCCGAGACCGCGGCGCCGGCCGATCCCGGATCGCGGATCGCGGCCTCGGCCGAACGCGTAGCCTCGGCGGATCGGCTGGGGGAGCTGCGCCGCGAACTCAACAGTCTGGTCGCCATGCATCACCACCGCACGGGGAAACCACACGGGGTGATCCATGGCGAACTGCGGCGTCAGTGCGGCGGCCCGCCGACCGCACTGGCCACGGCCGACCAACTGGGGGAGAGGATCGCCGCGTTGCGGCGAATGTAGCCCCGAGGGCGGCGGGTGCAGTCCCGCTGCCGCGAATACCGCGATGGACCCGGTCTGTTCCCATCGGCCATGTTCACCCGCTCCGGAAATGCCGGAGCGTTGGGAAGGCCGACTCCGTTGAGCCGAGAAGTGGTCGGTTCGCCGCGGGCGGTCCACCTGGCGCGATACGGGTCGTCCGGCCTTGCCGCCGTGTTCCCGTCGACGGCTCGGACCGCGGGGCCGGCGAAGCCAAGCGTTCCGGCCCCGCCGTCGACAGCGAAGCGAAGGGCCACCGGGCAGTTTCTCGCGGTGGCCCTGGTGCGCGCACACGGTCGATAGGCGCGGTGATGCGGCGCAATCACCGCGGCGGCAGGTCGAAGAAACCCGCGGGGTCGAGAGTGTTGACGGGCAGCCGATGGGAGACTTCGCCGGGGGTCGCCGCCGCGGCGGCGACCTCGGCCGGGGCGACGCCGTATCCCTGAACCTCCAGGGATATACGCGGGTTCTCGTCGACGCGCCGCGCCATCTCGTAGAAGGTGGCCAGGACGTGGACACAGCGCGGAGTGCGCGCCGAACAGGAACAGTCGGTGGCCGCGGGGACCGGAGTAGGATGCGCCCCCGCGGCGACGGCCGCGCGGTGCATATCGTCGGTGAGCACGATCGGCTTGGGCGGGAGGATCCCGGCCAGGGCCGTGAGCGCGTCCCGTGACAGCGGTGCGAACTCGATATGAGTGACCGAGGCCTGCCCGCCGCGGTGGATATGCGCGCGTACGATACGACCCTCGATATCCGCCCGAACCCCGTTGTTGCGGGCGATACTGCGTGCCCGCGGCAGGAGAGGGTCGGGGCGGTTCTGCCGTAGCGGCTCGGCCAGCCGCACCCAGTCCATGCCCCACGGCGTATAGCCGAATTCGTTGTCTGCCATCAGCCTTCCCGTTTGCGGCGCAGGATTTCGAGGAGCTGTTCGTCGTCGAGCCGGGCGAGTTCGGCGATACCGCCGGCATCGCCGAGATCGGTGAGCGCCGATTTGCGCCGCTGCATGGTCGCGATGTGCTCTTCGACCGTGGTGGCCGAGGTGAGCGTGGTGACGGTGACCGTACGGGTCTGTCCGATCCGGTGCGCCCGGTCGGTGGCCTGTGCCTCCACGGCGGGGTTCCACCAGCGGTCGAAGTGGATGACGTCGGCCGCGCGGGTGAGGGTGAGTCCGGTGCCGCCGGCGCGCAGGCTCAGGATCAGCACCGGTGGTCCGTTCTGGGCCTGGAACGATCGGATGATCTCGGCTCGTTCGGCCTGGGAGAGCCCGCCGTGGAAAAACGGCGCGGTAACGGCGAACTGTTCGGCCAGATACCGGACCAGTAGCTCGCCGGTACCGCGATATTGGGTGAAGACGAGCGTTGGTGCACTGGTTTCCAGATTGTTCGCGAGGATATCGGCGCACAGGTCGAACTTGCCCGACCGGCCGGCCAGGTCCGTCAGGTCGCCGGTGACGAGCCCGGGATGGTTGCATACCTGTTTGAGCACGGTGAGCGCCGCCAGCACCCGGGACTGCCGCTGCGCTCCCTCGCCGAAACCCTCGTCGGCGGCCCGCTCGAGTAGTTCGTCGTAGAGCCGCTGCTGCTCCGGGGTGAGATCGCAGAGCAGGTCGGTGTGGATCTTCGGCGGCAGCGAGGCGGCCACATGCGCCTTGCGGCGCGCCAACACCACCGGTTCGATGGCGTCACGCAGGCGCGCGGCCGCGGGAGCGGATCCCTCCTGGATGGGCCGGGCATAGCGGCGGCGGAACTGGGCACGGTGGCCGAACAGCCGGGGGGCGACCAGGTTGAGCAGTGCCCACAGTTCTTCGAGATGGTTCTCCACGGGGGTCCCGGTAAGCGCCACGGTCGCCGTCGCCCCGACCGCCCGGGCCGCCTTGGACACCTGGGTGCGCGGATTCTTCAATGCCTGCGCCTCGTCGAAGACGGCGGTGGCCCAGTCGGCCTCGGTGAGGTGTCCACCGTGCAGGCGCAGGACCGGGTATCCGGTGACGATCACGGTCCCCTTCTCCGCGGTGAGGTCGCCGCCACGCCAGGCGTGCGGCCGCAGGCCGGGAGCGAACCGCTCGATCTCGTGCACCCAGTTGCCGACCAGTGAGGTGGGGCACACCACCAGCTGCGGGCCGGTGTCCGCGCGGCCCAGGAGGAATCCGATGGCCTGGACGGTTTTGCCCAGTCCCATTTCGTCGGCGAGGATCGCGCCGCTGTGACGCGCTGTGGTCTCGCGTAGCCAGCCGATACCGCGCGCCTGGTAGGGGCGCAGTTCTGTCGTCAGGGTGTCACGGAGTTCGGTGGTGACGGCCGCGGTGTCGTGTAGGACGGCCATCGCGTGCGGGCCCGCGAGGATCGAGGTTCCGGCGGCGTCGGGTACCGCGTGCGCGGCGAGCGGTAGTGGCGCCCGTTCGCCGTCGAGGGCGCGGCGCCAGGCGTGGACCGAGGGGCCGGGGTCGTCGAGGGGAGCGACGGCGAATTCGGCGGGTTCCAGCAGGGCGCATTCGATATCGGTGACGGCGATGGTCGGCCCGTTCGCGGTGTCGGGACCGGAGCCGTGGGTCGGTATCGCCAGCTCGATGGTGGTGTCGACCCCGGTCGTGCGCGGTGGGCGCCCGGGGGCGAGGCCGGTCCATGTCCACAGCGCGAACATGTGCCGGTCCGGAAGGTAGGTGGCCTGGGTGGTGGGCAGCGTGCACCCCTAGAATCGTCGTGTAGCGTACGTAGTATCGGAACAACGTACACCGTACCGTCTTTGTTCCCCAGGGCCGGCGCATGACCGGCCCGATACCTCGCACAGCCGAAGGACTCCCGATGACCGACCCGACCGCCGAACGGGCGCACACCCTGTTACACCTGCTGTGGCGGCATGAACTACCGCCCCGCACCGGTGGTCGCGGGCCCAAACAGACGGTCAGCGTGGACGAGGTGGTGGCCGCCGCGATCGGATTGGCCGACCGCGACGGCTATGACAAGGTCTCGGTGCGCATGGTCGCGGCCGAACTCGGCCTGCGGCCGATGAGCCTGTACACCTATGTTCCGAGCAAGGACGCGCTCGCCGTACTCATGGTCGACGCCGTCGCCGACGAGGACGTGCCGATTCCGCCCGAACTGCCCGCCCGTGCCCGGCTGGCCGCGGTCGCGCGTCAGATCAGGGACGAACTGCTCGCCCACCCCTGGCTGCTCGAGATATCGCCGTGGCGGCTGGTGCTCGGACCGGGACGGATGCGGCGCTACGAGCGCCACCTGGCGGCCGTGGACGGGCTGGGGCTCAGCGATGTGCATATGGACCGGGTGATCGCGGTGCTGTCGGAATTCGCCACCGGCAATACCCGGATGGCTCTCGCCGCGGCGCGCGATGCCCGGGAGATATCGGATGCCCGCTGGTGGGAAGCGCACGGGCCGTTGCTGACCCGGCTCATGCCCGCCGACGAGTTTCCCCTGGCGGCCCGTGTCGGTGCCGCGGTCGGCGAGTTGTATCGGGCGCCCGGCGACCCGGACGGTGAGTTCGAGTACGGCCTGGACCGTCTGCTGGACGGCATCCTGGACGAATAAAGCCCGTGGCGGACGACCTGGAGGTCGTCCGCCACGGGCTTTATTCGGCTGTCTGTTCTGTTGTGCGATGTTGTTGTGTCGGACGCGAGGACGGGTCAGATCGCGGGAGCGGATTCCGTGTCGATCACGGCATCGAGCTCACGGAGCCGATCCATATGTTCGTTCGCGTGGTGCTGGCAGAAGAGCAACTCGCCACCTGCGGGCAGAACGGCACGCACACGAGCAGCCGCGCCGCAACGATCACAACGATCAACCGCGGTCAGTGGGGTGCTGGTCAGGGTTCCTGGCATGACTCCTCCGTCCTGGCTCCCGGCACACAAACCGTTCACCTGGTGTGGGGCCCGTGGTCACTCCGCGGGCTCGCTTCCGCTGCTTCCCAGCAGGGGTATGACTACTCTGTCAGACGTTCGGGACGGGGGCTTTGTTCCCCTCGGGGAAACAATGTGTTTTCCCTTACACGACCAGCGGTTTTCGCTTTCGGCGAAAACCTCCGGTCGGCTCGGGAAAACCGCTCGCAACACCCATACGAACAGGCCGATCCAAGTTGTCTACCGGGAGACTACCCGTGACCCCCGACACTCACACCCTGGTTCATCTGTGTACGGCCACAGAATGGCGAACCGCACAGGAGACCGGCGCGCATCGGCCGCCTTCCCTGACCACCGAGGGTTTCGTCCACCTGTCCGCGCCCTGGCAGCTTCACCTGCCCGCCAATCGGTTGTTCGCCGGTCGCCGCGATCTGGTGCTGCTGCGTCTGGACCCCACCCGCCTGGACGCCGCGGTGCGCTGGGAGCCGGGCGCACCGGGTGACGACCCGCACATGCGCTTCCCGCATCTGTACGGACCGTTGCCGGCCGCCGCGGTGATCGCGGTCGAGGACTATCGTCCCGGCCCGGACGGTGCGTTCGCGCCCCTATCCGACTGACCGTTGAAGGAGCCGGTGCCGCGGCCGTACCGGATCCTGCGAGGTCCAACCCGGACCACGGGGATCGCGGCCGGGTCGCGCTCGGCGAAATCCCCCGCTCACCACCGGAAATGTGTCGATCGGCCATACGGCGGAGGTGTTTGCCGGAGGCTAGGCTGGAGGCGTGAACGTCGATGTCACAGCACTACCCGGCATCGGGGTGCGGAAGGATTTCGAGATCCGCTCGGGTCGCCGAATCGGGGTCGTCGCGCATAGGGACGGCGATATCGACCTGATCGTCTCCAAGTCCGACGATCAGGATGCCTGCGCGGCGCAGATTCCCCTGGACAGTGACGAAGCCTCGGTCCTGGCGAACCTGCTGGGCGCGCCGCAATTGATCGCCCACCGGGAGGGTGATCTGCCCGGCATCGTCACCCGCCAGCTGCCCCTCGTCGACACCTCGCCCTACAGCGGCCGCACGCTGGGCGAGACCGCCATGCGAACGCGGACCTCGGCCTCCATCGTCGCGGTCATGCGGGCCGGTCAGGTGCATCCGTCGCCGGGCCCCGACTTCACCTTCGCCGCCGGTGATCTGCTCGTGGTGATCGGCACACCCGATGGATTGGATGCCGCGGTGAAGATCCTCGCGCACGGCTGACCCGGTGGCCGCGACCGCGCTCGCTCTCATGGAGCTGGGCGCGATCCTGTTCGTACCGGGTTTTCTCGCACGGGCCGCCGGCCGGACCGCCAGACCGGCGGACCATCGTGGCTGCCGTTCGGGTGCTCGGCATCCGGGCGCCCTTCCCGTTCGCCATCTGGTTCTTCTGCGCCTTCAGGCTGTACTTCGGTCGCTACAACCGCATGCGCCCGGTGGCCGGGTCGCGGACGAGGAGTCCGTGGTCCTCGCCCGAAGGCCGCGGTCCTCGCCCGAGCGGAAAGGGGTCTGGAATGACTCGTTACACCCAGCGGCTGGATGGTTCCGGCTACCGGTTCGACGGCCTGGTCGAACTGCCGGCCAAGGCCACCCCACGGCGTAGCGCTGACGAACTCGCCGGCTGCGCGGCGGCCACCGACGCCGAACGGGCGGCGGCGCAGTGGGCGCCGGCCGATGTGCCGCTGACGGAGTTTCTGGACGACCCCGTGGTTCCGTACGAAACCGACGAGATCACCCGGTTGATCATCGACACCCATGACCGAGCCGCGCTCGCGCGGACAGCCCACCTCACAGTGGGCGGACTGCGGGATTGGCTGCTCTCGGTCGCCGCCGGCGAGGATGGCACCGATCCCGCCGACACGCTCGGTGCCGTGGCCCCGGGGCTCACTCCGGAGATGGTCGCCGCCGTCGGCGAGATCATGCGCGACCCGGACCTCATCGCCGTCGCCCGGGCCACGCGTGTGCACGCGGCATTCCGCACCACCATCGGCACACCGGGAACGCTCGCCACCCGGCTGCAGCCCAACCATCCGACCGACGATCCGCGCGGAATCGCCGCGGCGGTGCCGGACGGGCTGCTGTTGGGCTGCGGTGACGCGGTTATCGGCATCAACCCGGTGACCGACTCCTCCCGGGCCACCGCCGATCTGCTCGAACTGCTCGACGAGGTCCGCACCCGCTTCGACATCCCGGCGCAGTCGTGTGTGCTGTCCCATGTGACCACCCTCGGTCTCATCGAGGCGGGTGCCCCGGTGGATGTGGTATTCCAGCCCGTCGCGGGGACCGAGAGCGCGAACGCGTCGTTCGGCGTGAACCTGGTGCTGGTGCTGATCGGGGAACGTCCGGGCCTCTCGGTGGCCGACAGCCTCGGTATCTATCTCACCCACCGTCCCCGGCCGGGACGCACCGATGCCGAGCGCAACTGCGTGTCCAATATCCATCCGCCCGACGGGCTCGGCTACGTATACGCCGCGGTGGTGGTGGCGGGCCTGATCGCCGGCGCCCGCCGGCTCGGGCGTTCCGGTGTGGACCTGAAGGACACCTCCCGCGACTCCCTACCGGAGCCGAACGTGATGCCGAAGCCCGTGTCCGGCAGTGCGGACCCGGAGCAGGGCCGGTCGGCTGCCGCCGAGTCGGACCGGCCGTAGTCGAGCCGGGTGCGAGCGCTTGCCGGAACGTCTCGGCCCCCGGAGGGTATCCGGGGGCCGAGACGGTGACGATATGCAATGACTGTGCCGTCAGTCCAGGTAGTCGCGCAGCACTTGTGAGCGGCTGGGGTGACGCAGCTTGCTCATGGTCTTGGACTCGATCTGGCGGATACGTTCGCGGGTGACGCCGTACACCTGACCGATCTCGTCGAGGGTGCGCGGCTGGCCGTCGGTGAGCCCGAACCGCAGCCGCACCACGCCCGCCTCACGCTCGGACAGCGTCTCCAACACCGACTGTAGCTGGTCCTGCAGCAGGGTGAAGCTCACCGCGTCGACCGCGACCACGGCCTCCGAATCCTCGATGAAATCGCCGAGCTGGCTGTCGCCCTCGTCGCCGATGGTCTGATCGAGGGAGATCGGCTCGCGCGCGTACTGCTGGATCTCGAGGACCTTCTCCGGCGTGATGTCCATTTCCTTGGCCAACTCCTCCGGGGTGGGCTCGCGGCCCAGGTCCTGGAGCAGCTCACGCTGGATACGGCCGAGCTTGTTGATCACCTCGACCATATGCACCGGGATGCGGATGGTGCGCGCCTGATCGGCCATGGCGCGGGTGATGGCCTGCCGGATCCACCAGGTGGCATAGGTGGAGAACTTGTAGCCCTTGGTGTAGTCGAACTTCTCCACCGCGCGGATCAGACCCAGGTTGCCCTCCTGGATGAGGTCCAGGAACGCCATACCGCGGCCGGTGTAGCGCTTGGCGAGGGAGACCACCAGGCGCAGGTTCGCCTCCAGCAGATGGTTCTTGGCGCGGTTGCCGTCGCGGATGATCCAGTTGTAGTCGCGGCGCACGGTCACCGGCAGCTTCTCGCCGGACTCGGTGAACTCGCGCATCTTCTCCGCCGCGTACAGGCCGGCCTCGATCCGTTTGGCGAGTTCCACCTCCTCCTCGGCGTTGAGCAGCGCGACCTTGCCGATCTGCTTGAGGTAGGCGCGCACCGAGTCGGCGGAGGCGGTGAGTTCGGCGTCCTTGCGTGCCTGCCGCAGCGCTTCGGACTCCTCCTCGTCCCAGACGAAATCACCGGAGGCCTTGTCCGCCGCGCTGGGCTCCGCGGCCGCCTCGTCGGCTTCTTCCTCGGCCTCCTCGGCGACATCCTCGACGAGGTCCTCGCCCTCGGCCGTGAGGTCGTCCTCGGACACCTCCAGATCGCCGAGATCCTCGAGGTCCAGCGACTCGTCGTCGAGTGGCTCATCGGTGGGTTCGCTGCCCGCCGCCTTCTTGGTGGTCGCCTTCTTCGCCGGGACCTTCTTGGCGGGGGCCTTCTTGGCGGCAGCCTTCTTCGCCGTCGCCTTCTTCGCCGCGGCCTTCTTGGCCGGCGCCTTCTTGGCGACGGTCTTGCGGGCCGGACGCGCGGGGACTTCTGTGGTGTCGGCGTCGGCCGATTCGGCTGTCTGACGGGTATTCGTGGCTACCACGTACGCCCTTTCGTGACGGTCTCGTGCGGCGTCACGCCAGAGTAGGTTTCCGGCGGAGCGGTCTGTCGGGTTACACCGGCCCTGCGCCGGTCGGGTCTCCGGCTCACCGCCGGGCAATTCCATTGTAACGATCCAATCAGTGTGCCTTTGTCCGCGTGGCGTGCAACTTCAGGGTGCGATTCCGGCGTCGATGGCCATGGCCGCGCCAACGATGCCTGCGGTGTTCCTCAGGACGGCGGGGATAACCGGTGTCCGGTTGGTCAGCCGAGGTATCCACTGGTCGGCGTCGCGACTGATTCCACCACCCGCGACGAAGACCGCCGGCCAGAACAGGTTTTCCAAGCCGATCAGCACGGTACTCACCCGCTGCGCCCATTCCGGGTAGGACAGGCCGTCGCGGTCCTTGATCGAGGCCGCGGCCCGGTGTTCGATCTCCGTTCCGCCCACCTCCAGGTGGCCGAGTTCGCTGTTGGGGACCAACGTGCCATTGTGCAGCAGCGCCGAACCGATTCCGGTCCCGAAGGTCAACAACAGCACCAGGCCGTCGAATTCCCGGGCCGCGCCATACCGGTCCTCGGCCAGGCCCGCGGCGTCGGCGTCGTTGAGTACGGTCACCCGGCGGTCGTCGAGGGCCTTGGTGAACAGGGTGCGGGCGTCGGTGCCGATCCAGGCCGGGTCCACATTGGCCGCGGTCCGCGCGGTTCCGTCGAGCACGACACACGGCAGGGTGATCCCGACCGGTCCATCCCAGCCCGCCCGGGCCACCAGCCGCGCCACCGTATCGGCCACCGCGTCGGGGGTCGCGGGCCGGGGGGTGGCGATCTTGATGCGTTCGTGCAGGAGTTCGCCCGTGGCCAGGTCCACCGCGGCGCCTTTGACGCCGCTCCCTCCGATATCGATACCGAATGCGTGCCCCCGACCGGACATGACGGTTCCCTCGTTCCCTGTGCAGGCTGATCTGGCTGGTATCCGCACGCCGCACCGGGCTCCGCGACGGCCGCCGGGCGCGAAGGGATGTCCGATCACGGCTGTACCCGCTCCGTGGCCTCGCTGCCCTGCACCGACCCGCCGTGATGCCGCCTTCGAGGGGCGGGCGCTCGGCCGCTGTGTGTCGTGCACGACAAGACTAATGTGCGCGCGCCGTGGCCCGGGCCGCAGGATCTGTGCTGCGATGGAATGCGTGTCGGAATCGATGACCCGTGCCAGTACCCGCGAGCCCGCTGCCGAACCCGTCCCCGCCGACGCGGTCGAACTGCGCCGGA
This sequence comes from Nocardia brevicatena NBRC 12119, assembly GCF_000308495.1. GTDB lineage: Bacteria > Actinomycetota > Actinomycetes > Mycobacteriales > Mycobacteriaceae > Nocardia > Nocardia brevicatena. Next base: position 75,926 of record NZ_BAFU01000061.1, on the reverse strand, counting down.
TCGCGGTGCGGCTGGCCGAAACCGCCGCCGCCCATGTACGGGCCCGCCGTCCCGAGGTGTTCGGGGAACCGGGTTCCGTCGCCGATGCGGTCCGCGCCAAGAGCACCCCGACCGACCCGGTGACCGTCGTGGATACCGAGACCGAGCAGCTCATCCGCGACGGACTGGCCCGACTGCGGCCGGCCGACCACATTCTCGGCGAGGAGGGCGGCGGGGACCTGGGCGCCGCCGGAGACGACGCGGTGGTCTGGGTGGTGGACCCGATCGATGGGACGGTGAACTTCCTCTACGGCATCCCCGCCTACGCGGTATCGGTCGCCGCCCTGCGCGGCGGACGGTCGGTGGCGGGCGCGGTCGTGGATGTCGCCGCGGCCGTGACCTACCGAGCGGCCCGCGGACTGGGCGCCCAACGGGTCGAACCGGATGGGAGTCTTGTCCCGCTGCGTTGCACCTCGGTGCGGTCGGTACGGATGGCCCTGGTTGCCACCGGTTTCGGTTACGGCGCCGGGCGCCGGGCCCGGCAGGCCGCCCTGGCCGCCGAACTGATGCCGCATATCCGCGATATCCGGCGGATCGGCGCCGCGGCGCTGGATCTGTGCATGGTCGCCGAGGGCCGGGTCGACGCCCACTACGAGCACGGCCTGAATCCGTGGGATTGGGCGGCGGGAGCGCTGATCGCCGCCGAAGCGGGGGCAATGCTGCGGCTGCCGCCCGCGGCCACTCCCGGCTCGACCGGCGCGTTGGTGGTGGCCGCGGCACCGGGTATCGGCACCGAACTGCTCGAAGTGTTCGACCGTCTGGGACTGAGCGAGCCGATCCCGGAGTCCTGAGGCCGGGATCGGCGGGCGCTGCCGCCCCGGCCGTCGGTGTCCGCCCCGGTCGTCGGAGTCAGCAGCGCGCGTGTCGCGCGGCGGCGAGCAGATCGGGATCGATCGCCGGGTTGGTGCCGGTCACCGGGTTCTTCAGCGACCGCAGCACCTCCGCGGCGTCGTTGTTCGGCCGCACGTCACCGCCGAACAGCGAGCCGAGGACGAGATCCACCGTGGTGTCCTCACGTTTGTCCTCGATCAGCTCTGCGCACGGCGCGGCCAGCTGCACGGCTGCGGCGGCCGGGCGGCCGTTCACTCCGTACCGGATCTGACCGGTGCACTCCAGATCGCCGTTGGCGTATATCGGATCGTTGCCGTACGGATCGCCGGGCACACTGCCGAAACCGAGGTCACCGAGCTGGGCGGCGACATGGGCGGCCTGGCCGCGCTGGTTGTTGGCGTTGAGCACGCGCACCTTCGTCTCGGCCAACGGGGCGGGTTCCACATCCTGGAGCCGGCTCGTGCCCACTCGCTGGCCGAGCAGGGGTTGGGGTTGGGCATCCGGGCCGGTCGCCGGGCTGGGCGAATTACAGCTCATCGCGGTATAGCTCTCGTCCGCGGTGGTGAGCGCCTTGACCCAGACGATGCCGCAGACCAGGACGAGTACCGCGAGCAAGATCAGCCACGGCCGCATTCGCCGGCGGATGAAGGGACGGCCCTGCTCGTCCGTCGCGCTGCCTTCGGTGATCAGTGAAACCACTCGCTCACTCTACGTAAATGTGTCCGTCGCGCATGCGATGCCCGCCCGGTGTATCGGAGCGTGCCGGTAACGGTGTCGATTGACCGTCGGTTACGACACTTCTGGGTTTCGGTTGCCCTTTTTGTCCCGCCGTCCGCTATTGTCTGGCCGCCCAGATCGAAACATCGGCGAGTAATACGGTGCTCGGTCGCGGGAACAAGCAGGGCATGTCGTGCGTTGACCGAACGCTATCGGGTACGGGATAGATGAATCCGTGCTGATAGAGGACCGGTGCGCGTGTGATGTGCACCACCGGCGGGGCGGCACGCGCGGTCGATGTCGGCGGCGCGGCCGATCCGGGATATACGGAGTAAGGACGAGGGGAATACGACATGGCAACCGACTATGACGCACCACGGCGGACCGACACCGACGATGTCTCGGAGGATTCGCTCGAAGAGTTGAAGGCTCGGCGTAACGAGGCCCAGTCCGCCGTCGTGGACGTCGACGAATCCGATACCGCGGAGTCGTTCGAACTCCCCGGTGCGGACCTGTCCGAAGAGGTCCTGACGGTCCGGGTGATCCCGAAGCAGGCGGATGAGTTCACCTGTTCCAGCTGCTTTCTGGTTCATCACCGCAGCAGGCTGGCCAGCGACAAGGGCGGGCAGATGATCTGCATGGACTGTGCGGCCTGAGCGGCCGGCAGGTTATTCCGCGCTCGGCAGACCGAGCGCGGCCAGGACCCGTGCGGGTCGGCGCGTACTGACCAACCAGTACGGCGTCGGGTCGTCGGGGTCGTCGAGTACCAACAGCACCATGGTGCCGACCCACGGCCGATGCTGCACGTACGCGGCGGGATCGAGTTGGCGGCCCAATGCCGCGCTCTTGGCCGTCGGCGCCACCGTGGTCGCTCGGGATACGAAGGTAACCGGCAGATGCGCCCGGTCCACTCGTAGCTCCGGCGTACCGGACGCATCCGGCGCCACTTCGACCCGGTGCCGGCTCAACCACAACAGCACCCAGACCGGGACCGGGAGCAGCAGGACATACGGCAGCCAGGCACGCAGACCAGGCGCCCCCATATGGATCTCGGCGGCGAGTAGACCGGTGACCGCGAAGGCCAACGGCCACCACCACCACGGCACCCACAGACGCTCGCTGTAGTGGGGTGTTTCCGGCTGGGCGCGGTGTTCGGCATCGGTGGGTCGAGGCTGGTCGGACACGACTCAACACTAAGCGACGAACGCCCGGTCGCTGCGCGTAGGCTGATCGGACGTGAGCGCACTTTCCCCCATTCCCCTGCTGCGGCTGGATCCCGGCATACCGATGCCGACGCGCGCCCATGACGGCGACGCGGGCGTGGATCTGTGCACCACCGAAGATGTCATCCTGGAACCGGGGGAGCGGGTGCTGGTCGGTACCGGTGTCGCCATCGCGCTGCCTATCGGCACCGTCGGGCTGGTGCATCCACGTTCGGGCCTGGCCGCCAAGACCGGTTTGTCGGTGGTGAACACGCCGGGAACCATCGATGCGGGGTATCGCGGTGAGATCAAGGTGTGCCTGATCAATCACGATCCACGCTCGCCGATCGAGTTGCGCCGCGGAGACCGTATTGCGCAGCTGCTGGTACAGCGGGTGGAGTTGGTGGATTTCGTCGAGGTCGACCGGCTCGACGAGTCCGCCCGAGGCGCCGGCGGATACGGCTCCAGCGGAGGCCACGCGAGTCTGGCCCACGGCGGCGCGGCGGATCCGCGTGGCAAGGAGGTATGACGGGATGTTCGGGCGACGCAAATCCGGCGGCAGACGCGGATCCGAGGCCGACTCCCGGTACGGGTCGGACGAGTACGCCGAGTACGAGGCGGGCTACGACGAGTACGACACCGGCGGATATCACCGGCGCGACTACGACGACGCGGGCGATTACACCGAAGGTTACGACGACACCGGGTACGTCGAGGCAGGCTATGGCGACCACGACCGGCCGCTGTACAACTACGACGACTACGACGACATCGACGAGGACGACGTCTACGATCCCGACACCGAACCACAGCGGCGCGGGCCCTACGACTACGACGATGTGGCCGATGTACTCGAGAAGATCGCCGATCAGCGCCTCGATCTGGGCTCGGTGATCCTTCCGGTGCCGCCGGGCGGACAGCTGCAGGTCGAGATGACCCCTCAGGGCACCCCACAGGCGGTACATCTGGCCACCGAACACGGCCGTATCACCGTGGCCGCCTACGCCGCGCCGAAATCCGGAGGGCAGTGGCGGACGGTGGCCGCCGACCTGGCGGAATCCCTGCGCAAGGAGGGGTCACGGGTATCCGTCGAGAAGGGGCCGTGGGGCCGGGAACTGTTCGCGAGCACCAATGACGCCGATCTGCGGTTCATCGGGGTCGACGGCTCCCGGTGGATGCTTCGCCTGGTGGCCGCCGGCCCGGCCGGTGCCGTCGATGCAGGCAGCCCATTGGTCGCGGCGGCGCGCGCCGTCCTGAACGAAACCGTCGTCCGGCGCGGCACCGATGCGCTTCCGGTCCGCGAACCGCTGCCGGTGGTGTTGCCGCAGGATCTCGCCGAGCAGTTGGCCGCCGCCCACCAGCAGCAGGTGCTGGCGGCGGCGCAGGCCGCGGCGGCGCAGGCCGCGGCAGCCCGGACGGTACCGCCGGGAGCGGTGCTGCCATCCCCGCAGTCCCAGCAACCGCGCCGCGGTGCCGAGGGCTCGGCGATGCAGCAGCTCCGCCGGAACTGAACCGAGCGATCGGTCGGAGCCGCGGTGCACCGGCACCTGGTGTCAGTGGCCGTCGGCACCGCCGGGGCCGAAGCTCCGCCGGTCGAAGGCGGCCAGCCCGGTGTGCCCCAGTACGGCCGGATCGGCGCCCAGCTCGTCGAGCGTGATTTCGATCAGTGTCGAGCGGGGCGCGCGGCGGGCCCATTCCCGGGCCACCGCGGCCGGATGCACCGGATCGTCGACGGCTGTGATCACCGCCATGGGAACGGGCAGCGTCTCCAGCTGTTCGGCATCCGGCCATTTGTACTGCGCCGCCTCCTCCAAGGCGGCGGGCAACAGCGGCCAGTGCGCCCGCCACGAACGGGTGAGCGCCTCGGCCAGCCAGCGCGGGCTGCCTGCCCGCATCCGTTCGACCACGGGTTCCAGGCCCTCGGCCCGCAGTTGCGCCGCGGTGGTGGCGGCACTGAGCGCGGCAGGGCAGTCGGCGGTATCCGGACCGGTCCACGCCGGGAGTGCGGCGATCACCCCGGTGGCGGCGTCGGGTCGGCGACCCGACCAGTCCAGCGCCACCGCGGCGCCCAGGGAGACACCCGCCGCCAGGACCGGTCCCCGCTCGGCGGCGGTGTCGAGAGCCGCGAGATAGCTGTCGACGACGGCGGACGAATCGGGCTCGACGGCGATGAATTCGATTCCGCGCGCTGCGCAGGCCGCCGCGAAGGACTGTCGGGCGAAATACGCGTCGGAGCCGCTGCCGGGCAGGGCGACGAGGACCGCCGGGAGTGGGGAATCGAACACCGGAGTGAGCGTAGCGGTGTCGGCCGGGCCCATCTACAGTGGCGGGTGCGGCCACAGCCGGGCCGTGGCAGGAAACCAGATGACGTGCGATCCACGCCATCGCTCACAGGAGAGCTAGCCATGTCTTCCTCGGCAGGAAGAAAAGCGGGCGGCAGTACCGCCTCCGGATATTTTCGCAGGCTCGGTCGCCGATTGACCGAGGATATCGATAGGCTCGACGCCGAGGAGTTGGCGGAAAAGGCCGATGCCTCGGGAGCATGCCGGGCCTCGGAATGCCGACGCGGTGAGGAGGCGACGATGCTGGGCAGGTTGCGCAGTGTCGAGGCCTGCTCCCGGTCCGCCGGTGCGAGCGTGCAGGCCGAGTTCTTCGACGGCACCGACGCCATCACCCTGGTGTGGATCGGTCGCAAACGTATACCCGGTATCGAAACGGGACGACGCATCCTCGTGCGCGGACGCGTGGGCGACCAAGACGGCCGTAAGGTGATCTACAACCCCTACTACGAACTGCGCGGAAACATCTGACCCGGCGAATGTAGCGCGCAAATCTCCGCGTTCGGACGGGAGGTCAGCGCATCTGGTACAGTCCAGGGCTGTCGCCGCCGGGCCGGCGGAGACGAAAAACGCCTGCGGAGCGGACGTAAGACTGTACAAGGCCAGCCCTTCCGGCTGACTGCGGTGAAACAGGAAACCCAACTCGCGAGGGTTGGAATCCCCTCTTCAAGGAGGGGAGGAGGTCAAATATGCCGGCGACCGATGAGAACGCCCCCACCCGCCCGCGGCACCGCCGGGCTGCGGACATTCCCTATTCCATATCTGATCGCGGCGCCGACGAGACCGGCGCGGGCGGGAGGCCGACCCTGCTGGAACAGCTGGGCGGTATCGCCGGCCTGATCTATTCGACGCTGCCGGTGGTGGTGTTCGTCCCGGTGAACGCCCTGGCCGGACTCACCGCGGCGCTCTGGTCGGCGCTGGGTGTGGCCGCCGTGGTCCTGGTGTGGCGGCTGCTGCGCCGCGAACCGGTGCAGCCGGCGATATCCGGTTTCTTCGGGGTCGGCATCTGTGCGTTCATCGCCTGGCGGATGGGGGAGGCCAAGGGGTTCTTCCTGTTCGGCATCTACACCAGTCTTGTATACGCCGCCGCCTTCGGGGTCTCGATTCTGGTGCGGTGGCCGCTGGTCGGGGTGGTGTGGGGGGTACTCAACGGGCACGGCACCGAATGGCGCGCCGAGCGGCGCGTGGTGCGGCTCTACGATGTCGCGACCCTGACCTGGGTGCTCGTCTTCGCTGCGCGCTACCTGGTACAGAACCATTTCTACGACACCGACAACACCGGTCTGCTGGCCGTGGCCCGAATCGCCATGGGTTGGCCGCTCACCGCGGTCGCGCTGGTGGTGACGGTATGGGCGGTTCGCCGTGCGGGGCATCTGCCCGCCCGGTCCGACCGTTCCGCACGCCCGGACATCAAGACCGCCTGACCGCCTCCGCAATCGGAGCGGGAGGGGTGTGGACGAACCCACCCTGAGGTACCTATTACGCGTCCCGCGTTCATCGGACGATCGGTAGTGCACGACGATCCGCCGAGAGGACGAGGGCCTGTGATTACCGAACGCCGACACGCGCCGCATCAGCCCACGGTCCCGGGTGCGCGCCGAGGACACGATGACACGGCCCGATCGGAGAGCCGGCGCATCTCGGTCGAACTGGAATCCCGGATCGATGCCGCCGCCGCGGGCGACGCGGCCGCGACCGGGGAGATCGTGTGCCTGATCAATCCGTTGGTGCAGCGCTACTGTCGCGCCCGAATGAGCAATACCGCCCATCTGCAGGTAACCGTCGACGATGTGGCGCAGGAGATTCTGTTGGCCACCGTGCAGGCCATTCCGCGCTACCGGGACCAGGGCAAATCATTTCTGGCCTTCGTGTACGGGATATCGGCCAACAAGGTCGCCGACGCCTTCCGCCACTCCCAGCAGAACCGGGTGTACCCCACTGCGAACGTGCCCGATATGCCGTCGCCGGCCGCCGGGCCCGAGGAGTGGACACTGGCCGCCGAACGCAGCAGTATCGCCGGAGAACTTCTGCGGACGTTGGCCCCGGCGCATCGCGAAGTGCTGGTGATGCGCCTCATCCTGGGCTGGACGGCGGCGCAGACCGCCGAGGCGATCGGCACCAGCCCCGGCGTGGTGCGGGTGATGCAGCACCGGGCCCTGAACAAACTGCGGGCCCGCGTGCGGGAGATCTCCTGAGCGGGTCTCCTCCGGTGCTCCCGGCCACATGCCGATCAGGGAGTGACGCCGTGCGGCGCGAGTGCCGACCGCAGCTCCTCCTCGGCCTCGGCCGAGGCGACGAAAAGTAGTTCGTCGTCGCCCTCGAACGGATCGTCGGGCTGCGGCACGATCACCCGCCCACCGCGCAGGATCGTCACCAGCGCGGTATCGCGGGGCAGCCGCAGACTGCGCACCGGTTTACCCGCCAGCACGGTATCCGGCGGGAGGGTGAGCTCGACCAGATTCGCCTGACCCTGCCGCAGTGTCATCAGCCGGACCAGATCGCCCACCGAGACCGCTTCCTCCACCAGCGAGGCCAGCAGCCGCGGCGTGGACACGGCGACATCCACACCCCAGGCGGAGTCGAACAGCCATTCGTTGCGCGGATCGTTGACCCGGGCCACCACCCGCCGCACCCCGAACTCGGTCTTGGCCAACAGGCTGTGCACCAGGTTGGCCTTGTCGTCACCGGTCGCCGCGATGACCACCTCGTAGTCCTGCAGGCCCGCGCCCTCGAGCAGTTCCAGTTCGCAGGCGTCGGCGTGTACCCAGATCGCTTCCGGGGCGGCCTCGGTGTCGATATGGTCGAGTCGCCGCTCCAGCAACATCACGCTGTGCCCCGCGCGCAGTAGTTCCCGGGCGATGGAGCGGCCGACCGCTCCGGCTCCGGCAATGGCCACCTTCATGTCCAGTCCTTGTCCGCAGGGGGGTTACCGGCCAGTGCGACCGCCTCGCCGACCGTGCCGGAGGCCGCGGCCACATAGACGGTGTCGTCGGCCTGGACGATGGTCTTGCCGTCGGGCAGCACACCCTGGCCGAACCGGATGATGAACGCCACCCGGGCGCCTGTGACGCGCTCGAGATCCTGCACGGTGCGGCCGTACCACTCCTCGTGCAGAACCAGTTGGGCGACCGCGACGGTCCCGGTGGGATCGCGCCAGGTGGTGGTACCCGCATCACCGAGCAGGGTGTGCAGGAAACGGTCGGTGGTCCAGGGCACGGTGGCGATGGTGGGGATACCGAGGCGTTCGTAGACCGCGGCACGTTTGGCGTCGTAGATACGTGCGACCACCCGCTGCACACCGAACGTCTCCCGCGCCACCCGTGCGGAGATGATGTTGGAGTTGTCACCGGAGGACACCGCCGCGAACGCGTCCGCCCGTTCGATACCGGCCCGGACCAGCACATCGCGGTCGAACCCCACGCCCAGTATCCGATGGCCGGAGAACTCCGAGCCCAGGCGGCGGAAGGCATCCCCGTCACGGTCGATCACGGCGACATCGTGACCCAGTCGGACCAGCGTGCGAGCCAGTGACGCTCCCACGCGCCCGCACCCCATGATCACTATGTGCACCGCGGATCCTCGCTCCTTCGACTCCGTGCGGCCGACCGGTTCGTCCGTCCGGGATCGAACCGTACCCGCAAACTCGCCCACCCCCGCGTTCCCCCTGTGATATGTGAGCAAACCCGGGAACCGGAGATGTCGCCGAACGGACGCCGACGACTCCGCCTATGCTCCCTCCAGTGTCGAAGTTGACGACCGCCACCAAGCGTCTGCTCTTGGGACGGCCATTCCGAAGTGACTCACTGGGCCACACTCTGTTGCCCAAGCGGATCGCGCTGCCGGTTTTCGCGTCCGATGCCATGTCGTCGGTCGCGTACGCCCCGGAGGAAATCTTCCTTGTCCTGTCGATGGCGGGCCTGGCCGGATACTCCTTCTCGCCGTGGATCGGCCTGATGGTGGCCGGGGTGCTCACCATCGTGGTGGCCAGCTATCGACAGAATGTGCACGCCTACCCGTCCGGCGGCGGCGATTTCGAGGTGGTCACCACCAATCTCGGCGGGAATGCCGGGCTGGTGGTGGGTAGTGCCCTTCTGGTGGACTATGTGCTGACCGTCGCGGTGTCCATCGCCTCGGCCGCCTCCACCATCGGCTCGGCGATACCCTTCGTCGCCGCGCACAAAGTGTTGTTCGCCGTGAGCGCCATCGCCGTGGTCACCGCCATGAACCTGCGCGGTATCCGGGAATCGGGCCGGACATTCGCTCTGCTGTCCTATGCGTTCATCACCGGTATGTTCGGCATGCTGATCTGGGGCCTGTTCCGGATTTTCGTACTGGGTCATGAGGTGCGCGCCGAATCCGCGGCGTTCGAACTGCGGGCACAGGAGGAACATCTGGCCGGCCTGGCCCTGATCTTCCTGCTGGCACGGGCGTTCTCCTCGGGATGCGCGGCGCTCACCGGCGTGGAGGCGATCAGCAACGGTGTGCCGGCATTCCGCAAACCCAAATCGCGCAATGCCGCGACCACGCTGCTGATGCTCGGCCTCATCGCCATCACGCTGTTTCTCGGCATGATCGTGCTGGCGCGGGAGATCCACGCGGTGATCGCCGAGCACCCGGAAACCCAATTGGTGGGTGCCCCCGAGGGATATCAGCAGAAAACCTTGATCGCCCAGATCGCGTACGCGGTATTCAGCGGCTTCCCGATCGGTTTCTATTTCGTGGCCGGGGTGACCGCGCTGATTCTGGTATTGGCCGCGAATACCGCGTTCAACGGTTTTCCGGTGCTCGGCTCGGTGCTGGCGCAGAGCCGGTTCCTGCCGCGTCAGCTGCACACCCGCGGCGACCGGCTCGCCTTCAGCAACGGCATCCTCTTCCTGGCCGCCGCCGCGATGGGGTTCGTGGTGGCCTTCGGCGCCGAGGTCACCCGGCTGATCCAGCTCTACATCATCGGTGTGTTCGTCTCGTTCACTCTCAGCCAGACCGGCATGCTGCGGCACTGGACCCGGCTGTTGCGCACCGAGAACGATCCCGCACAGCGCATGCACATGCTGCGCTCGCGGGTCATCAACGCGCTCGGCCTGCTGGCCACCGGAACCGTGCTGGTGATTGTGCTCGCGACGAAATTCTTCGCGGGCGCCTGGATCGCGATCCTCACCATGGCGGTGATTTTCGTGGTGATGAAAATGATCCACCACCACTACAATTCGGTGACCCGAGAACTGGACGAACACGAATGGGACGGGGTGCTGCCCAGCCGGACCCATTCCATTGTGCTGGTATCGCGGCTGCATCTGCCCACCCGTCGCGCCCTCGCCTACGCCCGGGCCACCCGCCCGGACACGTTGGAGGCGATTACGGTGAATGTCGACGAGGACGACACCAGGAAGCTGGTACGCGAATGGGAACGCAGCGATATCACTGTGCCGCTGAAAGTTGTCGAATCGCCGTACCGGGAGATCACCAAACCGGTACTGGACTATGTGAAACGGGTGCGCAAGAACGCCCCGCGCGATGTGGTGACCGTATTCATCCCCGAATACGTGGTCGGACACTGGTGGGAGCAGCTGCTGCACAACCAGAGCGCGCTGCGGTTGAAGGGCAGGCTGCTGTTCGAACCCGGGGTCATGGTAACCAGCGTGCCCTGGCAGCTGAGCTCCTCTACACGGGCCAGAGCCTATGGCGAGGGCGAGCCCAGCGCGCCCGGTGCGGTGCGCCGCGGATACGGGGACGGAGCATGACACGTCTCCGGATCGGAGGCGGTCGGTGAGCGACTGGCGCGGCCGGCTCCTGCCCGTGCGGCTCGGACCGCCCGGACACGGGGGATTCTGCGTTGCCCGGTACGAGGGCAGGGTGGTGTTCGTGCGGCACGGGTTACCCGGCGAACGGGTGCTGGCGCGGGTCACCGAGGACACCGGAGGCGCCTTCTGCCGCGCCGACGCCGTCGACATCCTCGACCCGTCCGCGGATCGAGTGCCCGCCACCTGCCCCGTGGCAGGGCCGGGTGGCGCCGGTTGTTGTGATTTCTCCCATGCCACACCCGCGGCCCAGCGCGCGCTGAAGGCATCGGTGGTGGCCGAGCAGCTCCGCCGAATCGCCGGGATCGACCGTGAGATCGACGTGGAGCCGATCACCGGCTTCGGTGACCGCACCGGCGGTTGGCGCACTCGTATCCGGCTCCCGGTGGATGCCGCCGGTCGCGCCGGAACGCACCGTTACCGCAGTACCGAGGTGATCGCCGACCTCCGCTGCCCCCAACCGGTACCCGGTGCGCTGGACGGTATCGCCGAGCGGCGGTGGACCCCCGGCGCCGACCTGGTGGTGGCGGTGGACGCCGAGGGGATCCGGCATATCGTCGAACTCGCCCCGGCGGATATCGATACCGGCGTACGACGGGGCCGGCGCGGTCACCGGGCGGATAGCACGGCCACCGTGCGGCGTCCGGGCGGCCGGACTTTCTCGGGTCCGCCGTCCGGCAAACGCACCGATGTTCCCCATACCCGAGCATCCGACGACCACCGGAGCGATCACGGCGGCGAGCCCCGCCCGTCGGATATCGCGGGATCCGATCGGCGCGGTGCGGAGCGCCGACGTGCCATGGCCCGCCGCGCCGCCACCCATACCCACCGGGAGGAATGGGTGCTCGGCGGCAGCGGCCGGGCGGTCGAATACGTCGCGGGGCGCCGCTGGGAGGTCTCGGCCACCGGTTTCTGGCAGGCGCATCGCGACGCGGCGCAATGCTATTCGGATGTGGTGGCCCAGTGGTCCGATCTCGCCGCCGGGGATCGGGCGTGGGATCTTTACAGCGGTGCCGGCGTATTCGCCGCCCGCCTGGCCGAACAGGTGGGACCGACCGGGTCGGTGCTGGCGGTCGAATCGGCTCCATCGGCTGTCGCCGACGGCGCCGCGGCCCTGCGCGACCTGCCCTGGCTGGACCTGCGCGCCCAACGTGTCGAACGCTGGGTAACCGAGCACACCGCCGGCCCGGCGCCTCGGGTGGTCGTTCTGGACCCACCCCGGGCGGGCGCCGGTAAAACGGTTGTCGGACCGCTCACCGCCGCCGGACCCGCCCGCATCGTCCATATCGGATGCGACCCCGCCGCCTTCGCCCGTGATCTGAGCCTCTACCGTGCCGCGGGCTATCACCCGACCGAACTACGCGCCTTCGACGCCTTCCCGGCCACCCACCACGTCGAATGCCTGGCGCTCCTGGAGCGTTGACGCCTCGAATCCGGCGCGCGTCAATCCAGTTGCCATGTGACGCGGACCGTGGCGGACAGTTCCCCCTCTCCCGGTTCCACCGGAACCGATGCGGACCCGCCGGGGGGCGCCGGGGCCGACAGGGCCCGGGCGACCGGGGTCACGGTCGGTGGGACGGAGGAGGTGTTCTCGGTGATCTCCAGCACGGGACCGAGCCGGCGGCCCGCGCGGTGGGCGTACTGCTCGGCCTTGGCGCGGGCGGTGTCCCAGGCGGCATCGCGGGCCCGGGCCAGCAGCGCCTCCTCGTCGGCGAAGGTGAAGGTGAGACCGCCGAGACGGACGTCGTCGCCGCCCGCGTCGACGCAGTGGGCGATGATCGCGGCCGGGCCGGGACGGGTGTCCTCGCTCCGTTCGCGCAGCGTGACGGTGAGCGCCGAACTCGCCACATACCCGGTGATCTTCGCCCCGCCGTCCTGCGACCACACCGTCTCCGTGCGCACCGACAGACCGGTGGTGCCGATATCGGCATCGGGTACGCCGTCGGAGCGCAATGCCGCGGTCACCGCCGCCGCGCGCTGCCCGGCCCGCTCGTAGGCGAGCGCGACCTTGCTCGCCCGGGTCTCCACCGAGACGACGAACCGCAGTAGATCGGGGGTCTGGCGGGCGCTGCCGTGCCCGAAGACGGTGACGGTGCCGGTTCGGGCAGCGGCCGTATCCCGCTGGTATTCGCTCACGGTGTCTCCTCGCTCTCGGCCTCGACGACCGGTGACGTTCGCCGCACGGCGACCCGGACGCGGCTCGGCGTATCCACCTGTGAGCCCTGCCGAGTCCGCGCGGGCACTGTCGGCCACTCTAGGCGTATCTTCGCCCTTGTTCCGACCGGTCGCGGGGTCCACGGTCGGGCTCGTGCTCCGACGGTGTCCATTAGGCTGGGCGGGTATGCCGCGGCCCGATATCGTCGGCCGCGGCGGGCCGTTGTCGGTGCCGAGCCGGTGGGCGTGGCTTCTAGACTGGTCGGATCAGATGCGCTATCCGGAGGGAGCGAGTTCAGGTGGGAGTGCTTTCCCGGGTCGACACACCCGAAGACGTGCGTCGGCTGACCGTATCGCAACTGGATGAGCTCGCGGCCGAGATCCGCGAGTTCCTGGTGCAGAAGGTCGCCGTCACCGGCGGACATCTCGGCCCCAACCTCGGCGTGGTCGAGCTCACCATAGCGCTGCACCGGGTATTCGACTCTCCCGCCGACCCACTGATCTTCGATACCGGGCACCAGGCCTATGTGCACAAGATCCTCACCGGCCGCAAGGACCGGTTCGATACTCTCCGCCGTGGCGGTGGGCTGTCCGGGTACCCGTCCCGCGCGGAGAGCGAGCACGACTGGGTGGAGTCCTCGCACGCCTCTGCGTCGCTGTCGTATGCCGACGGATTGGCCAAGGCGTTCGCGCTGAGCGGCCGGCGGCGGCATGTGGTGGCGGTGGTCGGGGACGGCGCCCTCACCGGCGGGATGTGCTGGGAGGCGCTCAACAATATCGCCGCGGCGCGGGATCGGCCGGTGGTCGTGGTCGTCAACGACAACGGCCGCTCGTATGCGCCGACCATCGGCGGACTGGCCGAACGGTTGACCGCATTGCGCACCCAGCCCGTCTACGAACATATGCTCGACACCGGGAAACGCCTGCTCAAGAGCATCCCGCGGGTCGGCGATTCGGCGTACTCGATGATGCACGCCGTAAAGGCCGGTATCAAGGACGCGGTGAGCCCGCAGGAGCTGTTCAGCGATCTCGGGATCAAGTACGTCGGGCCGGTGAACGGCCACGATGTGATGGCGTTGGAGGCCGCGTTGCGGCATGCCAAGGACTTCGGTGGCCCGGTGGTGGTGCACGCGGTCACCCAGAAGGGCCACGGCTACGAACCGGCCGAGAATCATGTGGCCGATCAGATGCACGCCTGCGGCCCGATCGACCCACTCACCGGGAGCCCGGTGAGTAAGGGGAAAACGGAGAGCTGGACCTCGGTGTTCTCCGCGGAGCTGATCGAGCACGCGCAGCGGCGTGACGACATCGTTGCCATCACCGCCGCGATGCCCGGCCCCACCGGACTGTCGGCGTTCGGGGAACGGTTCCCGGAGCGGCTGTTCGACGTCGGTATCGCCGAACAGCACGCGGTGGCGTCGGCGGCCGGGCTCGCGCTCGGCGGGATGCACCCGGTGGTGGCCGTCTACTCGACCTTCCTCAACCGGGCCTTCGACCAGCTGCTGATGGATGTGGCGCTGCTGAAACAACCGGTCACCCTGGTGCTCGACCGTGCCGGCATCACCGGTGAGGACGGCGCCAGCCACAACGGCATGTGGGATCTGTCACTGCTGGGCATCGTGCCCGGTATGCGGGTCGCGGCCCCGCGTGACGCCGCGACACTGCGGGAAGAGTTGGGAGAGGCACTGGCGGTGGGCGACGGTCCGACGACGCTGCGTTTCCCGAAAGGCAGTGTGGTCGCCGAGATCCCGGCCGTGGAACGGCTCGACGGGGTGGATGTGCTGTGGGTGCCGGACCGGGAGGGCCCGTCCGCGCGGACCCAGCACGGTGACGTGCTGCTCGTCGCCATCGGCTCGCTGGTACCCGCCGCCCTGCAGGCCGCCGAACTGCTGGAGCCGGAGCGGATCACCGTCACCGTGGTCGACCCGCGCTGGGTGCTGCCGGTCTCCGACACCATCGTCAAACTCGCCGAGAACCACCGTATGGTGGTGACCCTCGAGGACAGCGGCCTGCACGGCGGTATCGGTTCCGGTATCTCCGCGCGGCTGCGTTCGGCCGGGCTCGACGTGCCCGCCCGTGACCTCGGTATCCCCCAGCAGTTCCTGGATCACGGCAGCGTCTCCCAGGTGCGGCAGGAGCTGGGGCTCACCGCTCCGGATATCGCCCGTCGGATCAGTGGCTGGTTGACCGCCGGGATGCGCTGATCTCGCATCGCCGCCGCGATGATCGGTACGCCCGTGAGCAGGCGGCCCGGGTCCGCGCGAGCCTCTGCCGGTCGGCCGGCGGTCCGTATCGGGGCCGTATCGCCGCGCTTTCGGGCCACGATCGCTCAGCAGACGCCAATACGGTATCGGAGCGGCCGTGTGCCGAGGTCCGGCAGAGCGGTCCGCCTTCTCGGCTCATCCGGGATCGGTAACGCAGAGACGACGCCGCAGAGTAGGCGGCGCGCTTACCGGGACGAACCCCGAGAATCGGATGGTCGCGAGGAGTATGTCGATAATTCCGTGATTTTCTCTCGCCCGATTCGAGCCGGAACGTGACCAAATTATCCCCAGCCATCTATTGTGCAACGATTGCGTATGCACTCGGTAGACCGACTCGAGATTTATGGATTGTGATATCGAAGGTGTATTCCCCGGTCGGCCGCTGCGTCGTATAGTCATGAAAAGAGAGCCGGAATTATTGGACTATCCGAACCGAGGTACGCAAAATGGCAACCAAAATGACCAAGGCCGTCGCTGCGCTCGTCATGGCCTTGTTCCTGTGTGTTATAGCAGCTCCCGCGGCTTTGGCCAGTACGGCTTCCGCGCCGTCGGCCCCCACTCCTGTGAGCGGATCAGTCGTATTGTGCATACCTTTCGGCAGTGTCACCTTCTGCTTCTGAGTTCCTCGACTCAGAAGCCTGCCGGTTAGGTCCGCGTGCAACCCGGACCTATCTGTCCGGAAAGATTTCCGGAATTCCGTCGGTATATCCAGATCAATCCCTATCGCCTTCGGGAATGGGTTATCCCGGTAAATCCCGAGGCGGTCGGCCGGTCAGCGCGGCGGCGAGCCGAGCGACAGCGAGGTCACGCTGCCACGGCCGGGCGCCGTGGGATTTCAGGAAACCATCGATAGCGGGCATCAACTCGGGCAGTGATTCCGGTCCGTGATCGTAGCGGGGCAACCCGTTCCAGCACAGACGACGGACCAGATCCGGGGCGAGCAGATTCTCCACCGGTACCGACACCTCTTCCGAGAGGGCGGCCATGGCCGCGCGGGCGCGCGCCAGGCGGGCGGCGGCGGCCGGGTCGCGGCGTTCCCAACGGTTGGGCGGTGGCGGGCCGTCGTAGGGCTGGCTCAGGGGCGGCAGTTCGTTGTCCGGCAGGGCGCGGGCCCGTTCCACTGCGGCCAGCCATTCCCGCGAATACCGGCGTTGGCGCGGGCCGCCGAAAACCGGCAGCGCCCGCAGTTGGACGATGGTCTTCGGATCGGCGCCCGCCGCGGCGATAATGGCCGCGTCGGGCAGGACGCGTGACGGCGCCACATCCCGGCTGCGCGCCAGGGTGTCCCGGGCGGTCCACAGCTCCCGCACGATGGCCAGTTGCCGGGCCCGGCGCAGGGCGTGGATGCCGGAGGTGCGCCGCCAGCGGTCCGCCTTCGGGGCCGGGGGTTCAACCAGTCGGATGTGCTCGAATTCCTGGTCGGCCCAATCCGTTTTGCCCTGTTCGGCCAGTGTCGCTGCGACCGCGTCACGCAACTCCAGCAGTAGTTCGACATCCAGTGCGGCATAGTTGAGCCACTCCGCCGGCAAGGGGCGACTGGACCAGTCGGCCGCGCCGTGGCCCTTGCGCAGTGCCCGCCCGAGCAGCCGTTCCACCATGGCCGCCAATCCCACTCGTTCGAAACCGGCCAGCCGGCCACCGAGTTCGGTATCGAACAGCCGGGCCGGCCGTAAACCCAGTTCGGCCAGACCGGGCAGATCCTGGTCGGCCGAATGCAGCACCCATTCCAGGCCGTTGATCGCGGCGGCCAAGGGGTCGAGCGCATCGGTCACCGGAATCGGGTCGATCAGCACCGTGCCCGCCCCGGCCCGCCGCAACTGGATCAGATACGCACGCGCCGAATAGCGGAACCCGGACGCGCGTTCGGCATCCACCGCGAGCAGTCCGGTGCCCGCAGCCAAGCGGTTGGCGGCGATGGCGACCGCTTCCGCGGTGGACAGCACCGGAGGGACGCCGTCGGCCGGGGCGAGCAGCGGGACCGCCGCGGAGTCTGCTGTCCCGCCCGAAGGGTCACCGGAAGGGTGACGGGCGGGCTCCTCTGCTACCGGCATAGAGCAAGACTTTACGTCCCCTCACCGCCGGTCGATATCGGTGTGTGATTGTGGCCGCAAATCGGTGATACCGGCCGGAGGTAGGCCCGCCGCGTAGGCGAGCACTTCGCCGAAGGCCTCCACATGCGGTCGCATCTCGGTCGTACGCGCCGTCCAGGATGCCCGCAATTCCAGCTGATAGGCCCGCGGTGGACCCGCGATATCGCCGTAGCGGACCGAACTCGTCGAGGTTACCGTGCCGCCGAGGGCGGTGAACGGTTCGTCACGCGATTCCAGGGCGTCGATCAGCCAGCTCCAGGCGACCTCGGGCAGCAGCGGGTCGGCGGCCAGCGAGCCATCGATATCGGCCT
Source organism: Nocardia brevicatena NBRC 12119 (assembly GCF_000308495.1). GTDB lineage: Bacteria > Actinomycetota > Actinomycetes > Mycobacteriales > Mycobacteriaceae > Nocardia > Nocardia brevicatena. Next base: position 58,184 of record NZ_BAFU01000061.1, on the reverse strand, counting down.
GGATATAGGCGACAAGCCGGAACGTGCCGTGCCAGGCCTCGGCGCCGTTCGGATCGTGGAGCAGGATGAGCCTGCCGAAGGCATCGCCCTCGGAATCGACCGGCACCGCCGACGTCTCGTCGTGGGTGACCTCGGCGCCGAGGGCGTAGGAGTACGGCGCGAGGCGCTGTGGAGGGCGGATCGGGGCCAGCTCGATCCGGGGATGCACGGTTGCGGTACCCATGGCCGCGATCGCGGCGCGAAATGAAGCGGGTTCGTCGTCGGGGCCCTCGGTCGGTGCAGCGCCGTCGCGGAAGTCGAGCGGTGTCACGGTGAACGACGGTAGACCCCGAGTACCCGGCGCAGTCGGAGGCGCGCCGGGCCGGCCGGTGCCGACGTGCACCGGGCGCATCTCATGGTAAACGCACCTCGCCGCGTTCGGGTGCTGCTGCCGGTTCTCCGTCCCGCCGTGTCGGATGTGGTCTCCGCGGGCTGTCCGAGGGCAGGCGCGGGTTTGTTCCACGGTCGGATCCGACGCCGGCGGCGCCCCTGCTTCCGCGTGCGAATCCCCCGCTGCGCCGGCGCCCGCCTACGATAAGCGGTGATGAGCACTCATATCCGCCGCCGGTTGACCGATGCCCCGTTCCTGGCCGCCGCCACCGGCGCCGTCCCCAGTCGCCGACCGGTGTGGTTCATGCGCCAGGCCGGTCGGTCGCTACCCGAATACCGTGAAGTCCGTGCCGGTATCGGCATGCTCGAATCCTGTTTCGACCCCGACCTGGTCTGCGAGATCACCATGCAGCCGATCCGCCGGCACGGGGTCGACGCGGCCATCCTGTTCTCCGATATCGTGGTCCCGCTCAAGGCGGCCGGTATCGATCTCGATATCGTCCCGGGCGTCGGCCCGGTGGTCACCTCACCTGTCCGCACCGCCGCGGACGTGCGCGCGCTGCCGCGGCTGCGGCCCGAGGAGGTCGGCGCGATCGCCGACGGGGTGCGGCTGCTGGTCGACGCACTCGGCGACACCCCGCTGATCGGATTCGCGGGCGCGCCGTTCACACTCGCCTCCTATCTGGTCGAGGGCGGCCCGAGTAAAAACCACGAGCGCACCAAGGCGATGATGCACGCCGATCCGGCGACCTGGCACGAACTGCTCGGCGTGCTCACCGATATCACCATCGTGTTCCTCCAGGAACAGCTGGCGGCCGGAGTGGACGCGATCCAGCTGTTCGACTCTTGGGCCGGGGTGCTGTCGCAGGCCGACTATCGCGCCCATGTGCTGCCGCATTCGGAGCGGGTCTTCGCCGAGATCGCCGATGCCGGGGTGCCGCGCATCCACTTCGGGGTAGGCACCGGGGAACTGCTCGGCGCGATGGGGGAGGCGGGCGCCGATGTGGTCGGCGTGGACTGGCGGCTCCCGCTGACCGAGGCCGTGCGCCGGGTCGGCCCCGGAAAGGCCCTGCAGGGCAACCTCGATCCCGCGGTGCTGTTCGGCGGGTGGCCCGTGGTGGAGGCACAGGCCCGCCGGATCATCGACGAGGCCGACTCCGCGCTGACGATGGGCGCCATCGGACATATCTTCAACCTGGGCCACGGTGTACTGCCGGACACCGATCCCGGTGTGCTGACCGCCCTCGTGCAGCTGGTCCACGAACTCTGACCCGGCGACCGGGGTACGCGGGCGGCCGGGCCCGGTATCGGGCGGCGGCAGCGGCTCCCGCCCCGGGAAGCGGGTCGCGGCGGGAGCACCGATACGGTCGGGGCATGAGAATTGCGGTGGTCGGTGGGGGAATCAGCGGACTCGTCGCGGCCTACCGGTTGCGGGGACTGCTGGGGGAGTCGGCCGAGATCGTGGTGGTGGAGTGCCGGGAGCGGGTCGGCGGGATCCTCCACACCGGTGAGCTCGCGGGCGAGCCGTTCGACCTGGGTGCCGAAGCCTTTGTGGGTCGGCGGCCCGAGGTCCCCGAACTCCTGTGTGAGCTGGGACTGGAATCGCAGCTGGTGACACCCGTCGGGCTGCGCCCGGTGATCTGGTGCGGGGGGGAAAGGCATCCGCTCCCGGAGCGCACGTTGATGGGTATCCCGGCCGGCCCGGAGTCGGTGCGGGGATTGGTCGATGCGGAAACGCTGGCGCGCATAGCCGCGGAACCGGACCGGCCGCTGGACTGGCGACCCGGCGGCGATACCGACGTCTTCGGTCTCGTCGCCGACCGGTTCGGCGTCCGGACCGTCGAACGCAGCGTCGACCCGCTGCTCGGCGGGGTGTACGCGGGGATCTCGAGTTCGATCGGTGTCCGGGCCGCGCTGCCCACCTTGGCCGCCGCGCTGGATCGGGGTGCTCCCAGTCTCACTGCGGCGGTGGCCGCGGTGTTGCCGCCGCTGTCGACGGCTCCGGTGTTCGGTGGTATCCGCGACGGTTACCGAGTGCTTCTGGACGCGTTGGCCGACCGGGCGGCGGCCACGGTCGTCCGGTCCACGGTCGTCACCGGGCCGGCCCGAGTGGGCCATGGCTGGAACATGGACCCGGTCGGCACGGTGGACTCGGTGGTGCTCGCCACGCCCGCACCCGTGACCGCTCGGCTGCTCCGCGATATCGCTCCCGCCGCTGCTGTCGCCGCCGCCGGGATCGAGCTGTCCTCCTCGGTGGTCGTGGCGCTCGCACTTCCCCGCGAGACCCCCCTCCCGGACAATTCCGGCATTCTGGTGGCCACGGGAGAACCGTTGCGCGCCAAGGCGTTCACCCTGTCCAGCCGCAAATGGTCGCATCTGGCCGCCCGGGACACCGCCCTGGTGCGCGCCTCGTTCGGCAAATTCGGGGACAACACACCGTTGTCCTGGTCCGATACGGACCTTGTCGATGCCGCCGCCGCGGATCTGGCGACGGTCACCGGGATCCCGATCACTGTGCTGTCGGCCGTCGTGCAACGGTGGCCGGGCGGTCTTGCCCAGTACGCGCCGGGACATACCGAGCGGGTGGCCGAGATCGAGTCGGCGGTCGCGGATGTCGACGGGCTCGCCGTCGCCGGAGCCTATCTGCACGGTGTCGGCGTACCCGCTTGTATCGCCTCGGCGACCGCCGCGGCCCACCGGATAGCGGCGGGTCTCACCGGATGATCCGCCGCCGCCGATATCCGTTTCGGGGGGCCGCCGGGGAACAGACCCCGCGGACGTGACCGCCGACGGGCCGGCCGCGGGCCTCGAGTGGCACGATGGGGGTATGGCGAGACTCGATTACCAGGCCCTCAACTCCACCATCCGCTACCTGATGTTCTCGGTGTACCAGGTACGACCCGGCGCACTGGGCGACGACCGGGAGGCGGCGACCAAAGAGGCCCGCGCGTTCTTCGACGGTCTCGCCGACCGGGATGTAGTGGTGCGCGGAATCTACGATATCGCCGGTATGCGGGCCGATGCCGATTTCATGGTGTGGACCCACGCCGAGCGGATCGAAGACCTGCAGGCGGCGTACGCCGATTTCCGCCGGACCACCGAACTGGGCCGAGCCACCACCCCGGTGTGGAGCAATACCGCGCTGCACCGGCCCGCCGAGTTCAACAAGAGCCATATCCCCGCCTTCCTCGCGGGCGAGGACCCCGGCAACTACATCTGTGTCTATCCGTTCGTCCGGTCCTACGAGTGGTATCTGCTGCCCGAGGAGGAACGGCGCAAGATGCTCGCCGACCACGGCAGGGAAGCGCGGGGATACCCGGATGTGCGGGCCAATACGGTGAGTGCGTTCGCGCTCGGTGACTACGAGTGGATTCTCGCCTTCGAGGCCCCGGAACTGCACCGGATCGTCGACCTCATGCGTGATCTGCGGGCCACCGAGGCCCGCCTGCACGTACGGAAGGAAACCCCGTTCTTCACCGGCCCGCGGGTCGAGATCGAACAGCTCATGGCCGCGCTGCCCTGATCTGCGGCGAGCGGGGCGGGCGGCCCCGCGTGGACCCCGGAATTCGGGGCCGGCGCGACGGGCCCGTCGTACCGTACAGTTCCGCTGGGCACTACAACGGATTCGGCTATTGCGTTGCGCTGTTCGAGGGGTGCAGTCGCAGTGCGATCGAGTTGATGCAGTAGCGCTTGTCCGTGGGTGTCGGGTACCCCTCACCTTCGAAGACGTGGCCGAGGTGGCTGTGGCAGTTCGCGCACAGCACTTCGACCCGGCGCATGCCCAGGGAGTCGTCCGGGCGCAGCAGCACCGCGTCGGACTCGGCCGGGTCGAAGAACGAGGGCCACCCGCAGTGCGAGGCGAATTTCTCCGTGCTGCGGAAGAGTTCCGTGCCGCACGCCCGGCAGACGTAGACACCTTCGGTGGTGGTGTCGGTGTACTCGCCGGTGAACGGCCGCTCGGTGGCGGCCTCGCGCAGCACCGCGTATTCCGTCGGGTCCAGTTTCGCCCGCCACTGCTGGGGGGTCAGTCGGATCCGCGGCTCGGGGAGGGAGGTATCGGTCGCATCCTTGTCGGAGCTCATCCCTCCACGCTAATACGGTTCTCCCCGGCCGTCGTGGTTCCGTGGCGCACCACACCGGACCGGGGCGACTGTCCCGCCACCCGGGTGGATTCCGTCTTTCCGGTCACCGGTTCGTTTTCCGGCCGCCGAGGTGGCGCACCGGCCTCGGACTCGGGCCCCCGTGGATCCGCGGCCGTTGCCATCCAGGGCTGGTCGAGCCGCGGCAGCCGTCCATCCCGGCGGGCGGCCAGATAGCGGTCGGCCAGGACGCAGAACACCACGATCAGCATCAGTCCCCAGCCGAAGGTGATCCGCAGGTACTCCAGATTGCGGCCGATATCCGGCCACCGGTCCGACAGCCATTTGTCGTAGGACATGAAACCGAAGACCGCCAGCCAGGCCGGCCAGTTGCGCAGCACCGAATTACGCAGCACCACCGACATGAGGAACGGGAACAGCAGCATCGAGTAGTACATCTGGCCCAGCGACGCCAGCAGCCAGGACGCGATGAGCAGCACCCCGGAGGAGGTGGTGACGAAGAAGAGTTCGTCGTGCCGGTAGTAGCGGTAGAGCAACCACAGCGTGACCACGACCATGGCGGCCATCACCAGGCGGATTCCCCAGGTGAGCCAGGATGGCAGACCGTAGTACTCGGCGTTGCCGACGATGGCGCTGTTGAAATAGTCCCGCGATTCGAACAGATACGGCAGTGTACGGGTGAAGAACTGTTCCGGGTCCTTCGACAGCGGCCAGGCGATCACGTTCAGGGCGACCGGCACCCCGATCGCCGTGACGAACACCCCCCATTGTCTGCGTGCCACCACGATCAGCAGCAGTGGCGCCAGGGTGGGTTTCACTGCGATGGTCAATCCGAGAATCGCTCCCGCCCACAGGTCACGCCGTCGCAGCAGCAGGATCAGGAAGATCATCTCGGCCAGCAGCAGGCAGCCGTTGACATTGGTGAACACCAGTGTGTTGATGACCGTTTCGGACATGAACATCGCCAGTAGCAACGCGGGCGCGGCGACCGAGCGCACCGTGTAGTTGAACAGCCGCAGCAGCAGATACCATGCGATCAGAATGGCGACCGCGTTGAGCAGAATGAACAGCCACCGCGACTTCTCATAGTCGATCACGGCGATCGGCGCGATCAGCAGGGTGCCGCTCGGCGGATACAGGTAGTGCGGATCGACCGAGTCGAAGTTCGCGGTGTACACCGGACGACCGTTGAGGAACTCGAACGACGCCGCGTAGACGGGCTTGTAGTCGTCGGTGATGAAGCCGTTGACAGCCTTGATGAAAACACGGTTCAGCACGGTCATGACCGCCAGCGGCCAGAGCGCGAACCTGAGCACGTCGGCGGTCGTACGAGCTGTCCGGGGCTCGAGCTGTCTTAGGAACACTGGGGCACGGTACACCGAAACGTGCCCGAGTGTTGCCGGGACCCCACCCGACTCGCCCGCTCGAGCGCGGCTTCGCTACCGCTGCGGCCTGCGGACTCGTCCGGATCCGTGCTATCAGGCGGGGCAGGCGGTTCCGTCGCCGGGCAGCCGAGCGCCGTTCAGGTAGTCGACAACGGCCCGCTGCGCGCACCCGGAATGGGTGCTGACCGGATGCCCCCAGCCCTGCCAGGTCATGGTCGCGTGCCGTGCCCCCGCGGTACCGAGCCGTCCGGTCACCGAGGCCTGGCCCGCTCCGCTCACCGGATCGGCGACGCCGGCCAATACCAGAACGGGCAGCTCCAATTTCTCCGGGGCGGGCGGCGGTTCACTGGCCGGCCAGGCCGCGCAGGTCAGCAGCGACAGCGCGGTGGCCCGACCGAACGCCGGATACTTTTCTCCCCAGGTGTCGGCCAGCTGGGCGGCCTGGGTGGGTGTCGGCGGCCGGGAAGTGTCGGTGCAGCGGTTGACGAACTGGCCGTCGGAGGCGCGGGCGGTGGTCTCCCGCTCGATCAGCGCGGTGAGCGGGCCACGGTCACCGCGGTCGGCGGCCGACAGGGCGTCGGCCGGCTCGGTGGTCCGGGTCGCCTGATCGGCCCGCGGGTTTCCGAGGAATCCGGTCACCGCGGTCACCACCGCGTTTGCCGAGATGTCGCCGAGCTGTCCGGCCTCCGCCTTGCGCACCAGCGCGATCACCGCGCCACGCGGATCGGGACCGAGTGAACAGCCCATGCCCACGCACCGTTGTGCGAAGGCGGTCAACGCGGCCTCCGCTCCCTGAACCTGCTGTTCGGCCCGGGTCACCGCGTCGGCGGCGACCGGGGTGGGGGAGTCGAGGACGAGCCGGGCCAGGTGGTCACCGTATTTGCGTGCGTACTCGAGCGCGATGAGGCCGCCGTCACCGGTGCCGAGCAGCGCGATGTGCTCGACCTCCCACTGTTTGCGCAGCTGCTCGATATCGTCGGCGGCGTGGGCGGCGTCGAAGGCGCCGTCGTAGGGCTGTAGGAAATCCCGGCAGGCGATGGTGCCGGTCTGGCTGAGTTCGGTCAATGCTCCCGCCGGATTGCCGCCGGGCGCGAACTGCGCATTGTCCTGCATTCCGCGGCGGATATCCGGCGGCAGGCAGTCGATGGCCTGGGAGCCGCCGATACCCCGGCGGTCCACGGCGACGATGGGTCGCGTCGCCAGAATCTGATTCACCTGCCCCCCGCCGGTCGCGGCCAGCCCGGCCAGGGTCGTGGTGGAGGAGAGGTCGGTGCCGGAGGTCAGGATCAGCGGGGCGGCGTCGTGCGGGGTCTGGGGCAGCCGAGCACGGACCGCGCCGGTGCGGAAGGAGCCGAGTACCGTGCCGGCGGTATCGATCGGGGTCGGATACTCCGCGCAGTCCAGCACCACTGCCTGCGGGGCCGGGCCGATCCCGAGCCGGTCGAAGGTCTGCTGGGTGCATTCGCGCCAGGCGAGGTCCTTTTGCGGCACTTCCGGCGCGGGCGGTGGCGGCGGAGCCTGTTCCGTACGGGTGGACCCGCCGGGTACCGGCGGATGTTCGACGGCGACATGGGGCCGGTCGGAGGGACCGGCGCCGCATCCGGCGATGACAATCGACAGTGCCAGGGCGAATACCGACGGTGACACCACGGTCCGAGTCCAGCGCATGCGCTACAGCCTGCCAGGTCCGCTCTCGTCCTTCACGAACGGACCCAACGGGCGAGCACTGTACCGTCGGAGTCGTAGATCAGATCGTCGAGCTTCATCGGCATGCGGAACTCCGTCTGCGAGACCGAGATTCGCATCGAAGTACCGCCGGCCAGCAGCGGAGCGGTGGTCAGGCACAGTTCGTCGACGAGATCGGCGGTGAGCAGTTCGCCGAACAGTCGCGGCCCGCCTTCGCACAGCACCCGTCGCAGTCCGCGCGCGGCGAGCAGTTCGATGACCGAATGCGGCGTGATCTCCCGTTCGCCGGCGACGATCACCTCGGCACCGGCGGCGATGAACTCTTTGCGGCGTTCCTCGGGGGCCGCGGCGGTGGTCAGGATCAGCGGCGGGGTCGGTGCGTCGGTGAACAGCCGGCTTCCGGGGTCCAGTGCACCGAACGAGGTCACCACCGCGATCGGCGGCGGTGCGCCCGCGGGATGCCCGCCGATGCCCTGTTCGAACAGTCCGCGGCGGAAGGCCGCGTCGGTGCGCGCGCCGCCGTAGTTCTCCGCCCGAACCGTGCCTGCCCCTACCAGCACCACATCGGCCAGTTCGCGCAATAACCGGAACACCCGTTTGTCCGCCGAGGTGCCGAACCCACCCGTACGGCCCTCGCTGGTGGCGGCCCCATCGATACTGGACACGAAATTGACTCGCACCCACGGCTGCCCGAGATGTCCGGGGTAGGCGTAACGCGCGGCGAGCTCGTCGTCGTCGAGTTCTGTGAGCTGAATCGCATTGGGCATACGCTGCATGGGGACAGCACACACCACATCTCTAGGCTACGTCCATGCACGAACGTCTCGTCGATCGCCATCCCGAGGTGCCGGCCGACCGGTTGGTCGCCCAGATGGTGCCGCCGCCCATGTTCGACGAGGTCAGTTTCGACTCCTATATCCCCGACCCGAACGAACCGAGCCAGGCCGCCGCCGTGGCCGCCGGGCGCACGTTCTCCGAGAAGGTCGCCGCCATCCACCGGGCCGCGCACAAGAAAACTTTCTTCGGCAAGAAGAAGCAGGTCACCGGCGCGGGTCTGTATCTGGACGGCGGGTTCGGCGTGGGCAAGACGCACCTGTTGGCGTCGATCTTCCACAGCGCCCCCGCCCCGAAATCCTTCGGTACCTTCGGTGAGCTCACCAATCTCGTCGGCGCGCTCGGGTTCGGCAACGCGGTGCAGCGGTTGTCCGCCAACAGCGTGCTGTGCATCGACGAATTCGAACTGGACGATCCAGGCGACACCATGCTGGTGTCGCGGCTGCTGACCGAACTGTCCGCGGATGGGGTCTCCATCGCCGCCACCTCCAATACCCTGCCCGGGCAGTTGGGGGAGGGCCGGTTCGCCGCCCAGGACTTCATGCGCGAGATCAAGAAACTGGGGTCGATCTTCGAAACCGTCCGCGTGGACGGTCCCGACTACCGGCACCGCGATCTGCCGCCGGCCCCCGAGCCGAGCACTCCGGAGCAGCTCACCGAACGTGCCGCGGCCACCCCCGCCGCCACCCTGGACGATTTCGACGAACTGCTGCGCCATCTGAGCACCCTGCACCCGTCCAAGTACGGCGCCCTGATCGAGGGGGTCTCGGCGGTATTCGTCTCCGGCGTGCACCCGGTGGCCGATCAGGCGGTGGCGCTGCGGATCGTGGTGTTGGCCGACCGGCTCTACGACGCGGGGGTGCCGGTCACGGTGTCCGGGGCCAAGCTCGACGAGGTCTTCTCCCAGGAGATGCTCGACGGCGGCTATCGGAAGAAGTATCTACGCGCCATCTCCCGGTTGCTGGCCCTGTCGCGTTTCGAGGTCGTGGCCTGATCCGCTCGGATTCGAGCTCCCTGCGCGGCTCCCGGAACATCGATGAGCCGCGGCGCGACACCGGACGATGCCGAGCGACGCGCCGCGTTCGAGTTGACCGTACCGCCTGCCCTTGATTTGCTGGGTCCGGTGCCCATGGGCACCGGCCGGTCCTGTCGAGGGGAGCTTCCGCCATGGTCCATCGTTCGGCACGTATCCCGATCGCCGTGCTTGCCGGGGCGATGCTCGTATTCGCTCCGGTGACTGTCCCCGGGCAGGCCGAACCGTCTACCGTGTCGAGCCCGCTCGCGTTCGACCGGTCGCTGCATCTGGCCGGTGCCGTCAATGCCCGCGATATCGGTGGCTACCGCACCGTCGACGGCCGCACCGTGCGCACCGGAATGGTGTACCGAACCGATCAGCTGAACAACCTCACCCCCGCCGACCTGGCCGAACTGTCCCGCCGACAGGTGCGCGAGATCGACGATCTGCGCACCGTCTACGAGCGCGCGCTCGCTCCGGACCGGATTCCCGCCGGCGCCCACGACAACTGGTACGACGTGGTCGGCGAGACTCCGCTGCCGGATCTGATGTCCAGCCTGGCCGGCGGGCCCGAGATGTATCGGGCCTTCATCACCGCTCCCGGTGCCAACCGGGCCGTGGCGGCGGTGCTGCGCGACGTCATCGACAACGGTCGAAGCGGTGGCGCGGTGCTGTTCCATTGCACTGCGGGTAAGGACCGCACAGGCTGGGTGGCCGCAGTGCTGCTGACCCTGCTCGGCGTCGACCGGGACACGGTCACCGAGGACTATCTACTGTCCGATCACTACCGTGGCGCCGAACCGGGTGATCTGCTGGGCGGTGTCGACGCGTCCTGGCTGGACGCCGCGTTCGATCAGGCCACCGCGAGCTACGGCGGCTTCGATCGGTACGTGAGCCACGCCCTGGGCCTGTCGGCCGCCGATATCGCGGTGTTGCGTGAGCTCATGCTGGTCTGAGCGGTCCTGTTCGGCCGTTCAGAACACCGCCCGCAGCACGTAGTCGTGGTGCACTTGGCGGCCGATCGTGAACGTCCGGGTGCCCACCCGATCGAACCCGTATTTGGCGTAGAAGTGCTGGGCGCGCACATTCGACTGGTTCACCCCCAGCCAGGCTCCCGCGTACCCGTCCGCACGCGCCCGGTCCAGGGCGGCGTGCATGAGCGCGGTGGACACCCCGGTGCCGTGATGTCCGGGCAGTACGTACATCTTGCTGATCTCCACGACCGGGTCCAGATTCATGGCGGCGGCCAACTCCGGGTCGTCGGGGGGTCCGCCGTGCAGCATGGTGTAGCCGACGATCTCCTCGTCGTCGATCGCCTTGAGCACGGTCCACGCCGGATCGGACAGATACTCGCCGAACCGCTCGGCCGACAGTGCCTCCGCGACGAAGATCCCGATATCGTCCGAGGTGGCATCGGGTGGGCATGCCAGTGGGAAAGTAGCGGCGGCGATATCGCTGAGCTCCTCGGCATCCCAGAGCCCGGCGCGATCGACGGTTACGGTCGCCATACGTCCATGAGACCACATCGCCGCTCACGGCCGTGGGACACGTACGGTCCGGGTCGGGACCACGGTCCCGCCGGCGCCGGTCGGGACGACCCGCGCGATGACCGGATCGAGACGCCGGCTTTGCTGCCGGGCTCGAGGGACGTAATCTCTCGTCGCATGAGGAGCGGGAACCGCATCGTAATCGTCGGTGCGGGTATCGCGGGTCTGGCCTGCGCTAAAGTCCTGAGTGAGGACGGATTTCCGGTCGAGGTGTTCGAACGGGCACCCGATATCGGCGGCGTGTGGAGCGAGACCCGCCGTTACCCGGGCCTGCGGGCGCAGAGCAGCAAGCACACCTATCGCTTCTCCGACCATCCGATGCCCGCCGACTGTCCGGTGGTGCCGGATGGCCGGCAGATGCAGGAATATCTACGCGGTTACGCGCACCGGTTCGGGATAGCCGACCGGGTGCGCCTGCGCACCGAGGTGGTCGCCGCCGATCCGGTGGACGGCGGATGGCTGCTCGAGATCCGCGACGCGACCGGTGTGCACCGCACTTCCTGCGACCATCTGGTGATCGCCAACGGCGTGTTCAACGATCCGGCGATGCCCGATTTCGATAGTGAGGCGGAATACGCGCGGGCCGGGGGCCAGGTGGGACACTCCTCGCAGTTCCTGGATATCGAGGCGGTGCGCAGTCGGTCGGTGGTGGTCGTCGGCTACGGCGCGGCGGCCTGTGAACTGGCCGAAGCGATCGGCCCCGTTGCGGCATCGACCACGGTGGTGGCGCGGCGGCTGCGGTGGAAGATGCCCCGTCGACCGACCCGCGGCTTCGATTTCGAGCGGCTGCTGCTGACCAGGACGGGCGAGGCGCATTTCCGGCACCCCGAACCCGGTCGTTTCCAGCGGTTCCTGCACGGGCCGGGGAACTCGTTCCGGGTGAGCAATCTGGACCTGGTCGAGGCACTGATGGCCGACCGCTCCGGTGCGGCCCGGCTCGGGCTGGTGCCGTCGCAGCGGTTCGAGGAGGCCGTCGCCGAGGCCGGTTTCGGCCTGGCCTCCGTGGGCTTCGCCGAGCAGGTCGCGGCGGGCCGGATCCGGGTGCTCGGCGGTACCACCGTCACCGACCTGGGCGCGGGCTCCGACGGACCTGTTGCCCGGCTGTCGACCGGGGAGCGGATACCCGCCGATATCGTCGTCTGTGCCACCGGTTTCCGGCAGCGGGTGCCGTTTCTGACCCCATATGTGCAGCGGCAGCTGACCGACGAGCACGGCAACTTCCGCCTGTACCGTCAGATCCTGCCGCTGGACGTGCCGCATCTGACCTTCGTGGGGTACAGCTCCTCCCTGCTGAGCGCCGTGACCGCGGAGATCGGCGCACACTGGACCGCGGCCCTGCTCACCGGCGACCTGCGGTTGCCGTCCGTGGACGCCATGCGTGAGCAGGTCGACCGGCGGCTGCGGTGGATGGAGGAACACACCGGCGGCCGGCATGCCCACGGCACCTCGGTGGCGCCGTACGCGATCCGCGATATCGACGACCTGCTGGCCGACCTCGGGGTCGGGCTCCCGTTCTCCGCTCGTTTCGCCCAATGGTTCCGCCCGGTCCGCCCGGCGGCCTATCAGGTCGTCGGCGGGCGTCGCCGTACTCGGGTGGGCCCGGTCCCGGTAGCGGATCCGGTGGCGGAGCCCGCGCCGCGCATGTGATCCCGGCGTGCCCGATCCGGACCTGAACCTCCTGGTGGCGCTGCACGCCCTGTTGGAGACCAACAGCGTCACCCGTGCCGCCGAACGGCTGGATACCTCACCACCGGCCATGAGCCGCACCCTGGCCCGGTTGCGCCGAGTGTACGGCGATCCGCTGCTGGTGCGGGCGGGTAGGCAACTGGTGCCGACCCCGCGCGCACTGGAACTGCGCACCGAGGTGAGCGCTCTGGTCGAACAGGGACGTGCCCTGCTAGCGCCCCCGGATGCCGTCGACCCCAGGGCACTCACGCGAGGTTTCGCGCTGCACGTGGGTGATGCGGTGCTGCCCGAACTGGTCGCGCCGTTGCTGGCCGCTGTGCGGGATCGGGCGCCCGGGGTGACCCTGCGGTTCGTGCCGGACGGCGCGGTCGGGCCGGGGGCCCTTCGGGACGGTCGCGTCGACGTGGAGGTCGGGGTGATCGAACGCGCCGATCCGCAGACCCGGATCGAACGGGTGCGCGGAGACCGGCTGATCGGTGTCGCCGCACCCGATCACCCACTGGTCACCGGCCGAGTTACGGTGGCCGCGTATGCGGCCGCCGCGCATATCAGTGTGTCCCGTCGCGGAATCGCCCGCGGCCCCATCGACGACCGGCTGGCACTGCACGGCCGTACCCGCCGCGTGGTGGCCACGGTGCCCGATCTGACCACGGCCCTGTTCGCCGTCCGTTCCGGGACGGTCGTCTGCCCGGCCCCCGCCTCGGCGGCGACCACGACGCTGCCCGCATTCGGCTTGTGTCCCTTCGAAATTCCGCTGCCGCTTCCGGAGACCGCCATCTCCCTGGCCTGGCACCCCCGTAACACTCCCGATCCGGCGCATGCCTGGCTGCGCACGCTGATCCGCTCGATTCTCGCCCCCGGTGTGGAAACGGCCGAATCGTGACCCGATATGGGTTCCCGACACATCCCATATGGGTAACTCCCTGGACGGAAGGGTAGCGAGGTCCCGATGGTTTGGCGCACTCTGGAGTGCGGGTTGTGGCATGCCGTTCGGCAGTAGGTATGGGTTAGGTGGGTGGTCGCGTGCAGACGACGCAGCGGACAGAGGTTTCATGCGGACGTCGGAGCATGTTGGCCGATCTGGGGATCTCCGAACGCCAGGCGCACGGGAGACCGACCGAGGACGTGCAGCCCGGCTATGGCTGCCACTGCACCGGATGTGTTGCCGCGCAATGGGATGTGCAGCGGCTCAAGTTCTGGCTGGCGGGCCGGCTGCTCGCCTTCGGCGCCGACGAGGCGGTGGTGGACCGGGATATCGGTTCGGTGACCGTCGACGTCTACTGGCGAAAAGACGAGAGCGAGTATGCGATCGAGGTCCGTGGCGGGCCCGTGGCCCACCAGTCGGCGGCCGAGCATACCGAGCGGTTGCGGGACCTCGGCGTCGCCGGTGTGCTGTGGCTGTGCGCTCCGGGCTTCTGGGCGGCGCGGTTACCGGCGCTCGGCGTCGGCGATCTGGCACCGGACTCCTGTGATTACCGGGCGGTGAGCGGAATGCTGGAGATCGGTCCCGGCGGGGTGGTGGTGCCCCGGACGGAACCCTATGAGTTGCGCGAGTTCCTGCGTGAATGGGTGGCCGGTGAAATCGCCTGGGGACACTGCGACGAGTCGAGAAAGGGATGGGCGAGCGTGACCGACTGGGAGCAGCACACCGGAACCCAGGCGCGGATGTTGGCGCGGCAGCGCCAGGAACTTCTGAACCAGCGGATGGCCTTGGCCGTGGTCCGCACAACATTGCGGGAGCGGACGAAACAGGTGTCGACGCTGCAGGCCCGGCTGGAGCACACCCGGCAGTTTGCCCAGGAGCAGGCGGACAAACTGGCCCTGGTGAATCGGAAACTCGCCGATCACCACCGGGTTGACAACGCGTATCGGGCGACCATCCGGCGGCTGCACCGCACGATCGACAACTGGCAGTTGATCACCATCTGCGCCTTGCTGCTGGTGCTGGTGTTCGTCACGGCGGCGGTGGTGCTGCAGCGCTGAAGCCGGGGGTCGCGCCGCCGGTTCCGTCCGTTGCCGCGCTCAGGCGGAACGGACCACGGTCCCAACGCCATTGGTGCCGCAGCACGAGCGCGGCGAGGTCGAGCAGTTCGAGTCCGGTTTCCTCGCGCACCCGGCGCAGCGCTGACCACCGCAGCGGCCCTTCGGCGAGCAGTTCGACCAGTCGGGATTCGGTGTCGGCGGCGACAGGGCGGGTGCGGAGTTCGGTGACGCCGAGGGTGCTGCCGGTCCAGACCAACCAGCCCCATCCGTTGTCGTGGGCATAGGCGCGGGCCGCCGCGGAACGGGCCCGGTTCAGCTGGAAGGCGATATGGCCGAGCGGCTGGATATCGATCAGCACCCGCCGGCCGTCGCCGAGTTCGGCGACGAGGGTGGGGAAGTGGATTCGCTCGGCACCGTCGAGGCGATAGAGGACGGCCTCGGGATACTCCTGGAAGGTGCGTACCCGCTCGTCGGTATTGAGCGTGCGTAGCAGCCGAGCTTCCAGACCCGAGTCGAAACCGACGTCGCGGCCGAGTTTGACCAGGTAGAAGTGGCCACGGCCATCGTCGTCGAGATCGAGGGTGCGGGCCGGGCCGGTGGGCAGCGGGGCGGGTGTGTCGGCGTTGTCGGGCCAGTCGACGCGCTCCGACCACGGGTCCGGTGGGCCGGTGGGTTCCGAGAGGTCGTGCAGTCGGGTCAGCCGGTGGTTGGTTTTCATCCGCCAGGCCGCGATGCGCTGGGTGACGTAGCCGGCCACCCGTTTCGCGTCGGCGGCCGTATGCCCGGCCAGCCGCAGTTTCAGATACGAGAGGTCGTTGACCGCGATATCGGTGTCGGTGGCGTAGGTTTCCGCGAGCAGGGCCCGGGTCAGCCGGGAATCCCGGGCGGTGACCGGATAGCGCCGCGCGTACTCCGGTACCGGCAGCCTGCCCGTGTGGCCGGCATACCGGAGGAGTTCCCCGACCGCCTTGGTATGCAGTTGTCGGGCCCGGTCGCGGGAGAAATCGAAGCGGGCGCCGATCCGGGTGAGGGTTTCCGGACGGTCCCCGGAGATACCGAGCCGCAGGTCGAGGATGATGGCGGCGCGTTCGCGTTCCATGCCGTATTCGGCGACGAGTTCGGCCAGCCGTTCCACACAGTCCTCCGGGCCGAATGAGATATCCGCGCGCAGATCGTCGACCAGGCCCGCGGCCGAATCCTCTGCCGCCTCGTCGGGCGTCTCGGCGCGAGGGCCGGTCGTTTCCGCCACCACCACAGACTTCCTGTCGGGACCGAGCGCCCCCGGTCGACTCACTGCTGTCCGGTGTCAGCCTAATCGGCGTGGCCGGACGTCGGCCCGTCGACAAACCGCGCGCGGTCGGAGCGTGGATGGGAGGTATGCCCCTCGGGCCGGCCCGGGCCCGTCGACCGACCGCGCGTAACCGGAGCGTGGACGCGGGCGTGCGCTACGGCCGATATCGGCACGGGGCCCGTATTCGAATCCGGCGCGGACGGGTGAGGAGCTGCAGGACGGACATGCAGCGGTGAAAAGCGGATCGGCCCCGGATTACCCGGGGCCGATCCGCGAAGATTCTGGTGCGCGATACTGGGATTGAACCAGTGACCTCTTCCGTGTCAGGGAAGCGCTCTCCCGCTGAGCTAATCGCGCGAGGTGGAGACGGGAATCGAACCCGTGTGCACGGCTTTGCAGGCCGTTGCCTCACCACTCGGCCACTCCACCGCGCAAAGGGGAAAGGCTGCCAAGCGCCTGGCCCTACCTCTCGAGCGGATGACGGGATTCGAACCCGCGACCCTCACCTTGGCAAGGTGATGCGCTACCAGCTGCGCTACATCCGCATATGCTCCCGGCGGCTTCGGTGTGCCTCCGTGGTGCGAGACAGAACATTAGCCGACGTCCCGGGTAACCTACAAATCGGCTGGTAGAAGCGGTTGAATGACATCACTGGGATTTGTTCGAAGGCGGCCGCGGCGTACCCGACCCGCGGCATCGGTTCTTCCGCAGGGGCGGTCGAGCCGGTAGCGCCGCGGGGCGGGCCCGGTATTCACGAGACCGCACGGAGGTTCGGGAGACCGTCCGGCCCGAGTGGCCACCCGGCGATTTGGTAGCGAACGGGTGGTGCGTGTTAAGGTTCGTACTCGTTCGGGCGGTGCGATACGGCACCGACGGACAACTGCTCGACGAAGTCTCCGGTCTCATAGCTCAGCGGGAGAGCGTCCGCCTCACACGCGGAAGGTCGCTGGTTCGATCCCAGCTGGGACCACCCACACCCCTCGACATGATCGCGTCGGGGGGTTTGTCGTATCTGCTTCTTTCGTCCGCGTCCGGCGTGCGGTGCTCGTCTCGTTTACCCGGTTGTCACAGTTCGGCAGCGATTGTCATTATCAGATCTCCGTTCTTTCTCTATACTTTAGTAAGTCTTTACCCTTGATTCCAGGTGGACGCGGTTGACCGGGGTGGTGCGGTATCCCTCGATCCGGAGGTGTGGCGCACTCTGCGGGTATCTCGGGCCGGTCGCCCGGAGTTGAGGCGGAACCCGCTGCACTGCAGGGCCTTTGCTGGTGGAGGGTTGGCGGAGAGGAGGTGCGGCCCATCACGTTCGCCATATTGGTGTGGTTCGGCTCCTGCTGTCCTCCGGCTGTGTTGCCACTCACGAGAACAGCGCATTCTTAAGCTTTGCTTAGTCTTTACCAATAGCCTGTAGAGGGTTTACTTCTCGGCCCGTTGCCGTGCCGGGAGCTGCTTCACCGCGAGATGCCGGTTCGCGGTCTGTGCCCGATTGGACATGTCGATCGTCAACCGACGTCGGTACCTGCCGACTCGGCGAAGGAGAAGAAATGGCAACCAAGACGCGCCCGACCCCCCACCTGTCGCCGCCGCCTGGGCCGGACCCGGCCGCGGCATCGTCGGCCGGGTCCATCGCAACCACCCGTCTGACCTCGATCCTGCGCTACGACCTGCCCGCCTCGATCGTCGTCTTCCTGGTCGCGCTACCGCTCTCGCTCGGTATCGCCATCGCCTCCGGTGCTCCGGTCGCCGCGGGCCTCGTCGCCGCCGTGGTCGGCGGTATCGTCGCCGGCGCGGTCGGCGGCTCGGCCCTTCAGGTGAGCGGCCCCGCCGCGGGCCTCACCGTCGTCGTCGCCGAATCCATTCATCAATTCGGTTGGCGGACAACCTGCTTCATCGTCGTAGCGGCAGGCGTCCTGCAGATCCTGTTCGGTCTGAGCCGGATCGCCCGCGCGGCCCTTGCCGTTGCGCCGGTGGTGGTGCACGCCATGCTCGCCGGTATCGGCGTCACCATTGCGCTCCAGCAGGTCCACGTGCTGCTCGGCGGCGACTCGAACAGTTCCGCCTGGGCCAATATCACCCAGTTGCCCGCCGGACTCGGCTCGATGGACCTCGGGGGCGTCTTCATCGGTCTTCTCGTCATCGCCGTCATGCTGGGCTGGAAATACGTCCCCGAACGCATCCGGGTCGTGCCCGGGCCGCTGGTCGCCGTCGTCCTCGCCACCGCGCTCTCGCTGGCCCTGCCGCTCGATATCGAGCGGATCGCCTTGAACGGCTCGCTGTTCGACGCTATCGGCCTGCCCGAGATCCCCAGCGGCAACTGGAGCGCCATCGCGATCACCATCCTGACGTTCGCGCTCATCGCCAGCGTGGAGAGCCTGCTGTCGGCCGTCGCCATCGACAAGATGCACACCGGTCCCCGTGCCGACTTCGACCGCGAGCTGATCGGCCAGGGCTCGGCCAATGTGCTGTCCGGACTGCTCGGCGGCCTGCCGGTCACCGGTGTCATCGTGCGCAGCTCCACCAATGTGGCCGCCGGTGCGCGCAGCCGCGCTTCCGCGGTGATGCACGGTTTCTGGGTGCTGCTGTTCTCGGTGGCGCTGGCCGGACTGGTCCAGCAGATCCCGCTGGCCGCATTGGCCGGTCTGCTGATCGTGATCGGTGCACAGCTGGTCAAGCTCGCGCATATCCGGATGGCGCATCGCACCGGTGACCTGCTGATCTACGCGGCCACCATCGCGGGCGTGGTGTTCCTGAACCTCCTCGAAGGGGTGCTGATCGGTTTGGCACTGGCCTTCGCGCTGTTGATCTGGCGGGTGGTCCGGGTGCACGTGGAAGCCAAACCGCTCGTCGGTGCCGACCGCTGGCTGGTCACCATCGACGGCTCGTGCACCTTCCTGGCCCTGCCGAAACTGTCGACCACCTTCGCCAAGGTGCCCGAAAGTGTGAACGTCACCGTGGAGATGACCGTCGACTTCCTCGACCACGCCGCCTACGAGGCGATCATCGACTGGGCGCGCCAGCATGAGGCCGGGGGCGCAACGGTGGAATTCGCGGAAATCGGTGTGGCCCGGATGGCGGACGCCACCAAGGCCCCGCCGTCGCGCAGCCTCGGACGGGTCGTCCTCGACGATGCCCTCGGCCCCTGGCGAGCCGGCCGGGAAGCGAAGGACACCGACAAGGTCGACGACCCGCTGGTCGCCGGTATCGCCGCCTACCACCGCAGCCACCTCCATCTGGTGCGACCGCACCTGGACGAGCTGCGCGACCGGCAGGACCCGGACTCGTTCTTCCTGACCTGCTCGGACTCCCGGATCGTGCCCAATGTCATCACCAACAGCGGGCCCGGCGACCTGTTCACCGTACGCAATGTGGGCAATCTGGTACCCGAGCGGGGCGACGTCTCGGTGGAGGCGGCGCTGGTATTCGCCGTCGAGCGGCTCAATATCCGCTCGGTAGTGGTGTGCGGGCACTCGTCGTGCGGCGCCATGCAGTCGCTGTACTCGGGCGAACCGGCCGGGCCGGGTATCGATGAGTGGCTGGAGTACGCGCAGGACAGCCTCGACCGGTTCCGTGCCGGTCATCCGGTTCGCCAGGCGGCCGAGGAGGCCGGTTTCGGCGTGGTCGACCAGTTGAGCATGGTGAATATCGCGGTGCAGCTCGAGCGGCTGCACCGGCATCCGGTGGTGAGCCGGGCCATGGCCGAACGCGGGCTGACGATTTCCGGCCTCTTCTTCGATATCGCCAGTGCACGCGTTATCGAGGTCGGGGCGGACGGACTGGCCTATATAGACGAAACCGGCAAGCGAGTGGCGGCTCTGCCCGCCTGACCGCCGACCGGTGGCGCGAATACCGCACGGGCCCGTTCGGACTGCACGCTCCGAACGGGCCCGTCGCGGGCGTATGTGCCCGCCCGGCTGCTGTCTCGTAGGCTTGTCGCGTGGATGCCGAGTCCGAGAGATCCTCGCCGACAACAGGGCCCCGGACGGGGGTGACACAGCCGCACTCCGACGAGGAGCAGACGCCGCGGCGGGAGCCGAATGCCTGGCGCGCTTTCCGCGATCGGATCGCCGCCCGGCCTGCGGTTGATCTCGTCTACCGGACCGGGGTGGCGATCGTCGGCACCACGGTGCTCGTCGTGGGGATTCTGGCCATCCCCTATCCCGGGCCGGGATGGGCGATGGTATTCGCCGGACTGGGCATCCTCGCCACCGAATTCGCCGCCGCGCGCCGGGTACTGACCTGGGTGCGGGACAAGTATCGGCGCGGTATGGCCTGGTACATCGCGCGCGGACCGCTCACGCAGGCGGTGGCCCTGCTGGCCACCGGCATGCTGGTCGTCGTGACGCTGTGGATATTGGGAACGTTCGGATTGATCGGTGGTTGGATCGGAATCGAATGGCAATGGCTGCGCAGTCCCCTGATGTCGTGAACACCGTCCCGGGCCGGATGCTCACCGACGAGCGGTGGCTGGCCGAGCGGATCACGGAGATGGGGGCCTCCTGGGGGACGGATTCGGCCCGGGTGGGCGGCACCCTGTGGTGGTGTATGGCGGCCTCGGCGCTGGTCGAGGACATTGTGACCGCCCGCGCCCGCGGTGTGTCCGGACCGGTGCCCACACTGGACGGACTCGTCTGCGCGATGCGCCGCGACGGTGGTGTCGAACGGGTTCGGATCGTCGACACCGACACCGGCGCCGTCCTCGACCGCCGGGACCCGGACGGAGCCGACACCGGTACCGGGGCGGCGCTGCTGACGGTCCTGACCGCCGTGATCGCCCGGGTGTCGGCGGTGACCGGCGTGCGGGCGCCCGCGCTGTGGGCCATAGCCACCGATGCGATCGCCAACCGGGCGATCGATGCCGGTGCGCCGGAGGTCGGGGCGCCGGAGGTCGGGGCACGGTTGGCCGCCGAACTCGGAGACTCCCTGCCGGCCCCGAGGTACGTCGAGATCGGCGCCCGCACCTTCGTTCGCCGCACCTCCTGCTGCCTGGTCTACGAGGTGCCCGACTGTGAGAAGTGCATCAGTTGTCCGAAACGCCCGGTCCGCGAACGGGAAGCGCTGCTCGCCGATTACGCGGCGAGGAACTAGGCGATACCTCCGCCTCCGCTCCGGCCTGCGCATCCGCGATACCTCCGCCTCCGCTCCGGTTGGGGCCGGCCCCGGTTTCCGGCGGTGGCCACGGGCCGGCACGGTCACTCGCCGTCTCGCCCTCGGTCGGCGATATCGGCGCCGGCGCCGTGGCCCCGGTCCATCGACACACGGTCGTACGTCTGCCGATAGCATGGTCCGCGGCCGGGGCGTATACCGCTGGGCCGTGACCGGGGGACCGCCCCGGCACCGGAGACAACCCCAAGGAGAGCTCACCGTGACCACCACAGCCCCCCGCAGTCCAGCCGCCCTCGTCCGGGTGCCGGCCGGGACCACGGCGGGCGCCGCGGTGCGTGAGGCGGGGCTGCCCACCAAGGGGCCGCAGACCGTTGTCGTCGTCCGGGACGCTGCCGGTGAGCTGAAGGATCTGTCCTGGGCGCCGGAGGTCGATACCGAGGTCGTCCCCGTCGCAGCCGATACCGAGGACGGGCGCAGTGTTATTCGGCATTCGGCGGCCCATGTGCTGGCACAGGCTGTGCAGCAGGAGTTCCCCGAGGCCGAACTCGGTATCGGTCCGCCCATCAAGGACGGCTTCTACTACGACTTCCGGGTGGATCGCCCGTTCACCCCGGACGATCTGGCCAAGCTGGAATCCCGGATGAAGAAGATCATCAAGGGTGCGCAGCGGTTCTCGCGCCGGGTGGTCGAAGTGACCGATGCCCGTGCCGAACTGGCCTCCGAGCCGTTCAAACTGGAACTCATCTCCGACAAGTCGGGTATCGACGATCCGGAGGTCATGGAGGTCGGCGGCAAGGAGTTGACCATCTACGACAACCTGGACCCGCGTACCGGTGAACGGGTCTGGGGCGATCTGTGCCGCGGGCCGCATATCCCGACCACCAAATACATTCCGGCATTCAAACTGACCCGTTCCTCGGCCGCCTACTGGCGTGGTGACCAGAGCCGCGAGGATCTGCAGCGCATCTACGGCACCGCCTGGGAGTCGTCGGAGGCGCTGGAGGCGCACCTGACCATGCTCGCCGAGGCCGAGCGGCGCGACCACCGCAAGCTCGGCGCGGAACTGGACCTGTTCTCCTTCCCCGACGAACTGGGTTCCGGCCTGCCGGTGTTCCATCCCAAGGGCGGCATCATCCGCATGGAGATGGAGGACTATTCGCGGCGCAAGCACGTGGCGGCGGGCTACGAGTTCGTCAACACCCCGCATCTGACCAAAGCGCACCTGTTCGAGACCTCCAAGCACCTGGAGTGGTACGCCGACGGCATGTTCCCGCCCATGCACCTGGACGCGGAGTACAACGAGGACGGCACCGTCCGCAAACCCGGCCAGGACTACTACGTCAAGCCGATGAACTGCCCCATGCACAACCTGATCTACCGGTCGCGCGGCCGGTCGTATCGGGAACTGCCGCTGCGGTTGTTCGAATTCGGTTCGGTGTACCGCTACGAGAAGTCCGGGGTGGTCCACGGACTGACCCGGGCCCGCGGTTTCACCCAGGACGACGCGCATATCTACTGCACTCAGGAACAGGTCGCCGAGGAACTCACCACCATCCTGCGGTTCGTGCTCGACCTGCTGAAGGACTACGGCCTGGAAGACTTCTACCTGGAACTGTCCACCAAGGACCCGCAGAAGTACGTCGGTTCGGACGAGGTGTGGGAAGAGGCCACCGAAACCCTGCGCAAGGTCGGTGAGGCCTCCGGACTGGAGCTCGTCCCGGATCCGGGCGGCGCCGCCTTCTACGGGCCGAAGATCTCCGTACAGACCAAAGACGCGCTCGGCCGTACCTGGCAGATGTCCACCATCCAGCTGGACTTCTTCGAGCCGGAGCTGTTCGAGCTGGAATACACCGCCCCCGACGGCACCAAGAAACGGCCGGTCATGGTGCACCGCGCCCTGTTCGGTTCCATCGAGCGCTTCTTCGGCGTCCTCACCGAACACTACGCGGGCGCGTTCCCCGTATGGCTGGCGCCGATGCAGGTGGTCGGCATCCCGGTCGCCGACACCTTCGCTGCGCACCTGGACGAGGTGGTCGGACGGTTGCGGGCCGCCGGCGTGCGTGCCGAAGTGGACCGCAGCGACGACCGCATGCAGAAGAAGATCTTCAACCACACCGCGCAGAAGATCCCGTTCATGCTGTTGGCCGGTGAGCGGGATGTGAACGCGGGCGCGGTGAGTTTCCGGTTCCGGGATGGCACCCAGGTCAATGGGGTACCGGTCGTCGCGGCGGTGCGGGCGATCGTCGACTGGATCTCCCGCCGGGAGAACGCCTCCCCGACCGCGGAGTCGGTCCGCGCGGCCGTCGAGGCGGGCGAGAGCGCCTGATCATGCGGGAAGCACACACCATGAGCGGTCGGCGCCCGGAGAAGGTGGCCCGGGTGATTACGTGGGGCGCCCGCTCATGTGCGGAAAGGATGCGGCATGAGTGAGCGTACGGCGCCGGAGGGTTTGGCCGGGCGCGACGACACCGACCCCGAGAACACCCGAGAGGCCGATATCGTGGATCGCGGGGCGGGCGAACCCGACCGGCTGCAGCGATTGTGGACCCCGTACCGGATGTCCTACATCGCCGAGGCGGCCACCTCGCCGCCCAAGGACGCCACCGGACACCCCTTCACCGATATCCCCAAGATGTCCGATGAGGAGGGGTTGGTGATCGCCCGCGGGGAGCTGGTGTACGCGGTGCTCAACCTGTACCCGTACAACCCCGGGCACATGATGGTGGTGCCGTATCGCCGGGTCGCCAACCTCGAGGATCTCACCGAGGCCGAGAGCATCGAACTGATGGTCTTCACCCA
Organism: Nocardia brevicatena NBRC 12119; assembly: GCF_000308495.1. Classification (GTDB taxonomy): domain Bacteria; phylum Actinomycetota; class Actinomycetes; order Mycobacteriales; family Mycobacteriaceae; genus Nocardia; species Nocardia brevicatena. The sequence continues at coordinate 34,386 of NZ_BAFU01000061.1, read as the reverse complement.
GCGCGCCATCCGCGTGATGAAGAAGGTGTCGCGCCCGCACGGTTTCAATGTCGGGCTCAACCTCGGCGGGGTGGCGGGTGGATCGCTGGCCGACCACCTGCACCAGCACATCGTGCCGCGCTGGGGCGGCGACGCGAACTTCATCACCGTCGTGGGCGGGGTGAAGGTCATGCCGCAGCTACTCCGCGAGACCAGGGCCCTGCTGGCGGCGGCCTGGGAGGAGGCGTAGCGGGTGCTCAGCTTTTTCGGTCGCGACACGTTCGCCAAGGCGACCGCGCCGCTGGGACGGGCACTGGTCCGCACCGGGCTCACCCCGGACGCGGTGACTCTCATCGGTACCGCGGCATCGATCGCGGCCGCGGTCACCCTGTTCCCCACCGGACATCTGTTCTGGGGGACGATGGTGATCTGGCTGTTCGTCATGTTCGACATGCTCGACGGCGCCATGGCTCGGGCCCGCGGCGGCGGCACCCGCTACGGGGCGGTGCTCGACGCCACCTGTGACCGGGTCGCCGACGGCGCCATCTTCGGCGGTCTGGCCTGGTGGGCGGTGTATCACGAGAACAGCAAACCGCTGTTGTTCGCGACGCTGGTGGTATTGGTGACCTCGCAGGTGATCTCATATGCCAAGGCGCGGGCGGAGGCCAGCGGGCTGTCCGCCGACGGCGGCCTGATCGAGCGCCCGGACCGACTGGTGATCGTGCTGGTGGGCGCGGGACTGACCGGTGTGGGCGGTTACTGGGGGCTCGAGTGGCTGACCTGGGCCGTGCACATAGCCATGTGGGTGCTGGCGGTGCTCAGTATCGTGACGGTCTTCCAGCGGGTGCTGGAGGTCCGCAATTCGGCGGGCGCCCGCAATGTCCTCCCGAGAGCCGCGGAACGCCCGACCACCGATACGGGGCTGTCGTGACCACATCACCGCGGGAGGGTCTCGCAGCACGGGTCAAGGCGGGACTGAGCGATCGCGCCTATGCCGCGGGGTGGCGGCTGGTGCGGGCGCTACCGGAGAGCACCGCGCGCCGGCTGTTCGACCGGGGCGGCACCTGGGCGGCCCGGAAGGGCGGACCGGTGCAGTTGCGGCGCAATCTGGCCCGCGTACTCGGCACCGAACCGGACGAGGTACCCGACGACCTGGTGCGCGCCAGTATGCGCTCCTACGCCCGATACTGGCGGGAGGCGTTCCGGCTGCCGTCCATGGACCACGCCGAACTGGCCACGTCGGGGCGGGTCGTGGTGGAGGGGCGCGAACATCTCGACGCCGCCCTGACGCGGGGCCGCGGGGTGGTCCTGGTCCTGCCGCATTCGGGCAACTGGGATATCGCCGGCACCTGGCTGGTCCAGCACTACGGATCATTCGCCACCGTCGTCGAACGGCTGAAACCGGAGTCGTTGTTCGAACGGTTCGTCGCCTATCGGAAAAGCCTCGGGTTCGAGGTGTTCCCACTGACCGGCGGACAGCGACCGCCGTACGAGGCGCTGGCGCAGCGATTGCGCGCCAACAAGATCGTCTGCCTGATGGGGGAGCGCGATCTGACCGGGCGCGGGGTGCCGGTGATGTTCTTCGGGGAACGCACATGGATGCCGGCCGGTGCGGCAAAACTGGCGATCGATACCGGCGCGGCACTGATGCCCGTCCATGTGTGGTTCACCGAGGATGACAACGGGCAGGAGAGCTGGGCGCTGAAAACCACGGCACCACTGGATGTCTCCGGTGGTGCCGAGGCGGCCACCCAGCAGGTGGCGGACTGGTTCGCCGCGCATATCGCCGAGCATCCGGCCGACTGGCATATGCTGCAGCCACTGTGGGAGACCGATCTGTCCGAGCGGCAGCTGGACCGTATCGCCGCCGCCCGGGCCCCTCGTGGCGGACGAGCCGTCGCCTCGTCCGGGGGCGCGCGGTCCGAGCATTCGGAGATCCCCACGGCCGAAGGGGATCCGACGCCATGAGGATCGGCATGGTCTGCCCCTACTCGTTCGATGTTCCCGGCGGTGTGCAGGCCCATGTCGTCGATCTGGCGCGGGTGCTGATCGAACGTGGACACAAGGTGAGCGTGCTCGCCCCCGCTTCCGACGACACCCCGCTACCGGATTTCGTGGTCTCCGCGGGGCGCGCCGTGGCCATCCCGTACAACGGTTCGGTGGCCCGGCTGTCGTTCGGACCGACGGCCTACACCCGGATCCGACGCTGGATCGACGGCAACGATTTCGATGTCCTGCACATCCACGAGCCGAACGCGCCCAGCCTGTCCATGCTGGCGTTGAAGATCGCCGAAGGACCGATCGTGGCCACCTTCCACACCTCCACCACCCGGTCGCTGGTGCTCAGCACCTTCCAGGGGGTGCTGCGGCCCTACCACGAGAAGATCAGCGGCCGGATCGCGGTATCGGAGCTGGCGCGGCGCTGGCAGGTGGAGGCACTGGGATCGGACGCGGTGGAGATTCCCAACGGGGTCGATGTCCCCGCGTTCGCGCGGGCACCCATGGTGCCCGGCTATCCCCGGGAGGGCGGCACCGTGTTGTTCCTGGGCCGCTATGACGAACCGCGTAAGGGGATGGAGGTGCTGCTGGGCGCGCTGCCGGCGCTGGCGCACCGCCATCCGGAGGTGGAGATTCTCATCGTGGGCCGTGGCGACGAGGACCGGTTGCGCCGCCTGGCCGGCCCCCACGCCCGTCATCTGCGGTTCCTGGGACAGGTTTCCGATGAGGAGAAGGCGTCGGCGATGCGCAGCGCGGATGTGTATGTGGCGCCGAACCTGGGCGGGGAGAGTTTCGGCATCATCCTGATCGAGGCCATGGCCGCGGGCACCGCCGTGGTGGCGAGCGAACTCGACGCCTTCCGCCGGGTATTGCGCGACGGCACCGCCGGGATCCTGGTGCCGGTCGGTAACTCGGCGGCCCTGGCGGAGGCGCTGGACATGGTGCTCACCGACGAGGTGCGCCGCGAGTCGCTGGTGCGGGCCGCGAACCAGGTGGTCGGCGACTACGACTGGCCGGTGGTGGCCGAACAGATTCTGCGGGTGTACGAAACGGTCACCGTCGGTGATCTGCGGGTGCGGGCAGCCGGGTGATCACCTTCTCGGCGACCGCGGTTCTGGTCCTTGCGCTCGTCGCGGCGATCGTGCTGGCGCTGGGTGTCTGGGCCTATTCGACGGCCAACCGGCTCGACCGACTGCATGTGCGAACCGATCTGTCCTGGCAGGCCCTGGAATCAGCGCTGGCGCGGCGTGCGGTCGTGGCCAGATCGGTGGCCATGTCCCTTACCGGGCCGGTAGCGGAGTCGGGGCGCTGTGAGCAGGCGAAACGGCTGGTCACCTTGGCCGATCGATCCGAACGGGTCGGCCGACAGGAACGGGAGGCGGTCGAGAACCAGCTGTCGGCGGCACTGTCGGTGGTGGATGTCTCGCTGCTGCGTCCGCAGCTGGCGGCCGAACTGGCCGACGCCGAGGCCCGGGTGCTCATCGCCCGCCGCTTCCACAACGACGCCGTTCGCGACACCCTGGCGCTGCGCACCCGGCGTCCCGTGTGGCTGCTGCACCTGGGTGGTACCGCACCCATGCCGACGTATTTCGAGATCGCCGAGCGCACCGGACCGGCCGCGGCGATCGGATTGGACGTGGACAGTATGCGCACCTCCGCGCGGATCGTATTGCTCGACGAGCGGAACCGGATACTGCTGCTGCGCGGGCATGATCCGATGGTCCCGGAGGTGTCCTTCTGGTTCACCGTCGGCGGCGGGGTGGAGGCCGGGGAGAGCCTGCGCGCCGCCGCGGTGCGGGAACTGCACGAGGAGACCGGGTATACCGCCGACCCGGCGGATCTGCGCGGGCCGATCTGGCGGCGGGTGGCGGTGTTTCCGTTCAACGGTGACCTGATCCGTTCCGAGGAGTTGTTCTTCGTGCTGCGGGTGCCGGTTTTCGAACTGTGTCCGGCCGACCTCACCTCGGTGGAGCGGCGCTCCATCACCGACCACCGCTGGTGCGCACCGGCCGATATCGTGGCGCTGGACGCCTCGGGGGAGACCGTGTACCCCTACCACCTGGACGAACTATTGGCCGAGGCGGCGCGGGCGGCGGACTCGGCGACCGATCTCGAGGTCCGGTCCATCCGCTGAGCGTCGCGGAGTGTGACGGGTATCACGCTGTGATACTCTCGCCGTCGGTTTGGTGCACCGGCCTTTGTGTCTATTCGGTGTGCGGAGGTGAACACGTGTCCTACATTCTCTACGATTTTCTTCTGCCGCTTATCGGCCCGAGCGCCGCGAAATACTGGGCGACCCTGCTCATGGTGAATCCCATCTGAGCGTGTCCCCGATGGTGTTCGCGGTATCGCCGGACCAGGTTGCCTCGCACCGGTCCGGCGATAGTCGTTTCAGTGCCCGAAAACCGGTCCGGTCTCGGGTAGTTCGACGTATTCCCTGGTCGCGGCAAGGCCAGTGGCCTCCGACTGGCTATGAAGCCGGTCTGGGACCGCACCTAGAATCGTGGTGTCCTACCGACGATCCCACTGGTGCAGACCACAGGAGTATGCCGTGACAACGCCCGAGACCACCCAGACCACCGAAGCGATCCGCGAGGCCGGTACGGCCCGGGTGAAGCGCGGTATGGCCGAGATGCTCAAGGGCGGCGTGATCATGGACGTCGTCACCCCGGAGCAGGCCAAGATCGCCGAGGACGCGGGTGCCGTCGCCGTGATGGCCCTGGAACGGGTGCCCGCCGATATCCGCGCCCAGGGCGGGGTCTCCCGGATGAGCGACCCGGACATGATCGACGGCATCATCTCCGCGGTATCGATCCCGGTGATGGCCAAGGCCCGGATCGGGCATTTCGTGGAGGCCCAGATCCTGCAGAGCCTCGGCGTCGACTACATCGACGAATCCGAGGTGCTCACCCCCGCCGACTACGCCAACCACATCGACAAGTGGAACTTCACCGTGCCGTTCGTTTGCGGCGCCACCAACCTCGGCGAGGCGCTGCGCCGGATCACGGAGGGCGCGGCCATGATCCGCTCCAAGGGGGAGGCAGGCACCGGCGACGTCTCCAATGCCACCACCCATATGCGCAAGATTCGGCAGGAGATCACCCGGCTGTCCGCGCTGCCTGCCGATGAGCTGTATGTCGCCGCCAAGGAACTGCAGGCGCCGTACGAGCTGGTGCGTGAGGTCGCCGAAACCGGGAAGCTCCCGGTGGTGCTGTTCACCGCGGGCGGTATCGCCACCCCGGCCGACGCGGCCATGATGATGCAGCTCGGCGCGGAGGGTGTGTTCGTCGGGTCCGGCATCTTCAAGTCCGGCAATCCCGCGCAGCGCGCGAGCGCCATCGTCAAGGCGACCACCTTCTACGACGACCCCGATGTGCTGGCGAAGGTGTCGCGCGGGCTGGGTGAGGCGATGGTGGGAATCAGTGTCGACGAGATCCCGCAGCCGCATCGGCTGGCCGAGCGCGGCTGGTGATACTCGCGGCGGGTTCCGTCGCTGCGCCGGGGGCGCCGGAGCGATCCGGCCCGGCGGGCAACGCCCGGTCCGAGCCGGACCGATCGGACGTCAGGGAGCGTCGACCCGCAGGGCGGGGCGGTCGGGATGGTCCCAGCGCACGAAGTACGTGGGTGTTTCGCTGCTGTCGCGTGCGTGCGCCTGCAGCGCGGGTACGGTCCAGGCCTCCTCGTCCGGGGTGCCGCGGGTCAGCGCGGCCGGGCTCAGGTCGAGCCGAACGCTGAGATCGAAGGGCAGGGCGCGGCCCAGCAGCATCGGGCCCGCCACGAACAACACTGTCCCGGGAAGCGCCTCGCGGCGGCGGGCGCGTGGCGACCTGTCGGTGGTCTCGTCCCAGAGTGCGGGCAGCCAGGTTCCGGTCGATCTGAGGGGGTCGAGCACTTCGCGGCGCAGTGCCGCATAGTCGAACCAGCCGGTGCGATAGGAGGTTTCGTCACGCCCGAACTCCAATCGCACGGATGCGGGGCGCACGAAGTCGTGCAGGCGAACCAACTCGGCCGGACGGCCGTCGGCGCGGACCCGGTCGGCGGCACGCAGGGCGAAGTCGACCGGGCGTGCCGCGTCGGCGCCGTCCACGGCGACCACCCGGTGGCCGTCCAGTGCGCGCAGCCGCCGGGCCGGCAGTTCGGTGAGAGCGTCCGGGGTGATCGGGGTGAAACGCGGCATCGCATCATCACAGCAGGCTCGGCATACCGGTCAGTGGCGGGGATTACCTGCCGCGGATCATGGGGACACCGGCTGGTCGGGATAACCTCAGCGCATGGCGACTATCGAAGAGGCACTGGAGATCGAACGCCTCGAGCGCGATATCTTCCGCGGCGCGTCCACCAAGACCCAGCTGCCTCGTACGTTCGGCGGGCAGGTTGCGGGCCAGGCCCTGGTTTCGGCGGTGCGGACCGTGGAGCCGCGGTTCCAGGTGCATTCGCTGCACGGTTACTTCCTGCGGCCCGGCAACCCCTCGGAGCCGACGGTCTATCTGGTCGACCGGATCCGCGACGGACGGTCGTTCTGCACCCGACGGGTCACCGGGGTGCAGGACGGCGCCGCGATATTCACCATGTCTGCCTCCTTCCACGTGGGTGACGAGGGTCCGACGCATCAGGACGAGATGCCGGCGGTGCTGCCGCCCAAGGGGCTGTCCGACGCCAAGACCAGCATGGACCCGGAGCGGTTGTGGGCCATGCGGGAATGGGAGCACTGGGATATCCGTCCGGTGCCCCAGGACGCGGTGACGCAGCGGCCCGGCGTGGTGTCACCGCAGCAGGTGTGGTTCCGCTACCGGCACCCACTGCCCGACGATCCGCTGTTCCACGTGTGCACGCTGGCCTATATGAGTGATATGACGCTGCTCGGCTCGTCCAAGGTGACCCATCCCGACGAGCCCACCCAGAATGCCTCGCTCGATCACGCCATGTGGTTCCTGCGCCCCTTCCGCACCGACGAATGGCTGCTCTACGACCAGTCCTCGCCGTCGGCCGGTTTCGGCCGAGCGCTCACCAGCGGCAAGATCTTCGACGGCGAGGGCAGACTGGTCGCCGCGGTGGTGCAGGAAGGGCTGATCCGGACCCCGCGGACGAGTTGACGTACCATATCGCCTGTGAGCCCGCCCACACGCGGTCCGCTCGTAAGCTCACTGTCGTGAACGAAGCAGCGGTATCCCCCCTCACCGCCGGTGCCGGGAGCGCAGCGGTCGTCCCCGTCCCGGCGCAGGTCGCCGATGACCGCCCCACCATCGGTGTGCTGGCCTTGCAGGGTGACGCCCGCGAACACGTCGCGGTACTGCGGGAGTGCGGGGCCGATCCGGTGCTGGTGCGTCGTCCGGACGAACTGGCCGCCGTGGACGCGCTGGTACTGCCGGGTGGCGAGTCCACCACCATCAGCAAACTGCTGCAGGTGTTCGATCTGTTGGAGCCGCTGCGGGCCCGCTTGCGCGACGGGATGCCCGCCTACGGCTCCTGCGCCGGGATGATCCTGCTGGCCGACGAGGTGCTCGATACCCGTCCCGACGCGCGGCATCTGTCCGGAATCGATATGACGGTGCGGCGCAACGCCTTCGGCCGTCAGGTGGACTCCTTCGAAACCGATCTGGATTTCGCCGGACTCGAGGGCGGTCCGGTCCGGGCGGTGTTCATTCGGGCGCCGTGGGTCGAGCGGGTCGGGGACGGAGTTCAGGTACTGGCGCGGGTGCCGAGCGGTCCGGCCGCGGGTCGTATCGTGGCCGTGCGGCAGGGGCGGGTGCTGGCCACTTCCTTTCACCCCGAGGTCACCGGCGACCACCGGGTACACCGGATGTTCGTCGACCTGGTGCGTGAGGGTTCCGACGCCTGCCGGTAATTTGGAATACCACACATGCCATCGACCTGAAGGAAGTAGTGAATGAGCGGCCACTCCAAATGGGCCACCACCAAACACAAGAAGGCTGTGATCGATGCGAAGCGCGGCAAACTGTTCGCCAAGCTGATCAAGAACATCGAGGTGGCGGCCCGGACCGGTGGCGGCGATCCGGAGGGCAACCCGACGCTCTACGACGCCATCCAGAAGGCGAAGAAATCGTCGGTCCCCAACGACAATATCGAGCGTGCCCGCAAACGCGGTGGCGGTGAGGAAGCCGGGGGCGCCGACTGGCAGACCATCATGTACGAGGGCTACGGGCCCAACGGTGTCGCCGTCCTCATCGAATGTCTGACCGACAACCGCAACCGCGCCGCGAGCGAGGTGCGGGTCGCCATGACCCGGAACGGCGGCAATATGGCCGACCCGGGCTCGGTGTCCTACCTGTTCCACCGCAAGGGCATTGTCACCCTGGAGAAGAACGGCCTGGCCGAAGACGACGTGCTCGCCGCAGTCCTCGACGCCGGCGCCGAGGAGGTCAATGACCTCGGGGAGTCATTCGAGGTCATCAGTGAGCCGGGTGACCTGGTCGCGGTGCGGTCGGCACTGCAGGCCGCGGGTATCGACTACGACTCCGCCGAATCCGGTTTCCAGTCGTCGGTGAACGTGGCGGTCGACGTGGAGGGCGCCCGTAAGGTGTTCAAACTGGTCGACGCGCTCGAGGACAGCGACGACGTGCAGAACGTCTACACCAATGTCGATGTTTCCGACGAGGTTCTCGCCGAGCTCGAGGACTGAGCGGGGCCCAGGGTCGTCACGGGGCGGTTCGCCGGTGTGCGGACCGCCGCGCCCTGTTGTAGGGCGACCGTATCCGGGTCAGGATTCGAGTCCCTCGTAGTAGGACTTCATGGCGGGGAAATAGTCGTCGAAATCCGGGCGGGGCGCGCCCGTCCGGGAGGCGCCCAGCGCGTCCAGGTAGTACTCCCATCCCGGGCCGACCTCGGCGATATTCGCCTCCGAATCCAGGTGGTGGGTGAATACCAGTTCGGTGGTTCCGTCGCGTTCGGACAGTACCGCCTCCAGATGCCAGCTGCCATGGTCGTCGATGGTTCGGATGACGAGGCGCCGCGGTGGTTCGCAGATATCGATGGTGGCGTCGAACCAAAGCTGTTCTTCTTCGAACACCATCTGCAGGCGGACGGTCTTCCCGGGACCCGCCTCGCCTTCCCACGGCCCTATCCAACGAGCGGTGCGCTCGGGCTCGGTGATACTGGCCCAGATGTCGTCGATCGGGGCCCGGTAGGTGCGGGTGAGCACCAGATCGCGGCCGGTGGCGGTGTGTCGCAGCCGTCCGTTCGGGTCGGGGGTTGTGGTCATGCCGTGTCCTTTCGTGTTCGATCGGGATGGTCCGCGTGGTCGGATACGCGGGCTCCTTCGGGCGCCGTCCGTTCGTCTCGGTGGGGTGTGGCCGTTTCGGGGTGGTGTGTCGCCTCGGTACGCCGTTCGCGTCGGGTGCGGTAGACCTCGGTTTCCAGGGCGTCGAGACGGTGCTCCCATTCCGTGGGACGGTCGAGGCGGGCGATCCAGTCGGACAGGGCACGCAGCGGTTCGCTGTCGAGCGTGTAGTACCGCTGCCTGCCGATCAGTTCGTCGTGGACCAGTCCGGCGGCCCGCAGAACCCGCAGGTGGCGGCTGATAGCGGGCCGGCTTATCGAGAAGCGTTCGGCGATGGCGCCCGCGGTGAGCCGCGTCCGGCGCAGCATCTCCAGGATTTCGCGTCGTATCGGATCGGCGATCGCCCCGGCCACCTCGTCCACGGAAAAAGAGTAACCACTTAGTTACGCTTTTGTCCAGGGTTCGTCCGAAGTCCGATCGGAATCCATCGGATGGTGCGCGAAAGGCCGCGACCCCGCCGGCCGTGGTGGCAGACGGGGTCGCGTTCGAGTGAACAGCCGGGTCATTCCGCGATGCTGGTGTGATAGCTCCATTCGTAGATGGGCAGATCCCCATTCGGGGTGTCCTTGTGCCGAGGGGTGGGAGTGAAATGCTCGTAGCCGCCCCGGAACGGAATCCTGACGTTCGAATCCGGCGACTCGACGGGGACGATGCGGTCGGGCAGGTCCTTGGGCCCGCCCTCGAGGACAGCCATACCTGCGGTACTCATACCTCAGATGGTAAGAGCGAGTCCCGGGTCGGTGGAAGAATCCCGGGCATGGTCTCGCTGATGCTGGTTCGCGGTGATATCACCGAGCAGAACGTGGACGCGGTGGTCAACGCCGCCAACTCCTCACTACTCGGCGGCGGGGGAGTCGACGGAGCCATCCACCGCCGTGGCGGTCCCGAGATCCTCGCCGAATGCCGGCGGCTGCGCGAAACGCGATACCCCGACGGGCTGCCCACCGGCCGGGCCGTGGCCACGACGGCCGGCAGGCTGCCCGCCCGCTGGGTCGTCCACACCGTCGGTCCGGTCTGGTCCGCCGGCGAGGACCGTTCGGCACTGCTGGCATCCTGCTATCGCGAATCCCTGCGGGTGGCCGACGAACTGGGCGCGCGGACGGTGGCGTTCCCCGCCGTCTCGACCGGTATCTACGGCTGGCCCATGGACGACGGGGCGCGTATCGCCGTGGATACCGTGCGCGCGACCCCGACCGCGGTGGCCGAAGCGCGGTTCGTGGTCTTCCACGAGACCGCCTATGCCGCGTTCACCGCGATCCTGGCGGGTTGAATCCGCCGACCGAGCGGGTGTCGCCGGCGGCGACGAGCCGAGGGCTGCACTAGACTTCGAACAACTGTTCGTGTTTCGGAAGGGGTGTCCGTGCGGGTGATGGGCGTCGATCCCGGGCTCACCCGGTGCGGTCTGAGCATGGTCGAGGGCGGAGCGGGCCGTACGGTTCGGGCTCGCGACGTGGCCGTGGTGCGGACCCCCGCGGAACTGGATCTCGCGCAGCGACTGCTGCGCATCGCCGATGCCGCCGAACAGTGGATGGACACCCACCGGCCCGACGTGGTGGCGATCGAGCGGGTATTCGCCCAGCACAATGTGCGCACCGCCATGGGAACCGCGCAGGCCGGGGGGATTATCGCGCTGGCGGCCGCGCGACGTGGTATTCCGGTGGCGTTCCACACCCCGAGCGAGGTGAAAGCCGCCGTCACCGGATCGGGTTCGGCGGACAAGGCCCAGGTGACCGCCATGGTGACCCGTATCCTCGGGCTCGCGGAGGCGCCGAAGCCGGCCGATGCCGCCGACGCGCTCGCGCTCGCCATCTGCCATTGCTGGCGGGCGCCGCTCATGGCCCGGATGGCCGAGGCCGAGGCGCGGGCCGAGCAGGCACGCAAACAGTACGTCGAACGGCTCGACCGACAACGAAAGGCGGTGCGCGGGTGATCGCGTCGGTCCACGGAGAGGTACTCGAGCTCGCGCTCGACCATGTAGTACTCGAGGCGGCGGGAGTCGGTTACCGGCTCAACGCCACTCCCGCGACCCTGGCCGGGCTCGGCCGGGGCGAGCAGGCCCGCCTGTACACCGCGCTGGTCGTGCGGGAGGACTCGATGACCCTGTACGGGTTCGCCGATACCGAGGCCCGGGATCTGTTCGGGCTGCTGCAGACGGTGTCCGGTGTGGGTCCGCGGCTGGCCATGGCGGTACTGGCGGTGCTGGAACCGGAAGCGCTGCGCAAGGCTCTGGCGGCGGGGGATATCGCCGCCCTCACCCGTGTTCCGGGAATCGGCAAACGCGGTGCCGAGCGAATGGTGGTGGAGTTGCGCGACAAGGTGAGCCGGGTTCCGGTGCCCGCGAACCCGGCCGGTGCCGTCCCGGCGCCGGTGCTCGCGCCGGTCCGCGATCAGGTCACCGAGGCGCTCACCGGGCTCGGTTTCCCACTCCAACAGGCCGAGAAGGCCGTCGACATGGTCCTCGCCGACCGGCCGGACGCGGACAACTCCACTGTGCTGCGCGCTGCGCTCGGCCTGCTGGGGAAGAACCGGTAGCACGCCATGAACTACGACGAGCCCTACGCCCCCGATACCGCCGCCGACCCCGCGGATTCCCCGGTCCATCCCGACTACCTGCACTCCGACGGCGATATCGAAACCGGCCTGCGCCCCAGCTCACTGGACGATTTCATCGGACAGCCCCGGGTCCGGGAACAGCTCACGCTGGTGCTGCGCGGCGCTCGCGGGCGCGGCGGCACTCCCGACCACATCCTGTTGTCCGGCCCACCCGGTCTCGGCAAGACCAGCCTGGCCATGATCATCGCCGGCGAACTCGGCACCGCCCTGCGCATCACCTCCGGCCCTGCCCTGGAACGTGCCGGTGATCTGGCGGCCATGCTCAGCAATCTGGTCGAAGGCGATGTGCTGTTCATCGACGAGATCCACCGCATGGCCCGACCCGCCGAGGAAATGCTGTATCTGGCGATGGAGGACTTCCGGGTGGATGTGGTGGTCGGCAAGGGACCGGGCGCGACCTCCATCCCGCTGGATATCGCCCCGTTCACTCTCGTCGGCGCCACCACCCGTTCCGGGGCGCTCACCGGTCCGCTGCGCGACCGATTCGGCTTCACCGGGCATATGGACTTCTACGAACCCGAGGAGCTGCTGCGCATCCTGCAGCGTTCGGCGCGGATTCTCGGTGTCGCCATCGACGATGATGCCGCCGCCGAGATCGCCGGCCGCTCCCGCGGCACCCCCCGGATCGCCAACCGGCTGCTGCGCCGGGTCCGCGACTATGCCGAGGTCCGCGCCGACGGCCGGATCACCGTTCCGGTCGTCCGCGCCGCCCTGGAGGTCTACGACGTCGACCCGCTCGGACTGGACCGTCTCGACCGGGCCGTGCTCGGCGCGCTGGTGCGCGGTTTCGGCGGCGGTCCGGTGGGGGTGTCCACCCTCGCGGTGGCGGTGGGGGAGGAGGCGGCGACCGTCGAGGAGGTCTGCGAACCGTTCCTGGTGCGGGCCGGGATGGTGGCCCGTACGCCGCGCGGTCGTGTCGCCACCGCCGCCGCCTGGGAACATCTCGGTATGGTCCCGCCCCCGGATCTGGTCTTCGGGTCGATCGAGGTGCGCGGTCGCGAACCGCACCCGACACTGGACCTGTTCGACTGAACGGGCGGCGGTTCAGTCCTTGCGCACGCCGTCGATCAGCAGTCGCCGGATCGCCTGGTTCGATTCCGCGATGGCGGTCGCGTCCGGGTCGCGTAACCCGTGCAGGAGCCCGGCCAGCAACATGCCGGTGACGGCGCGGGCGGTGTTCATCGTGTCCAGGTCCGCACGCAGGTAGCCGAGCTCGACCCCGTGTTCCAGGTATCCGGCGGTCAGTGCGTCGGCGGTGTCGAGCAGGCCGTAGAGCCGGTGGGTGAGCTCGTCATCGATACCCGTGGCATGGAACAGCAGCAGCTGCGCCACCCCGCGGTCCGCCAGCAGGATCCGGGTCAGCGCGGCGCCGATGCGGTCGAGCTGTGCCCGGTACTCGTCGAGGGTGGCGGCGGCCTCCGGGGCGTTCTCGGTGCCGAGGGCGTCGGTGATCCGGGCGGCCAGGTCGTCGATGACGTGGTCGATGATGTCGCGTTTGTTGCTGAAGTACCGGTAGAACGTCCCATGCCCGATGCCCAGCTCGCGAGCGATATCGGCGATGCCGGTCGCGTGGTAGCCCTTCTCGGCGAAGCAGGCGAAGGCGGTATCGATGATCTCCCGACGCAGTTCGGCCCTGCGTCGTTCGGCCCGAGAGTATGGCTTCGTCACGTCCCCGATGATACGGTCGTCACAAACGGAATGATGTGTCATTCCGTGATAAGTCGTTCTGTGGATGTGGGAGGTTTCGACGTGGCACCTCGATACGACACCGTCGTGGTGGGGGCGGGATTCGGTGGAATGGGCGCGGGAATCCAGCTCGACCGGCTGGGACTGGGCGATTTCGTCATCCTCGAGCGCGAGGACGATCTCGGCGGGACCTGGCATGTCAACCGGTATCCGGGGCTGGCCGTGGACATCGCCTCGGTCACCTACTCGTATTCGTTCGAACCCAACCCGTACTGGACCCGGCTGTTCGCGCCGGGAGCCGAGCTCAAGGAATACGCCGAGCACATCGCCGACAAATACGATCTGCGCCGCCGGATGCGCTTCGGCGCGACGGTCGACGGGGCGCGCTGGGACGCCGAGGACCAGCAGTGGGTGGTCTCGCTCGCCGGTGGCGAAACGCTCACCGCCCGGTACCTGGTGACCGCCACCGGCTTCCTGTCCCAGCCCTATACGCCACCGTTTCCCGGTATCGAATCCTTCGCGGGCAAAATCATCCACACCACCGCGTGGGACGACGGTTACGACCTCACCGACCGCCGGGCGGCGATCATCGGCACCGGCGCCACCTCGGTGCAACTGGTTCCCGAAGTCGCAGCCGAGGTGCGCGAGCTCACCGTCTTCCAACGCACCCCCATCTGGGTGGTGCCCAAGATCGACGCCCCCATCCCGGCGCCCGTACAGCAGCTGTTCGCGCGTGTTCCCGTGACCCAGCAGGCCGCCCGGCTGGTGAACACCGCCATGCTGGAGGCCTTGATGGTGATCGGTGTGCTGCACTTCCGGCAGGCGAAACTGCTGAACAAGGGCGCCGGGCTACTGGCGAGGGCGCACCTGCGCGCCCAGGTCCGCGATGGGCGGACCCGCGCGCAGCTCACCCCGCACTACGATTTCGGCTGCAAACGCCCCACATTCTCCAACCAGTACTTCAAAACGTTCAACGAGCCACACGTCCGCCTCGAGACCAACCCGATCGAGCGCGTCGAACCGGACGGCATCGTCACCGCCGACGGCCACAAGACCGAGGTCGACACCCTGCTGCTGGCCACCGGCTTCAACCTCTGGGACGTGAACTTCCCCGCCTTCGAGATCATCGGCCGCGACGGGGTGAATCTCGGGAAGTTCTGGCGCGAGAACCGTTTCCAGGCCTACGAGGGCATCACCGTGCCCAAGTTCCCGAACTTCCTCAGCCTCAACAGCCCCTATTCCTACAGCGGCCTGTCCTACTTCACCACCATCGAGGCGCAGATGAAGCACATGGGCCGCCTCTTCGGCGAGCTGTCCCGTCGCGGGGAGACGACATTCGAGGTCACCGAGCGTGCCAATACCGAGTTCCTGGACCGTGTCACCGCCCGGCTCGGCTCCTCGGTGTTCTACGGCGGCGACTGCTCGACCGCCCGCAGCTACTACTTCAACCAGCACGGCGAGGCCGCCCTGCTGCGCCCCACCAGCACGGTCGACGCGCACCGGGAGGCGGTGAACTTCCCGCTCGACGACTACGTCTACGGCCGTACCGCCTGATCGCCCGGCCCTCGGGAACGGTTCGAGACGTCGCCGCGGCAGGGCACCGGGACCGGGGCGATTCATCGCGCCTCCGACGGCCGGCGTGCTCTCCGACGGGCCCGAGCCGGAGGGCGTCGAACAGGGGGTTGTGGGTGTGCGGATGTGGCGCCCGTCGTGGAAGCCGGCAGACTGTGTGGGTACCCGTGCCCACAACACCCGGATCAGGAACTGACTTCGACCATGGACCTGTTGTTCCCGCTGCTGTTGGTAGCCCTGCTCGTGCCGATGTTCCTCGGTATCCGCCGTCAGAAGCGGGAGGCCGAGAAGATCTCCGATATGCAGGACACCCTGAAGGTCGGCGACCGGGTCACCACCACCTCGGGCCTGTACGGCACCGTGGTCGAGGTCGATGACACCACCGTCGATCTGGAGATCGCCGAGGACGTGGTCACCACCTGGCTGCGCCAAGCGATCCGCGAGGTGCGCACCGACGACGAGCCGTCGACCGATGAGGCGAGTACCGGCGAGGACACCGCGGCGACCGACAGCGACGCCGTCGAGGAAACCGCCGAGCAGACCGAAACCCGGCTGTCCAAGGACTGAGTCCGGTGTTGTTCGGCGCATGGGCGGGCGCCCTGCGCGGTTACCCCGCGCTGCCGCCTCCGGGCGCCGACCGCCCACGCGCGCAGTTCACCTTCCGGATACCGTCGGTGTCCGGTGAGGGTCGGCGCGTACCCCGACTGTTCCACCCGACTTCCGCCTAGGAGATGACGACCCGTGCCACCGTCCCAGGGATCGGCGCACCACCTCCGCTGGCTCGCTCTGTTCGGCGTGCTGGTGGCCGCGATCTATGCACTGGTGTTCTTCACCGGTGACAAATCCCCGACGCCCAAACTCGGTATCGACCTGCAGGGCGGCACCCGCGTCACCCTGACCGCCCGCACCCCGGACGGGAATCGGCCGAGCCAGGACAGCCTGCGGAAGGCGCAGGAGATCATCGAGAACCGGGTGAACGGGCTCGGTGTGGGCGGCTCCGAGGTCATCATCGACGGAGACAACCTGGTGATCACCGTGCCCGGTGACGACAGCCAGCAGGCGCGCACCCTGGCCACCACCGCCAAGCTGTACATCCGCCCGGTCCTGGACGCCAGGGCCCCCGGCCAGGCAGTGCCGGCCCCCGGTGGGACTCCGACGGCTCCATCCGCGCCGGAGGCCCCGCAGGCTCCCGCCCCCGCCGAGGGTGATTCCGCTGCGGGCGAGGGGATGCCCGGAACGGTCGGCGACAGCGGCTCCGCGGAGAACGGCGCCGGATCCACCGAAGGCACCGGCACCGAGGGCACCAGCGGATCCGCGGCCGATGCCCCGGCGGCCGAGCCGGAGACGCAGGGTTCCGCCCCGCAGCAGCGGGTGTTCCCGGCGCAGGCTCCCACCACCCCGTCGCCCGAGCCGTCGGCGCCGCCGACTCCCGCTCCGGCCGAGCAACCCGACGACACGTCGCTGAGTCCGCAGCAGCGGGTACAACGCGATATCGCGGAGGCCAAGGCCGTCCGGCAGAGCGCCGATCCGACCATCCAGCAGGCCGCGATGGCCGCCATGGACTGCACCGCCCCCGACCCGCTGGCGGGCAACGACGATCCGAACCTGCCGTTGGTCACCTGCTCCACCGACGGCACCGAGGTGTTCCTGCTCGACAAGAGCCGTATCGACGGCCAGGAGATCGCCGACGCCACCTCGGGGCTGAACACCCAGCAGGCACGACACGAGGTCAACCTGGAGTTCAAGGGCAGCGGCAGTGACGCCTGGGCCACACTCACCGGCGAATACCTCTACAAGCGGGTCGCCTTCGTGCTCGACTCGGAAGTGGTGAGCGCGCCGGTCGTGCAGCAGGGCCCGCAGCAGGGCGGCCGCACCCAGATCTCCGGCAACTTCACCGCCACCAGTGCCAAGGAACTGGCCAATACCCTCAAATACGGTTCGCTGCCGCTGTCGTTCCAGACCTCCGAGGCCGAAACCGTCTCGGCGACGCTCGGCCTGTCGTCGCTGAAGGCCGGTCTGATCGCCGGCGCCGTCGGCCTGGCCGTGGTGCTGTTGTACTGCCTGGTCTACTACCGGATGCTCGGCTTCCTCACCGCGCTGTCGCTGGTCGGCTCCGGGCTCGCGGTCTACGGGATCATGGTGCTGCTCGGCCGCTGGATCGGGTTCACCCTGGATCTGGCCGGTATCGCCGGTCTCATCATCGGTATCGGTATGACCGCCGACTCGTTCGTGGTGTTCTTCGAACGTATCAAGGACGAAATGCGCGAAGGACGCAGCTTCCGCTCGGCGGTACCCCGCGGTTGGGCGCGGGCACGCCGCACCATCCTGTCGGGTAATGCGGTGAGTTTCATCGCCGCGGCCGTACTGTACGTACTGGCTGTCGGGCAGGTGCGTGGTTTCGCCTTCACCCTCGGACTCACCACCATCCTCGACGTGGTGGTGGTGTTCCTGGTGACGGCCCCGCTGGTGCAACTGGCCGCCCGTTCCCCCTTCTGGGCGAAACCGTCGGTGAACGGGCTCGGCGCGATCCAGCAGTTGGCTCGTGAGCGCAAGGCGGCCGAGGCCGCGGTCGGGAAGGCGTGAGGACGATGAACAGCCCCGTAACGCACGCGATGGAGCACCAGGCTCCCCAGGACGACGGTTCGACCCTGCCGCGGCACGGTTGGATGAACCGCCTCTACACCGGGACCGGTGTCATCGACGTCGTCGGCAAACGCCGGATGTGGTACGCGATCACCGCGGTGATCGTGCTCGTCTGCCTGGCCGGGATCCTGCTGCGCGGATTCACCCTCGGGATCGATTTCGTCGGCGGCACGCGAATCCAGTTCCCGGCCGGCTCGGCGGATACCGCCGCGGTCGAGCAGGTGTATCACGAGGTCGTCGGCGGCGAGCCCGAGTCGGTGCAGACCGTGGGAAGCGGCGACGCGAAGACCGTCCTCATCCGGTCGGCCGCTCTGGAATCGGACCAGGCCAGCGCCCTGCAGGCCGCGCTGTTCGACCGGTTCCACCCCACCGACGACGCCGGCAATCCGAGTCGTAACGCGATCAGTGTCTCCGATGTCAGCGAGACCTGGGGCGGTCAGATCACCCGGCAGGCGCTGATCGCGCTGGTGGTGTTCCTGGCGCTGGTCACCGTGTACATCACCATTCGCTACGAACGCGATATGGCCCTCGCCGCCCTCGCCGCCCTCGGATTCGACATGCTGGTCACGGCGGGTGTGTACGCGCTCGTCGGCTTCGAGGTCACGCCGGCGACCGTGATCGGCATGCTGACCATTCTGGGCTTCTCGCTGTACGACTCGGTGGTCGTCTTCGACAAGATCGAGGAGAATACCCGCGGTATCCTGCATCTCAACCGGCGTACCTATGCCGAACAGGCCAATCTGGCGGTCAACCAGACGCTGATGCGGTCGATCAACACCGCGGTCATCGGTGCGCTGCCGATCATCGGGCTCATGGTGATCGCGGTGTGGATGCTCGGTGTCGGCACCCTGCAGGATCTGGCGCTGATCCAGTTGGTGGGTCTGGTGGTCGGCGCCTACTCGTCGATCTTCTTCGCCACGCCGGTACTGGTGTCGCTGAAGGAGCGCTGGGGTCCGACCGCCGCGCACACCAAGAAGGTTATGGCGAAACGAGCCGGTGGCGCCGACCGCGCCGGCACGCCGGCCGGCCGACCCGGCCCCCGCGGCGAACGACGGCCGGTCGCCGGTGGACCGCACCCTGACGCGCCGCGGCGGGCCGCGCAACCCGGTCCCCATCCCGGTGCCAGACCGAGTGGGAAACGGCAGAAGAAGCCGTACTGACCAGCGAGGGGGTTCGTCGATGCGACAGTCCGTGCGCCGGGTGATCGCGACACTGGCCGCCGCCGTGGTGAGCGCCGGTCTCGCGGCCGGCTGTTCCGGCAAGGACCAGGTGCCGTCGATCGGTTACGCCGTCGACGCCGCGGTCACCAGCTACAACGCCGGCAGTACGCGCGGCGCGGCAGGCGGGACGGCGGCCGTGTTCGGTCGGGTGCTGACCGGCTTCTTCTACACCGGCCCGGACGGGCAGCAGGTCGCCGATACGGACGCGGGAACCGCCAAGGAAGTGCCCGGCGAAGCCCAGACCATCCAGTATCGGCTCAACCCCGACGGCGTCTACTCCGACGGGGTGCCCACCTCCTGCGACGATCTGGTGCTCACCTGGGCCGCGCGCAGCGGACGGTTCACCAGACCCGGGCCCGGCGGCCAGGTTCCGTTGTTCGACACCGCGAGCACGGCCGGCTATTCGGCCATCGAACGAGTGGAATGCCAACCGGGGTCCAAGGACGCGACCGTGGTGTTCCGTCCGGATCGGCGCTATCTGCCCTGGCGCACCCTGTTCGCCGCGGGCGAGCTGATGCCCGCGCACGTGGCCGCGCAGGCGGCAGGGGTGCCGGACGTGGTGTCCGCGGTCCAGTCCGGTGATATGGCGGCGCTGGGCAAACTGGCCGATTTCTGGAACACCGGTTGGAATATGACACCCGGCGAACTCGACCTGACCCGTTTTCCGTCCTCCGGACCGTACCGGATCGAATCGTTCACCGCCGAGGACGGCCTGGTCCTGGTCGCCAATGAGCAGTGGTGGGGGGATCGCCCCGCGACCGGGCGGATCGTGATCTGGCCGAAACCGGCCGATCTCGCCACCAAGATCTCCGACGGTTCGGTGGCCGTGGTCGATATCGGCGCGGGGTCGATTCCGGATTCGAGCCTGGACGGGTTCGAGGTGCACCCGGTGGCGAGCCGGGGTGCCGAACAACTGATCCTGAGCACCGACGGCGTCTTCCGCTCCAGCGATGTCCGGCGGGCGTTGGCATTGTGTGTGCCGCGCCAGGCGCTGTTCGACGAACTCGGCCGGATCGCGGACGCCCCGGATGCCGGTCCCGGTTCCGCGCTGCTGAATACCCATATCGTGCAGCAGGATTCGATCTTCTACCCGGCGGTCGCCAAAGCGGGTGAATCGTTCGACGGCGCTGATGTGAAGGGCGCCTCCGCCGCCCTGGCCGCCTCCGGTGTGGACGATCCCACCGTGCGAATCGGCTATCTGGCCCCGGATGCGCGGCGTGCCCGCACGGTGGAGTTGATCGCGGAGGCCTGCAAACCCGCGGGTATCACGGTGGAGGACGCCGGTACTCCCGATTTCACCCCCGATCGGCTCGCAGAGGACCGAGTGGACGCCGTGCTCGGCGGCCCTGCGGCCGCGCCCGGCCCGGCCGGTTCGCTGACCGGGGTAACCGCGACCGGTGCGTTGCGGACCGGTAGCGGACTGAATTTCGGTCACTTCCGTAACGGCCGCTACGATGCGATAACGGAACAGCTTGCCGCCGATGATGATTCGGGGCTGCAGCTGGGTCTGCTCGCCGAAGCGGAGAATCTCTTGTGGGCGGAATTGCCGAGCATTCCGTTGTTCGCCACCCCGCGCACCATCGCCTTCGGCGGCGGTTTGCAGAACGGCATCGCAGGACCCACCCGGGCAGGGACCGGATGGAATATGGACCGGTGGGTGCTCCAGCGATGAGTGGTGTTGTGGGTTGTGGAGAATGGAGTGGTGTCGATGAGCAAGCATGCGGCGATCGAGTCCGACAGCACGGTCGCCGAACGGACGGCCAAGGCAGCCGAACTGGTCCGGCGCCACACCCGCTGGGTTGACGACTTCCCTTCGCCCGGTATCCGATTCGCCGATCTCACTCCCGTTTTCGCCGACCCCGAGGGGTTCCGCACCGTTATCGATTGTCTGGCGGCCCTCGTCCCCGATGTGGACCTGGTCGCCGGTATCGATGCCCGTGGTTTCATCCTCGGCGCCGGCGTGGCCACCGCGCTGGGCACCGGGGTACTGGCCGTTCGCAAGCGTGGCAAGCTGCCGCCGCCGGTCGTCACGCGGGAATACGAGCTCGAATACGGTTCCGCCGCCCTGGAGATTCCGGGTGAGGGCGTGGATCTGACGGGCCGCCGCGTTCTGCTGCTCGACGACGTGCTCGCCACGGGCGGCACCCTCGCCGCGGCCGCGGACCTCTTCACATCCGCCGGTGCCCGTGTCGTCGCCGCGGCGGTCGTTCTGGAACTCGGGTTCCTGGGCGGACGCGCCCGTCAGGGCGACTATCCGCTCACCTCCATCGTCACCGTGTGACCCGGAGCATACGCCGGTGGGGAAAACCACTGGCGCGGCGTGACCGGTGTGGTTAACCTGGTCGAGTTCTGTCCCCGCTGATCGGAGTTCGCCGTTGCTCTCATGAGGTAGTCGTTCGGGCGGCCCGCACACCGCGCGCCGCGTTCGGTTCGAAACCTCTGTGGGGCGGCAATGGCCAATATCGCTCTTTCCGATCTCTCTTTCTCCTGGCCCGACGGCACATCGGTGTTCGAAGGACTCGACGCCGTCATCGGCCCCGGACATGTGGGGCTCGTCGGGAGCAACGGGGCCGGCAAATCCACCCTGCTCCGGCTGATGGCCGGTGAGCTGACCCCCGCGCGCGGTTCGATCACGGTCGGCGGCCTGCTCGGATACCTGCGGCAGGACCTCGGTCTCGCGGTGGGAGAGCGAGTCGACGCCGTCCTCGGGATCGCCGAGGCGCGGCGGGCGCTGCACCGGATCGAATCCGGGACCGGCACCGAGGCCGACTTCGAGACCGTCGGGGGGCAGTGGGACGTCGAGGAACGCGCCATCGCGCTGCTCGGCCGGCTCGGTCTCGACTATCCGGCGGATTCGGTGGACCGACTCGACCGGCGGCTGGAAACCCTGTCCGGTGGGGAAACCGTGTTGCTCGGGCTGGTCGCCGAACTGCTGCGCGAACCCGATGTGCTGTTGCTGGACGAGCCCACCAACAACCTCGACCAGGCTGCGCGGGGAAGGCTGTACGAGGTCGTCGCGCAGTTCTCCGGCACCGTGCTGGTGGTCAGCCATGATCGAGAGCTGCTGGAACGCATGGCGACCACCGCCGAATTGCGGGCGGGTGAGCTGCGGTTGTTCGGCGGCAACTACAGCGAATACGAACGCATCGTCGATACCGAACAGCAGGCCGCCCGGGCCGCGATCCGCGATGCCCGCAGCGATGTCCGCACACAGGCGAAGGAGCTGGTGGAGGCCCGGATCAAACTGGACCGCCGGCAGCGCTACGGCCGCAAGATGTACGAAAACAAACGCGAGCCGAAGATCGTCATGGGGATGCGCAAACGCCAGGCGCAGGTCGCCGCCGGGAAACTGCGCAACAACCACATCGAGAAACTGGATGCCGCCAAGGACCAGTTGCAGCAGGCCGAGGAACTGCTGCGCGACGAGCGGGAGATCCGCGTCGACCTTCCGGACACCCGGCTGTACCCGGGACAGGAGGTGATCGCGCTCGATGAGGTGCGGTTGGCCAACGGCCCGGTCGTCACCCTCGGGGTGTCCGGACCCGAACGCCTGGCGATCACCGGCCGCAACGGCGCGGGTAAGACGACGCTGCTGCGCCGGATCGCTGCCGAACCACCCAAGGTGCCCTGGCGAATGCTCCCGCAACGGCTGGACATCTTCGACGAACGGCTCTCGGTTTTCGAGAATGTGGCGGCCGCGGCCCCACACGCCGATGCCGAACGTATCCGCGCCCGGTTGGCCCGCTTCCTGTTCCGCGGCGCCGAGGCCGATATTCCGGCCTCGGCCCTGTCCGGTGGGGAGCGATTGCGCGCCGCCCTGGCGATGTTGCTGCTCGCGGAGCCCGCGCCGCGACTGCTGCTGCTCGACGAGCCCACCAACAACCTCGATCTGCCGAGCCTCGATCACCTCGCCCAGGCATTGGCGGTGTTCCAGGGTGCCCTGATCGTAGTGAGCCACGACCCGCGGTTCCTGGACGAGATCGGTGCGACCCGGCGACTCGCACTCACAGCCGAAGGGTTGACGGACGAGTCCGCCATGCCGCCGGCCGGCGATACGGAGTCCGACAAACCCACGGACCGGGCCGGGTGACCCCGATTCGGCGGGTTAGGCCCCGTCGGGTGAATCCAACGGCGCCGAAAGTTTTTTCGGCGCCACCTTCCGGTAGGCGTCGCGGACGATCTCGCGGATCTCGTCCCAGTCGGGATCGATATCGAGCCGCACCCCGATCCACCCGCCGTGGCCCACATACGGGGGAACGAAGAACCGTTCGGGTTCGGCGTCCACCACCTCGGCCTGGACGCCGTCGGGCGCCGGGCACCAGATGGCCTGTCCGGGCCCGTGGTGATCGTCGGCGAGGAACACGGTGAACGATTTCGACCGTACGGCGAACGCGGGCGAACCGTGGTTGAGGCGTTCGCTCGCTTCGGGTAGCTCGAGGCAGATGGCCCGCAGCCGCTCCAACGGATCCATGGTCGCAGGGTAGGGGTAGGGAGCGGTAGGCCGAGGTGGGTCGGCTCACACGGGCGCGGCCATCGACGAGGGGCGGTTCACGAACCGGTCCGAACCGCCGACGCCGCGTCGAGGCCGCCGGCCGGGCCTTCCCTACGGCGAGCAGGCGTTCGCGTACCTTCGATGTGAGGCGTCCGGGAACGTTCGGCGAGCCGTAGGTGTTGTCTTGAAGGCCGCTGTTTCGAAGGGCCGAGTTACCGTGACGGGGGAGTTCGGCATCGGTAGGGGGTTTGCGATACCGGCGTGGCAGCTAGAGTTGGTATTCCGGGAGGAAGTTGCGGGTTCGGAGCCGGTCCGGACCGCGGCGTGGAGAGGTGGTGGCATGGCTCAGCATCTGGGCGAAGCGAATGTCGAGCAATCGACGTCCGCCCAGCGATCCGGCGGTGTCCCGACCATTCCTCCCGGCGCGGCCCCCACACCCCGGCCGCGTGCCAACCCCGATCCGACTCGACAGGGCGGGACGGCCGCGGTGCCCACCTCGGCCTCGCGGCGGGTGCGTGCCCGGCTGGCTCGGCGGATGACCGGTCAGCGCGGGATCGCGGCGGTCAAGCCGGTCCTGGAACCCTTGGCCACGGTGCACCGCGAACTGTATCCGAAGGCCAACCTCACCCTGCTGCAGCGCGCCTTCGACGTGGCCGACGAACGGCACAAGCACCAGTTCCGCAAATCGGGCGACCCGTACATCACCCATCCGCTGGCGGTCGCCAATATCCTCGCCGAACTGGGCATGGACACCACCACCCTGGTCGCCGCCCTGCTGCACGACACCGTCGAGGACACCGGGTACTCGGTGGAACAGCTCACCGCCGACTTCGGCGCCGAGGTCGCGCACCTGGTCGACGGTGTCACCAAACTGGACAAGGTCAATCTCGGTGCGGCGGCCGAGGCGGAGACCATTCGCAAGATGATCATCGCCATGGCCCGCGATCCGCGTGTCCTGGTGATCAAGGTGGCCGACCGGTTGCACAATATGCGCACCATGCGCTTCCTGCCCCCGGAAAAGCAGGCGAAGAAGGCCCGCGAAACCCTCGAGGTGATCGCGCCGTTGGCGCACCGGCTGGGTATGGCCACCGTCAAATGGGAGCTGGAGGACCTGGCCTTCGCCATCCTGCACCCCAAGAAGTACGACGAGATCGTGCGATTGGTCGCCGATCGGGCACCCTCCCGTGACACCTATCTGGCGAAGGTGCGCGCCGAGATCGTCAACACCCTCGCCGCCTCCCGGATCAATGCCATCGTGGAGGGTAGGCCCAAGCACTACTGGTCGATCTACCAGAAGATGATCGTCAAGGGTAAGGACTTCGACGATATCCACGATCTGGTGGGTATCCGCATTCTGTGCGAGGAGGTCCGCGACTGCTACGCCGCGGTCGGCGTGGTGCACTCGTTGTGGCAGCCGATGGCCGGCCGCTTCAAGGACTACATCGCCCAACCCCGCTACGGTGTCTACCAGTCGCTGCACACCACCGTCGTCGGTCCCGACGGTAAACCCCTGGAAGTGCAGATCCGCACCCATGACATGCACCGGACCGCCGAGTTCGGTATCGCGGCGCACTGGCGCTACAAGGAGACCCGCGGCAAACACTCCGGTGACACCACCGAGGTCGACGATATGGCCTGGATGCGCCAGCTGCTGGACTGGCAGCGGGAGGCCGCCGATCCGGCCGAGTTCCTGGAGTCGCTGCGCTTCGACCTCAAGGCGCCGGAGATCTTCGTCTTCACCCCCAAGGGCGATGTGATCACGCTGCCGCAGAAGTCCACGCCCGTCGACTTCGCCTACGCGGTGCACACCGAGGTCGGGCACCGCTGTATCGGCGCCCGGGTGAACGGCCGGTTGGTCGCGCTGGAACGGCAGTTGGAGAACGGTGAGGTCGTCGAGGTCTTCACCTCGAAGGCGCAGAACGCCGGCCCCAGCCGCGACTGGCAGACCTTCGTGGTCTCCCCGCGTGCCAAGGCCAAGATCCGTCAGTGGTTCGCCAAGGAACGCCGCGAAGAGGCGCTGGAGAACGGCAAGGAGCAGATCAACAAGGAGGTCCGTCGGGTCGGACTGCCGCTGCAGCGGCTGATGAGCGTCGACGCCATGACCGCCGTCGCGCACGAACTGCACTACAGCGATATCTCCATGCTCTACACGGCCGTGGGCGAGAACCAGGTGTCCGCGCACCATGTGGTGCAGCGGTTGATGGCCCAGTTGGGCGGTATCGGCGATGTGGAGAACGAACTCGCCGAACGCTCCACCCCGTCGACGACCCCGGCCCGGCAGCGGGTCACCGGCGATGCCGGGGTGTTGATTCCCGGCGCCCCGGGCACCGTGGCCAAACTGGCCAAATGCTGTACACCCGTTCCCGGTGACGAGATCATGGGCTTCGTCACCCGCGGTGGTTCGGTGAGCGTGCACCGTGTCGACTGCACCAACGCCGATTCGCTGCGCGCGCAGTCCGAGCGCATCATCGAGGTGGAGTGGGCGCCGTCGCCGTCCTCGGTGTTCCTGGTCGCCATCCAGATCGAGGCCCTGGACCGCACCCGGCTGCTGTCCGATGTCACCAAGGTGCTGGCCGACGAGAAGGTCAACATCCTCTCGGCTTCGGTGACCACACACGGCGATCGGGTGGCGATCAGCAAGTTCACTTTCGAGATGGGCGATCCCAAACATCTGGGGCATCTGCTGAACGTCGTCCGCAATGTCGAGGGCGTGTACGACGTCTACCGCGTGACCTCCGCGGCCTGAGCGGGGGTTCCGTGTCGGCCCCGCGTCATGGGGGCTTGGCGGGTGATCCGACAAGATCGGAAACTTATAACGTTCAGGCCTCGGACCGCCGTGGTGCATCCTGAGGTAACCGGCAGGTCACGTAAACTTTCCGCCGCCGCAGCGGTGATAGCCGAAATCTGTTACGGTCAATTGCGTTTCATTGCGCTCGGATAACTGTGACAAGACGGATTGCGGGTCGCTATGGCTGGATGCACGGCAAGAATCTCGGGGGTGCTGATCGCACTCGCCGTGACTGTGGCGACCGCGACGGCGGGTACCGTCGCCACCGTGGCTCCGGCTCGCGCGCAGGCGCCGAATCCCGCGGGCCCGTCCACCGCTCTGCCCATCGAGACCTGTCCGGCGTTGTACGCGTTGGGGATTCAGGGCACCGGTGAGTCCTCTCCGGATGCCGCACCGACCACCGATACCGGCATGCTGTCCACGGTCTTCAGTCCCCTGATGGCCAACGCCGCCGAACCCGGCCTGGTCGAACGCGCCTATGTCCCCTACGAAGCCGGTTTCGGCGGTATCGACGGCCGCAGTGCCACACCGTATTCCGAATCGGTCTCTGGTGGCCTGGTGCGCCTGCGTTCGATGGCGAACTCGGTGGCCGAACGCTGCCCCGATACTCGGTTCGCGATCATCGGCTATTCCCAGGGCGCGCATGTGGCCTCGGTGTTCGCCCAGGAGATCGGTCGCGGCGAGGGCACCATCCCGGCCGAGAAGATCGCCGCCGTGGCCCTGATCGGCGATCCCACCCGCACACCGGGCGCGCCACTGTTCCCCGGCGCGCCGGGGAAGGCGACCCCCGATGCCGCACCGGGCACCGAGGGCGCACAGGTGACGCAGATCGCCGCGCTGCCACAGGCTCCCGCGGCCGGTGGCGGTATCGCCCCGGATCGCGATACCGCCAAGAATTTCGGGGCCCTCACCGGTCGCGTGGCCAGTTTCTGTGCCGCCGGGGACCTGGCCTGCGACGCACCCGAGGGCGCGCCGATCCTCAAGGCGGTGGCCAGTATCGTCGGCCAGGCGAAACTCAGCGGCGGCGATCCGATCGCCTCGCTGACCTCGGTCGCGCAAGCGCTGGCGTTCACCTCCATCAAGACCGCGACCAAGGTGGTCAACGAGGATATCCAGGGCACCTCGCTGGCGAATCTGTCGATCTCACCGAAGAAGTCGATCTCCGAGCGGCTGGCCGACGCCGCAGATCCGCGCACCCCGCTCGATATCCCGGGCGCCATGCGGGCCCTGCTGAAGGTCGGCTTGATCGGTTTGAACGCGGTGGTCACCGTGGTACGCACCGTGCTGAACCCGACCGCGATCGCTGAACTCGCCACCGCGGGACTGGCGAATCCCCCGGCGGCACTGCTGCTGCTGGGCACCAAACTACTCGGTGCGATACCGCAGCTCATCCCGCCGACCACCGGTATCCGGTTGGTGAGCCAGGCATTCGACGCGGTGGTGGACAATATCACCGACAACAGCGAGTTGCTCAACACCACCACCTGGGTGCGCTACTGGGATACCATCCAGCGGCATCAGGCCTATGGCAACGCTGCCATCTCGGCCACCGGCGAGGCGCCCACCAAGTTCATCGCGGACTGGCTCGCCGCGGCGGCCCGCGATATCGACGCGGCCGTCGGCAGCGGCGAGGCCCCGCGGACGGCGGACGCACCGCCGGTCGGGTTGCCGCGGGCCGAGGAACCGGGGTCCATGCCCGGATTCTTCGAGTCCGGCTCCGGCGCGTCGCCGGCCCCGGTCTCGCCCGGTACGGGACAATTCCCATTTGGGACAGGGGTCGATGGTGCCTCCTTCGGCGGAGCCGTGGTGACTCCACCTGTCGCACGACCCGGTACCCCCGAGACCGGTCCGTTCTCCACCCACTGATCGCCGAGAGGGTTCGACGATGCGATACCACGCGCCCCGGCCTGCGGGAATGGGGGAATGTTGAAGTCGTACAAAAAGCTCGACCGCTGGTACGGACCGCTCGAGCCGCAAGGGGCGAACTCCTCGCCCGAATGGGCGGACGGCAGCGCGGAGAGTATCCCGGCATCGGTAGGCGGTGACGGGCCCGCTCGCTACCCGGACTATATTCCTGCCGACGAGATCGATCCCGAGGACATGGTGTCCCCGCGGGTTCGCACCCGGCCGGCGGAATCGGTCGCCGAACCCACCGAACTTTCCGGGCGCCGTAGCGGGTTCACCGGCGGCTGGTCCGACTGGGTCACCGACCCCGAATCGGGCTCCGCGGACGACGGCGACCTGGTGCCGTTCCCCTGGCCCGACTCCGCCGAGCCGCCCGCCCGAATCGGCCGCGGCGTCGGACGTTCGGACGGGGCGGACGCGAAGGCCCGGCAGCGCCGGACGGTCGCTGTCCTGGTGGCCGCCGTACTCCTGCTCGCCGCCGCGGCGGCGGTGGTGTTCTACTTGCTCGCTCCGGGCGCGCCGCGCAGCGCGGCCCCGGACGACGGTGCCGCGCTGCGGTTCATCGCCGAGGGGGCCGATACGGGCGCCGGGGCGAATCGCTGTGCTACCGAACGATCCGACACCGCGGTGCGCGGCGCGGAACCTGGCAACACCACCTCGGGGCCCGAGGTGATCATGCGCTTCCAATACGCCTACTACGTGGAGCGTTCCGGTGTCGTCGCCAGATCGGTGGTCGCGCCCGATGCGCAGGTATCGTCCGCCGAGCGGATCCAGGCCGGCATCGACAGCGTCGCACCCGGTACCGAATACTGTCTGCGCATCGTAACCGTGGCGGCCGGTCGGTATTCGGTCGATGTCACCGAATACGGGCCCGGCGGTGCACCGGCCACCTATAGCAAGCAGATGGTCACCACCGCGGTGATCGACGGCCGCACCTTGATCACAGGTATCACGGCCGGATAGAGGAGAGTGCAGCGATGGGAGACGACTGGAGCAGTTGGCTCGACGACGCACCCGCCGTCGCCGACGAGGACGACCTGCCCGCCGAATCGGCGGACGCGAAGGCTCCGGTGGTGCGGTTGCGACGGTCGGAGGACGCGGGGGATACCCCGCACACCGCCCGCAGGGCCCGGCCGATCCTGGTGGTCGGTGGATGCGGCGGCGCCGGAACCACCACAACGACACTGGGGCTGGCCGGCGAGCTGGGCCTGTCCGGCACGCCGACCATCGCCGTGGACGCCACCCTGGCCGGCGGTGACCTGGCACTGCGCGGCGCCGACGAGCACCTGCATCCGATCAGCCTGCAGTCGTGGCTCTACGGCCGAGGCGATGACGACCCCGCACCGCTGAAGGAATGCATGTCACGGGCGACCTCGGGCATCGGTCTGCTCTGGCGGGATGCGGCGCCGCTGCGCCGCCGTGCGAGTTATCTCACGGTGGCGCGCGCGGTGGACCAGGCCGGATATACCGCGATCTACGACGGTGGCAGCCCGATTGCCGGACGCCAGCTGCGTCCGCTGCTCGACGACGCGGAGGTAGCGCTGATACTGGCGATTCCGGCGCGCACCGATGCCGCGAACCGGCTCCGGGTCACTCTGGAATGGCTGGACGACGAGTTCGGCGAGGCCGCCGACGGCATGGGCGGTGGAATCGTCGGGGATACCACGATCGTCATCTCGCATCAGCATCCCGGTGACGATTCCCGCGTTGCCGACCATTTGCGCGAGCATCTTTCCGGCTGGGTTCGCGATATCGCCGAGGTCCCTTACGACCCGCATCTGGCCCGTGGCGAACTCGTCCGGCATATCGCGCTGGCCGACGAGACCCGCCGCGCCTATGGGCAGCTACTCGCCGGGGTGGCATCATGACCGCCGCCATGAATCTTCCTTCTCGACCCGAACATCCCAGGGCCGGTGTGGTTCCCCCACCGGAGTCCCGCCGCGCCGCTATCTGGGACCGTCCCATCCCCGGCGCCGGGCGGGCCCCGCTGGTCTGGCTGCTGGGTGTGCACGGCGGCGCCGGAGCCAGTACTCTCGCGCATGTGCTTGCGCCCGCGGCGGATTCGGGCCGCCGCTGGCCCGGCGTCTTCGACCGCGAATCACCCTTTGTCGTCCTGGTGGCCCGGGAAACCATCACCGGGCTGACCCGTGCGCACGATCTGCTGCGCCAGCACCACTCCGGCTTCGCCGGTCCCGCCCAGGTACTCGGACTGATCACGGTGGCGGCGCGACCCGGCCGGATGGCTCCCGAGATCCGCCGCTACCGAGATGTGGTCGGCGCGCTGGCGGGCCAGATCTGGCAGGTGCCGTGGTACGAGGAGTGGACGCTGGTAGAACCGGAGAAGCTGCCGGTGTGGACACCGGGAGTGGCGGTGATACCGCAGCGCCGGCGCCGGATCGATCCGCTCGACGAGGTGCCGCAGGGGATTCGGGAACTCGGCTGGGAGATCGTCTCCGCGGCCCGCGCCGCCTTGGCGGAGTCCCGGCCCGAACAGGACCGATCGAGACCGCCGGAGGAGTGATGCCGTGGCCGTCGCCGAGCACGCACCCGTAGCACAGTTCATTCGGCACGCTCCGGCGCCCTTCGCGGTGACGCTGCGCCGCCTTCCCCAGGCGCCGACCACTCGTGCCGGGCTCCCCGCGTTCGCGGGGACCGAACGTTTCCCGTCCCTTTTCGAGAAAGGCACCCGATGAGTACCATCCTCCTCGCCGTGCACGAGAGTTACGGCACTCTCCTTGCCCAAGTGGGCAATCCGACCCCGGAGGCACCCCCCGGATCGGAGAAGATCCTGCAACTGGTGCGGTACCTCACCTGGTTCGTGTTGTTGTCGGGCGTCTGCGGAATCATCTATGCCGGTGGAAAATTCGCCTGGGAGAAATGGACCGGCGGGGGGCTGGAATCACCGAAGATGGTGGCCGGCGCCATGATCGGCGGTGTGGTCGCCACCAGCGCGGGCACCATCATGAACGCCGTCATCGGGACGTGAGGTCGTGATGTCTGGAATACGGGCAGTCGAGGTGTTCGCCTACAAGCAGATGCCGGCCGAGGTGCTGGAACCGCTCACGCAACTGTTGAACTGGTTGTTGTGGTTCGCGCTGCTGGTGTGCCTGGCGTGGATGATCGTCTCGGCGGGCAAGCTGTGGCTGGTGTTCCGCAGTGACCTGGCGATGAACGACGCCTCGCACGGTGTGCTCATGAGCCTGCTCGGCGCCACGGTCGCCAGCACCGCCTCGGGCATCGCGCTGGCATTTCTGCCGGCATGAGCGGTCAGCGCCCGGAGGAGGTAGCCGTGCGTGACCACGGAGAACACCCGCTCACGGCGGGGCCATACGGTATGAGCGCGCGGTGCGGGATGGGAACGACCTGCGCATGAATTCCATAGTGAAGACGGCCGCCGGACCCGGTGGCCGTGGGCGGGCGCTGTGCGCGTCGGCCGCCGCGCTTCTGGTCGCCGTCGCGGGTTGCGGCGGTGGTGCGGATACGTCCGGGCCGGACCTGTCCGCGCCGCCCACCACTGTGCGGTGGCAGCCGTTCCAGGGTGTGCCCCTGCCATATACCGACCAGGGGCCCTCATCGGATTCCGACGGTACGGCAACGGGTTTCGAGCATTCTCCGCCGGGCGCGGCGGTGGCCGCGATCACCCATACGGTGCGGCTGTCGGTGGCCACCGACAGCCAGTGGTCGAATGTGGTGGCCCGGGAGCTGGTGCCGGGTGCGGCGCGTGACGAATGGTCGGTGAATCGGGTGCAGCTGTCCATCACCGGTGCGGCCTCACCCGAGTACCTGCCCCGGGTGCTCGGCTACCGGATCACCGCCTATACCGACGAACGCGCCGGCGTCGATATCTACACCGAGTATTCGGACGGTTCGAAAGCGGTGAATCACACCACCGTGGAGTGGTTCACCGAGGATTGGAGGTTACGGCTACCGGACCCGGGGTCGACCGAGCGGCCCATCGACGCGATCAGTGAACTACCCGGCGATATCGTCGCATTGGAGGCACCGAAGTGAGCGAGAAGGAGCCGTACGCGCGTGACCGCGTCTCCTTCGGCGTGGTGGTGTCCGCGGCGGTGTTGACGCTGATCGTGATCGTCGGCGTGTTCATGTATGTGGGACGCGACGACTCGCCGGCCGCCGAGGGGCCGTCGGTGGTGGACGGGCCGATCGCCGAGGGGTTCGCGGCCCCGGAGGTCGATCTGTTCGGCCGGCGCGTCGACATCCCGAACAATCCGGCCGGTCAACCGCTTCCGCAGGATCCCTCGGGGCAGCGCAAACCGTCCGATTCGGATTGGCTGACCGCTGCGCCCAAGGGCACCAACGGTCCGCGGGGATGGCAGCGGGTCTACGGTGCCTCGGTGCCGTTCTCGACCTCCGACGGCCCGAGTCGGATCGAGGACGGGCTGGCGGTCGGCTATTCGCATACCCCGCAGGGTGCTGCGCTGGCGGCGGCGCAGATCACCTATCGGCTCAATGCTCGTCCCGCGCACCGCGACCTGTATGTGCGGCAGGTGCGGGTGACGGCCCAGCAGATCGCCGCCTATGACCGGGCGTTGAAGTCGGATCGGCTGCCCGCACAGCAGCCGGAGTCGGTCACCCGTTATCTGGTGGCCCCGGACGCGTTCAAGATCGACGACTATGCCGATGACATGGCGATCGTCCGCCTGGCGACTCGCGGACCTCAGGTCGACGGTAAACGGCTGTGGGTGGCACTGCGGCTGATCATGGTGTGGGACGCGGGTGACTGGCGGCTCAAGCCGACCACCTCGGCCTCCACACAGACCGAATATGTCGAATCGCTGGAGGGGTGGACCTCGTGGTGATCGGAGATGTGGGGCGGAAAGTGCAAGCGAAAACTGTTGACGACAGTGACCGGCATCCGACGGGCCGGGACCGGGCCCCCGCGCGGAACGGGGGCTCGGATCTGGTGAGAAAACTGCTCACCATCCTCGCGGTGGTCTTCACCGTGATGGTCGCGACCCCTACGGTGGCCTACGGTCAGACCTACGGTTTCGACGAGACCTGTGACGAGATCCACGACGCGCTCGACGGTCTCGGCATCCCTGGGATCTCGCTGGGTGACGCGGCCTCGGCGGTGTGCAAGGCGGGCAATGCCGCCTCGCATCCGGGGGAGGCGGCCACCGCGGTCAAGGACAAGGCGTGGGACTCCACCTTCGGCAAGGTGGTGGATTCGCTGATGAACGGTCTCGGTGAGGCGATCATCCTGGCGTTGACGTTCTGGATGAAGGTGCCCAACGAGGCGGTCAGCGATTCGGGCGCGCTGTTCACCAAGATCAACGACTACACCTATCAGGCGCAGATATTGCTGTTGATCGCCTCGGTAATCCTGTCCGGCGCCAGATTGGCCGAGGCCAGACGCGGGGCGGCGTTGAACGAGGCGGCCGAATCCTTCCGCATGTTCACCCGGGTGGTGTTCAGCTCCTGGATGCTGGGCGCGGTGATCGTGGCCGGTACCCAGGCCTCGGATCGGTTCGCCGAGTGGATCATCACCGACTCCACCGACGGCAATGCCCGCAACATGGCCGAGCTCATGGTGAAAACCAGTAAGCTGCAGGCGTTTTCGCCCGGTCTGGTGCTCATCATCGCCATCGTCGGCCTGCTCGGTGCGCTGGCGCAGATCGTATTGGCCATCGTTCGCCAGGGCCTGTTGGTGATCGCGGCCGGTGTGCTTCCGCTGGCGGCGGCGTCGTCCGGGATGAGTATCGGCAAACAGTCGTATCAGAAACTGGTCGGCTGGATCATCGCGTTCATGCTATGGAAACCGGTGGCCGCGATCGTGTACATGATCGCCTTCACCACGGCGGGCCATGTGAACGAGCTGACCCCCACGGCGGGTCTGCCCGAAGGCGAAGAGGCCCAACGCATGCTGGTGGCCGTGGTACTGCTGTGCAGTGTCGCCTTCGTCCTGCCCGCGCTGATGCGTCTGGTGACCCCGGCGGTGGCCATCGTCGGCAGCGGCGGGTCCGGTCTCACCGCCACGGGCGGCACCCTCATCGCGGCGGCCGGTCTGGGGGCCATGGGCACCAAGGCGGTCGGGGTGAAGGGTACGGCGGCACCGGGTGCGGCCGGTTATGTCACCGGGTCGGGCCGTACGCCCCCGCCCTCCGGCAGCGGCCGCGGCGGCGGCGCCCCCCGCCCCACCCCGCCCCGCGGCGGCGGAGGCGGCGGCGCGTCA
>NZ_BAFU01000062.1 GCF_000308495.1 Nocardia brevicatena NBRC 12119 | reverse complement strand
GTGGTCGGCCGGGTGGCCCCGGTGGCCGCGGTGGTGCGGCGGGCGCGTTCGGACGTCCCGGTGGCGCCCCGCGCCGCGGCCGCAAGTCGAAGCGGCAGAAGCGCCAGGAATACGACTCGATGCAGGCGCCCTCCGTCGGCGGCGTGCGGCTGCCCCGCGGCAACGGCGAGGTCATCCGGCTCGCCCGTGGCGCGTCGCTGTCCGATTTCGCGGAGAAGATCGACGCCAACCCGGCCGCGCTGGTGCAGGCGCTGTTCAACCTCGGTGAAATGGTCACCGCGACCCAGTCGGTGAACGACGAGACGCTCGAACTGCTCGGCAGCGAGATGAACTACGTCGTCCACGTGGTCAGCCCCGAGGACGAGGACCGCGAACTGCTGGAATCGTTCGATATCACCTACGGCCAGGACGAGGGCGGCGAGGAAGACCTCGAGGTCCGTCCGCCGGTGGTGACCGTCATGGGTCACGTCGACCACGGTAAGACCCGACTGTTGGACACCATCCGCAAGGCCAACGTCCGCGAGGGCGAGGCCGGCGGTATCACCCAGCACATCGGCGCCTACCAGGTGATGACCCATCTCGGCGACGAGGACCGGCTGATCACCTTCATCGACACCCCCGGTCACGAGGCGTTCACCGCTATGCGTGCCCGAGGTGCGAAGGCCACCGATATCGCGATCCTGGTGGTCGCCGCCGACGACGGCGTCATGCCGCAGACGGTGGAGGCCATCAACCACGCGCAGGCGGCCGACGTGCCGATCGTGGTGGCGGTCAACAAGATCGATAAAGAGGGTGCCAACCCGCAGAAGATCCGCCAGCAGCTCACCGAGTACGGGCTGGTCTCCGAGGAGTACGGCGGCGACACCATGTTCGTCGACATCTCCGCCAAACAGGGCACCAATATCGACCAACTGCTCGAGGCGGTGCTGCTCACCGCGGACGCTGCCCTCGACCTGCGGGCCAACCCGGACCAGGACGCCCAGGGTGTCGCCATCGAGGCCCACCTCGACCGTGGCCGCGGCCCGGTCGCGACGGTGCTGATCCAGCGCGGCACGCTGCGCGTGGGCGATTCGATCGTGGCGGGCGACGCCTACGGTCGTGTCCGTCGAATGGTCGACGAATACGGCGAGGACGTGGAGGCGGCCCTGCCGTCGCGTCCGGTGCAGGTCATCGGCTTCACGTCGGTGCCCGGCGCCGGTGACAACCTGCTCGTCGTGGACGAGGACCGGATCGCCCGGCAGAT
>NZ_BAFU01000063.1 GCF_000308495.1 Nocardia brevicatena NBRC 12119 | reverse complement strand
GACGCGGGCCACCCTGACCGGGGCCGCCCTGCGCGGGACCCGGACGCGGACCACCCTGCGGACCCGGACGCGGACCACCCTGACCGGGGCCGGGGCGCGGACCACCC
>NZ_BAFU01000064.1 GCF_000308495.1 Nocardia brevicatena NBRC 12119 | reverse complement strand
CGTCGCCGCCCGGCTCGACGAGGTGGTCGCCGAGGCGGCCGGCCGCCGCGACGACCTGGTACGCCGTCGCGGCGAATGCGCCGCCCGGGTAGAGCAGATCAAGGAGCGGGTGCGCGCCCTGACCGCCCAACTGGCGCAACTCACCGACGCGGTACACCGCGACGAGGTTGCCAAGGCGCAGGCCGCGCTGCGCATCGAACAGTTGGAGGCGACGATCGCCGAACAGTTCGGTATCGCCCTCGACGATCTGATCGCCGAATACGGCCCCGAGGTGCCGCTGCCGCCCAGCGACCTGGAATGGCGGGAATACGAACAGGCCGAAGAACGCGGCGAACAGGTCAGCGCGCCCGTGCCCATGCCATACGACCGGGCCACCCAGGAACGCCGGGCCAAACGTGCCGAGAAGGATCTGGCCACTCTCGGCAAGGTGAACCCGCTCGCGCTGGAGGAGTTCGCCGCGCTGGAGGAACGCTACAACTTCCTGGCCACCCAGCTCGAGGACGTCAAGAACGCCCGCAAGGACCTGCTCGAGGTGGTCGCCGAGGTGGACGCGCGCATTCTGCAGGTTTTCACCGACGCCTACGCCGATGTGGAACGTGAATTCGTCAGGGTGTTCGCGGCCCTGTTCCCCGGGGGCGAGGGCAGGCTGTTGCTCACCGACCCGTCGGACATGCTCACCACCGGTATCGAGGTGGAGGCGCGCCCGCCGGGGAAGAAGGTCAAGCGGCTGTCACTGCTGTCCGGCGGTGAGAAGTCGCTGACCGCGGTCGCACTGCTGGTGGCGATCTTCCGGGCCCGCCCGTCGCCGTTCTACGTGATGGACGAGGTGGAGGCCGCGCTGGACGATACCAACCTGCGTCGGCTGATCGGATTGTTCGAACAGTTGCGGGAGAAGAGCCAGCTGATCGTCATCACCCATCAGAAGCCGACCATGGAGATCGCCGACGCGCTCTACGGCGTCAGTATGCGTGGCGACGGGATCACCCAGGTGATCTCTCAGCGGTTGCGCGGGGAGAACCTCACCTCGGTGGGTACCGCGAGCTGAGTCGCGGCTCCGGGCGGTGTCTCGACGTGTGGGGCGCTCGCCTGCTCGGCGTGGGCCACGACGATATGGT
This sequence comes from Nocardia brevicatena NBRC 12119, assembly GCF_000308495.1. GTDB lineage: Bacteria > Actinomycetota > Actinomycetes > Mycobacteriales > Mycobacteriaceae > Nocardia > Nocardia brevicatena. The sequence continues at coordinate 96,201 of NZ_BAFU01000064.1, read as the reverse complement.
CGGCATCAGGCGCGAGGGCCGTTGTGTTGTGCGTGCTCGGCGACCCATGCCGCGATCTGGGCGCGCGAGGTGAACCCCAGTTTGGACAGGATATGTTCCACATGTCCTTGGGCGGTGCGTTGAGAGATAACCAATTTCGCGGCGATCTGCTTGTTGCTGAGCCCCTGCGCGACCAGACCGGCGACTTGGCGCTCACGCTTGGTCAACGCCACCGCCGAGCCCATACCGCCCTTGCCGGTGGGCTGCTCGCCCAGCGCGTAGGTGACGGCGGCGTCCATGCTCATGTCCAGGCCTCGCCGGTAGGCGGCATCGAATCGGCGATCACCGAGGTTGCGGCGCGCCATCCGCTCACATTCGGAATGGAAGCGCAACATGTTGTGGAAAACGGTCGCCACCCTGGTGCCCGCCGGGCGCACCCCCTGCGCGGCCCCCATCAGTACGGCCGCCCGTTCGGCCTCGCCGGAGGTGTCGACGAGCCAGGCCATCGCCTCGAGGCAATACGCGGTGATCACCGTGCTGTTCAGTCCGCTGTTGACGCGCAGCGCTTGCGCCAGCAACTCGCGGGCGCGTTTCCCCTCGCCCTGCTGCCATGCGGCGACTCCCAGCCCCCGCAACGCCGCCGCCCGATGCAGCACCTCACCGCGCGGCTCGGTGATCGAGAGCACCTCACGGTAGTACTCGCTCGCATGTTCGGTGTCGTCGCGCAGTTCGTACGCTATGCCGAGCATGGCCAACGCGCTCAATCCGAGTTGTCCCGCCCGATCCGAGCCGGTCAATTCCACAACCCGCTTCATATGGGAGGACGCTTGACCGGATTCGCCACGGGCCAGTGCGAGCATGCCATCGGCATAGGCGATACCTGCCCCGACCTTCGGGGATGGGTCCTGTCCGGCGAGTGTTCGGGCCTCCTCCAACAGCGCCGCGGCCGCCTGGAACTCGCCGTGTGACGAGGTCAACTTGCTCGCGGCGCAGAGCGCTTCGACGCGATGGGGTACCGACCGCGCCTTCGGGCGGGCGAGAACGCGGTTCAGCCAGGACCGGCCTTCGCCGTACAGGCCTCGGAAGTTCCAGAACTCGTACAGTGCGGCAGCGGTACACAGCCCCGCGTCGGCCGCCGCGTCGGTGTCCTCGCTCAGGCAGAATTCGAGCGCGTCCCGCAGGTTGGGCTGTTCCCGTTCCAGGCGTGCGATCCAGACGGGTTGTTGCGCGCCGATCCACCCGGCCTCGGAGTCGAACAGCATCCGCTGGTACCAGTCGTGATGTCGGCGGCGCATATCGCGATAGTGGCCGGATTCCTGCAGCTTCTGCCGGCCGTAGTCGCGGAGCGTATCGAGCATCCGAAAACGCACGACGGTGTCCGTTTCATCCCGGATGAGGATGGATTTGTCCACCAGCGAGGCCAGCACATCCAGCAGGCTGTCCGGTGCCGGGTCGATGTCGCAGACTCCTTCCACGGCGTCCAGTTCGCAGCTACCGGCGAACACCGAGAGTTGAGCCCACAGCTGCTGTTCTACCGGGGTGCACAACTCGTAGCTCCAGTCGATGCACAACCGCAGGATCTGCTGGCGTGTCGGGGCGGTGCGAGTGGCGCGGGTGAGCAGTGAATACCGATCGTCCAGCCGCTGCAAGATCTGCTGCGGTGACAGGGTGCGCATCCGGGCGGCCGCCAGTTCGATCGCGAGCGGTAAACCGTCCAGACGGGTGCAGATCCGGGCCACGGCCCCCTTGTTGTCCTCGTTGAGTTCGAAGCCCGGGACCGCCGCCGCGGCACGTTCGGCGAACAAGGTCACCGCGTCGAATCGGGGCAACCCCAGCAGTGGGGGCTCTCGGTTCGGTTCGGGAACCGTGAGTGGCGGCACCCGCAGGACCGCTTCCCCGGCGATATTCAACGGCTCGCGGCTGGTGACGAGTAGCCGCACGTCCGGACACGCCTGGAGCAGCGCTTGGCCGACCGCCGCGGCGGCCTCCACCATCTGCTCACAGTTGTCCAGCACGAGCAGCGCTTCGCGGTAGCCCAGGAACCGTACGAGCTCCTCGAACAGCGGCCCGGGCGTTTCGTCCCGCACCCCTAATGTGGCTGCCGTCACGGCGATCAGCCTCGAGGCATCGGAAACATCGGCCAGTTCGATCAACCACACGCCGTCGGGGAAGTCCCGCCTCGCCTGTGACGCGGCCCGCAGCGCCGGCCTCGATTTCCCTACGCCGCCGATCCCGGTCAGCGTCACCAGGCGCGACGTGGCCAGCAGATTCTTCACCTCTGTCAGCTCGGTGCGCCGGTTGATGAGACTGGTCATCTCGAGCGGAAGATTGCCGTCACCCCGGCCCAGCGGCGGTCGGGGGTCCTGCGCTCGGCTTTGTTCGCTTCGATATTCCGGAACCGGTTCGTTCTGCAGCGCCATATTGCTCAGCGGGAATCCGTGGCGCTGCTGTACCTGCCGAATGGTTCTCCCGAAATCGGCCGCAGAGGGACGCTCGTCGCGGTTTCGGCTCATCGCCGACTCCACCAGGGCGGATACGTCCGCGTCGATACCGTTCGCACGCAGGTCCGGGACCGGCTGGGTGGTTATCCGCAAGAACTGGGTCACCATGTTCTCGCCGCTACGGCGTTCGAAGGCCGCGTGCCCGGTGAGTGCGCTGAACAGTGTGGCGCCGAGCCCGTACACATCGGCGGCGGGCGTCGGTGTGCCCCCTTCCAGCACCTCGGGCGCGGTGAACGCCGGAGAACCGGTCACAGTGCCCTTGGCGGTCTGGAACTCATCAGCGATATGCGCGATACCGAAATCGGTCAGTGCCGGCTCGCCGTAATCGGTGAGCAGGATATTTCCCGGCTTCACGTCCCGATGCAGCACCCCGAGCCGATGCGCGCTCTCGAGCGCACCGGCGATCTTCACCCCGATCTGCAATACGTCTTCCATCGGAAGCAGGCCGTGCCGGCGGATCCTTGTTTCGAGGGAACCCAGCGGGTAGTACGGCGTCACGAGGTAGGGGTGCCCGCCTGCGGTAACCCCTACCTGCAGCACGGTCACGATATTCGGATGCCCGGTCAGTCGGCCCATCGCCCGCTGCTCTCGGACGAATCGCGCCCGATTGTCTTCATCGAACTCGGCGGTCAGAACCTTCACGGCCACCGTTCGGTCCAGCGCCGTCTGCCTGCAGCGGTAGACGACCCCGAAACCCCCGCTACCGACCTCCAGCGCGTCCTCGAAACCGGCCGTCTCCAGTTCCGCCGCGACGGATGTTTGCGGCTCACGCTGTGTTCGCAGGGGATCGGAGCCGGTCATCGACCGAGTACAATCCGCCGGTTATATCCGCAGGTACCAGGCAACATGCGCTTACCTCCCGCCGATACTCACTGTATCGCCGAAGGCGCTTCAGCGGCGAGGCCCGGTTCCTCGAGTCGCCTCAGAAAGTAACCTGTTCCGGACTGAGCGTGAAGACCGGAAATCGTTCTCCACGGGGCTGCGCTCGGAAGTGCACCCGCACCGGCCGTTGCGGAGACAGTGGAAGGTCCCCGTCGATCGTGGTGTACAGCCAAGGGCCTTTGTCGAGCGCGACGATGGCAATCGTCGACACCGCCGGTTCGGCGAGAGCGTTCGGGGCGTGTCGCAGTTCTCTCGAGCACATGATCGTCCCGGTGCCGGTCGACGGCACCCAGGTGAGATCGGCGGATCGGCACGACGCGCAGGTGACGACGGTCGGCGCGAACAGCTTGCTACAACCCTCGCAGCGACGGATCAGCAGCAGGGTCTGTGTGTGTTGCGCGTGGTCGTGGATACCGTCCCGGACGTCCCCGGAGTTCCTTTCCTGCATACACCGGCCTCGAAATCATCGTGCAGACGGATGGAATTCCAGATTCGCCCGAATAACGTCGAATCGCGTCGGCCGAATGGCCCGAGGCATACCTATTTCTGTGGATACCGAGGCGGCGCCGCGTACCCTTCGCGACATCAGAGCAAGCCGACCCGACGAGGAAGCGGCTCGGCGACAACGTCCAGGAACCGACACAGGCGCGGGTCCGCCCTGCAATCGGGTAGGACGGCCGTTCCGGCCTCCGAACCGATCAGGGGATCGTCGCCGGACACCCGGTCGTCGAGCTTGGCGATCGCCACCCATTCCTTGCGTTCGCCGCGCGGTAGGTATCGGTTCTGCCACAGGTCCTGGCCACAGCTCCTACAACAAGTCGCTGACATCGTCGGGAACGTCGACGGCGTACTTGCGCAGAATGTCCATCGATATCACTTCCAGTGCGTTCTCATGGGTTGCCGCCAGTATCACCGGCGCGGCGACACCGTCCTCGTGTGCGTGTAACCAGCGCACGGCCACCACACACCATCTGTCCCCGGGCTGTAGGCCGGGAAAATTGTTCTCCGGACGGGGCGTACTCAGATCATTACCGATGGACGCCTGATGTTCCAGGAACTCGGCCGTGACGACCGTGCACACGGTATGACTGCCGAGATCTTCCGGTCCGGTGCTGCAGCAGCCGTCACGGTAGAAGCCGGTCAGAGGATCGGTGCCGCACTCTTCCAGCGGACCCCCAAGCACGTTTCGATCGGTCACGTCGCCGATCCTATTGGGCCGCCGCGAGAAGTTCCGCAGGACAAGAAATCTCACCCGGCTGTGTTTCCGATCGGGCGTGCCCGGCTCGGGCCGCTTTCCGCCCGTGACCGGCGCGGGGGGCAGGGTCGGCGGCACCGGCGACTTTCCTAACGCGTGGGCGGGGTCGCGGCTCGTCCGGTTCGGCTCTGCAAGGATGGTCGACGTGAGTGCCGAAGCGTGGATTCTGATCGCAGTGATCGCCGCCATAGTACTGGTGGCGTTGGTCGCCGGTTTCGTCCTCTACAAACGACGGCGGGTTTCGCTGACGGCGCCGGCCGAGGAACAACGCGAGCTGACCGACCGGTCCGGTGGATACCAGGCCGCCGGCGGCTTCAGTTTCAGCCGCGGTGGCCAGGGCGCGACCGTCGCGCCGCCCCGCCCCGAGCCTCACCAACGCACCGATACCGAGGGACAACCGCATATCGGTGACGATGCCGCGATACCGCGTGACGCCCCCCGCCGCGGGATCACCGATGTGCCGTTACCGGAACCGCCCCTGGTCGAGGGCGCGACCGGCGGTGCGGCCACCGTCGAACCGGAGGCTCCTGCCGCCGAGGCCCCGGTGAGCCCCGAGGCCGCTGTCGCGCCCGAGGCCTCCGCGGTTCCCGAGGCGGAAACGGCGCCGGAGACCGAAACGGCGCCGGCCGACACCACTGATATCGAGGCCCCTCCGCGGGGCACCACGGCCGCCGAGCCGGAGACGACCACCGTCGAAGGGGAGGCCCCGGCGCCGGAGACCGTCGTCCCCGATAGCACGGAGACCGTCGCCCCCGAGGAGACCGTCAGCGCCCCCGATACGGCCGCGGGCGCGCATCTGGTTCCCGAGATCGAGGAGATCGAGCCGACCGCGGGCCGCCTGGTGCGGTTGCGGGGTCGGCTGGCCCGCTCGCAGAACGCGGTCGGCAAGAGCCTGCTCGGCCTGCTCGGCGGCGGCGATCTGGACGAGGAATCGTGGGAAGAGGTGGAGGACACCCTGCTCCTGGCCGATCTCGGTACCGCGAGCACCACCGCGGTGGTCGAGCGGTTGCGTGAGGAGATGGCCGCCCGCAGTGTGCGTACCCCCGGCCAGGCCCGGGCCGTGCTGCGCGATGTGCTGATCGAAGCGCTGCGTCCGGAGCTGGACCGTTCGATACGCGCCCTGCCGCATGCCGATCACCCGTCCGTCCTGCTCGTCGTCGGGGTCAACGGCACCGGCAAGACCACCACCACCGGCAAACTGGCGCGGGTGCTGGTCGCCGACGGCCGTCGGGTGCTGCTCGGTGCCGCCGACACCTTCCGCGCGGCCGCCGCCGACCAGTTGCAGACCTGGGGTGAGCGCGTGGGCGCGGAAACCGTCCGCGGCCGGGAAGGCGCCGACCCCGCGGCGGTGGCCTTCGACGCGGTGGCCACCGGGGTCGCCAATGGGGTGGATGCCGTACTCGTCGACACCGCGGGCCGGTTGCACACCAAAACCGGGCTGATGGACGAACTCGGCAAGGTGAAGCGGGTGGTGGAGAAGAAGGCCGCGGTGGACGAGGTCCTGCTCGTCCTCGACGCCACCATCGGCCAGAACGGGCTCATGCAGGCGCGGGTGTTCGCCGAGGTGGTCGATATCACCGGTGTCGTGTTGACGAAGCTGGACGGAACCGCCAAGGGCGGTATCGTCTTCCAGGTCCAGCATGAGCTCGGTGTGCCGGTGAAATTGGTCGGCCTCGGCGAGGGGGCCGACGATCTCGCCCCGTTCGAGCCGGCGGCCTTCGTGGACGCCTTGCTCGGCTGAGTTCCGCCGGCTCGCGTATAGCGGGGGATACGGTTCGCAACCGGCTCACCGGGTACCCGAAACCGCCCGCGCGCTGTCGGAAACGCAGAAGAAACATGGCCGGTCCATCCGTTCACCCAGGCGAAACGCGGGGGCGTCACGGATGAAACACCGAGTGAGCAACCTCAGTGTCAGGCCCATGTCGCATACGACGTGGCTCTGGATGAGGGAGGACAGTAGGTGGAAACCGTGATCGGCGAGCCCAACGCCGGCGACACCGCATGGATATTGACCAGCGCTGCGCTGGTGCTGTTGATGACGCCCGGGCTGGCGTTCTTCTACGGCGGCATGGTTCGCGGCAAGAACGTGCTCAACATGATCATGATGAGCATCAGCGCCATGGCCGTTGTCACGGTCCTGTGGGTGCTGTACGGCTTCTCGGTGGCCTTCGGCACCGACAAGGCCGGCCTCCTGGGCGACCCCGGCCAGTTCTTCGGGTTGAGCACGCTGATCAGCGGGTTCGGCGAGGAATCCACCGGTGTGCCGCTGTTCGGCACCCTCCCGGCGACGGTATTCGTCGCCTTCCAGGCGATGTTCGCGATCATCACGGTCGCCCTCATCTCCGGTGCCGTGGCCGATCGGATGAAGTTCGGCGCCTGGCTGGTGTTCATCGTCGTCTGGGCCACCGTGGTGTATTTCCCGGTCGCGCACTGGGTCTGGGGCGGTGGCTGGATCATGGAGAAGGTCGGTGCCATCGACTTCGCCGGTGGCACCGCCGTGCACATCAACTCCGGTGCGGCCGCGCTGGCGCTGGCACTGGTCATCGGCAAACGGGCCGGTTGGCCGAAAATGCCGTTCCGCCCGCACAATCTGCCGTTCGTCATGCTCGGTGCGGCGCTGCTGTGGTTCGGTTGGTTCGGTTTCAACGCCGGTTCGGCGGTGGCGGCCGACGGTGTCGCCGGGGCAACCTTCATCACCACCCTGGTGGCCACCGCGGCCGCGATGTTGGCCTGGCTGCTGGTGGAGAAGATCCGCGACGGCAAGCCGACCTCGCTGGGTGCCGCGTCCGGTATCGTGGCGGGCCTGGTCGCCATCACCCCCTCGTGTTCGTCGGTGAACGTGCTCGGCGCGCTGGCCATCGGCGCCATTGCCGGTGCAGTGTGCGCGCTGGCGGTAGGCCTGAAGTTCCGGTTCGGCTACGACGATTCGCTCGACGTGGTGGGTATCCACATGGTGGGTGGTGTGATCGGCACCGTGTCGATCGGTCTCTTCGCCGCGCCCGAGGCGCCCGCCGGCGCCGAAGGTCTGCTCTACGGAGGCGGTCTCGCGCTGCTCGGCAGGCAGACGCTCGGCGCGCTGGCGGTACTGGTGTACTCGTTCGTGGTGGCATTGGTGATCGCGTTCGCAATCAAGGTGACCATCGGCCTGCGGGCCAGTGCGGAAGAGGAGTCCGCGGGTATGGACGAATCCGAGCACGCGGAAACGGCATACGATTTCACCGCAGTGGGTGGCGGGGCCCGTTCGGTCGTCAAGGAGGCATGACCAGATGAAACTGATCACCGCAATCGTCAAACCGTTCACGCTCGAGGATGTCAAGACCGGCCTGGAACAGGCGGGTGTGTTCGGGATGACCGTGAGCGAGGTACAGGGCTACGGCCGGCAGAAAGGCCACACCGAGGTGTACCGCGGTGCGGAGTACTCGGTGGACTTCGTACCGAAGGTGCGGGTGGAGGTCGTCGTGGACGATGCCTCCGTCGACCGAGTCGTCGAGATCATCGTGGAGTCCTCGCGTACCGGCAAGATCGGTGACGGCAAGGTGTGGGTGACCCCGGTGGAGACCATCATCCGGGTCCGCACCGGCGAGCGCGGCACCGACGCGCTGTAACGCGTGATGTGAACGACGGCGTCGACAGCGGGACGAACGGCAACAGCGGCCCCGCTCCCACCGAATACTCGGTCGGGGCGGGGCCGCACGCGTGAACAGGTGGTGGTTTCTGTGGGTAGCGGTCGGCGACAACACGGCGCGAGCCGGGCGGGCAACGACGGACCGGACAGATCTGTCACGGTGTCCCACGGTGCCGCCGATCTGGTCCGGGCCCGGGACCAACTGCTCGACGGGGGGACCCGCACTCACCGGCTCGACGCGGAAGCGCTGCGTTCGGCCCTGGTCGACCTGTACGACCTCTGGCTCACCGGCAAGGGCGGCGAGGTCGGGATAATCCCCGACAGCGGTCTGGCCCTCATCGCGGTCGGCGGCCTCGGGCGTCGGGAGATGCTGCCGTACTCGGATCTGGATCTGGTGCTGTTGCACGAGGACATCGACCCGGCGCGGGTGGCCGAAATTGCCGACCGGCTCTGGTATCCGCTGTGGGACGCCCATATCAAACTCGACCACAGCGTCCGAACCGTTCCGCAGGCGCTGCGGGTCGCAAGCGATGACCTGGTCGCCGCGCTCGGCATGCTGGAGGCCCGACATATCGTCGGCGACGCCGAGGTGAGCAACCTGCTCATCGGCGGGGTGCGGCGCGAATGGCGGACCGGGATCCGCTTCCGATTCGACGCGCTCATCGCCTCGGCCCGGGCCCGCTGGGAGCGCAGCGGGGAGATCGCGCACCGGGCCGAACCCGATCTGAAGAACGGCCGGGGCGGCCTGCGTGATATCCAACTGATCGATGCCCTGGCCCTCGCCCAGTTGACCGATGCCATGCCCGGGATCGGACCGGATGTACCCGGGGGCGGTCTGGAACACGCGCGCCGGCGGCTGTTGGACGTACGTACCGAACTGCACCGCGTGGCCGGGCGGGCCCGGGACCGGTTACGTGCCCAGGACGCCGACGAGATCGGCGCGGCGCTGCGGATCGGGGACCGGTTCGATCTGGCCCGCATGCTCAGTGATTCGGCGCGCACCGTGGGCTATTCGGTGGATGTCGGACTGCGCACCGCGGCCAATGCGCTACCGCGGCGCGGGCCGGCCCGGCTGCGCCGGATGCCGGTGCGCCGCCCGCTCGATGAGGGCGTGGTGGAGCACGCGGGCGAGGTGGTGCTCGCCCGCGACGCCCGCCCGCGGCGTGACCCCGCTCTGGTGCTGCGAGTGGCCGCCGCCTCGGCGCAGACCGGGCTGCCGATGTCGGCCACCACGTTGAACCGGCTGTCCGAGGATGCGCCCGAACTGCGCGAACCCTGGCCCAGGGATGCCCTCGACGACCTACTGGTGCTGCTCGGCTCCGGCCGTGGCCTCATCGACGCCGTCGAGGCCCTGGACCGGACGGGCCTGTGGGGCCGGCTGTTCCCGGAATGGGGCGCGGTCCGCGATCTGCCGCCGCGTGACGCCCTGCACACCTGGACCGTCGATCGGCACCTGACGGAGACCGTCGCCTACGCGAGCACTCTCGGTACCCGGGTGGCACGCCCCGATCTGCTCGTCCTGGGAGCACTGCTGCACGATATCGGCAAGGGCCGGGAAGAGGACCACAGTATCGTCGGCGCCGAACTGGCCACCCGGATCGGCCGGCGAATGGGGTTGTGGCCCTCGGATATCCGCACCCTGCACGCCATGGTGCGCCACCATCTGCTGCTGCCGCATACGGCGATCCGCCGCGATATCTCCGACTCGGAGACCGTGCATTTCGTCGTGCGGACACTTGACGGCGATCCGCAACTGCTGGAGCTGCTGCACACTCTCGCGGAAGCGGATTCGCTGGCGACCGGACCCGGGGTGTGGGGCGACTGGAAGGCCGCGCTGATCGGGGAACTGGTCCGCCGCTGTCGCATGGTGATGGCCGGGGACCCACTGCCCGCGCCGGAGCCGATTCCGCCGGAACTGCTCGAACGCGCCGCGGGGGGCGGAGTGCATGTCGAGCTGAAACCCGGCGAGGGACGCTACAGCCATATCGTCACGGTAATCGCACCGGACGCGACCGGGCTGCTGTCGGCGACCGCCGGGGTACTGGCGTTGAATTCGCTGCGGGTGCTTTCGGCGGCGGTCGGCGGGGCGGGGAAGTCGGCGATCAACACCTTCGTGGTGTCGCCGATATTCGGTGGTCCGCCCGATGCCGGTCTGCTGCGTCAGGAGCTCATTCGTGCCATGGACGGGGGCTTGGATGTCCGGTCGGCCCTGGACGCACGCGAACGCGAAACGAGCGGTGCCGGTCGTTTCGCTCGGACCGAACCGCGGGTCCTGTGGTCGCAGGCCTCGGTGGCCGGCCAGGTGATTCTGCAGTTGCGGACCGAGGACCGGCTCGGGCTGCTCAGCAGGCTGGCCGCCGCCCTGGCCGACTGCGGGGCGGATGTGCGATGGGCGAAGGTGGTGACCATGGGGTCGGCGGTGGTCGACGCCTTCTGTCTCGACCTCGGCGGTAATACCGGACGGGCCCGGCGCACCGCGATCGAGCAGGCGATCCTGAACGTGGTGCCGCGGCCGGCCCCGCGGAGGCCCGAATCGGAGAAACAGCGGTAGCCAATTAGTTCGCTGAGTGGCGAATTATGGCCGAGATGGCACCGTTACCTGCGATATCTCTGTTTCGATACCGTTTGCCAACGATTCGCCGACGGGTCGGACCCGTAAGGTGGCGACCCCTAACATCTCAGACGGCGGCCACTGCAGGGCAGCCGAGTCACCGGCACGAAAGGCACGGGCATTATCACCCGCACGAGGGAGCAAGCCGATGGCAATCGAGGTTGTTTCGTCGTCGATCATGACCAGTGATGTGACCCCGCATATAGCCCGCTGCGTCGGCGGCGATATGTGGGTGGTGTCGTGGCTTCCCGGACGCACACTCACCGGGCGGCAAGCGGTGACGGCGATGGCGGTGGCCGGTACGGTCGCCACCGCGGGCCGGCCCATCGAAGGTGATTGGTCCACCCTCGACGGTCTCGCCCACGTGCTGGGCCTGACCGGACGAGAGGCGGCGTTCCTGGTCGCCGTGGAGAACCACGACTACCACGGGACGCCGCGTACCGATCCCGATTGCGCTGCCCCCGGGCAGCGCGTGTCGGGGCCCTTGTAACCTCGGATCTTCCCTTTCTCCGCGAACCCCGCTACGCGGATTCGCTCCGGTCGGTCCGGCCCCGACCCCGAGACGGGCCGATTCGAGGAAGAGGTGACCCGCGGGGTGGTACGTCGCCGTCTCGGGTCGCCGCGCGGACGGTGGCACGCCGCGCTCGAGGTGCCGCCGTCCGCGTATGGACCCATGCGCGCTCCGATACGCTGGTACGCAGTGACGTCCCTCGAGATCAGGAGCGCGATCGGTGTTCGAATCCCTGTCCGACCGGTTAACCGGTGCCCTCACCGACCTCCGCGGCAAGGGACGGCTGTCGCCGGCCGATATCGACAGCACCTGCCGCGAGATCCGCCTCGCCCTGCTGGAGGCCGATGTCGCGCTCCCGGTGGTGCGGGGATTCATCGCTCGGATCAAGGAGCGGGCCAAGGGCGCGGAGGTGTCCGCGGCGCTCAACCCCGCCCAGCAGGTCGTCAAGATCGTCAACGAGGAACTCGTCGGCATCCTGGGCGGTGAGACCCGCCGGCTCACCCTGGCGAAGACCCCCCCGACGGTGATCATGCTCGCCGGTCTGCAGGGCTCCGGTAAGACCACCCTGGCGGGCAAGCTGGCGAAATGGCTCAAGGACCAGGGGCATCATCCCCTGCTGGTGGCCTGTGACCTGCAGCGGCCCGGTGCCGTCACCCAGCTCCAGGTGGTCGGCGAGCGGGCGGGGGCCCAGGTTTTCGCGCCGCATCCGGGGACCTCGGTCGGTGGTGGGGAGAACGCGCTGGGCGTCAGCGCCGCCGACCCGGTGGCCGTCGCCGAGTCCGGAGTGGCGGAGGCGCGCGCCAAACAGTACGACGTGGTCATCGTCGACACCGCCGGTCGGCTCGGTATCGACGCCGAACTCATGGCGCAGGCCGCGGGTATCCGTGACGTGGTGAAACCCGACGAGATCCTGTTCGTCCTCGACGCCATGATCGGCCAGGACGCGGTGAACACCGCCGAGTCGTTCCGGGACGGTGTCGGCTTCACCGGTGTGGTGCTCACCAAGCTCGACGGCGACGCCCGCGGCGGCGCCGCGTTGAGTGTGCGCAACGTCACCGGCGCGCCGATCATGTTCGCCTCCACCGGCGAGAAACTGGAAGATTTCGACGTCTTCCACCCCGACCGGATGGCGAGCCGCATCCTCGGTATGGGCGATGTGCTCACCCTCATCGAGCAGGCCGAACAGGTCTACGACCAGCAGCAGGCCGAGGAGGCCGCGCGCAAGATCGGCAGCGGTGAGCTCACCCTCGAGGATTTCCTCGAGCAGATGCTGGCCATCCGCAAACTCGGCCCGATCGGCAACCTGCTCGGCATGCTGCCCGGCGCGGGTCAGATGAAAGACGTCATCTCCCAGGTCGACGACAAACAGCTCGACCGTGTGCAGGCCATCATCCGCGGTATGACCCCGGCCGAACGCGCCAACCCCAAGATCATCAACGCCTCCCGGCGGCTGCGCATCGCCAATGGCTCCGGCGTCCAGGTCTCCGACGTCAACCAACTGGTCGACCGGTTCTTCGAGGCCAGGAAGGTGATGGCCGCGATGGGCCGGCAGATGGGTATGCCGGGGGCCAACCGGCGCGCCAAGAAGGGCAAGAAGGGTAAGAAGGGCAAGGGGGGACGCGGTCCCACGCCGCCCAGGATGCGCGGCGGATTCCCCGGTATGCCGGGTCTGCCGCCCGGTATGCCGGACCTGTCGAATATGCCCGCCGGGCTCGACCAGCTCCCGCCGGGGCTCGAGGGCATCGATATCTCCAAGCTGAAGTTCCCGAACAAGTAGCCGCGCTCGGGGCTCCGGAGCCGATTTCCGGTGCTCGGAGCCCATCTGGCAGAATGGTCGATCGTCCTTCCCGGACAGTGTCAGCCCGTCTCCGGTTACGTACCGCGCGGCGGTCACACACTTCAACCGCAAAACCGGGCTCGCGAACCCGTGCGAGTCGCTGAATTGCGCCGTGACCAACCTTCGAAAGGCAGATCAGCACATGGCTGTCCGCATCAAGCTCACCCGCATGGGCAAGATCCGCAACCCGCAATACCGCGTCGTCGTCGCGGATGCCCGCACCCGTCGCGACGGCCGGGCCATCGAAGCCATCGGGAAATACCACCCGAAGGAAGAGCCCTCGCTGATCGAGATCGACTCCGAGCGGGTGCAGCACTGGCTGAAGGTCGGCGCGCAGCCCACCGAGCCGGTGCAGCGGCTGCTGGAGATCACCGGTGACTGGCAGAAGTTCAAGGGCCTGCCGGGCGGCGAGGGCACCCTGAAGGTCGCCCCGGGGAAGAAGACCAAGCTGGAGCTGTTCAACGAGGCGCTGGCCGCCGCCGACAACGAGCCGGTCGCCGAGGCCGTCACCCCCAAGAAGAAGGCCAAGAAGGACGAGGCGGCCGAAGCGCCCGCCGAGGGTGACACCGAGGCCGCCGAGTAATGAGCGCCGTCGTCGCCGATGCCGTCGAACACCTGATCCGCGGTATCGTCGCCAATCCCGACGATGTGCGTGTCGAGCTGCTCACCGGCCGGCGCGGACGCACCGTCGAGGTGCATGTCCACCCCGACGACCTGGGCAAGGTCATCGGTCGCGGCGGTCGCACCGCGAACGCGCTGCGCACCCTCGTCGCCGGTATCGGTGGTCGGGGTATCCGGGTCGACGTGGTCGACACCGACCGGTAGATGGAACTCGTCGTAGGGCGGGTCGCCAAATCGCACGGGGTGCGGGGCGAACTGGTGGTGGAGGTTCGCACCGACGAACCCGAGGAACGGTTCGCCCCCGGCGCGCGCCTGCGCGGACGCGCCGGGCGATCCGGCCCGCTACGTGAGTTCACCGTCGAGTCGGCCCGGCAGCATTCGGGCCGACTCCTGGTGCGGCTGGCCGGAATCGGCGACCGCACCGCCGCGGACGCACTACGCGGCATGCTGTTCGTGGTGGACAGCGCCGAATTACCGCCCCCCTCCGACCCGGACGAGTTCTACGACCACGAACTGGAGGGGCTGTCCGTCCGGCATATCGACGGTTCGACGGTGGGCACCGTCGCCGAGGTGTTGCATTCGGCGGCCGGGGAACTGCTGTCGGTGCGCATGGCCGACGGCCGGGAAGTCCTGGTGCCGTTTGTGACCGCGATCGTGCCCACCGTGTCGGTCGACGAAGGGCTGATCGTGATCGATCCGCCGGACGGGCTGCTGGATCCCGAATGACGTCGGCGGGTCTCTTGCGAGGCGGACGAACATGCGAATAGACGTCGTCACCATTTTCCCGGAGTATCTGGAGCCACTGCGTACGGCACTGCTGGGCAAGGCCGTCGAGAAGGGGCTGCTCGAGATCGCCGTGCACGATCTGCGGCACTGGACCCACGACGTGCACAAATCCGTCGACGATTCGCCCTACGGGGGCGGTCCCGGCATGGTCATGAAGCCCACCGTCTGGGGTCCCGCCCTGGACGAGGTGTGCCCCGACGAGGCGCTGCTGGTGGTACCCACACCCGCCGGAGTGCCGTTCACCCAGGCCACCGCGCAGCGTTGGGCGACCGAACCGCATCTGGTGTTCGCGTGCGGACGTTACGAGGGGATCGACCAGCGGGTGTTCGACGACGCCGCACGCCGGGTCCGGGTGGAAGAGGTCAGCATCGGCGACTATGTGCTGATCGGCGGGGAGGCCGCCGTTCTGGTGATCACCGAGGCCGTGGTCCGGCTGATCCCCGGTGTACTGGGCAATCAGCTATCGCACCAACAGGACTCGTTCTCCGACGGGCTGTTGGAAGGACCCGGCTACACTCGCCCGGCGAGCTGGCGCGGGCTCGACGTCCCGCCGATCCTGTTGTCCGGCGACCACGCCAAGGTGGCGGCGTGGCGTCGGGAGCAGTCGCTGGCGCGCACCCGACAGCGACGTCCGGATCTGCTGCCACCCGATTAGCATCCGGGCGCGGTGGCCCACTGCCGGGCGAAATGTGTACGGCGCGAAGCCGGCCGTTCGCGTTCCCCGCCGTGCGGTATCCGCCGGCCGAACGCCGTCGACGCATGTCATGGCGCCTCTTCATGGCGAAGTTCCGTCGGGTGCGGTGGTTCTCCACCTTCTTTGTCTCCTGGTGAAGCGGTGGGCTCGGACCGGCTGTCGGCGGACGGCGGTAGGGTGCGTGCCGTGAGCACAGCGCCTGATACCGCGACTCCCGAGACAACGAGCGTCGAGCCGACCGCCGCCGAAACCACCGGCGGCGTCGGGACCGGGGCGCCCGGCACCGTTGGGCGGCGTATCGCCGAGGAATTAGGGGTGCGCGAGAGCCAGGTGCGCGCCGCCGTGGAACTCCTGGACGGCGGTTCGACCGTGCCGTTCATCGCCCGTTACCGCAAAGAGGTCACCGGCGGTCTCGACGACGCCCAGCTACGCACCCTCGAGGAGCGGCTGCACTATCTGCGCGAACTCGACGAACGCCGGGCCACCATCATCGAATCCATTCGCGGCCAGGGCAAACTCGACGACGAACTGCACCGGCAACTGATGCTGGCCGAGACCAAGGCCCGCCTGGAGGACATCTACCTGCCGTTCAAACCCAAACGGCGCACCAAGGCGCAGATCGCCCGGGAGGCCGGCCACGAGCCCGTCGCCGACGCCCTGCTCGGCGATCCCACCACCGATCCGGCCGGCTACACCGCCGAACAGCTCGACGGTGCCCGCGCCATTCTGGTGGAACGCTTCGCCGAGGACGCCGACCTGGTGGGCGAACTGCGCGAACTCATGTGGAACCGCGGCCGTCTCACCTCCGCCGTCCGTCCGGGCAAGGAAGAGGCGGGCGCGAAGTTCGCCGACTACTTCGATTTCGCCGAGCCCTTCACCACGCTGCCTTCGCACCGCATCCTGGCGCTGCTGCGCGGGGAGAAGGAAGAGGTGCTCACCCTGCAGCTGAATCCCGACCCCGAGGACTCCGAACCCACCCCCGGCGAACCCGGTGTCTACGAGGGGCGGATCGCGCGGCGATTCGATATCGCCGACCGCGGCCGCGCCGCCGACCGTTGGCTGCTCGACACGGTGCGCTGGGCCTGGCGCACCAAACTGCAGATAAGCCTCGGAATCGACACCCGCATGCGGCTGCGGCAGGCCGCCGAACGCGATGCCGTGGACGTTTTCGCCACCAATCTGCGCGACCTGCTGCTGGCCGCCCCCGCCGGCACCCGCGCCACCATGGGCCTGGACCCGGGATATCGGACCGGTGTGAAGGTGGCCGTGGTGGACGCCACCGGCAAGGTGGTCGCCACCGAGGTCATCTACCCGCACAAACCCCAGAACCAGACCGAGAAATCGTTGGCCGTACTCGGTGCCCTGGTCACCCGGTTCGACGTCGAACTCATCGCCATCGGCAACGGCACCGCGTCCCGGGAAACCGATGCCCTGGCCGCCGAACTGATCACACGGATCCCCGACCGCAAACCCACCAAGATCGTGGTGTCGGAAGCGGGCGCGTCGGTGTACTCGGCCTCGGCCTACGCCTCCCAGGAACTCCCCGAACTCGACGTCTCGCTGCGCGGTGCCGTCTCCATCGCCCGCCGACTGCAGGATCCGCTGGCCGAGCTGGTGAAGATCGAACCGAAATCCATCGGCGTGGGCCAATACCAGCACGATGTCTCCGAAACCCTGCTGGCCCGCTCGCTGGGCGCGGTGGTCGAGGACGCGGTGAACGCGGTCGGGGTCGACGTGAACACCGCCTCGGTGCCACTGCTGTCCCGGGTCTCGGGCATCACCGGTTCGGTCGCCGAGAGCATCGTGGCCCACCGCGACCGCAACGGCCCGTTCCACAGTCGCACGGCACTGCTGGACGTGCCCCGGCTGGGGCCCAAGGCCTTCGAACAGTGCGCCGGCTTCCTGCGGATCCGCGGCGGCGAGGACCCCCTCGACACCTCCGCGGTACACCCCGAGGCGTATCCGGTGGTGCGCCGCATCCTCGATGCCACCGAGCGCGATATCACCGAGATCATCGGCAACACCGCCGTGCTGCGGACGCTGAAGCCCACCGACTTCACCGACGAGAAGTTCGGCGTGCCCACCGTCACCGACATCATCGGCGAACTGGAGAAACCGGGCCGCGACCCGCGTCCGGAGTTCAAGACCGCCGAGTTCGCCGAAGGCGTGGAGACGGTCGCCGACCTATTGCCCGGGATGGTGCTCGAGGGCGTGGTCACCAATGTGGCCGCCTTCGGGGCGTTCGTCGATATCGGCGTACACCAGGACGGGCTGGTGCACGTCTCGGCCATGTCGCGGAATTTCGTGAAGGACCCGCGCGAGATCGTCAAATCCGGTGATGTGGTCAAGGTCAAGGTGCTCGAGGTCGATACCGCCCGGCAGCGCATCGGGCTGACGTTGCGGCTGGACGATGAACCCGGCGCGGCGAAACCCGAGCGGGGCCGTGGCCGCAACGACCGCGGTCCCGGCCCCGGCGACCGGGACGGCGGAGCGCGCAAGTCCGGGCAGGGACGGTCCGGACAGGGCGGTCAGGCGCGCGGCACCCAGGGGCGCAACCAGGGACAGGGCGCCAAAGGGCAGGGCCGCGGTCAACGGCGTGACCCCGCCCCGGTCAACGGCGCCATGGCCGACGCGCTGCGACGGGCGGGCTTCGGGCAGTAGCCGAGACGGCGGGAGCGGGAGCGGGTATGCGACGGTGGCTCGAAGACGATGTCCTCGCCGCGGGCCGGCTCCCGCTGCTGTGCTTCCTGTTCGGCTTCATCGTCGGATTCCTGTTCATCCGAGTCAGCGTCCGGTTGATCCGCGCCCGGGTGCGCTGGTGGCCAGGCAATCTGCGCTCCGGCGGCGTGCACATCCACCACATGGTGTTCGGCGTGATCCTGGTGTTGCTGTCCGGCATCGGGATGATCAGCACCTACTCCCACGCGAGCACCGCGAGTGCGTCGGCGCTGGCCGCGACGTTCGGGGTCGGCGCCGCGCTGGTGCTCGACGAGTTCGCGCTGATCTTCTACCTGCGGGACGTGTACTGGGAGGAGCAGGGCCGCACCTCCGTGGACGCGGTGTTCGTCGCGCTCGCCGTCACCGGGCTGCTCCTACTGGGCTTCCACCCGCTGTGGCTGCTGGACATCAACGACTTCCGCGACCACCCCGACCCCGCGGTGCAGGCGTTCGTGATCCTCTTCGCTGCGGTCAACCTGGCCTTGGCCGGCGTCGTGATCGCCAAGGGCAAGATCTGGACCGGGCTGTTCGGGATGTTCTTCCTCCCGCTGCTGGTGGTGGGCGCACTACGGTTGAGCAGGCCGGGCGCCCCATGGGCGCGGTGGCGTTACGGCGACCGGCGCCGGCTGATGTATCGCTCCATCGTCCGGGAACGCCGCTACCGGCGTCCGGTCATTCGCGCCAAGATCTTCGTACAGGATCTGATCGCCGGAAAACCCGATGTCGACCACGTCCGGCGGGCTGCCGAGGCGGAATTGCAGCGCACCGTGGTCGCCGCCCCGCCCGCCCCGCACCGCTCCCATCCGTGGGCTCGTGACCACGAGTCCGAGCCGCGGTCCGTGGTGGACGAACACCCCTGAACACCGGACCGATTTTCGGCCCGGTGCGCCGGTCTGGCACAATGCACGGGTTGCCCCGGGCGTGTTGTCGGACCCGGCGCATCCCCTATTCGGAGCATGAACCGGTCGAGCAATACGCCGCCAGGTTCCTCTGTTCGCGCGAACTCCAGAAGGATGATCATGAACACCCTTGACTTCGTCGATGAGAAATCGCTGCGCAGCGACGTCCCCGACTTCCGTCCCGGCGACACCCTCAATGTGCATGTGAAGGTTATCGAGGGCTCGAAGGAACGTATCCAGGTCTTCAAGGGCGTCGTTATCCGGCGCCAGGGCGGCGGTATCCGCGAGACCTTCACCGTGCGCAAGGTGTCATTCGGTGTCGGTGTGGAGCGCACCTTCCCGGTGCACAGCCCCAATATCGACCACATCGAGGTCGTGACCCGCGGTGATGTGCGGCGGGCCAAGCTGTACTACCTGCGCGAGCTGCGCGGTAAGGCCGCCAAGATCAAAGAGAAGCGCTGAGAGGCTGTGTTTGATTGCGCCGCCTTCGGCGGCGCGGGGTTGCGGCCCTGACGGGTCTCGCGTTTCGGCCCCCGAGACTCGTGCCTTCGGCACATGCGCTTCGGGGGCCGAAACGCGAGACGGGCCGCAACCCTTTGTGGTTCCGTAGCTCCGGCGCTTTGTTCCCGGAGCGAATGCGCTGTCGCGAATTCGCCCCGGTCGGGCCGGCCCAGGGGCGGGCTGTGTTGGATGGCGACGCCTGGTAGCGGCGCTGTCGGGGCCCTGGTGACCCTAGGTCTCCCCTCTCTCCCCGAATCCGCTGACGCGAATTCGAGAGCCGGTCGGTCCGGACCCGTGGCGGGTCCCGACCACCAACGTGAGGCATCCGAGAAGGTATCTGCCGGGTCAGGTGGCTCGGGTTCTTTACTCTGCGCGCGGCTGTTGCGCGATGTCGCTACGGATCGGGCCGCGCCAAGGGCGGCTGCGGCTGCCGTGGTGAGGTGTCCGAAGAGTGGCGGTTGGGCCTGGTGACTCGGGCTCTCTCTCCGCGTGCCGCCGCTGCGGTCGGAGCCGGACCGGGGGTGGGCCCCGACTGCCATAAGGCGTCCGAGAGGGTGGCCGGTCGGTCCTGTCGGCTCGGGTTCTTTACCCTGCGCGCCGCTGTTGCGCGACGTCGTTATTGGTCGGGTCGGATCCGAGTGGGCCGACTGCCGTGGTGAGGTGTCGAGAGGATGGCCGATCGGGCCTGTCGGCTCGGGTTCTCTTTCGGCGCGCCGCCGCTGCGTGACGTTGCTGTGGTCGGGCCGGACCGGGGTGGGGCCCGACTATTGTGCTGAGGGCCCGAGAGGGTGGAGGCCGGTCGGTCCTGTCGACTCGGTCGCTGTCCCGGTGTGCTGCCGTTGTGCGACGTCGCTCCGGTGGGGCGGGCCGGCGTGATGAGACATTCGAGGGGCTGTGGGCCGGGGCCTGTCATCTCGGCCTCCCTTCCTGCGTCGTTGCTCCGAACCCGGGCGGGCCCGACTGTGCCGGATTGTCCCGCCTTTGACGACGGGTCGGGACCCGATGGTTCCGAGCCGGTTCGATATCGCGGTCGGCCGGACCGGTGGGCCGGAGCGATGTGGCGTCGTGTTCTTCGACCGGCCGGGTACCGCGTGCCCTGCGCGGTACCCGGCTACTCTGTTCGGCGTGGCAGACGAGAGTAGGTCGGTATCGGTGTCCGGGTCTGACGACGGACAGTCGCGGGGGCGCCGCGCACGACGGCAGCCCAAACAGAAAAAGCAACGTCCGTTCTGGCAGGAACTGCCGATCCTGCTGGTGATCGCCGCGCTGATCGCGGCCGTGATGGTGACCTTCGTCGGCAGGCCCTATGTCATTCCGTCCCAGTCGATGGAACCGACCCTGCACGGTTGCGAGGGTTGTACCGGCGATCGCATCTACGTGCAGAAGCTGAGCTACTACTGGAGCGATCCGAAGCCGGGGGACGTCGTCGTATTCGTCGGTCCGCCGTCCTGGAACACCAACTACCGTTCCATCCGCTCGGACAATCCTGCCGTCCGCGGCGTGCAGAATTTCTTCTCGTTCTTCGGCCTCGTGCCACCCGATGAGAACGATCTGGTCAAACGGGTCATCGCGGTCGGCGGACAAACCGTCGAATGCTGTGACGACCAGGGCCGCATCCTCGTCGACGGCGATCCGCTGGACGAGCCGTATGTCGCGGACGACTTCCCGTGGACGCCGGGCGCCCGAAACGCCGCCTACCCGGTGGGCCGGGTCTTCGGACCGGTCACGGTCCCGCAGGGCCATCTGTGGGTTATGGGCGACAACCGGAACGAGTCCCGGGATTCCCGGGCGCATGTCGGCGACGAACTACAGGGGACGGTCCCGATCGAGAACGTCCGCGGCAAGGCCGTATTCAAGATCTGGCCTCCGGGGCGTATCGGTCCGGTCCACGCGGAGGACCCGCAGGTAGGGAAGTGAGCCACTGCCGCGGTATTCGGCGGCGGGTGGGACCGGCGGCCGGCCACGCGGCACGCGGCATATGGGCCGCCGGCACGTGAGCAGCGGTCCTGTCCACCGCGTGCCCGTGTTTTCCGGGCCTTCGCGCCGCACCACCCGTGAAGACGGGAGGGTGGTCACGCCCGCGGATGGGCTCGATCGTGAACCTTCTTGAGGCGGTCGATGGAAACATGGGTGTACAGCTGGGTGGTGGCCATACTGGCGTGACCGAGCAACTCCTGGACCACGCGTAGATCGGCCCCGCCCTCCAGCAGATGGGTGGCGGCGGTATGCCGGAGGCCGTGCGGTCCCATATCCGGGGCGCCGGGGACAGCGGCGACGACATCGTGGACCACGGTTCGTGCCTGCCGCGGGTCCAATCGTCTGCCACGCCGGCCGAGCAGGAGCGCGCGGCCCGACTCGGGGGTGGCGAACAGTGGCCTGCCGTAGCGCAGCCAACCCTCCACAGCCTCGTCGGCCGGGATGCCGAAGGGCGCCGAACGCTCCCTGTTGCCCTTGCCGAGGACCCTGACCAATCGGCGCTCCCGATCGATATCGTCGATATCGAGGCCGCAGAGTTCGCTCACCCGAATACCCGTGGCATACAGCAATTCGACGATCAGCCTGTCTCGCAGGGCCATCGGGTCTCGCTGTGCCGCACCGGATTCGACCGCTGCCATGGCCTGGGCAGCCTGGTGGCGGCCGAGAACCACGGGCAGTACCCGATGCGCCGTGGGCGTTCCGAGACGCGGCCCGGGGTCGACGGCCAGCCGGCCGGTGCGGGCCAACCAGGCGGTGAACGTGCGTGCCGAGGAGGCGCGCCGCGCCAGTGTGGTACGGGCCGCACCCCGCTCGGCGTATTCCGCCAGCCAGGAGCGCAACACCCCCGTGTCGAGTTCCCACACGGAGGCATCGGAGGCGGGGCGGACCAGATGCGCCAGCAGTGACCGGGCATCGCCGAGATAGGCGCGCACCGTATGCGCCGATCGATTGCGCCCGAGCCTCAGGTGCCGCCCGTACTCGCTCAGCAGCGCTTCCAGATCCTCGGGCAATTCCTCCATCACCCCACCGTTACCCGGTCGGTCCGTTCTGGCAAGTATTCGGGGTGAGTGTCCCTGCGGGACCGCGCCCTCACCTTTTCGGTTCCGAATATTATCTTCGGCCCAGCGGTAGTTTGTTGGGACAGGGCGGGAGGTAGAGGTGCATGCCGCGGCCTGCACCGACGGCGTCGGTCAGATGCTGGAGCTCGGTCGGCGGGGTGCATTCGACTCCATGCGCCCCAACAGGTACACCCGGCAAGGATCGAAGCCAACGAACTACCGCTAATCAGCTGTTCTTGTTTCTCCAGGGCGAGCCGCGCGGTAACGTTCGGGTGGTGTCGAAGGTCAAGGTTCTGCTCTGGCTGGGACATGTCTCATTGCCGGCGCTCGGGTTGTGGTTGCTGGTCACCCGTCCCGAACTCGACACGGACCACGAGCACCACGGGATGCATTTCTGGTTGGTGCTCGCCACCGCCGCCATCGCGATGACATTGGGCGTTATGTTGTTTCGGGCCGCTCGGATGCGTCGCGACGCCAGGTTGATCCTGGTATCGCTGGTGTTCCAATTCAGCGCGGGTTTCCTCGGATTGCATGCATTGGCGACACCCGGCGTGATTCTGCTGACACCGAATGCCGGCTTTGTCTATTCGGTACCCGTCGGGCTGGGGCTCGGCGGCGCCGCCGCCCTCGCATCGTCGGTGGAATTCGGGCATTCCGCGGCCGCCCGGTTGCATCGATTTGCATGGATATTATCCGCACTCCCAACGCTGCTGCTCGTAGCATGGGCAGTGGCATCGATGGTACAGCTGCCGCCACTGCATCACGCGCCCGATCCGGCGGAGGCCAAAGGGCCGCTGGTCGGCGTGGCCTTCGTCGGATCGATGTGCTATATTGCCGCGGCATTTCGCTATGCGCAGCAGTATGTGCGCCGACGGGGCGTGGTGCTGCTCAGTGTGCTCACTGCCTTCGTGCTACTGGCCGAGGCGCTTTTTGCTGTGGGTTTCGGTCGCAGTTGGCATACCTCATGGTGGGAATGGCATGTGCTGATGCTGGCAGCCTTCATGCTCATCTCCAGTAGCGCGCACCTGCAATTCCGGCGGGAGGGTTCGGCTCTCGGACTGTTCGACAGCGTCACGCTGCACCAGACCATGGCAGTGATGGAGCGCGACTACACGCACGCCCTGAACGAGATGGTCGACGCGCTGCGTGCGCGCGCTGAAGGCGGCGTGGCCTCGACCGAGCCGCTAGGGGCGGTCGGGGCCCGGTTGTCCAAGCGATTCGGGCTCACCGAGCGTCAGGTCGCGGTGTTGCAGCAGAGCGCCTACGCTCTGGGCGGCGAGCGCGAGCAGGTCCGTCGGCTGGGCCTGCTCGCGGCGATCGGTGAGCGGTCGAACGTGATTCGCCGCGAACAGGATCTGCTCGATGAGGTGCTGCGCCTCGTGTCGGAGGCGTTCGACCGGGACCGGTTTCGGCTGGGCCTGATCCGAGACCGCGAATTGACCTTTCCCGACGGTGAACCTGCTGATCCGCAGTCGGTGGCATTGCCACTGGTCGTCAAGGGCAATCCTGCTGGAATGCTCGAGGCGCGACGTGAGAGCGGCCGCTTCAGTGATACCGAGTTCGCGATGTTGCGATCGTTCGCCGACCGGACTTCGGTCATGTTGGAGAATGCCCGCCTGTACCAGCAGATCGACGGGCTGTTCCGGTCCTACATGTCGCCCACGGTAGCCACCGCATTGATCGCCGACCCGTCCCAGGCCGGACTCGGCGGCCAGATTGCCGAGGTCAGCGTGCTCATGGCCGATTTATCGGGGTTCACGCCGTTCTCCGAGTCCTCGCCCCCGGAAACGGTTGTGCACATGCTCAACACATATTACGGCATGATCGTGCCGACGATTCTGGACTGTGGCGGGACAGTCGTTCAGTTCGTCGGCGACGCGGTTATGGCCCTGTTCAACGCGCCGACCCACCAGCCGGATCATGCGCTGCGAGCGGCGAGCGCGGGGCTCGCGCTACAGCGGGCGGTCACCGAAACGGCGATTCGGCATCCCGGCTGGCCGCGTTTCCGGGTTGGAATCAATACCGGTCCGGCGCTGGTCGGCAATATCGGTGCGCCGCAGATGCGCAACTACACCGCGATCGGTGATACGACGAATCTCGCCGCCCGGCTGGAGAGTTTGGCAGAGCCTGGGACCGTGGTCATCGGCTCGCTGACCTACGCGCATCTCGGCTCGCGCGCGCAAGTGCGCAGCCGTGGCACAGTGATTGTCCGAGGCAGGAGCGAACCGGTGACCTGTTACGTATTGGACGGACTACGGTGACCACCGATTTCGAGATACTGCGTGGATTGGGCGAATCGGAGCGGCGCGAAATTATCGCCTCATGCACGCCGCGCCGGTTCAAACGCCGGGAAATTCTCTGTCACGAAGGCGATCCCGGTGACTGTCTGCATTTGATCAAGTCCGGCCGGCTCATCGTCCGGGTCGCCACCCCGTTCGGGAACATCGCGACGCTGACCATACTCGGCCCCGGTCATTCGTTCGGTGAACTGGCAGTGGTCGACAGCAACTCTCGCCGTACCGCGACCGTCGAAGCGGTCGAGAATGTCGAGACGTTGACGTTCAGTCGAGCACAGATGACGGTACTGCGTCAGAGTTACCCGGATATCGATCAGGTCATCATCAGCACGTTGGCCGCTCAGGTGCGGCGGCTCTCCGCTCAGGTGCTGGAGGCGTTGTATCTGCCGGTCGAAACCAGGGTCGTGCGACGTCTGGTCGATCTTGCCCGCGTCTACGGGGGATCGAGTTCCATTGCGGAGATCCGCCTCAATCAGGACGATTTGGCGTCCATGGCAGGGACCACGCGGGCCACGGCGAACAAGGTACTGCGTGACCTGCAACAACGCAATATCCTGGCTCTGACCCGTGGCCGCATCACCGTGGTCGACCGGGCGGCGCTGGTTCGCTCCGCCCGCTGAACGCCTACTTCGCGAGTGCCTTCCCGCCGGTGGGCGCGACCGCGAACCAGGTGCCGCCGACGCCCTGGCCCAGCAGATCCCCCGGCTGCTTGTCCTTCGAGAAGTAGTACACCGGCCAGCCGCCGATGGTGATCTGGCACGAACCGTCCGCGCGTTCGATGAATCCGGTCAGTGTCGGGTCGATACCCTCGACATAGAGCCCTTGCCCCCGACTGACCAGCAGTGGCGGCCACGTGACGGCACAGTCGCCGTTGCAGTTCGACCGCGACGGTCTGGCGGTGTCTTTATCGAATCGGTAGAGCGAGTGACCATTACCGTCGGTCACGCGCATCCCGACCGCCGAGTCGGGGATCACCGTGAGCTCGACTGCCTTGGTACCCCGCGGTGCCTTCCCTTGGTAGATCTTCAGCCATCCCTCCGTTTTCACGGGCACCTGCGCCAAGGGTGACGGCGCAGTCAGCGCCGGTTCCGCCGTCGCCGCTGGGGACGTGGACAGGCCCACAACAGCGGCAGCAGCAATCGCGACGGCGGCCGTATTGATCATTGTTGTGAATCTCGACATAGGATCCTCCGAAGTGGCTTTCGTTGTCAGCGATCACAATTCTTCGGCTTGGAACCCCAACGTTCTGTTTGCGCACCGACATCCACTGTGTGTTCGAGCCGACACAGTGAATCTCCTGTAGGTATTCGTGTGGCGGGCCTGGGCCGGCCGGAAAGGTAGTGTCGGAACTGCTGGTCGTCAGTGTGCGGCCGTCGTAACTGAACGCTACTGAGCTCATGGGCGCGGTATGGCCGGTGAGAAACTCTCCTTACCGCACCAACCTATCTGGACGCGGCACCAGGACATCGTGTCAGTGGTATTCAATGCTCGATTCCTCTCTCCGTTTCGGTCGAGTCCAGGGCTTCGCCGGCCACCGGTTCGGCTTTCCGGATCCGTGGCGGGCCCAACCGTTCGGCGCCTTCACCCTTCGTGCGATACCAGCCCGCGGTGCCCGCAGTCGCCAGACCCGCCAGTTCGAGTGTGGGAAGCGCCGCGCGTACGGCGGCGAGCGTAAGGCCGGTCGGCTCGCAGAGTTCGTGCGGCTGCCGGCCGCCGACCACCGGTAGTGCCGCGTGGACCAGCGCCGCTGCACCGGTCGGCCGATCGCCGCTCGGCGTCTGTGTGGCGGGGAACGGCAGGTGCAGCGGTGCGGCCTCGGATACGACGTCCGCGGCGTCGGTGACCAGTAGAGCTTCACCCTCTCGGATCATCCGGTGGCAGCCGACCGAGGCCGCCGAATGGACCGGACCGGGTACGGCGAGGGCCGGACGCCCGAGTCGGCGTGCCCACTTCACCGTATTGCGGGCGCCGCTGCGCAATCCGGCCTCCACCACCAGCACCCCATCGGCAAGGGCGGCGACCAGGCGGTTTCGCGCCAGGAAATGGTGTTTGCGAGCGGTGACGCCGGGCGGGTATTCACTGATCACCAGGCCGGACGCGGCTATCTCGGCGATGAGCCGGTCGTGCTGGGCGGGATACGGACGGTCGACCCCGCAGGCGAGGACCGCGAGGGTCGTACCGCCCACCGCCAATGCGGCGCGATGCGCTACCCCGTCGATACCGAATGCCGCCCCGGACACGATGGTCCAGCCGCGGGCCGCCAGATCACCCACGATCTCGCCGGTGATCCGATCCCCGTAGCCGGTGCTGCACCGGGCGCCCACCACGGCCAGTGCCCGTTCGGTCAGCTCCGACAGCGATCCGGGCCCACGAGCCCACAGCGCCAACGGAACCGCGCCCTCGGCGTCCTGCCGCGGGTCGAGTCGGGACAGACCCAACATCCGCCAGGCCGGCCATTCGGGATCGTCCGGTGTGATCAGACGGCCACCGAGCGCCGCCATCCGCTCGAGGTCCTGTTCGGCGAGGTCGACACCGCGCCGTCGCGCGGTGGGTCCGTGCAGCGCCTCCGGCAGCGCGTGCTCCCGTACCGCGTGCGCCGCGTCGGTCACTCCGACCGAGTCGATCAGTGCCGACAGCGCCGGGCACGGCCCGAGCACTACCCGGGACAGATATGCCCAGGCGAGTCGCCGGTCCTCGGTGGCGGCCGCTCCCACAGCGGACGATTCGTATGCGGCGGGGCTCATTGCGCACCTCGCTGTCGGAAGTTCAATGCCAGCATCACATCCTGCGCGGTGGGCAGGTCACCACCGCGCAGGTCACATATCGTCCAGGCGACGCGAAGGGCGCGGTCGGCTCCGCGCGCGGACAGCCGTCCCAGCCGCAGCGCCGCCTCCACCGGCGCGATCGCGTCCCGCGGGAGCGGGAACCGGCGGCGTAGCAGGTGTCCGGGCACTTCGGCATTGGTCCGCCATCCGTATTCCCGCCAGCGCGCGGCGGCGGCGTCGCGGGCAGCGGTAACGCGCCGGCGCACCGCCTCGCTGCTCTCGGACTCCTCGATCGCAAGGCTCCCATCCGTCGTCGCGTGCATCTGTACCCAGATATCGATGCGGTCCATCAGCGGCCCGGAGAGTTTGCCCAGATAGCGGCGTCGGGCCAGCGGCGCGCAGATACAGTCCACATCGCGCGCCGGGGCGCAGGGACACGGATTGGCGGCGAGAATGAGCTGGAAACGTGCGGGATAGCGGGCGACGCCGTCGCGTCGGGCGATCCGGACCTCGCCCTCTTCCAGCGGGGTGCGCATGGCCTCCAGCACCTTTGTTCCGATTTCGGCGCATTCGTCGAGGAACAGCACTCCGCGGTGGGCACGGCTGACCGCTCCCGGGCGCGCCGACCCGGAACCGCCACCCACCATGGCGCTCACCGAGGTCGAATGGTGTGGTGCGACGAACGGCGGCAGGGTGATCAGCGGCTGTTCGCCGGAGAGGGTGCCCGCGACGGAATGAATGGCGGTGACCTCCAGTGCCTCGGTGTCCGTCAGGGGTGGCAGCAGGCCTGGAAGGCGCTGTGCCAGCATGGTTTTCCCGATTCCCGGTGGCCCGGTGAGCAGCAGGTGGTGACCGCCGGCCGCCGCGACCTCCAGCGCCCATCGGGCCTCGTGCTGGCCGGCCACCTCGCTCAGATCGCCGCCGGAGCGTGACTGTGCCTTCGGGGCGCCCTCGGGTTCGATGAGTGGGCCCTCACCACGCAGCCAGCTCAGGACCGCGGCCAGGTTCGCCGCGCCGAGTACTCGGATACCGGTGACCAGGCTCGCCTCCGGCAGGGCCGATTCCGGTACGACAACCGCTGTGCGCCCCGCGTTCCGCGCCGCCAGTACCGCGGGCAGGATCCCCCGGACCCGCCGCAGCCGGCCGTCCAGGGCGAGTTCCCCCAACAGCGCGGTGCCGTCGAGTCGAGCAGACGGCGCCGCGTCGGCCGCATTCAACACCGCGACGGCCAGCGCCAGATCGTAGACGCTGCCCATCTTCGGCAGCGTTGCCGGGCTGAGCGCCAGGATCACCCGGCCGTCCGGCCATTTCTCACCCGAGTTCGTCACGGCCGCACGGACCCGGTCGCGGGATTCCTGCAGTGAGGTGTCGGGTAGTCCGACCAGATGCACCGATGGGAGCCCCTGCCCGATATCGGCCTCGATCTCCACCAGTTGACCGTCGATTCCGCTCACCGCGATGGAGCAGGCGCGGCCGAGCGCCATCAGAACACCCCCGGCAGGTGTTCGATCACCGGTTCCCGGTTCCTGGGCAGCAGCACCGAGACCACGTCGAACCGGATGCGCCGCCACGGTCCGTCCTGCTCGGCGAGCCACAGCAGTGCCAGCCTGCGGATACGCTGCTGTTTGGTGAAGGTGACCGACTCGGCCGGTACTCCGAATCCGAGCCCGGTTCGGGTCTTCACCTCGACGAACGCGGTGACCCCCGCATCCCGCACCACCAGGTCCAGTTCGCCGTATCGGCACCGCCAGTTGCGGCAGACGATCTCCATACCGGCGGATCGCAGATACCGCGCCGCCAATTCCTCCCCTTGCGCTCCTAGCGCCATGTTGTGTGCCACCCGATCAGCGTGCGCCGGTCTCGAACGCCACCCGGGCCTCCGACCTGGGAAAACAGGAAACCTGTGGATAACCGCGCCTGTGGAGGGCGCCCCGAAAACCGTTTCACGCGCATGCGATCACGGCGGCCAACAGCGCCGCACTCGACGGACTCACCCGACAAAACAAGCCCCGGCCGGCGCGAATGCCGGCGAAGAGTGCGGAGAGGGTTCGCGGTAGCGTCCGCCGCCATCCGGGGTGGAGCCGAACTACTCCGGCAGCCGCAGGTCCGGTTTCTCCAGCTCCTCGATATTGACGTCCTTGAAGGTGATCACCCGGACGTGTTTGACGAACCGGGCCGGCCGGTACATATCCCAGACCCAGGCATCGCTCATCCGCACCTCGAAGTACACCTCACCATCCGCGTTCTGCGGGCGCAGTTCCACGGAGTTCGCGAGGTAGAAGCGACGCTCGGTCTCCACCACGTACGAGAACTGACCGACGATGTCCTTGTACTCCCGATACAGCGAGAGCTCCATCTCGGTTTCGTACTTCTCGAGGTCCTCGGCACTCATCGGGTGGAACGTCCTCCTTCTCGCCGCACTGCGTTGTACTGACCATCATTGCTCATGCTGTGTCCATTCGGCATGCGCGGGCGCCCTGCGTGGTCACGCTGCGCTACCGCCTTCGGACGCTGACCGCTCGTGCCGCGCCGGGCCGTCACCGCGACCTGCCACCGCTTATTTGACCACGAAGTGGTGTGG
Source organism: Nocardia brevicatena NBRC 12119 (assembly GCF_000308495.1). GTDB lineage: Bacteria > Actinomycetota > Actinomycetes > Mycobacteriales > Mycobacteriaceae > Nocardia > Nocardia brevicatena. Next base: position 66,103 of record NZ_BAFU01000064.1, on the reverse strand, counting down.
GTGGGCAGGTCGGACAATATCCCCGAGCCGGGTGTTCAGGCCCCGCCGTCGGTCTCCGAGTCCGCGTACACCAGCGCCATCGGCGCATCGTCGCCGCGCCGCGGTATCGACAGTTCGCGCACGTTCCGCCAGGACCGGCGGTGCTCGACACTCGGGCCCAGACGCCGCAGGGCCTCGGTGTGTTCGGGGGTGTTGTAGCCCTTGTGCGCGGCGAATCCGTAGCCGGGCAGGTAACGGTCCAACTCGACCATTATTCGATCGCGAGTGACCTTGGCCAGGATACTGGCCGCGGCGATACAGGCGGCGGTGGCGTCCCCGCCGATCACCGGCAGCGACGGAGCCTGCAGACCCGGCACCCGGAAACCATCGGTGAGGACGTATCCAGGTGTATGGCCGAGACCGGCCACTGCCCGGCGCATGCCCTGGATATTGGCGACATGGATACCGATCGCATCGATCTCGCGGGCGGGGATCACGACAACCTGCCAGGCCAGGGCCAGGCGGGTGATCACCGGGTAGAGCTCTTCCCGGGCCGCTTCGGTGAGCTTCTTGGAATCGTCGAGACCGGCAAGCGCGTCGTGCGCCCGCGGGCCGAGCACGCACGCCGCCACCACCAGCGGTCCGGCGCAGGGGCCGCGTCCGGCCTCGTCCACCCCGGCGACCGGGCCGAGTCCGCTGCGGATCAGGGCCGCCTCGAGGGTGCGCAGCCCGGAGGCCCTGCGCATCACCACCCGCGGGGGCCAGCTTCGCGCCGTCCCGGTGTGCCGGTCCGTACGGCCGCCGCGTGACGTCCGTACGCCTCGATATCGATCGGTATACCCCACGCTGCGATTATTGCGTGGCCCGGCCGACCGTGCCGCGGGTACGGTGCCCACCATGTCCACCGGAACGACCGATGCCCTGTCGTTGCGCGAGCGTCTGCGCGCCGCGCTGTCCACGGCGATGAAGGCCCGTGACCGCCGCACCGTCGGTGTGCTGCGGGCGACGCTGGCCGCCATCGATAACGCCGAATCGGTCGATATCGGGGAACACCGGGCCGGGGCGGTGGAGGCGAGTGCGGTGGGCCCCGGTGCCGCCGAAGTCGCCCGCAGAGAGCTCACCGAAGCCGATATCGCCGATATCGTGCGCGCCGAGATCACCGAGCGCACCGAATCGGCCGACACCTACGATCGGGCCGGTCGTCCGGACCGGGCTGCCGAACTGCGCATCGAGGCCGACACCCTCGCCGCGTTTCTCTGACCGCGGGGTGGATCACCGCCGGTGACCCGTTCGGCCCGCACCGGTTTCAGTCGCACCGTGGCGAGCCGGAGCAGGCCCAGCGGGTCCAGATATTCCGGCCTGCCCCGGCGTGCTCCGTCCCGGCGTAGTCCCCAGTGCAGACAGGCCGCGGCGGTGCATCCGTCGTGCCCGGAGCGCAGCACGCCGATCCGGGTACCGCGTGCCACCCGCCGCCCGACCGGAATCTCGGCCTCCACCGGTTCGTAGGTGGTCCGCAGACCTCCCGCATGATCGATCGATACGACCGGTTTGCCCGCGACCGTCCCGGCGTATACGACGATCCCGGCCCCCGCGGCGAGGACGGGTTGGCCGGGTGTGCCGGCCAGGTCGACGCCGCGATGGCCCGGTAACCAGTCGTGTTCGGGTTTGTCGAACCGTTTCTCCACCGTGGGGCGCGGTCGGAGGGGCCAGTCGAATCGCCCGTTCGGCTCCGCCGCGCCGGGTTGGCCGGCCGCCGCGGTCAGGACGAATACCGTCAGGACGACTACCGCGACCCGAGGCGCGGCCCGATGCTCACGCATGTCCGACCGCAGCCGGCGGCGGGGAGGCGATTCGAGGCAGGGACCGGATCGAGGCCTCGGCCCAGTGTCCGGGATCGAATACCCGCTCGTCGAGCGCTGCGACGGACGAGGGAAAACCGTCGGCGAATGTGACGATGAACCCGGTGGTTCTCGCGGAAGAGCAGTGGGGAGACCGACCGACGGCACCGAGCCGGGGAACAGTGCGCCACGGTGTGCCCCGGTACCCGACTCGGGAAGAAGAAAAAGGCAGGTCATACACGTCAGTCTGGGTGCGCGCGGTTCGCCCCGGGGGCCGGCGCCGGCGAGTGTGGACAACACGCTGGTTGTGGACAACCACCGTCTCCAGGGCCGGTCCGGACCCGCCGATTATCGATATGTGCTGCGCACGCCGTAAACTGGTCGGGCGGTTCGCGCACTGCGAACCGACTTCGCGCACCACCCGTGCTTGTTCATCACGACGCCGGACGGGTCGAGCTCCCTCGGGGAGCGGTTCGACCCCGGGCGTATTCCGGACAGGGAACCGTCGGCTGGTCCCGCTCCTCACGGATCGGGTCCGACGGTTCGGCGGTGCCAGGGCAGTGGACCGCCGGTCCGCTGCGACAACCGGCAACGAAAGAGAGATACGAGAGCCATGGCTGTCGTAACCATGAAGCAGCTGCTCGACAGCGGCGCGCACTTCGGACACCAGACCCGTCGCTGGAACCCGAAGATGAAGCGGTTCATCTTCACCGACCGCAACGGCATCTACATCATCGATCTGCAGCAGACGCTGACCTACATCGACAAGGCCTACGAGTTCGTCAAGGAAACCGTGGCCCACGGCGGCACCGTGCTGTTCGTCGGTACCAAGAAGCAGGCCCAGGAGTCGATCGCGGCCGAGGCCACTCGGGTCGGGATGCCTTATGTCAACCAGCGCTGGCTGGGTGGCATGCTCACCAACTTCTCCACCGTGCACAAGCGGCTGCAGCGCCTCAAGGAACTCGAGGCCATGGAGCAGACCGGTGGCTTCGAGGGGCGTACCAAGAAGGAAATCCTCATGCTCACGCGTGAGATGAACAAATTGGACCGCACCCTCGGCGGTATCCGGGATATGCAGAAGGTGCCCTCGGCCATCTGGGTCGTCGACACCAACAAGGAGCACATCGCCGTCGGTGAGGCCCGCAAGCTGAACATCCCCGTCATCGCGATCCTGGACACCAACTGTGATCCCGACCTGGTCGACTACCCGATCCCGGGTAACGACGACGCGATTCGCTCCGCCGCGCTGCTCACCAAGGTCGTCGCCTCGGCGGTGGCCGAGGGTGTGCAGGCCCGGGCGGGCCGCTCCGGCGCCGACGAGAAGCCGGAGGCCGGCGCGGCCGAGCCGCTGCCGGAGTGGGAGCAGGAGCTGCTGGCGCAGGCCGCCCCGGGCACCGAGGCTCCGTCCGACGCGCAAACCGAGACCCCGGCCGAGGCCTGAGTCGTAACCCGTTGTCGGAGCGGCGTTCACCGGTTTCCGACAGTGTGAGCGCCGTGGATCGAACGTCTCGAGGCGGTGGACGCGGCTCGACGAGTCGTGACCACCGCCGACCGGTACCCGAACTTTCTCGAAGGAGGCTCGCCACCGATGGCGAACTACACCGCCGCTGACGTGAAGCGGCTGCGGGAGCTCACCGGCTCCGGAATGATGGACTGCAAGAACGCGCTGGCCGAGACCGACGGCGATTTCGACAAGGCTGTCGAGCTGCTGCGGATCAAGGGCGCCAAGGACGTCGGCAAGCGGGCCGAGCGCACCACCGCCGAGGGTCTGGTCATCGCCGAGAACGGTGTGATGATCGAGATCAACTCCGAGACCGACTTCGTCGCCAAGAACGCCGAGTTCCAGGCGCTGGCCGAGAAGATCGTCACCGCTGCCGCCGCCGTTAAGCCGGCCGATGTCGATGCTCTCAAGGCCGTCCAGGTGGACGGTCGGACCGCCGAAGAGGAGCTGCAGGCGCTGGCGGCCAAGATCGGTGAGAAGCTGGAACTGCGCCGCGTGGTATCGCTGGACGGTCCGGTCGCCACCTACCTGCACAAGCGTGCCTCCGACCTGCCGCCCGCCGTGGGCGTGCTGGTGGAGTACACCGGTGAGGGAGACGCCGCCGCCGAGGCCGCCCGTGGCGCCGCCATGCAGGTTGCCGCGCTGAAGGCCAAGTACGTCACCCGCGACGAGGTCCCCGCCGATATCGTCGAGAACGAGCGGCGTATCGCCGAGCAGACCGCGCGCGAGGAGGGCAAGCCCGAGGCCGCCCTGCCGAAGATCACCGAAGGCCGGCTCAACGGCTTCTTCAAGGATGTGGTCCTGCTGGAACAGCCATCGGTGACCGACAGCAAGAAGACCGTCAAGGCTCTGCTGGACGAGGCCGGGGCGACCGTCACCCGCTTCGCCCGGTTCGAGGTCGGACAGGCCTGATCCGTGTACCGAGGCCCTCGCCGTGACATCGCGGCGAGGGCCTCGGTGTGTTCCGGTCCCCGGAAGCCGATCCGGGGGTCTTCTGCCGCCCGCCGAGGCGGGTAGGGCAGGATAGAGGCCGCTGATAACGGCGGCTTTGCCGAACCCATGCTCACTGCGTCCGTACAGACCATGCCGATCGCCGAAGGAGGCGCCCACCGATGACCCACCCGGGGACCGACCGACCAGGATATCGCCGGGTATTGCTCAAACTCGGTGGCGAGATGTTCGGCGGCGGGAAGGTGGGTCTGGACCCCGATGTCGTGCAGATGGTGGCCGAGCAGATCGCCGAGGTCGTCGCGACCGGGGTGCAGGTGGCCGTGGTGATCGGCGGCGGGAACTTCTTCCGTGGCGCCGAACTCGAGGAACGCGGGCTCGAGCGGGCGCGTTCGGATTACATGGGCATGCTCGGCACCGTGATGAACAGTCTCGCGCTCCAGGACTTCCTGCAGAAACAGGGAGTGGACACCCGGGTGCAGACCGCCATCACCATGGGCCAGGTGGCCGAACCGTATTTGCCGCTGCGCGCCAAACGGCATCTGGAGAAGGGTCGGGTGGTCATCTTCGGGGCCGGTATGGGCATGCCCTACTTCTCCACCGACACGACCGCCGCGCAGCGCGCCCTGGAGATCGGCGCCGAGGTGGTCCTGATGGCCAAGGCCGTCGACGGGGTGTTCAGCGCCGACCCGCGGGTGGAGCCGGACGCCACCATGTTCTCCGAGATCACCCATAAAGAGGTGATCGAGCGTGACCTGAAGGTCGCCGACGCGACGGCTTTCAGCCTGTGTATGGACAACCAGATGCCGATCCTGGTGTTCAATTTGTTGACCAAAGGCAATATCGCTCGGGCGGTCGCCGGTGAGAAGATCGGCACATTGGTTCGTTCCTGACGCCGCGGGCCCGCGGATCATGACGATGACGACGCTGTGGAGGAAACGGTCGTGATTGAAGAAGCGCTCTTCGACGCCGAGGAGAAGATGGAGAAAGCCGTCTCGGTGGCGAAGGACGATCTCGGCACCATCCGCACCGGGCGCGCGAACCCGGGCATGTTCGCCAGGGTCGTCGTCGACTACTACGGGGCACCGACCCCCATTACGCAGATGTCGAGTATCACCGTGCCGGAACCGCGGATGGTGGTGGTGAAGCCGTACGAGCAGTCGCAGCTGTCCGCGATCGAGACCGCGATTCGTAACTCCGACCTCGGTGTCAATCCCACCAACAACGGCGATATTCTCCGTATCACGGTCCCGCAACTCACCGAGGAGCGGCGCCGTGAGCTGGCCAAGCAGGCCAGACAGAAGGGCGAGGACGCCAAGGTCGCGATCCGCAACGTGCGGCGCAAGGCCATGGACGAACTATCCCGGATTCAGAAGGACGGCGAGGCCGGCGAGGACGAGGTCGGGCGCGCCGAGAAGGAACTGGACAAGACCACGGCGAAGTATGTCGGTCAGGTCGACGAGCTGGTCAAGCACAAGGAAGCCGAACTGCTCGAGGTCTGATGCCGGCAGCGGCGTCGACGGGTCCGGGCGGTAGCCGTGTGCGATCGGACAAGGCAGGGTGAACGCCGCCGGTCGGACGCGGTCCGAGGGCCTACCGGGTGGGACGAACGGAACGACGAGTTGAGCGACGGGACAATCGTGGCCGAGAACACCGCCGCGACCGGTGTGGGTCGGGCGCCGGCCGACGGCATATCCGAACCGGTGCCGGCACACCCCGGCGAAACGGCGGCCGCAGTGCCGTCCGGTTCCCGGGCCGGACGCAACCTACCCGCGGCATTGGCCGTCGGGTTCGGACTCGGGCTTTCGCTGATCGCGATCCTGTTGTTCGTGCCCGAGGTATTCATCGGCGTGGTCGCGGTGGCGATCGCCGTGGCAACCTGGGAGGTCGCCAAACGGCTGCGCGAGGCCGATGTGCTGGTGCCCCGGATTCCGGTGATCCTCGGCGGTCAGGCCATGGTCTGGTTGGGCTGGCCGTTCGGCGCGGTCGGCGTCGCGGGTGCCTTCGCGGCGACCGTGCTGGTCTGCATGGTGTGGCGGCTGTTCGACCATGGGCTGCGCACCGCGCCCAGGAATTTCCTGCGGGACATCGGGATCACCGTTTTCGCCCTGGCCTGGATTCCGCTGCTGGCCTCGTTCGCGGTCCTGTTGTTGCTGGAGCCGAACGGCAATCTGCGGGTGCTGACCTTCATGATTCTGGTGGTCTGCTCGGATGTGGGCGGCTATGTCGCCGGAGTGTTGTTCGGCAGACATCCGATGGTGCCGGCGATCAGTCCGAAGAAGTCGTGGGAGGGGCTCTGCGGGTCGCTGGTTTTCACCATTATCGGCGGTCTGCTCACCGTAACCCTGCTGTTGGACGCCAATTCGATGATCGGCGTGCTGCTCGGTGTCGGCCTGGTGCTGGTCGCGACCGTCGGGGATCTGATCGAATCGCAGATCAAGCGCGATCTGGGCATCAAGGACATGGGCACCATGCTGCCCGGGCACGGCGGCATCATGGACCGCCTCGATTCGATGCTGCCGTCGGCCTTCGTGTCCTGGCTGGTGCTGAGCACCCTCATCTGAGGTCGCCGCGTCGGCCGCGGGTCACCCCCGTTTGGCGGCGCGGCGCAGCTGCATGATCCGCACCCCGCCGACGAGTGCCGTGAGCAGAACGCCGACGATCACCGACAGCAGCACCGTGACACCGAGCGGTAGGGAGAAATCCCAGAACAGCAGGTGGAGGTCCACATTGTCCAGGTTTTGCAGGATGAAGGACAGCACCAGGATGCCCAGCAGCGCGGCGAGCACCAGACCGACCCAGGTGTAGCCGGTTTTGGTCCGTTGCACGCCTCTACGGGGGCGTACCGTGGGCCGGCCGGGGGTGACGGGCCGGTCGGGCGCCGGTTTGCCCGCGGGATACGTGCCGGGTTCATGCGGTCGATCAGCGGGGGAAGTCATATACCGATAATCGCTTATTGCTATCAACGGTGCACGGATTTCCTCCGTGGGGTGCGCGGATTCGAATGCGGACCCGCGCGGGGCGGGATGTGCCGTCGGCCACGCCGGTCGAGATGGGACACTGGAAGCACTATGACCGTCTCCCTGCCCCTGGTATTCGACGCCCCGCGCCGCGGGATGCCGCCCCGCCACCTCGCCGACCTCGACGCCGACGGCCGCCGTGCCGCCATGGCCGAACTCGGGCTGCCCACGTTCCGGGCCGATCAGATCGCGCGCCAATACTACGGACGGCTCCAGGCCGACCCGGAGCGGATGACCGATCTACCCGCGACCGTGCGTACCGCGGTCGCCGAGGCATTGTTCCCGCCGCTGCTCACCCCGGTGCGGCATGTGGTCTGCGACGGCGGTGAAACCCGCAAGACGCTGTGGCGCGCCGGCGACGGCACCCTACTGGAAAGCGTGCTCATGCGCTATCCGGACCGGGCCACCCTGTGCATCTCCAGCCAGGCCGGATGCGGTATGGCGTGCCCCTTCTGCGCGACCGGTCAGGGCGGGCTGAACCGCAACCTGTCCACTGCGGAGATCGTCGACCAGGTACGCGCCGCTGCCGCCGCGCTGCGCGACGGCGAGGTCGCGGGCGGGCCGGGACGGCTGTCGAATATCGTGTTCATGGGGATGGGGGAGCCACTGGCCAACTACAAGCGGGTGGTGAACGCGGTGCGCCGTATCACCTCTCCCGCACCGGACGGCCTGGGTATCTCCCAGCGCAATGTCGTGGTCTCCACGGTTGGGCTGGCGCCGGCCATCCGGAAACTCGCCGATGAGAGACTGTCGGTGACCCTGGCGGTGTCGCTGCACACCCCCGACGACGAACTGCGCGACACCCTGGTACCGGTGAACAATCGTTGGCCGGTCACCGAGGTCCTCGATGCGGCGCGATATTACGCGGACCGGACCGGCCGCCGGGTCTCGGTAGAGTATGCGCTCATCCGGGATATCAACGACCAGCCCTGGCGTGCGGATATGCTCGGTGCGAAGCTGCACAAGGCACTGGGCTCGCGGGTGCATGTGAATCTGATCCCGCTGAATCCGACGCCGGGCAGCAAATGGGACGCCAGCCCGAAATCCGTCGAGTGGGAATTCGTGCGGCGGGTGCAGGCCCAGAGAGTGCCATGCACCGTGCGTGACACTCGTGGTCAGGACATCGCGGCCGCCTGCGGACAGTTGGCGGCAGCGGAATAGAAGCTGGGGCCGGTGGTTCTCGATAAGAGATGGTAATGGGTCCAGCTTCGCCCCGATCGCGCCTACCGTAAAATAGTGACACAACAATCGAGCGGACCCTAATTTATTCGGCTGTATCGGCGTCGGATGCAATACATTATCCTTTTGTATCGTGGAAGCATCGCCGCGTGGCCGTGTCGGTGGCCTACCGGCACCCGATCTCACCTTTGTGGGTCGGGAGCGGGAGTTGCAGGAGATCAGGACGCTGCTGCTGGGTACGGCCCGATTGATAACCCTGACCGGGGCGGGTGGGATCGGGAAGACCCGACTGGCCGCCGAGGTCGTGCGTGACTTTCGTCGGGGCTCGGCCGGGCAGTCGTCGGTGTTCTGGGTGCGGCTCGCGCGTTTGCCCAGGGGGTCGGGGTCCACGGCGGTGGAGGAGGAGATCGCTCATGCGGTGATCGACGGTGACTTCTCGGGGCGGTCGACCTGGGATGCGCTCATCGATGCCTTCACCCGCACCGGCCCGACCGGACGCGTACCCCACACCGTATTGGTGTTCGACAACTGTGAGCATGTGCTCACCGGTGTGGCGAGTGTGGTCGCCGACCTGCTCGAGGTGGTACCGGAGTTGACCGTGCTGGCCACCAGTCGCGAGCCGATCGGCTGGGCCGACGAATACCTCGTCCCGGTTCCACCGTTGACCGACCAGCAGGCATCGCTTCTGTTCCGCCGCCGCGCCGAACTCACCGGATACCTGCTTGCCGGGAAGGATCAGATGCGGACCGCCGCCAAGATCTGTCGCCGGTTGCACAATCATCCCCTCTACATCCAGTTGGCGGCCGCCCGGTTGCGACATCAGCCACCCGCGCTGGTGTTGAGCGGGCTCACCGGACGGGCCGACGATGCCCGACTGCGGTGGCCGCGCAGTGTTCGCGCGGGAGTCGAGCCCCGCCATTACGGGGTCGGTGACGCCATCACCTGGTCCTATGAGTTGTGCACGGAAAAAGAGCGCCTGCTGTTCGAGCGTCTGTCGGTCTTCGCCGCGGGCTATCACACCGGCTCCGACACTGCCGACCCGGACGCGCCGGTGGATGTCGGTGCCGACCTGGAGGCCATCGAGGCCATCTGCAGCGACGACGAGTCGATCGAGGACCGGACCGACGTGGGTGTGGCCTTGGCTCGAGACGAAATCGAGGATCTGCTCGACCGGCTCGTCGATCACGCGCTGGTATCGGTGCACCGGACATCGACCACGATGCGGTACGCCCTGCTGGAAAGCCTGCGGGTGTATGCCCAGGACCGGCTGCGGCAACGCGGCCACGCCGGGATGGACGAGCCTGCCCGCCTCGCCGACCGGCACTTGCGGTACTACCGGGACAAAATCTGTGACGCCGCCACCTCCTGGCCGATCTCCGAGGGACAGAACCTCATGAGCTGGGTCCGAACAGTGTGGGCCGATACTCTGACCGCACTCGAGACCGGCCTCACCACTCCTGCCCGTGCATCACTCGGCCTGGAAATCTGTATCGGACTGTTCACCATGCAGAATTATGTCAACGGGTCGGTACGAGAAATGCGCAACTGGACCGAACGTTGCCTGAACGCTACCCGTGCACTGGGCACTCGCCCCACCGCACTCCAGGTTGCGGGCATGGCAGCCCTCTCCGGACTCGCCCTGATTCAGGGCGATCAGAGGGAGGCCGGACAGATACTCGAGGGCTGTGTCGCCGCCTGCATAGAGGACCCGGAGATCAGAGCGACCTGGCGGGACGCCCCCGAGACGGATATCGGCCTCCCTGCTCCCGTCGAACACATGTGGGGGCAGGAATTACTGCTCGTCCACAACGATATTCGTGCCCTCGATGTGTTCTTGCGCGCCCGAGACAAATTCCTCGCCGAGAGAAATTATGGTCCGGCGGCGTACGAGGAACTGCATGTCGCCTTCACGGCGGGTCTCCTGGGGACCGCCGAGCAATCCCGGGAGCTCACCCAACGTTACTACGAGCGTGTCGATACTCCCGGTACACCGCGGGAGAAATCCTGGGCCGAGCTCACACGGGCGATCGCTTTGACCTGGCACGGTGATCCTGTCGAGGCGTTGGAGCTGGAGCGGTCCTCGCTGGCCTATCAGCTCACCGTCGGTGACCGGTGGGTGGGGATGTGGGCCGTGCAGATTCGTATCTGGACGTTGGCACGCCTGATCACCGACCTCCTGGCCGCCGATCACCCCGACCATGCCAGGTTGGCGGACCTTGCCACCGAGATCGCCCATCTCGCGGGGGGAACGGCGGCCATGGCCGACAAATTCGGCCTTGTCGCCAATGCGATGAGCCACTTGATCGCCAAGTCCGTCGAGGCCGTCGCGGTTGCCCATCGGATACTGGGGTCCGACGTATACACCACGGCGGAAGCGCGTGGCAGGCGCTTGCGCCCCGAGTACAACGAGACACAACGGCTCGTCCTGGGCACCTTCACCATCGATACCCCATCGAATGATCACTCGGCCGGACGCGGGTTCGTCTCCCGTTGGCACGACTTGACCCAGGCCGAACGAGAGGTTGCGGTCCTGGCCGCGGCCGGCTGGACCAATCCCGCCATCGCCGCCCGCCGCGGGAAATCCATCCGGACCATCGATGCGCAGATCACCGCCATCCTGCGGAAACTGGCGGTCGTGTCCCGCGAGGACACCATCGAACATATCCCGCGCGACACCATCGACGAAGTCCGCATCGAGGCCGCGCGACAACCCGACAACCGAAAGAGCCGAAAAAAGTAGCGTTGTCCTCGCTGTGCTTATCAATAGTTGCTGCTAACGGTCCGGCCACCTTCGGCGGCGCCTTTGGCACGAACTCCATGTACGCGGTTTCGAACACCGCAAGACCATGTCTTATCGAACCGAAGTCTTATCGAACCGAAACTTCTTGGTTGCCTTGGCCGTTGAGGTTGGTCACCGTCGTGAATCGGAATCCGGGCAACAGCGGGACCGGGCACACAGGGTCGTTGTGGCGAGTGGGAATGTTGCCCGGCCGCTCGGCGCGGTTCAGCGTGGCCTGCGGCGCAGGACGGAATCGCGGATCAGGATGATCGCGAGTAGCGCGGCGAAGCCGACGAGGAAGTAATTCTCCACATTGCCCTGGTGGTTGCCGATGAGCATGCCCAGCAGGGCGATGACCACGAACCAACCCGCGACCTGGAAGGTGCGGCGGGACTCGCCGCTCCAGCCCCACGCCGCCGACGGAACCTCGGCAGGGTCCACGGTGGTGACGACGCGGTCATGGGCGGGTTCGAGTTCCGTGGCGGACACGATCGCTCCTCCTCGAGAGAACGGGATACTGCCGATATCGTGGCATACGACCGGTCGTCGTAGCCACCAGGGGCGGGGTCGGTGACCCGGCGGGGTCCGTTCGGTGACAATGGGCTGGTGTCACACATCCGCAGAGTCCTCCTGCTCGGCAGCACCGGTTCCATCGGAACCCAGGCACTCGAGGTGATCGCCGCCAACCCGGACAGATTCGAGATCGTGGGTCTGGCCGCCCGCGGCGGGAACACCGATCTGCTCGCCGCGCAGATCGCCGCCATCGGCACCGGAAATGTCGCGGTCGCCGACCCCGTCGCCGCGCAGCGGCTGGGGGTGGAGTTGAACGGGCCGGGCGCGGTGACCGAACTGGTGCGGCGCACGGAAGCGGATGTGGTACTCAACGCCCTGGTGGGCTCGCTCGGGCTGGAGCCGACGCTGGCGACGCTGGAGTCGGGCACGCGGTTGGCGCTGGCGAACAAGGAGTCGCTGGTCGCGGGCGGATCGCTGGTGACGAACGCCGCCGCGCCGGGCCAGATCGTGCCGGTCGATTCGGAGCATTCCGCGCTGGCCCAGTGCCTGCGCGGCGGGCGGGCCGAGGAGGTGGACCGGCTGGTCCTCACCGCCTCGGGCGGGCCGTTCCGAGGGTGGACGACACAGATGCTGCGCGAGGTGAATCCGGATGAGGCCAAGGCCCACCCCACCTGGTCGATGGGCCCGATGAACACGCTGAACTCGGCGTCGTTGGTGAACAAGGGTTTGGAACTGATCGAAACCCACCTGCTGTTCGGTATCGGCTACGACCGCATCGAGGTCACCGTGCACCCGCAGTCGATCGTGCACTCCATGGTCACCTTCACCGACGGCTCCACCCTCGCTCAGGCCGGCCCGCCCGATATGAAACTGCCCATCGCGCTGGCCCTGGGTTGGCCCGATCGAGTTCCCGGCGCCGCGGCGGCCTGTGATTTCGGCACCGCCGCCACCTGGACGTTCGAACCGGTCGACAACGAGGTGTTCCCGGCGGTCGAACTGGCCCGGCGCGCGGGAATGGCGGGCGGATGCGTACCCGCGGTGTACAACGCGGCCAACGAAGTAGCGGTGCAGGCGTTCCTCGACGGTGTGATCCGGTTCCCGGATATCGTGCGCACGGTCGAGCGGGCGGTGGACGCCGCCGACGGTTGGCGTACCGAGCCCACCTCGCTCGCGGAGGTGTTGGCCGCGGACTCGTGGGCGCGCGACCATGCCCGCGGCATGGTGGGCGGTTCCGCCTTGTCCAACTCGTGAGCCGATTTCCGGTCGAGGCAGGCAGCACCCAACGTTGGTGGGCGGTTACTGTTGATACGTGCTCGCGGCCGATTCGGTGCGCGTGCGCGCCGGGAGTCGACGAGCTGCGCAACGCAGGAGGGCTGTAGGGCAGATGGTGTTCGCATTGGGATTCGTCCTGTTCGCCCTCGGCATCACGCTCTCGATCGCATTGCACGAGTGCGGGCATATGTGGACGGCGCAGGCCACCGGTATGAAAGTGCGCCGCTACTTCATCGGTTTCGGCCCCAAGATCTTCTCGTTCCGCCGTGGGGAAACCGAATACGGGGTGAAAGCCCTGCCGCTGGGTGGTTTCTGCGATATCGCCGGGATGACCGCGCTCGACGAACTGGCCCCGGAAGAGCTCGACCGGGCCATGTACCGACAGGCCGCCTGGAAGCGTCTGGTGGTCATGAGCGGCGGTATCGCGATGAACTTCGTGCTCGGTTTCGTCCTCATCGTGGTGCTCGCGGTCGGGTGGGGTCTGCCGCGCCTGAATCAGCCGCCGGAGACCGCTCTGGGCGAGATGAGCTGTGTGGCGCCGCAGAACCCCGACGGTTCGCTGGGCACCTGCACCGGGCTCGGCCCGGCGCAGCGCGCGGGGCTGCGGCGCGGTGACGTGGTTACCGCCGTCAACGGTGTGGAGGTCGACACCTGGAAGGAATTCCAGCAGCTCACCCAGCGGCAGACCGGCCCGTTCGCCTACACCGTCGAGCGCGACGGCCAGACCCTCACCGTGCCCATCACCCCCGAGCGGGTCATGCGCTACCCCGCCGACGGCGGGCCGGGGCGCGAGGTCGGGGTGGTCGGCGTCGGCATGGACTACTACGAACCCGTCCAGTACGGCGTTCTCGCCGCGATACCGGCCTCCCTCGATTTCACCGGCGACCTGTTCGTCCGTACTTTCCAGTCCCTGCTGCAACTGCCCGCGAAGGTATCGGCGCTGTGGACCGCTGTCACCGGTGGTGAGCGGGACCCCGAGACCCCTGTCAGTGTCTACGGCGCCAGCCGGATCGGCGGTGAATCGGCGGAGCTCGGGAAGTGGAACGTTTTCATCCTGGTCCTGGCCAGCCTGAACTTCTTCCTCGGCGCGTTCAATATCCTGCCGCTGCTCCCGCTGGACGGCGGCCATATCGCCGTGGTGCTCTACGAGAAGATCCGCAACACCGTGCGCGGCCGGCGCGGCCTGGCCCCCGGCGCCCCCGTCGACTACCTCAAACTCCTACCCATGACCTATGTCGCGGTAGTGGTGGGCGGCGCGTACATGCTCCTGACCCTCGCCGCGGATATCGTCAATCCGATCAGCATCCTCTAGGACCCGAACCGGTGACGCGCTGTCATGGCGGTCACACGGGCGGCTTCGCGTGTCCCGACTAGACTCGGCAGGTGAACGGCCCCACTGGAGATGAAAGCAGGCATCCGAACGTGACCAGCACAATCGGATTGGGTATGCCGGCCGCGCCCGCGGCCGTGCTCGCACCCCGACGCAAGACCCGTCAGCTGATGGTGGGCGGTGTCGGTGTCGGCAGCGACCACCCGATCTCGGTGCAGTCGATGACCACCACCAAAACCCACGACATCAATGCGACCCTGCAGCAGATCGCGGAGCTCACCGCGTCGGGCTGCGATATCGTGCGGGTCGCCTGCCCGCGGCAGGAGGACGCCGACGCGCTCGCCACGATCGCGAAGAAGTCGCAGATCCCGGTGATCGCCGATATCCACTTCCAACCGCGCTATATCTTTGCCGCCATCGACGCCGGGTGCGCCGCGGTGCGCGTCAACCCGGGCAACATCAAGGAGTTCGACGGTCGGGTCGCCGAGGTCGCCAAGGCGGCCGGCGCCGCCGGTATCCCGATTCGTATCGGTGTGAACGCGGGTTCCCTGGACAAGCGGATGATGGCCAAATACGGCAAGGCCACCCCGGAGGCCTTGGTCGAATCGGCGCTGTGGGAGGCGAGCCTGTTCGAGGAGCACGGGTTCGGCGATATCAAGATCTCGGTCAAGCACAACGACCCGGTGGTGATGGTCGAGGCGTACCGGCAGTTGGCCGCGCGGTGCGACTATCCGCTGCACCTGGGTGTCACCGAGGCGGGTCCGGCGTTCCAGGGCACCATCAAATCGGCGGTGGCGTTCGGCGCGCTGTTGAGCGAGGGCATCGGCGACACCATTCGGGTGTCGCTGTCGGCTCCGCCCGCCGAAGAGGTCAAGGTCGGTACGCAGATTCTGCAGTCGCTGAATCTGCGGCCGCGGAAACTGGAGATCGTCTCGTGCCCGTCGTGCGGCCGAGCGCAGGTGGACGTCTACACCTTGGCCAACGAGGTGACCGCCGGTCTGGACGGACTCGAGGTGCCGCTGCGGGTGGCCGTCATGGGTTGCGTGGTCAACGGTCCGGGCGAGGCGCGGGAGGCCGACCTCGGCGTGGCTTCGGGCAACGGCAAGGGCCAGATCTTCGTCAAGGGTGAGGTGATCAAGACCGTGCCCGAGGCGCAGATCGTGGAGACCCTGATCGAAGAGGCCATACGGATCGCCGAGGAGATGGGCGGGGACGCGGGCACCGGGCGACCGGTTGTCACCCCCGTCGGCTGAGTGATCGGGCCGCTCGATGCGGATTCGTGGCCTCTCGCACGATCGCACCGTGGCGGCCCGCGCGGTCCGTCGGCCATATCGCCCGGTCGATGGACACATTCCGATGTAGACGGCGCATACCTGTACCGCCGCGCCGCCGTTCGTGGCAGGCTGTGGAACGTGCGGAGTCTGCTGGAGCCGACACGGCGCGCGAAGTATGTTCCCGCGCGCCGGCTCGCGAAGCGGGACCTGGCCCAGGTCCTCCGGGTGCTCGACGCCGACCCGGTGGCGTGCTGTATGGTCGCCGCCCGGGTCCAGGAGTACGGGTTGGACACCCAATGTGGTCAGGGTGAACTGTGGAGCCGCGGCGGGCCCGCCGACTCACTGTGCTTCTCCGGGGTGAACCTGGTGCCGTTGCGCGGTGACCGCGACGCCCTGCGGGCCTTCGCCGACCGGGCGATCCGCTGGCCGCGCATCTGTTCGTCGGTGGTCGGCCGCCAGGAGTTGGCGCTGCCGTTGTGGGAGATGCTCGTCGACCATTGGGGGCCGGAACGGGAACTGCGCGGTAGTCAGCCGCTGCTGGCGCTGAGCGGTGCCGCGCCGGCGACCGCCGACCCGCGGGTGCGGCAGGTCCGGCTCGACGAACTGGAGCCCTACCTCGAGGCCGCCATCGCCATGTTCATCGAAGAGGTCGGGGTGGACCCGCGCGCCGGTGACGGCGGCCGCGCCTACCGTAGGCGGGTGGCCGGTCTCATCGAAGCCGGACGGGCCTGGGCCCGATTCGACGACGGCACAGTGGTTTTCAAGGCGGAAGTGGGAGCGCAGTCCCGACACACCGGCCAGATCCAGGGCGTGTGGGTACATCCCGAACACCGCGGTCACGGCCTCGGCACCGCCGGCACCGCCGCGGTCGCCAATGCCGTTGTCGCCTCGGGGCGCACCGCCAGTCTGTACGTCAACGACTTCAACGAGATCGCCCGCCGAGCCTACCGTGCGGTCGGGTTTCGACAGATCGCCACCTTCGCCACCGTGATGCTGGACTGATCGCCGGTCCGGTCCCGGTGTGCCCCAGCGGATTGCCGGTGTCCGGCCGTTACGATCGGTGCCGATGTCGATCCGCCTGATCCTCGTGCTGACAGCCGCGGTGTTCACAATCGCGGCTTCCGGCTGTGCCTCGGTTCGGAGCGGGCCTCTGCCCGCGGCGGATGCGTTCCTCGCCGCTTTCGCCGCCCGGGATGTCGAGACCGCCGCGGCCCGCACCACCGTCCCCGAAACCGCCCGTACGGTACTGCTGTCCGCGTGGGAACAGCTGCAGGCCGAAGAGCTTTCCGCGCAGACCGGTTCGGCGCGGACCACCGGGGATATCGCCACTGTCGACTACACCTACCGGTGGCGGTTGCCGAAGAACCGCGTATGGACCTACACCGGCCAGTTGCAGCTGGGTCGCAGCGACGGCCGGTGGAAGGTGCGCTGGAGCTCGTCCGCTGTCCATCCGCGTCTCGGCGACACCCAGACCCTGGTCCTCCGGGCGGATCCCGCGCCCAGGGCCCGGGTGAACGAACAGTCCGGCAGCGATGTGTTGGTACCGGGCACGCTGTCGCGGGTGACGTTCACCCTCGCCGATTCCGAGGATCCGCGCGCGACGGCCGAGGCGCTGTCGGCGGCATTGAGCCGGTTCGACAAGCAGCTCGAACCCGAGCGGATCCTGGGCGCGGCACGTCGGGCCGGCGGAGCCCATACGCTGATCCGGTTGAGCGAGGCCGAGTTCGGACAGGTCGGCGCGCAGATCCTCGGCCTGCCCGGGGTGCGGGTGACCGAGGAATGGGGCATGGTACCGACCGAGCGGGGATTCGCGCCCGATCTGCTCGCCCAGGTGCGACAGACCGTCGTCGACGAGGGGGACGGCAAGGCCGGCTGGAGTGTGGTGGTGCTGAACGCCAACGGTGTGGAGACGGGGGTGCTGCACGAGGTGCCGTCGCAGCCGGCCCCGTCGTTCGCGCTGAGCGTGGACCGCAATGTGCAGGACGCCGCTCAGCGCGCTGTCGACGGACGCGCCGAACAGGCCATGATGGTGGTGTTGCAGCCGTCGACCGGCGGGATTCTGGCGGTCGCGCAGAACCAGGCCGCGGACCGGGACGGACCGGTGTCCACCATCGGGCAGTATCCGCCCGGTTCGGTGTTCAAAACGGTGACCGCCGCGGCGGCCATGACCGCCGACCTGGCCGGCCCCGATACCGTGCTGCCGTGCCCGAGTACGGCTGTGATCGGCGAACGCACCATCCCCAATTACAATCTTTTCTCCGTCGGCGACGTACCCATGGCCACCGCCTTCGAACGATCGTGCAATACCTCGTTCGCGATACTGGCCGGTGAATTGCCGGCCGAGGCGTTGCACGATACCGCGGCGGCATTGGGGATCGGGCCCGATTACACGGTGGCGGGACTGCCGACCTTCTCCGGTTCGGTTCCGGTGGCCCAGGATTCGACCGAACGCGTCGAGAACGGTATCGGTCAGGGCATGGTAGTGGTCAGCCCGTTCGGGATGGCCGTGCTCGCGGCGACGGTCGCGCACGGGTCCACGCCGGTGCCATATCTGATCGCGGGCCGGGAAACCGCGGTCGACGGTGACCGGCCGAAGATCGACCCGGCGGTGATCGACGGGCTGCGGACGATGATGCGCAAGGTCGTCACCGACGGCACCGCGGCGCGCATCGCGGATCAGGGCGAGGTGTTCGGTAAGACCGGCGAGGCCGAGGTCGACGGCGGTTCGCATTCCTGGTTCGTCGGCTACCGCGGTGACCTGGCGTTCGCGACGCTACTGGTCGAGGGCGGTAGTTCGGATAATGCGGTGGCCGTTACCCGGGATATGCTGGCGGCGCTGCCGCCGGGTTATTGAGCTCGCCCGATCGGAGGGGGCCCGATGAGGTTACGGTACGGCGCCCGCGAGGCCGAGCCAGGTCGCGTCCGGGTAGACCACGTGGACGAGCTTGACGGCGCTGTCGTCGACCGACCTCGGTGCGGTCACTTCTTTGGGGGCGTCCGGGGCGGATACCGGCGCGGACGCCGCGATATCGGTATCGAGGATCTCGACGACGCCGGCGCCGCCCAGAATCATTCCGGCTGTGATGAGAGCGAGAGTGACATGTTTCATGTCCGGCTCCCTCGGATCAGAGATTTCGGCAGATGGGAGAGGTCGAGCGGTTCCTTCGCGGTTGCGCAACCCGAAAGTTGTGTCCTGGCAATTTGCCGTTGAGGCCAAATTAAGCCCGTATAGCCGGCAAGACAAGGTGGAGAGCTCACGAGACGGGCGGTCGGCACGAATCGTGATGACCGCCCCGAGCCCGTGACCGGTTTGTGATGAACTGTTCAGATTCTGTGCAGCGTGGCCGCCAGATGATGCTGTAAAGGCTGCCCGACGGCGGCCATGCGCAGCGTGTATTCGATGATGTCACCGTATTGGTGGATCGACCGACCGAGTTCGGTCACCGGCTTCGCCGTGCGGGTGCGGCCGATGACGGTGGACTTCAGTTCCAGCCGAATCCCCCCGTCGTCGGTCACCGTCAGCGGTCCTTCACAGATCTCGATGATACCCGTGGGGTGGGCGAGGACGAGTTCCACCCGGTCGGGCCGCGGACAGCGCAGGTATCCCGTTTCCGCGTGCAGTGGGCGGCTGTCCTCGGTGGAGCGGGTGCGCTGCCGATAGGTGAGGAAGGGCCGGCCGATATGGCCGAAGTCGATCTCCTCCAGGTAGCCGAATGGTTCGATGGTGGGGTATTCGCCCGCGCCGGAGCCGCGCCAAGTCCCCAACAGACCGGCCAGCGGGGTGATATCGGGATGCGGAGCGATACTCGGTCGCGGTTCGGCCACGGCGACGAGCCTAATGGATGCCGCCGGCCATGGTCCGTCGACAGCCCCGCGCGTGGCCGCGACGATGGCGCGGCCCCGCGTGGGTAACGGTGCCGGTTTCGCCCCGCCGGTCAGCCCCGCTGCTTCTTGCGGCCGAACGGCCAGAACGACCGACTCCGGCGGCGGGGCAGGGCGGCGTAGACCATGGTCATCTCGGCGAAGACCCCCGCCTCCTGCTCGCGTTCGGAGCCGAAATCGTCGCGGCCGAGAATCTGCTCGATGGACCCGGGCGCAATGGTCGAGAGCGCGTCGAGCAGCGCGGGGTCGAGCGCGCTGAAGGAGATACGGGTCTGTTCGGCGTCGGCTTCCGTCGACGGGGTCGTACCGTAGTGGCCGAGCAGCATATGCCCGACCGCGTGCAACACGATATGTTCGGCGTTGCGGCCGGTGGCCGCGGAATCATAGACGATGATGTCGTCGTGTTTGCGGGCGATCCACAGTCCGTTACCGCCGCAGCCGATATCGGCCAGGGCCGACCGGTGAACCGGTTGCAGCGACAGCGGCCGCTTCCGGTATTTGGCCACCGCGGCGAGGTAGGCGTTGAGGTTCCACGGGTCGGGTAGCGGAACCGTCCCGGCCGCATCGCGAAACCTGGCTTCCATACTTGTCATCGGCGAATACGTTACCGATCGCGCGGGCGCCCGTCATGTCCACGATCGGTACTCGCTTCCGTCGACCGGACGCACCGGTGCGGTCGACGGAAGAAGCGTCGACGGCGGGATTACTCCACGTCGATCGCCGGGTCGATGGAGTTGTTCCCGGACCGCTGCCCGAGCATGCGGTTCACCACCCACAGCACGGCCCCGGTCGCCGGCAGCACTCCCGCGACGGTGTACTGCCGGAGGTCCCGGTCGGTGAGGTGGAGAACTCGGTCACCCGGCCGAAGCCGCCGTTGCCGAAGCCCAGTGCCTACAGTCCGACCACGATGACGATCGACAGGCCCGACAACTCCACACAGGTCAACAGCACATTGGCCTTGACGCTCTCGCTCACCCCGCGCAGGTTGATCGCCGCGAGCGCTACCGTGAACGCCAGCGCGAGGGGGTTATCCCGATACCGGTACCGAGGTCGAATTCGAACGCCTCGGCGAAGTTCGACGCGAAGGCCCGCGCGGCCGTGGAGGCCGAGGTGATACCGGAGCATATGACCGTGAAGGTCACCATGAAGGTGAGGAAGTGGATACCGAATGCCTTGTGCGTACAGAGGGCTGCGCCCGCCGCCTGCGGATACGCAGCAGCCACGGGCCCATCGCCCGCTTCGGCTCGGGCAATTTCTGCGCGCCGGGCGTGGCGTGGACATCGGCCATGGAACCCCTCGTTTCCGCAATGGCTCGGTGAGATATGCGGTTGGTGACCGGCCGGACAGCGGTCGTGCCGGTAGGAATACCCGTTCGGCCCGTCGATCGGACGTGTGGCCCGAGGTGCTCGGCGCCGGTGCCGCGCGATACGACCGTTGCGTACATCACCCCGTGCGTTCGGCCGCTTCGGCGATCATGGCCGCGGAATCCCTCGGGCTCAACGCCATTGCACGCAGCTGGTCGAAAATGACGCCGAACCGGCGGATCTCGGTATGCCCCTCGATGAGCGCGTCCCCAGCGATACCCTCGGCGTACACCAGCTCCGGATCGGCCGGGTCGGGGAAGTCCAGGATCGTGAAGGACCCGATCATGCCGGGATGCGCTCCCGCGTCGAACGGCAGGATCTGCAGGATCACATTCTTGCGCTTGGTTTCCTCGCCCAGCCGGCGCAACTGACCGCTCATCACCTCCGGGCCGCCGACCACCCGTCGGATGGCCGCCTCGTCCAGGACCACCCACAGTTCGAGAGGGTCGTCCTTGTCCAGTACGGCCGCGCGGTCCATTCGGGCGCGGGCGCGGCGTTCCAGCACCACGGGTTCGAGTTTCGGCATACAGGTATCGATGACCGCCATCGCGTACTGCTCGGTCTGCAGCAGTCCGGGGATGAACGAGGTCTGGTAGTGCCGTGCCGACAGCGCGACCGACTCGAAATTGATGTACGCCGCATACACTTCGGAGAGACTGGCCTCGTACGGGCGTGACATTCCCGGCTTCTGGGCGTCCGAGAGCAGCGTCAGCGCATCCTGGCGCCGTTCCTCGCCCACGCCGTAGAGATCCAGCATCGTCATCAGGGTGCGTCGCTGCGGTCGCGCCTGCGCCGTCTCGATGCGATAGAGCGTCGTGACATTGATCCCGGTTCGGGCGCTGACCTCTTCCTTGGTCAAGCCGGCGTTTTCTCGCATTTCCAGCAGTAGCACCGACAGTCGGCGCAACCCCGCGGTGAGGATGGTGCGTTTACCCGCCATGGCCTTCCTTTCGCTTCCGCTATGCGGTTCGCACTATTGCGGCCTGATTCCTGTGTTCACGCATGTGTATGAACACGTATTGGTGAGGGAAGATCGCCTGATTTCGGTCAATATACCGGTGCGAGAACACCGTCGGACCGTCCCCGATGGCTCGCATGTGACAGCCGGTGTGGCCGGAAGAGGACAGAACGTGTCGACTGTTCGGTGAATTCGCGGGGCTCCGTGTTCGGGAAACGGTGCTTTGTTCCGCTCGGTCAGCCGGTCGACAGCGCGGTAGCTCCGTCGCTGGTGGTTCGGTCCATCCTCAGCAGTGCGATGGCCGCCCGGTAGGCGAGGTCGGGGGCGTGTGCCGGGATGGGTTGTCCCGCCTTCAGGTACCGCCGTACCACCGCGTACGGCAGGTCGACCATCGCCAGCGCAACCTGGTCGGCGTCGGTGTCGAGCCGGCGAACCAGCTCGTCGATGGCGGCGTGAACCTCGGCGTTCTCCTGCTCCGCGCGTCGTCGGGAGTCGGCGGCCCAGGCGGCCTCACCGAGTTCGGCGGAGCCGACGAGCAGCACCGCCGCCTCGTCGGGGTTGATGCGGGACCATTCGACGGTGTGGCGGGCGGCGAGCGCCACGGCGAGATGGGGCGGCTCTGTCGTGAGCGCGGCGAGCAGGCCCTGGTGAAAACGTCCGAGCGTGCGCAGCCACAGTGCCGCCAGTAACGCCGACCGGTCGGGGAACCGGTGATAGACGGAACCGCTGGGCGCACCGACGGCGTGGGCGACCGAGGACATGGTCAGTGCCGCGGCACCGCCGCGGGCGAGGAGTGCCACTGCGGCGTCCAAGAGCTGGTCGGCGTGGTGTTTCGGCGGCCTTCCCACGTATTCGAGAATATGCTCCGACTCGTATCGAGGGAGCGCCGGTACCGCGGTGGGGAAGTATGGAGATCCCGGGCGAATCTCGGCGCCTCGTCACGGCCACGGCAAACGTACGGTGAACCGGGTGACCACGCTCGCTCGTTCGACTCGCCGGTCTGTTTCGGCCGGGGTCACGTATCCGATCACGTGGCCGGGCATCGCCGTACGGCCGGAAGCGTCAGGTCGATGAGATACCGGTCGGCGGCCGAGGTGACACATGAGCCGCGACCGTAGACGCCGTGGCCCCCGCCCTCGTAGGTCGGCAATGTCGCGCGGGTGGTCTGCGCCGCCACTCGGGCCGCCCACTCGTGTGGTGTCGCCGGATCGTGCCGGGAGTTGATGACCAGGATCGGGGGACCGTCGACGACATGGGGCCGGTGCGGCCGATTCGGTGGTTCGATCGGCCAATCGGAGCAGTTACTTCCTGCGCCCCAGGCGAAATGAGCGCGCACCGTCGGGGCCTCGGCATTCTGTTGGTGACGGTCGCGCAACCACTGTGCCTGGTCGACGGTGTCGAAGTTCTGGTCCGCGCCTACCGCGATCGCGGGGAAGAGGATGGGCGTACCGGACCTGCGCGGTCGAGTGGGCGGCCCGGACGGCTCGGCCGTCCGGGCGGTCAGAGCCAGGAGATCGGCCGCCAACTTCGGCTGGTCGGGGGTGTACAGCGGGGCGGTGACCCGTTGAGTGAGATCGATGGGCCACTGTGGCGCATCGGGCCCCTAGATCCGCGGAGAACGTGTCACCGCGCAGTATTTCGTCGATGCCCGAGGTGCCGGGGCCGCCCGGCAGCGACGCCCGTGTGCCGACTCGGTTCACGGCGTCGTCGGCACGATCGCGATATCGATTGTCGCGCCGTCCCGGTCCGACCGGTCGAGCGGTACCGGGATGGTCGCGCAATCGTATTCGGCGTTCTCGGGACAAGGGTGCCAGCGTGGTCCGGCCGGCGGATCGGCGCATGCGGTGAGCACTCCGGCGAAGACGAAGACGACGACGGCGGCGATGAGCACGAGAGACGGGTGACGGGGAAAAGCATGGGCGCGATTGTCGATACGGTGGCCGCCGTTCCACATCACCCTGCCGAGCCGGTTCCGCTCACTCTCCCGTAGGGCCCCTGCTCATCGGTTGTTCTCGCCCGCAACGGAATCGCCGGACCCCGGGGCGCTCGGCAGAAAACCCTGTCACCCGAGCATGGTCGAAGACACCGGTGGGGGTCGTCCGTGCTCGAGCAGGTCCGGCGGGCGATGCGGGCGCCGACGGCGATATCTCGGGGTATCTCACCCGCACGGCGGACCGGGCGAGGAACCGTGCAGGCTGCCGGTGCTCCGGCACGGAGGTCATAGGAACACCTCAATGCCGCAAGGACATAGTGAACGCAGCAAAGAGAATGCATTCTTGTGTTCTTGCATCTGTAAGAGCATGATCCAGTTAGCCTAGTTGTGAGCAACCGATCCGATGGCCGGGACAACCGAATCGAGAGTCGATGATGGTCGTACAGAATGTGCAGGTGCCGGGTGATTCCGAGGGGCGTGGATGAGTGCGCCGACCGCTGCGGAACTACCCACCGCACCTCAATTGTTGTGCGCGTTCCAGGGCAGAAGGTTCGAGGATCGCGCCATGCTGCGTTCCGCGCACGCGCTCGTGGACCTGCATCGCCGGTGCGCCCAGATCGGTGATCCGGCCTTGACCGCCGAGATGGATGCGCGGCGGGCGCGTCTCGTGGAGGACATCAACGAGGGGATCGCGCGGCAGATACCGCAGCACCGGTGCGGTGCGTCGCTCCACGCCGAGAGCCTGGGGGCGATGATCGACCGGATGGCCCGCAGCTGGGTGGAGGCCAACCGGGCGATCGATGTCGATGGCGTTCGCAGCGACAATACCCACAAACACTGGTACCACCTGGCCCAATTGGTCGACGGGTATACGGACCTGGTCGCCGATGTGCTCGGCGGGCGCCGGCGCCTTCCCGTGCAGTAACCGGGTCCTGTCGCACTCGTTTCCTTCGCATGGACCGGACCGATGTGTGTGCGTAGGGACGAGGACGTGATTTTCAATTGGTCTAGACCAATTGGCGGGATAGGGTGACCGATATGGAACCGATGGAGGGGGCTCGTCCATACACCAGCCGCGCCAAGTTTTTTCGGCAGCGGACCGTCGAGACGCGGGGGACGGGTGAGGTGGATTCCGGGCCGGCGGGTGCCGAAACGCCGTCGAAGGCGCATCGGGTGCGCGGCGCGATCGAACAGCTGCTCACCGATCTGCACGCGGGGGACCCGGTGCCCGCCGAACGGGAATTGGCCGCCCGGTTCGGAGTCGCCCGGGAAACCGTCCGTCACGCGCTGCGGGACCTCATGGTGGCCGGCCGGATTCGCAGGGCCGGCCGGGGCACGGTGGTGGGGCGGTCGAAGCTGGTGCAGCCGCTCGCGCTGGAGTCCATGGCCGATGCGGCGGCCCGGCCCGGATGGAAAACCGGTCGGACACTGCTGTCCTGGGAAGACCAGCCCGCCGAGGGCGAGGTCGCCCGCGATCTCGGCCTGGCCGCGGGGACGCCGGTGATGTGCCTGGAGCGGATATTGCTGGCCGACGACGAACCGATCGGCCTGGAGACCACTCACCTCTCACTGGACCGGTTCGGCTGGCTGCGCGCCGGGTTCGATCCGACCACCTCGCTGTACACTACGATCAGCAATTCCGGAATCGAGTACTCCGGTGCGACCGAACGTATCGAGACCATCCTCGCCGGCCCGCGCGAGACCACCCTGCTCGGCTGCGGTCCCGGGATACCCCTGATGCTGGTCACCCGCTGCAGCGTGGATAGCGGCGGCCGGCCCATCGAACGAATGTGCACGCTGTACCGAGGCGACCGGATAGCGTTCGAGGCGCGCCTCGGCGCCCCCATGTGCTGAGCCGAACCCCCACCCGACCCCCGGCCGTGGGATGCCGGTTCGCGCCCGGGCGTCCCGACACCGCTCGCGCCCCGTATTCCGGTCGCCGGGGTGCGGATGCGCGGATCCGGCCGCCGTATCGACGACCGCGGCGCCCGGTCCGGATACTCTGGACGCATGTCCGTGCGTACCCGTCAGCCGCTAGTCCCCGGAACCCCTACCCCCATTCGCGAGGTCCCCCGCGGTATCGAGCGACCGGAGTACGCGTGGAAACCCACCGCCAACGAAGGGCGCGAACCGTGGGTGCAGACCCCGGAGACCATCGAGAGGATGCGGATCGCCGGACGGTTGGCGGCGCAGGCCCTGGCCGAAGCGGGCAAGGCGGTGGCGCCAGGGGTCACCACCGACGAATTGGACCGGATCGTGCACGAATACCTGTGCGATCACAGCGCCTATCCCTCGACGCTCGGCTACAAGGGGTTCCCGAAATCGTGCTGCACCTCGCTCAACGAGGTGATCTGCCACGGTATCCCCGACACCACGGTCATCGAGGACGGTGACATCGTCAATATCGACGTCACCGCCTATATCCACGGCGTGCACGGCGACACCAACGCCACCTTCCTCGCGGGCGATGTCGACGAGGAGGTCCGTCTGCTCGTCGAACGCACCGAAGAGGCCACCATGCGCGCCATCAAGGCCGTGCGGCCCGGGCGGGCGCTCAATGTGATCGGGCGGGTCATCGAGTCCTACGCCAATCGCTTCGGCTACGGCGTGGTGCGCGATTTCACCGGTCACGGTGTCGGCCCTACCTTCCACAGCGGTCTGGTGATCCTGCACTACGACCAGCCCGCCGTGGAGACCGTCATCGAACCCGGCATGACCTTCACCATCGAACCCATGATCAACCTGGGCGGTATCGCCTACGACATCTGGGACGACGGGTGGACCGTGGTCACCAAGGACCGCAAGTGGACCGCCCAGTTCGAACACACCCTGGTCGTCACCGAAACCGGCACGGAAATCCTCACCCTGCCGTGACCGCGTCCGCCGGTGCCGGGACCGAGCGGCCCGGCCTCCGGGGCGCGCTGCTGGTCGCCGGCACCACCTCCGATGCGGGCAAGAGCGTGCTCGTCGCCGGGATCTGCCGGATGCTGGCCCGTCGCGGGGTGCGGGTGGCGCCGTTCAAGGCGCAGAACATGTCGAACAACTCCGTCGTCACCCTCGACGGTGGTGAGATCGGCCGTGCCCAAGCCCTCCAGGCCCGGGCCTGCGGGCTGGAGCCGAGTGTGCGGTTCAACCCCGTCCTGCTCAAACCGGGTAGCGACCGGCGTTCCCAGCTGGTGGTGCGCGGTGCGGCCGTGGACACGGTGGGGGCCCGCGACTATTTCCGGCACCGGCGGCGGCTGCGTGAGGTGGTGGCCGCCGAACTGGCCGCCCTGCGCGCCGAGTTCGACGTGGTGATCTGCGAGGGCGCGGGCTCACCCGCCGAGATCAACCTGCGCGCCACCGACCTGGCGAATATGGGGCTGGCCCGCGCGGCTGGACTGCCGGTGCTGGTGGTCGGCGATATCGACCGCGGGGGTGTGCTCGCGCATCTGTTCGGCACCCTCGCCGTGCTCGAACCGGACGACCAGCGGCTCATCGCCGGCTTCGTGGTCAACAAGTTCCGCGGCGACGTGGAGCTGCTGCGGCCGGGCCTGGACCGGCTGGCCGAACTCACCGGCCGTCCCACCCTGGGAGTGCTGCCCTACCGGGACGAACTCTGGATTGACGCCGAGGACTCGCTCGGCACCGTCGCGGACGCGCCGGTCGGGCGGCCCGCACCGCCGAGAGGCGCCGACTGGCTCACCGTCGCCGCCGTCCGGATGCCCCGGATCTCCAATTCCACCGATATCGAGGCGCTCGCCTGCGAACCGGGGGTCTCGGTGCGCTGGGTGAGCGAACCGTCCCGACTCGCCGACGCCGACCTGGTGGTGCTGCCCGGCAGCAAGTCCACCGTCGACGATCTGGCCTGGCTGCACCGCACCGGCCTCGCGGACGCGCTGCGGCGGCGGGCGGCGGCGGGCCGACCGATCCTGGGGATCTGCGGCGGATACCAGATGCTCGGTCGTCGTATCGACGACCGGGTGGAGTCCGCGACGGGCGAGACGGTGGGACTCGGGCTGTTCGATATGGAGGTCGAATTCGCCGAACCGAAGGTCCTGCGGCGCACGTCGGTCGTAGGAGCGCCCGAGACCGCCCTCGCGGGGATACCCGGCGACGGGTACGAGATCCACCACGGGCGGGTTCGCCGCCTCGCCGAAGCCCCCTGGCTGCGGGTCGTCGGCGGCCCGGACGCGGGGGAAGGCGCCGTGCGCGGTGCGCTCTGGGGCACCCATCTGCACGGCCTGCTGGAATCGGACGACTTCCGTCGCGCCTGGCTCGCCGAGGTCGCCGAGCGCGCCGGCCGCACGGGGTACACGGTTGCCCCGGACACGCGTGTCGCGGCGGTTCGCGCGGCGCAACTGGACCTGCTCGCCGATCTCGTCGCCGACCACCTCGACCTGCCCGAATTGGAACGTCTCCTCACCGAGGGCGCGCCGGTGGGTCTGCCGGTGCTCACACCCGGGTTCGCCGCCTGTTCCGGCATCGACCGATTCGCCGGCCGGTAGCCGCGCGGTCGGCGACGGATGCGTCGCGTCCCGGACCGTCGCCGCCCCGTGATGCCCGGTGATCGGGCGGTTACGATCCACCGGCGGTTTTCCCGGAGCGCTACACCGGCGCCCGTGTCCGGTGTAGCGTCGTTCGGCATGAAATCTCGGCGCATCGCGGTCGGCGATCGGGCCTGGACGGTGCGGGTCGACGGACCGGTGACGCAGCACAGTGTGCTGCTGCTGCCCGATACAGGGGACCCACCGGACGTCTACGACCGGGTATGTGCTCGGCTGCACAGTTCCGATCTGCGGACCATCGTGTTCGAGACGGCCGAGGACCTGAATACGGCGGGGGTGTATGCGACGCTCGACGATATCGGGGTGTCGTGGGTGAACGTCGCCGGTCGCGGCGCGGGCGCCGCCGTGGCGTGGAAGGTGTGCGCGACCGGGTTCGGCCGGTTCGTCAGCCTCGTGGTCGCCGACCGCGGGCACCCCGCGGTCCCCGACGCCGGCGGTACCGTCCTGGACCCGGACTGCAGGGCGGTGGAACTGCCCACGACCGTGCTGGTGACCAAGGGACTGCCGCGATCGGTGGCCGACGCCTCGGGCCGCTACGTATACGGCGAATTCCGGGTCGTGGACCTGGACGTCGACAATGTCGCCGCCGAGGCCGACCAGGAGTTCGCCACCGAGATCGTGTTGCGGACCAGTATGTGGTGACGCCTCAGGCCCGGATACGGCGATGGTTCGCCAGCCAGTCCAGCCAGGCGTCCAGTTCCGCGAACGCGGTCGCCCGCGGTTCGGCCGCGGACAGGAACACGTCGTGGCGGGCGCCGTCGATCGGCACGATATTGGTGCGGTCGCCCAGGCAGCCTGCCCAGCGCTGGATCTGCTGCACATCGAGTACCGCGTCGGCCGCGTCCACCTCGGGGCAGTAGGCCGAGGCGAACTTCGTCACCCGGGAGCGCAGCAGCAGCGCCGGGACCCCGATGTCCAGTCCCCGCTGCAGTCGCGCATGTCCTCGCCGGATCGCCCGCAGCCAGCCGAAGCGGACGGGGAAGCCGGGCAGCGGCTTCCAGTCCAGGTTGTACTCCCACTCCCCGGAGACACTGTGGTGCAGGCTGTCGCCGTAGGAGGTGGTCTTGGCCAGCGCCACGGGAGCCCTGCGCCGGATCCGGCCCATGACATCGATGGCTCGGGTGACACCGGCGCTGCGCAGGTACGCCGGACCCTGCAGATCGAACCACGGACTGTTGAGGACCACCCCGCTGACTCCGGCCGCCGCCGTCCCTTCGGCGCGGTTGAGACGGTCCAGCCACAGCGATGTGACCAGGCCGCCCGTCGAATGGGCCATTATCAGCACCGACGAGCCGGTTTCCTCGCGAACGATGCGCAGCGACTCGTTCAGTTCGGCGTCGTAGAGCGCCAGGTCGCTGATGAAGTGCGGGCTTTGTCCGTCCCGCAGTGAACGTCCGCATTTGCGCAGGTCCAGCGCGTAGAACCGGTGACCGCGCTCGGTGAGGTGTTCGGCCAGATGCTTCTGGAAGAAATAGTCGGTGAAACCATGCACATACAGCACCGTGTCGGCGGCGGCCTCCGCCCGGGGGTCGGGCAGATGCCGGACCAGGGTGGCGAAGACCTCGCCCTCCCCGTCCGGGTCAGGACCCAGGTCCAGGGTGCGCTGCTGATAGCCGGTGCCGAGGATATCCGGGCGCCAAGGGCCGGTGCGGTCCGTATCGGACATTCCGACCGCAGTCTCGTTCGTCACGGGAACCAATGTAGGCGAAACCTCCGCCTCCGCTCCGGCCATGCGCATCGGCGAAACCTCCGCCTCCGCTCCGGCCATGCGCATCGGCGAAACCTCCGCCTCCGCTCCGGCCATGCGCATCGGCGAAACCTCCGCCTCCGCTCCGGCCATGCGCATCTGGGGTGGGCCGGGCTTCGCGGGGTCGGGCCGGGAGGAATTTACGTCACAATCCGCTTCCTCACTGCAGGTCCACGGGGTAGCGAGGTGCACAATTGGCCTTAGGTGAACGACGGGTAACCTACATCCCGCCGCTCCTTCGGTTCCACGACCGAAGGCCGCGCCCCACAGCGAAAGCCGCCACCGTCAAGCCTTTCGCCACAACCGCATAGCAGCCGTGCCCAGGCGGGGAACACCCAATAAGGCGTCCCCCGCGCACCAGGACGAGGAAGTCGATCACCGTGCCGAACACTGCCCAGACCGAAAAGACCGATGTCGTTCTCATCGGTGCCGGCATCATGAGCGCCACTCTCGGTGCGCTGCTGCGCCGGCTTCAGCCGGACTGGTCGATCACGGTGTTCGAACGGTTGGACGCCGCCGCCGCCGAGAGCAGCGATCCATGGAACAACGCGGGCACCGGGCATTCGGCGCTGTGTGAGCTCAACTACAGCCCGCAGAAACCCGACGGTTCGGTGGACGTCACCAAGGCCGTCGATATCAACGAACGCTTCCAGGTCTCCAGGCAGTTCTGGGCCTACGCGGTGGAGAACGGGATCCTCGGCGACCCGTCCGGCTTCATCAACCCCATTCCGCACGTCAGCTTCGTCCACGGCGCCGACGATGTGCAATACCTGCGCAGGCGTTACGAGACGCTGGCCCCGAATCCGCTGTTCCCGGGTATGGAGTACATCGACAGCCCCGACGAGTTCGCCCGCCGGCTACCGCTCATGGCCCGCGGCCGTGACTTCAGCGAACCCGTCGCCCTCAACTGGACCGACGGCGGCACCGATATCGACTTCGGCACGCTCACCAAGGAGCTGCTCGCCTACATCGGCGCCACCGGTGCCGAAATCGCCTTCGGACACGAGGTGCTCGATCTCGCCAAGCAGCGGGACGGCGGCTGGAAGGTCACGGTGCGCAATCTGCGCTCCCGTCGCAGGCGCACCGTGAGCGCCGAATTCGTCTTCGTCGGCGCCGGCGGCGGCGCGCTGCCACTGCTGCAGAAGTCCGGTATCCGCGAGATCAAGGGCTTTGCCGGGTTCCCGGTATCCGGCCAGTTCCTGCGCTGTACCAACCCCGATCTGATCGACCGGCACGAGGCCAAGGTGTACGGCAAGGCCGCGGTCGGCGCGCCGCCGATGTCGGTGCCACACCTGGACACCCGCGTCATCAACGGCAAACCGGGCCTGCTGTTCGGTCCGTACGCCGGCTGGACCCCGAAGTTCCTCAAGGACGGTTCCAACATCGACCTGTTCAAGTCGATCAAACCGGGCAACCTCACCCCCATGCTCGGTGTCGGGGTCACCGAACTGGGTCTGGTCAAATACCTCGTCACCGAGCTGATGAAATCGCAGACCGGCCGGGTGTACACCATGGAGGAGTTCATCCCACGCGCCGACGGTCGCGACTGGGAACTCATCACCGCCGGCCAGCGAGTGCAGATGATCCGTCGCCAGGGCGTGGGTGGTGTGCTCGAACTGGGCACCGCTGTGATCGCCTCCGCGGACGGCTCCATCGCCGGCCTGCTCGGCGCCTCCCCGGGTGCGTCCACCTGCGTGACGGCCATGCTCGACGTGCTCGAACGCTGTTTCCCGCAGGAGTATGCGGCCTGGACCCCGAAGTTGAAGGAAATGGTGCCGTCGCTGGGTGTGAAACTCTCGGAGGACAAGGCGCTGTTCTCCGAGGTGTGGGAATGGACCTCCAAGGCGTTGCATCTCACCGGCGATCGGGCCAGGGCCGGCCGGGTCGCCCCCGCGTCGTAACAACCGGACGCCCCCCTTACCACGCGGGGCCGCTCCGATCTCGGTGAGAGGCGATATTCGGTGACGAAACCCGCACCTTGCCCCGAAAACTTCTGAAACGGGCCTCGAGTGTGATAGCAAGGCGCGATGATGTCAACGGTTCAACTCCGACGGTCGTGGGCGCAGGATCTCGACACCGCGACCCTGTACCAGCTGCTGAAGCTTCGTGTCGAAATTTTCGTGGTGGAGCAGAAAAGTCCGTACCCGGAGCTGGACGGGCTGGACCTGCTGCCGGAGACCAGGCATTTCTGGCTCGACGACGAGGGTGAGATCATCGCCACCGTGCGGCTGTGGGAAGAGCACGACGACGGGGTGAAGACCTTCCGCATCGGCCACCTGTGCACCGCCGTTCCGGCCCGCGGCCACGGCTACACCACCCGCCTGCTGCAGGCCGCGCTCGCCGAGGCCGGGCCGCATACCGTGCGGATCAATGCGCAGACCTACCTGATCGATCTGTACACCAGGCACGGTTTCGAGATCGACGGCGAGGAATTCGACGAGGGCGGTGTACCCCACGTGCCCATGCGCAAGGGCTGAGGGAGGCGGGGCGTTCCGGCGCGCTGTCCGGGACGCCCTAGAGTGAGGCTGTGTCACTGTCGCATGCCGAGACCGCCCTGCCGTCCCGTGGTTCCACGCGCTCCGCATCGGGGGGCCCAGCGAGCGGGGACGATGTCGGGTTTCCGTTCTCGGCGGTGGTGGGCCAGCAGCGGCTGCAGCTGGCGCTGATCCTGTGTGCCGTGCACCCCGGTATCGGCGGTGTGCTGGTCCGCGGGGAGAAGGGCACCGCGAAATCCACCGTGGTCCGTGCGCTGGCGCGGCTGCTGCCACCGGTGGTGGACGAAACCGGGGCGCGTCCGGCCCGACTGGTGGAGTTGCCGGTGGGCGCCACCGAGGACCGGGTCGTCGGCTCGCTCGACCTGGAACGCATTCTGCGCGACGGTGAGCAGGCGTTCCGTCCCGGTCTGCTGGCCGCGGCGCACCACGGTGTGCTCTACGTCGACGAGGTGAACCTGCTGCACGACCACCTGGTGGACGTGTTGCTGGACGCGGCGGCCATGGGCCGAGTGCATATCGAACGCGACGGCGTCTCGCATTCCCATCCGGCGCGGTTCGTCCTCGTCGGCACCATGAACCCGGAAGAGGGCGAGCTGCGGCCGCAGCTGCTGGACCGCTTCGGTCTCACGGTCGACGTCGCCGCCTCACGCGAGGTGGAGGTGCGGATGGCGGTGGTACGCGGCAGGCTCGAGTACGAGGCCGATCCGGCCGGGTTCGTCGCACGCTACGCCGATGCCGACGCCGAAATCGCCGACCGCATCCTCACCGCGCGCGACCGGCTGCCCGGTGTGACGCTCAACGAAACGGAACTGCGTCGGATCGCGGCCCTGTGCGCGTCGTTCGAGGTCGATGGAATGCGGGCCGACCTGGTGGTCGCCCGCACAGCGGTCGCGCACGCGGCGTGGTGCGGGCGCGATACCGTCACCGCCGAGGATGTGCGGATCGCCGCCGAACTCGCCCTGCCGCATCGGCGGCGGCGTGACCCGTTCGACGAGCCGGGTATCAGCGAGGAACAGCTGGACGAGGCGATGCGGTCGGCGGCCGAGCAGGTCGAACAGGCCGCGGACACCGGCGACCGGTCGGACAGCGGCGCGGACCGGGACGACGACCCCGACGGTGGACCGGATTCCCCCGGCGGGGGTGAGACGCCGCGCGACGCGGACCCCCCGCACACCCGGGACGGCGATCGAACCCGAAACGGCGACATCCGGCCTCCGGAAACGGGTAACCGGCCGAGCGAGACCGATGGCGACGGTCGCCCCGACACCGCTGCCCGGGAAACCGGGGCAAAACTGCCCGCGGACGCGACCCGCTCCCGAATCCGGCCGCCGCGCTGGGAGGTTCCCGGTATCGGCGAAGGCGCACCCGGCCGCCGCTCCCGCGCTCGGACCCGCCAGGGCCGTGTCGTGCGCGCGACCCCCGAATCCACGGGGGGACTGCACCTGCTCGGCACCGTTTTCGCCGCCGCCCCACACCAGTACGCGCGTGGACGCCGTGGCGGACCGCTGCGTTTCGCCCCCGGCGACCTGCGGGGCGCGTATCGCGAGGGCCGGGAAGGCAATCTGGTGGTGTTCGTGGTCGACGTCTCCGGCTCGATGGCGGCCCGGGACCGGCTGGCCGCCGTCACCGATGCCATTGTGGCGCTGCTGCGCGATGCCTACCAGCGACGTGACAAGGTCGCGGTGATCACCGTGCGTGGCGCGGACGCCGAACTGGTCCTGCCGCCGACCTCGTCGGTCGATATCGCCGTCCGCAGGCTCGCCGATATCCGCACCGGTGGCAAGACCCCCCTCGCGGCGGGATTGCTGAAGGCTCGCGAGGTGGTGCGTGCCGAGCGCGTCCGCGATCCGCACCGTCGCCCCATGCTGGTCCTGCTCACCGACGGCCGCGCGACCGGAGGCAGCGACGCCCTGCCCCGGGCCCGTACCGCCGCCGGGCTGCTTGCCCGAGAGAACCTCACCTCGATCGTCGTCGACTGCGAACGCGGCATGATCCGCCTCGGCCTCGCCGCCGAACTGGCCCACACGCTACGCGGCGTCACCGTGCGGCTGGCGGAGTTGACCGGTGACTCGGTGGCCGAGGTGGTTCGGGCCGGCGCACCGGGCGCGGCCCGGGCGGCCTGACCGTTTCCGATGACCCCGCGGCCCGCGCCGCATTCGACGACCCGGCGACCCGAGCCGCTGGAGACGACAAGGAGTTTCGATGCCCAAAGGGGTGCCGGATGCCATCCCCGACGACGGTCTCACCACCAGACAGCGGCGAAACCAGCCGGTGCTGGCGGTGCACACCGGCCCGGGCAAGGGTAAATCCACCGCCGCCTTCGGAATGGCGCTGCGGGCCTGGAACCAGGGCTTCGATATCGCGGTGTTCCAATTCGTCAAGAGCGCCAAATGGAAGGTCGGTGAGGAAGCGGCCTTCCGCGTACTCGGCCGATTGCACGAGGAAACCGGCGCGGGCGGGCCGGTGCAGTGGCACAAGATGGGCGAAGGCTGGTCCTGGAGCCGTAAACAGGGCACCGAAACCGATCACGCCGCCGCCGCGCTCGCGGGATGGCGGGAGATCGCCCGCCGGCTCGCCGCCGAGGAGCACCGGTTCTACGTCCTGGACGAATTCACCTATCCGATGAAATGGGGGTGGGTCGATATCGACGAGGTCGTGGAAACCCTGCGCAACCGGCCCGGCAACCAGCATGTGATCGTCACCGGCCGTGATGCCCCGGCCACCCTGCTCGAAGCCGCCGACCTGGTCACCGAGATGACCAAGATCCGCCACCCCATGGACGCCGGCCGCAAGGGCCAGCGAGGCATCGAATGGTGACCGCCCACACCCGTGCGCCGGACGGGGCGGGGCGGCCGTGAATTCGCCCGCGCGGGGGGTGGTGATCGCGGCGCCCGCGTCGGGCAGCGGGAAGACGACCGTCTCCACCGGACTGGTGGGCGCGCTGCGCCGGGCAGGGTATCGGGTGGCGCCGTTCAAGGTGGGCCCGGACTATATCGATCCCGGCTATCACGGGCTCGCCGCCGGCCGTCCCGGCCGCAATCTGGACCCGGTGTTGGTCGGCGTGGACCGAATCGCGCCACTGTACCGGCACGGGTGCCACGACTGTGATCTCGCGGTGGTCGAGGGTGTTATGGGACTGTTCGACGGGCGGATCGACGAACAGTTCCATGGCCCGGTCGCCGAGGGGTCGACAGCCCAGGTCGCCGCCCTGCTCGGCCTTCCGGTGGTGCTCGTGGTGGATGCGCGCGGCCACAGCCAGAGTCTCGCCGCGCTCCTGCACGGTTTCGCCACCTTCGATACGGCGGTCCGCCTCGGCGGCGTCATCCTGAACCGGGTCGGTAGCGTTCGCCACGAACAGGTGTTGCGCGCCGCCTGCGACCGGGTCGGCCTGCCGGTCCTGGGCGCTCTGCCCCGGCTGGCCGAACTCGAGGTGCCGTCCCGGCACCTGGGCCTTGTCCCCGCCGTCGAACACGGCGTCGCCGCCACCACCGCGGTCGAGGCCATGACGGCCTTGGCCGCCGAGCATATCGACCTGTCCGCTGTCGCGGCTCTGGCCGCCCCGACCGCGGTGGGCCCGAGTTGGGATGCCGCCCGCGAACTGGAGGCCGGCCGGGTCGCGGATCGGGCAGCGGTCGGATCGTCGCCGTCCGCTTCGGCGGCGCTCCACTCCGCGCCGCGGCCGTCGACGTCCGTATCGGATATCGCGCCGCTGGTCGCCGTGGCCGGCGGTCCGGCCTTCACCTTCGGCTACGCCGAGCACCGTGAACTACTCGTCGCCGCGGGCGCGCAGGTGGTTGTCTTCGATCCGCTGCACGACACTCTGCCCGCCGGGACCGCCGGGCTGGTCCTGCCCGGCGGCTTCCCCGAGGTACACGCGGCAGTCCTGGCAGCCAACACCGCGCTGCGCTTCGCGGTGGCCGAGCAGGCACGTCGCGGCCTGCCGATCCATGCCGAATGCGCGGGCCTGCTGTATCTGACCGGGTCCCTGGACGGTCACCCGATGGCCGGAGTGATCGACGCGGCCGCGGAATTCGGTCCCCGCCTGACCCTCGGCTACCGTGATGCGGTGGCCCTGGTGGATTCGCCGCTGTGGCGGGCCGGTGAACGGGTTCGCGGCCACGAATTCCACCGCACCCGCCTGCGGGACCGCGGTACCCGCCCGTCGGTCTGGGGTTGGCGGGCGGCGGGGGAGCGGATCCGGGAAGGTGCCCTGGTCGGGCAGGTGCATGCCTCCTACCTGCACACCCATCCGGCCGGGTATCCGGCGGCGGTGTACCGTTTCGTCGCCGCCGCCGCGGCCTACGCCCGCCGCCGTGTCACGATCTGACCGTCCGGGCGCCCGGTTCGCCTCCGGTGATATGCCCGCCCCGGCGCCACCGAACGCGTTGGCGGTAGGTCTGGGTCTGCGCCCGAATACGGCGCCGGAACGTATCCTCGCGGCGCTGGCCGAGGTTTTGCCCCGGCGACGCATCGCTTGCCTGGCGACGATCGACCGCCGCGCCGGCGAGCCCGGTCCGCGCGCCGCCGCGGCCGCACTCGGTATTCCGATCCGCTTCTACTCCGCCGACGCGCTCGCCGGGGTGGCGGTGCCGAACCCGTCTCCACGAACGGCCGCCGCGCTCGGCATCCCCGGCGTCGCCGAGGCGGCGGCCCTTCTGGCAGGCGGCGGCGACCTGTTCCTACCCCGGCGCACGGTCGACGGAATCGTCATCGCCGCGGCGATCGCCCCCTGAGCGCGCCGCGACAGCTGTTCTTCGGACACCACCCGGGGCCGACGACCCGATCGGCGGGCACGGGGTGATATCGCGCAACGCAAGGCCGCCGTGGCCGCTGCGCCGGCGTTCGGCACCGTGCACATGCCCACGACCACGGTGCGGGGACGGCTGTTGGTCGGCGGGCCGCGGCGATCGGTACCGACTCGCCGGCACCCGACGGCGGTAGCGTGGTCATTCGGGCCGCGGCGTGGTCATCATCGTGTCGAGCGTATCCGGCGCGTCCTCCTCGGTCACCGATCACAAGATCGCCGCCGCGCACCGGGATCGATCGTCGGCCGACGATCCGTCGCGAGTGCCGTCACTCCATCGGCGAATCGGCCGGAGACGACGGTCGGTGGAGTCAACCGCGGAACGTGCGGCGGTAGGCGGCCGGGGTGGTACCGACAACAGTGTGGAATCGGCGGCGCAGATTGGTCGCCGAGCCGAGGCCGACCCGGGCGGCTATGGATTCGATCGGCAGGTCGGTCTCCTCCAGCAGGGCGCGGGCGGCGGTGACACGCTGGATGAGCAGCCAGCGCCCAGGGGCGATGCCCAATTGCTCGTCGAATCTGCGGGCCAGGGTGCGCGGGGAGAGCCCGGCCTCGGCGGCCATATCGGATAGGCCGATAGGCCGGTCCAGGCGGCCGAGGACCCAGTGCAGCAGCGCGGCAAGGGAATCGCCGCCGGTCGGTGCGGTGGGCGTCGGTACATACTGTGCCTGGCCGCCTTCGCGGTGCGGCGGCATGACCATGTACCGGGCCAGTCGTGCGGCGTATGCGGCGCCGTGGTCGGTGCGCACCAGGTGTAGGCACAGGTCGATTCCGGCGCCCGCCCCGGCGCTGGTCGCGATATCGCCGTGGTCGACGTACAGCACGTCGGGATCGACCCGTATCCGCGGGAAGCGCCGACACAGTTCTGCCGTGCGCCCCCAGTGCGTGGTCGCGATCCGATCATCGAGCAAACCGGTCTGGGCCAAGGCGAAGGCGCCCGTGCAGATCGAGACCAGCCGCGCCCCGCGTTCGTGCGCCCGGAGCAAGGCATGCCGGACCGCGGGGGCCAGTGGTGCGTCGACCGGCAGCCAGCCGGGGATCAAGACCGTATCCGCGGTGTCGAGCATCGATAACCCGTCCGGGACCAGCATCCCGTAGCCGGCCGTGGTCGCGACCTCGCCGGGACGCTCCGTGCACACCCGGAGGTCGTAGTGGGAGGGCAGTCCCGTGCGCGGTGTGCCGAAAACCTCCACGGCACAGCCCAGTTCGAAGGGCGCCTGCGGCGGTTTCACCAGGACGGCAACCTGATGCCGACCCTCGGACACGTGCGGATCGGCCATGGCGGAAAAGTCGGCCATGGCAAGAAAGTACCGAATAATGTCTTTCGAGACACTGGGAGCCTGCCGGTGCCGCCGGCACCCTTGGCCGTATGACCGAAACCCCCCGCCCCGAAAACGGACCGGATATGCCCGGCTACACCTGGTCGACGGTGGCCGACGCCCCGGTACGGGAACTCTTTCCCGGTATTCACCTGCGGTCGCTCTGGTCCGGTTCCCGCGGGGCGAGCGCGCATGTCCTGGAAATGGCGGCCGGGAGCCGTAGGGAAGGTGTCGACGTGCACAGCCCCGGACCGGAGGAGGTGTTCGTCGTCTCCGGCACCTTCAACGACGGCGTCCGCGACTACCCGACCGGTTCGTTCATCCACGCCCCGGCCGGCTCCTGGCACGTGCCGCAGACCGCGACCGGCTGCGTGCTGTTCGTCTTCTACCCCGAGGGATAGCGCCAATCCGAAAACGCTACGGCGCCACAGAGGACCAATCCGTGAAACCCGTCGGATCGTGTCGTCCGACGCTGGCGTGTTCGAATAGCCCCCAGCCCACGGCGTCACCACAGCAGGCGTGCGCCACATGGTCGGTGACGCCGTAGGGGACGCGGGCGGCGACGGTGGGGTCGGTGAGGTCGTAGCGGCTCGACGACGACCAGTTCCGTCCCTTCCACTGCCCGTGCTGCCAGTCCGGATCGCCGCCGTAACCGCAGCCCACATGCAGCGGGATACCGGTGAGTGTGCGGATCTCGATATCCAGTGGTTTCCCGTCGGAGGCGGTGAGCTCCATCCGCGCACCCCGCGGATGCCGGGTGCCGGGCAGATAGTCGAAGGTGATACGCGGCCAGCCGAGTTGCTCCACCCGACCGTCCGGCCACACCCGCACCGCGTCGTTGAGGATGCGGTGTCCGTCGGGTTCCTCCTGCACGATCACCACAACGGCGAAATCGTCGAAACGCAATGGAACATACAGCCACCAGAACCCACCGGACGGTTCGTCGGCCGTACGCCCGGGTGGTTCGGCCTCGCCGAGGGGGCGTATACCCCAGGAACGGTCCCGCGTACCGGTCCACACCGAGGGATCGACGGTGATGTCGCGGCCATCGATGTGCAGGGCGCCGGCCCAGGAGCCCACCTGCGCGAAACGGGACGCTTCGATGATCGGCCGGTTACCGCTGAGTACCAGATGCGGTTGTTCCTGCACCGCCGGGAACGCGCCCGTCCAGGTCATATCGAAGGCGAGTTCGTCGTGCTCGCAGATCACCCGCACCCGGCGCAGGGGGTCCACCACCTCGATCCGGTATCCCCCGACGCTCATATCGAAGTTCCGGTCGCCGAGCGCGTCGGAGAACCGCACCGTGCGCACCTCGTCGCCGCGGCGAATCGCGGCGTAACCGTCCACCACCCCGAGGTTCGGGTACACGCCGAAGCCGGTGACCAGCATGGTCCCACCCGCTCGGTCGTGGGCGTTGAAATAGCTGCGGTCGTAGAAGTTCCGGTCGCTGCTCACCGAACGGGAGATCGGCAGGGGTGCCTGGTGGATGGGGAACTCGTCCAGTGGACCGGGTGCCGGGCCCGGGGTGCGGGCGAGGGGGTCGGTCATGGCGTCAATCCCATTCGTAGGTTCCGGCGAGCAGCTTTTCCAAACACGCTCGGTGCATGACGTAGTCGTCCGGATCGTCCGGGGCGGTGTCCTCGCCCATGCCGATCATCCGCAGCTTCATCCGGGCGATCACGATGGCATGCCGCAGCGCGGCGTACACGAGGTGGAAGTCGAGGTCGCGAACCGTGTGGCCACTGCTGCGCTCGTAGCGCGCGACCACGTCGGAGCGGCGCATGAAATCGGGCAGGCCGGGCAGGCGGAACCGGAGCGCGATGTCCTGGAAGAAGCGGTGCAGGAAGATCATCCACGCCAGATCCAGTTCGCGTGGACCCAGGGCCGCCATCTCCCAGTCCAGGACTGCGACCGGGGTGAAATCACGGTAGATGATATTGCCCGGGCGAGAATCACCCCAGCTCAACACGTCCGGACCGGGATCGTCGGGGAAGTTGCGCTCCAGCCATTCGAAGGCTCGCTCGATCAGTGGGATCTCGTAGCCCTCGTCGACGAGCGCCCATTGATACCAGCGTCGTTGCGCATCAAGATGCCGACGCAACGTCGAACCCGGCCCGTCCAACACCGGAAACCGCTGCGCGGGCTCGGGGATGGCGTGAATCCGGGCCAACATATCCACCGTGGCCTCGGTGAGCCGGGCCCGTTCCGCGACGGTCGCGTCGTGGAGCCACCCGGCGAACACATACGGCGGGTTGTCGCCCGGCACCTGCCCCTCCACCCGGTCCATCACGAAAAACGGCACACCGAGCGTTTTCTCGTCGGTTTCCAGCCAGCGCAGCGGCGGGATCGGCACATCGGTGGTCGCCGCGACACCGGACATCACCGTGTATTGCAGCTCCAGGTCGTAGGTTTCGAAAACCGGGAAGGCGTCGGCGTCCGGCGCCATCCGTACCACGAACGAACCGCTGTCGGCCACTCCGTCCACGGTCCACTGCGCCTCGAACAGCACCGACGAACTCGACATCCCTCCCGCCCGCGGCCGTGACAGCGCGCTGATCTCCGGCTTCCGGTCGGCACCGACCCGGATACCCAACCATTGCGCGAGGTCCTCGGCGAGGGTGTGCAGATCACGTCCGCCGGTGGTGAGCCGGCGGCGATCGGTGGGGGCGGGGTTGTCCGGCATCGTCGTCCCTCCTGGCGCCATGCGGTGGTGGCGCGGACGGACCGATGGCAGGGGTTACCGAGTCCGCCCGTTTGCGGAGAGACTGTAACCCGTTCCACCCTCGCTCGGAGGCGAAGCGCGGAAATTGATCGCTCCGTTCCCTTCGAAGGAAGTGCGCACGATCGTTCGTTCGTGGACCGCCTGCTCGGCCGAGTCCGGCCGACGACCGGGCCCGCCGGCGCAGGACGTAGGCTCGAGACTTGTGCCGAATACGTCAACCGATACCGACCACCTATCGGGCGGGGACCCGAATTACCTGGTCGGACTGGATCTGAACGGACGAAAGGTCGTTGTCGTCGGTGGCGGCTCGGTCGCACAGCGCCGGCTCGGTCTGCTCATCGCCTCCGGCGCCGACGTGCACGTGATCGCGCGCGAGGTGACGCCCGCGGTGGAGGGGATGGCCACCGCGGGACAGATCACCCTCACGCTGCGCGAATACGATCCCGGCGATCTCGACGGCGCCTGGTACGCCATCGCCTGCACCGACGAGCCCGAAACCAATGCCGCCGTGGTCGCCGAGGCGACCTCGCGGCGTGTCTTCTGCGTGCGCGCCGATATCGCCCGCCGCGGTACGGCCGTCACCCCGGCCACCGCCCGATACGAGGGACTCACCCTCGGCGTCCTGGCGGGCGGTGCGCATCGGCGCTCGGCGGCGGTGCGCACCGCGCTGCTCGAGGCCCTGCAGTCGGGAACGGTGACCGATGACGTCACCCCGATGACCCCGGGCGTGGCGCTGGTCGGCGGCGGACCCGGCGACCCGGACCTGATCACCGTACGCGGCCGGCGCCTGCTGGCGCGCGCCGATCTGGTGGTCGCCGACCGGCTCGCCCCACCGGAACTGCTCGCCGAACTCGGTCCCGACGTGGAGGTTGTGGACGCCGCCAAGATCCCGTACGGGCGGGCCATGGCGCAGGAGGCGATCAATACGACCCTCGTCGACGGAGCAAGAGCCGGCAAGTTCGTGGTGCGGCTCAAGGGCGGTGATCCGTATGTGTTCGGCCGCGGCTACGAGGAACTGGAGGCCTGCGTCGCGGCCGGGGTCCCGGTGACCGTGGTCCCGGGCGTCACCAGCTCTATCGCGGTTCCGGCCGCGGCGGGTATCCCGGTCACCCACCGCGGGGTGACCCACGAGTTCGTGGTGGTGAGCGGCCACATCGCACCGGACCACCCGGACTCGCTGGTCGACTGGCCGGCCCTGGCCCGGTTGCGCGGCACGATCGTGCTGATGATGGCGGTGGAGCGGATCGGACAGTTCGCGACCGCGCTGCTCGACGGCGGCCGATCCACCGACACCCCGGTCACCGTCATCCAGGAGGGCACGCTGCGCGGCCAGCGGGTCCTGCGGGCCCGCCTCGATACCGTCGCCGAACGGGTCCGCGCCGAAGGAATCCGACCGCCCGCCATCGTGGTGATCGGACCGACCGCGGCGTTCGACGCCGATCCCGCGCCCCGGGACGCCGAGAACAGTCCGTTACAGTGACCAATTGTGCTCGATAACCCCGCGGCGACGACGCAGTACCCGGTGACCAAGCGGGCCTTCGGCCTCGCCATTCTCGTACTGAGCGGGTTGCAGCTCATGGTGGTGCTGGACGGCACCGTGGTGATTCTGGCCCTGCCCCGGCTCCAGGAAGAGATGGGGCTGACGGGTTCCGGCAGCGCCTGGACGGTCACCGCCTACGGGTTGCCGTTCGCCGGGCTCATGCTGCTCGGCGGTCGGATCGGGGACTCGTTCGGCCGGCGTCGCATGTTCGTCCTGG
The DNA here is from genome assembly GCF_000308495.1 of Nocardia brevicatena NBRC 12119. GTDB lineage: Bacteria > Actinomycetota > Actinomycetes > Mycobacteriales > Mycobacteriaceae > Nocardia > Nocardia brevicatena. The sequence continues at coordinate 22,942 of NZ_BAFU01000064.1, read as the reverse complement.
GGGTGGCACTGTTCACGCTGGCCTCGCTGTTGTGCGGGTTCGCGCAGAACCAGTGGATGCTCATCGCCGCGCGAGCCTTCCAGGGCACCGGTGCCGCGCTCGCCGCGCCCACCGCGTTCGCGTTGGTGGCCGGCACCTTCGCGCCGGGCCGGGTCCGCAATCAGGCCTTCGCGATCTTCGGGTCCATGGTGGCGGTCGGTTCGGTCGGCGGTCTCGTGATCGGCGGTGCCCTCACCGAGGCGAGCTGGCGCTGGATCTTCCTGATCAATGTGCCGATCGGCGTGCTCATCGTGCTCGGGGCCGTCTTCGCGCTGCGTGATACCGATCACCACCGGCTCACCCTGGACATCCGGGGCGCGGCAATCGGCACGCTGGCCTGCGCGGCCATCGTCTTCGGCGCCACCGAGGGACCGGAACTCGGCTGGGGCAGCCCGGCCGTCTACGGGTCGCTGATCGGCGGTGTGGTGCTGCTGGTGGTCTTCATCTTCGCGGAACGCTATGTGGACAATCCGCTGCTGCCGTGGTCGTTGTTCGACAGCCGGGACCGGGTCTCCACCTTCGTGGTGATCCTGCTCGCCAGCGGTGTCCTGGGTGCCACCACCTATTTCTCCGGGCTCTTCGTGCAGAACGTGGTGGGATACAGCCCGCTGCTGGCCGGGATCTCGTTCATCCCGTTCACCCTCGGAGTCGGCGCCGGCAGCGCACTGGCATCGAAAATGGCGATGCGGATCGCGCCGCGCTGGCTGCTGGTGAGCGCGTCGGTGGTGCTGGTCGCGGGCCTGCTGTATGGCTCGACCCTGGACGGCGGCGTGGAGTACTGGACCACCCTGCTGCCATTGTTCGTGGTGATCGGCTTCGGCATCGGGGTGGCCATGGTGCTGATCCCGCTGTGCGTCCTGGTCGGGGTGCCGCCGGACGATATCGGTCCGCTGTCGGCGGTCGGCCAGATGTTTTTGAATCTGGGCACCCCCGTCGCGATCGGCGTGCTCACCCCCATCGCGGCCTCCCGCACCCTGTCCGAGGGCGGACGCACCGGTAAGCCGGCCGATATGACACCGGCCGAGATCGTCGCACTGGGCAGCGGGTACACGCTGGTGTTGTTCGTCGCCGCCATCGGGGCACTGCTGGTGGGCCTGATCGCACTCACCTTGCGCTATACCGCCGACGAGGTGGCCAGGGCTCAGCACGCGCAGGAAGCGGCACAGGCTTCCGGCGATATGGAGTGATCCGCCCGCGGTGCGGAGAATATGACGAGCCCGGGAGGTATGGCCGTCCTCCCGGTGTCCGGGGCGCGGCCCCGGACCGGCGCAGCGGAAGAGATGGCCGAAGATCGCCTCGCCGCTGCGGCGATCGGAGTGCTGCCGCGCGACCGCTCACATACGCCCGGTGATCTTCGTCGGCCTCACCCGCACCACCACGCGCTCGCCGTCGTTCTTCGAGGCCGGGTTGAACTCGGCATACGGCTTGCCCGTGTACTTCCGCGACAGCCGGTCGGGCAGCGCCCGTTCGAGGTCGGGGGTGACGGTGGCCGTGCCGCGGATCTCGGCGTAGACATACGGGTTGTCCGGCGGGTTGAGCATCACCGTCACCCTCGGATCGCGGGCGAGGTTCTTGGCCTGCGCCCGGTCGACGGTGGTGGAGTAGAGCAGTTCGTCGCCGTCGCGTTCGAGCCAGATGACGGTGAGATGCGGATGTCCGTCCCGGCCGATGGTGGCCACGGTGGCGAACACCTTGGTCTCGTCGAGGTACTTCTTCACTGTGTCGGAGAGCGCGATATCGGTCACGCTCGAAGACAACCGGATTGCCTGCCGGGGCATTCCGGAGGAGAAGGATCGGCGGGCGGAGTACAAACCGTGGGATCGATCCGCTTTCGCCCGGTGTGCACTTCGAGGGTTTCCCAGGTCCCGGCCGGCATGGCCGGTTCGGTTCTCATGGCGAGTCGGTGGCGGCGGAAGCGTTACGTGATGACGAGTAGTTCGGTGGGCGAGGCGGTTTCGATGCGCAACCCGGCCTTGGACGCGACCCGGGCGACGCCGCGGATATCGGTGGGCTCGGCCCGGGTGAGCACCAGTGCGCGAGTGAGCAGACCCTTGTGGTGTTTGTTGAAATGACTCACCACCGTGCGGGAACCATCCGGATATTCGGTGAGGACGGACGCGGTAACGGCACCCGGTACGCGGCCGAGTTGTTGATAGGTTCCCGACCGCAGGTCGATCACCAGTTCGCCGGCCGCGGCCTCCTGTAGGGCCGGGCCGAGATGGTCGCGCCACACCGCGGAGAGGGTGGGAAGTCCCGGCAGTTTGGTTCCGCCGGACAGTCGGTAGGCCGGTATCGGATCGCCGGCCCGGACCGCGCCGAACAGCGCCGATCCGATCGCGAGCCGGGCGTAGGCCTTCGCCCGCTGTGCCTTGGTGAGCGAGCCCGCGTCCAGGGCGTCGTAGAGAACACCGGTGTAGCGTTCCAGCGCCGGCCGGGTGGGGGAGGTGCGCAGCACGGCATTACGTGCGATCTCGGCGTCGGCGTGCGCGCCCAGGCCGAGCGCCTTCCGGGAGGCCGCCGGATCGGCGGCCAACTCCACGACCGCCTCGACCAACTGTTCGCGTACCGCCTCGAGTTTCGGAAACGCGAGCGCGGACACATCCAGGGGTGCCCCGGTGCCGCCGTCGGATTTCGTTTCGGAGGGGGGAAGCAGCACCAGCACGAGCAGACACGGTAGCGGGGGCCCGCGGCGGTCACGGCTCCGCCCCGCCGGCGCGGTCCGGGGCCGTCGCCCACGGGCGCTCGACGGGCGTTGCGGTGTTATCCGACCGGCCGACCCGCGAAGGGTGTATCCGGCCTGTTCACCCGGCCGAAGCCGCCGGTGCCGACATTGCGGCGCGAAGCCGGGAATGCGTTGTGAGCAGCATCGAGGCAGGGGCTACGCTGGGCAACCGTGATCACCCGCCTGTCCCGATTGTTCCTCCGTACGTTGCGCGACGATCCCGCCGATGCCGAGGTGCCCAGCCACAAGCTGCTGGTGCGCGCCGGCTACGTGCGTCGGATCGCGCCGGGCGTGTACACGTGGCTGCCGCTGGGCCTGCGGGTGCTGCACAAGGTGGAGGAGGTGGTGCGCCAGGAGATGAATACCATCGGCGCGCAGGAGATCTCGCTGCCCGCGCTGCTGCCGCGCGACCCGTACGAGACCACCAACCGCTGGACCGAATACGGCGACGGCCTGTTCCGCCTGCAGGACCGCAAGGGTGCCGACTATCTGCTCGGCCCCACCCATGAGGAACTGTTCGCGCTCACCGTCAAGGGCGAGTACAGCTCCTACAAGGATTTGCCGGTCATCCTGTACCAGATCCAGACCAAATACCGCGACGAGGAACGCCCGCGCGCCGGTATCCTGCGCGGCCGCGAGTTCATCATGAAGGACTCCTACTCCTTCGATCTCGACGAAGCCGGGCTGAAGGCCAGCTATGACGCCCACCGCCAGGCATACCAGCGCATCTTCGATCGGCTCGGCATCGAGTATGTGATCGTCGCCGCCACCTCCGGCGCCATGGGCGGCAGCGCGTCCGAGGAGTTCCTGGCCAACAGCCCGGTCGGCGAGGACACCTACGTGACATGCCGTGAGTCGGGCTACGCGGCGAATGTCGAGGCCGTGATCACCCCCGCCCCCGACCCGCTGCCGATCGAGGGCCTGCCCGAGGCCGTCGTGCACGACACCCCGGACACCCCCACCATTGCCACTCTCGTCGAGTGGGCCAACAGGGCGGGGGTCTGCGACCGTCCCGTCACCGCCGCCGACACCTTGAAGAACGTCATGGTGAAACTGCGCCGGCCCGACGGCAAGATCGAGATCGTCGGTATCGGTGTCCCCGGTGACCGCGAGGTCGACGGCAAACGTCTGGGGGCCTCCGTCGAACCGGCCGAGGTGGAATTGCTCACCGATGCCGACTTCGCCGCCAACCCGTTCTTGGTGAAGGGTTATATCGGCCCGAAGGCTTTGCAGGCCAATGGTGTTCGCTACCTCGTCGACCCGCGCGTGGTGCCCGGCACCTCGTGGATCACCGGCGCCGACGAACCCGGCAAACATGTTGTGGGCCTGGTCGTGGGCCGCGATTTCACTCCCGATGGCACCATCGAGGCCGCCGAGGTCCGCGACGGCGACCCCTCGCCCGACGGGCGTGGCACCCTGGTCTCCGCCCGTGGTATCGAGATCGGCCATATCTTCCAGCTCGGCTACAAGTACACCGACGCCTTCGAGGTCGACGTCCTCGGCGAGAACGGTAAACCGGTCCGCCTCATCATGGGCTCCTACGGTATCGGTGTCTCCCGGATGGTCGCCGTCATCGCCGAACAGCAGCATGACGACAAGGGCCTGCGCTGGCCGTCCGAGGTCGCCCCTTACGACGTGCACGTGGTGATCGCCAACAAGGACGAGGCCGCTCGCGCTGGCGCCGAACAGGTCGTTGCCACGTTGGACGCCCAGGGCCTGGATGTCCTCTTCGACGACCGCACCGCCTCGCCCGGGGTGAAGTTCAAGGACGCCGAACTGCTCGGTATGCCGTATGTGCTGGTGATCGGCCGCGGCTGGACCGAGGGCAAGATCGAACTGCGCGACCGGTTCAGCGGTGAGGCCACCGATATCCCGGCCGATTCGGCAGTGGAGACGGTCCTGTCCCGAGTGCGGGGCTGACCGCTCCGAGCGCGGACAACAGACCGCAGACGGCCCCGGCGCGGATCACGCCGGAGCCGTCTGCCGGCGTGCGTAGTGACGCAGTTCACTGTCCGGTGGTGTCACATGGGCCGCTTCCCGGTCTCGAAAGCCGATGTAACAGCACGACACGCCCCGCGTCGCGGGACCGGGACAAGGAAGGACATCCGCCGGCGAGCGGGTCGGGTTCGGGGGCCTCGCGCGCTTTTCGTACGACAGGCAGCGTGACCCGATCGCTTCGGTACGGACCAGCAGCTCACCTGGCCCGGATTCCGGCACCGGAGCCTCTTCGGTGAAGAGGACCTCGGGGCCGCCATTGGACTCATAGCGGATACGGCGCACGGACACCTCCGCGGGGTATTAACTCACCGTGAGCGAATACCTCGCCTCGAGCGCCACCTCCCGGCACCGTCGATGCATACATGTGAATGTCTTCACCTCACCTCGGCAAAGGAGCGAACATGTCCGTGACCGACGAGTACCTGGCCAACAATGCCGAATACGCCGCCCAATTCGGCGGGCCGCTCCCGCTGCCGCCGAGCAAACATGTCGCCGTGGTGGCGTGCATGGACGCCCGGCTGGACATCTACCGAATCCTCGGCCTGAAAGAAGGTGAAGCGCATGTCATTCGGAACGCGGGCGGGGTGATCACCGATGACGAGGTGCGCTCGCTGGCCATCAGTCAGCGACTGCTGGGTACGACGGAGATCATCCTCATCCACCACACCGACTGCGGCATGCTGACCTTCACCGACGACGAGTTCAAACGCGCCATCCGGGACGAGGTCGGTCTCGAGCCCGCTTGGTCGGCGGAGTCGTTCCCGGACCTCGACGGGGATGTGCGCCAATCGATTCGACGCATCGAGAACAGCCCGTTCATCACCAAGACGACCTCCCTGCGCGGCTTCGTCTTCGACGTCGCCACCGGCAAGCTCGACGAGGTGCTGTCCTGAGCCGGGTCGACACGAGGAAGGCCCGAGAGGACCGACGATCGCGGCCTCTCCGAAACGGCCGAAAGTCGGGTACGGCCGGGATTCGGCGGTGACGTGGACGCTGCCGCCGCCGTCGGAAGCGGGCCGAGGCCATCGGAAAGCGTAGCGCGCGAACCCCGCCCTTCAGGGCGGGGACAGCGCATCGGTTCGGCTGTGACGCGCCGGCCTGTTACCGTCTCGAGCATGGGGGTTGCGGTGGTGAGGCGGGCGTACAAGTACCGCTTTTATCCGACTTCCGGTCAAGCGCAACAGCTTTCGGTGACCTTCGGCTGTGTCCGCTACGTGTACAACCGGGCACTGGCGGAGCGCTCCCGAGCCTGGACCCGGCAGCAGCGGCGCGTCGACTACGCCGATACGTCCCTGATGCCGACGCAGTGAAAGCGCGACCCCGACACCGCGTGGTTGGCGGAACCGTCGAAAGGACCGCTGCAGCCGGCTCTGCGAAACCTCCAGGGCGCGTTCGACAGGTTCTGGCGCAAACAGGGCGGGTATCCGCAATTCGAGAAGAAGGGCAGGTCGAAGGATTCGGCCACCTACTTCTCGAACTGTTTCACCTACCGCGACGGGGAAATCAAGCTCGCCTAGCAGTCCGAGCCGTTGAATATCCGCTGGTCTCGGCCGCTGCCGGAGGGTGCGCAGCCGTCGCAGGTCACGGTGTCTCGGGACTTCGCGAGCCGCTATCGCATTTCGATCCTCGTAGAGGATGTGATCGCATCCCACCGGCGGGTCGGCTCGCACTGTTCGAATCGTTTTCGTTCGATCACCGCGGACGGGATGTCGGCGGAGTGTGTCGCTGCCACGCGTGCCGTTCGGGGTCCGGTCCGATCCCGGTCACCCGTTCGATCCGCGTTCGCAGACGGTCGATCGGATCCCCTGTGCCGCAGCCGATGTCGAGGGCACTGCGGGCGTCCTCGATGCGACTCGATCGACCGCCCGGCCTCCGTAGAAGTCGTTGTGGCTCCATGGATGCCGCGCGTTGAACCGGTCGATGTGTGAAATCACGCCCACCGCGTCACCGTAACGGTGATCGGACGGACCGGCATCGAGCTACCGTGGCCCGGGCGCGTCCCGGTATCCGTGCCGGTGGCCCTGGGAAAGGCCCGTGGAGCTCAGCAGTTTCTCCGTGTGGCGGGCCAGGCGTTCGGCCGCGGCGGGGTCGAACGCTGCGCCACCGATATCGACAGGGGTGTCCTGCATGAAGGCGGACAACGGGGCCGACGGCGGGTTGTCCAGGTGGGGCAGGATGCGGGCGAGGGCGGTTTCGACGGGCTGGGCGCGGTTCCGCATACCGGCGACCACGGCCGCGTCGGCCGGGGAATAGTCGCCGGTGAAACCGGTGGCGGTGAGACCTGGATGCAGGAGCAGGTAGCGGATGCGGCTGTGTGGGTAGCGGTGGGTGAACGCGACCGCGAGCAGGTCGCTGAGTTTGCCGCACTGGTGCATGATCGCGTCCGGGTCGTAGGAGCGGCCGAATTGGAGGTCGGCCCACCGGATATGGGAGAGATCGCCGCCGGGACCGGACAGATCCACCAGCACCGGCGTGGCCGCTCGTTCCATATGGGCGACCAGCCCGTGTCCGAGTAGGTAGCGGCTCAGGTAGAAGAGGGCGAAATTGGCCTCGAATCCCTCCGCGGTCACCGCGCGCTGCGACCGGTAGTACCGTGCGCCGAGCACCAGGACATCGACGACCGGGTAGGTGCCGGTGATCCGGTCGAGCACCCGCTGGTTCTCGGCTACCAGGCTCAGATCCGCTCGAATGAACTCGAGCCGGTCGGTCGCGCCGAGCGTGGCCGCGGCGTCGTGGAGCGTTCGGCCCTTGGTGGGGTTCGTACCGATGGCGACGACGCGGTCGCCGCGCTTCAGATAGGTCAGGGCGAGCGCCTTGCCGATGCCGTCGGTTCCGCCGGTGATCACCACGGTTTTCATCGAGACCTCCATGGGATGAGCAGCTCCGGGCGTCTACCCGGCGACTTTTGGACTCTTGAGTCTAAACACTTGGCTCCAATAGTCTAGACTCGTGGGTCTGGAAAGCTGACCGTCTCGTCTTAGGATGAGCGGGTGGCCACCCCCGGAATCTCGCCCCGTCCCCGCGGGCGCATCGACAAGCAACAGGCAGTGCTGGCCGCCGCGTTCACCGTGTTCGCGCGTACCGGCTACGCACAGGCCCGAGTGGACCGGATCGCCGCCGAGGCGGGCGTCGCCAAGGCCACGGTCTACAACCACTTCGGCGATAAGGAGCAGATCTTTCGGCAAGCCGTGCAAGTGCTGTCGGAGACCGCGCTGGCGGCCAACCTGGCCGTCGTGGAACAGCTGGCCGACCCCGGTCCGGACCTGAGGAAGACCCTGCGATCCGTCGGTGCGGAGCTGGTCCGGTGCTACTGCACCCCGGAATCCCGCGCCCTACGGCGCCTGGTGTGCGCCGAGGCCGGACGGTTTCCCGATCTTCTCGGGGTGGTCGACGGCGTCGCCGACCGAGTCGTGCGGACGCTCGCCGACCGGCTCGCCCGGCTCGCATTGGCCGGCGCGCTGCGTATCGACGATCCGGATATGGCCGCGGCGCAGCTGGCCGCGCTGCTCACCGGACCGTTGCAGGCTCGGTACCGGTTCGGTGACGAGCCGGTACCCGAGGCCGAGGTGAATACCGTGACCGACGCCGCGATCACCACGTTCCTCGCCGCTTTCGGTCGCTGAGCCGGCCGTCGGCGGACGGTCTCGACTCAGTGATGCGAAGTGTCGGTGCCGCTTCGGCGACGGAGGCATTCGAGCAGCAGGAACATCGGACGGGTGAAGTTCTCGTTCCACCAGGGGTCCGAGGATCGCTGCCGCTCCGTTGGGTGGGGTTCGCGCAGCGCGGAGACGGTGAAACCCGCGTCGGTGATCATGGTGATGTAGGCCTCGAGGGAATGGAACTGTTGCCACGACGGCGCAGGGGAGACGAGGCCGTCCACGGTGAAATGCTGTTCCACGGTGCGCACGCGGAAATACGAGTCGGCGGATGGACCGACGCCGCGGGCGCGGTCGGTGCGCGAGGCGTAGAAGCACGGGTGCATACCGAGGATGACAAGCCGGCCGGAATCGGTGAGTACTCGGGAGAATTCGCGGAATCGGCGTTCGGGGGCGGCGACACCGTGGGGGAGGCGGTTGGCGACGACGAGGTCGACGCTTGCGTCCGGCACGGGGAGGTCGGCGACATCGGCATGGTGGTAGGTGGCGCGGCCGCCTCCCGCCTCGGGATGTCGTTCGGCGGCGTCGACGAGCTCGCGGCAGGTGTCCACGGCGTGGATCTGAGCGGCCCCGCGTCGCAGCAGTTCTCGGGTCAGATAGCCCTCGCCGCAGCCCGCGTCGAGAACCCTTCGGCCCGCGCACGAGCCGATCATGTCCAACAGGGCGGGATCGGTGAGCTCTACCTGATACTTGTCCCGGCGTTCTCGGATGATCCGGATCCAGAACCGCGCGTTTCTGCGGTATCCGTCGAAGATCTGGGAGTCATCCGCCATGCTGCCACCTTATGGGGCAGTGGTTCTGCTCTCGACCTTGCTCGGTGCGGCAGTGGCGACATTGCGCCTTCCCGTGGCCTCCGCCATCCGGCCATGAGCCCTACGTGCGCTCGATGGCCGGGGTGGAATCGTCGGCCCGGAAGGCGAGGTGCGGGATCCCGCCTGCGGCCCGGTCGATACGGTCGGTCACCGGCGGGTTCCGTGGACGGTCAGAACGTAGCCCTCGGGGCCGGTGAAGGAGAACGTCGGACCGAACGGGCTGTCGGAGACCGGTGTGAGGACCTCGACTCCGCCGCTGGTGAGCCGGTCGTGCAGCGCGTGCGCGTCGGGGGTGGCGAACCAGAGGGCGACTCCCAGGCCGGGGCGTCCGGCGTCGAGGTCGGTTCCGGGTAGTGGTTCACGCACGGCGAACGGGATCGGCTCGGTCTCGAAGACGACCGCCCCGGGAGGTGAGACGGGGCTGCGGCGTAGGCCGAGGTGCTGCTCGCAGAAGGTGGCGGCCGCTTCCACGTCGTGCACCTGCAATGCCATGAAGTCTGGGCCGTCGATGGTGACAGTCATGGGATTCCCCTTGTTTCAATGTCATAATATTGACATAAGAGACGCTAGCGCGAGCGCATCCGGCATGTCAAACTATTGACATGAAGAATCCGCGGACGGACGAATCACCGCACCCGGCCGACGATGTGACCGAATATGTGGGCTACCGGCTCAAACGCGCGCACGCGGCCCTACGCGGTGCCATGGACAAGGTGCTCCGCGACCATGACCTGACCGTTCCGCAGTACGCCTGCCTGGAAGTTCTCGCTCTGCGGCCGGGCCTGAGCAATGCCGAACTCGCCCGCGCCATCTTCGTCACCCGACAGTCGGTGAACGTCGTGCTGCGTGGACTGCAGGACGCGGGCCTGGTCACCCGCCCCGACGCCGTGGACCACGGCCGGGCACGCCCCATCCACCTCACCGACGAAGGACGCCGGCGTCTGCAGGTCGCCCAAACCCACGTCTACGCCATCGAGACCCGCATGACCCAGGCCATCCCCGGGCGGCGCCTGCACGCCCTCCTCGACGACCTCGACCGCATGGCCCACGCTCTCGAGGAATGACCCGAGCCGTCGAGGCAGGAGATCGACTCAGAAGGTGACGGCGCGGACTTCCGTGCGGCGAGCCGCCGCTGCCAATATGCGGGCCTCGGCCGGCGTGAGACGCTCACCCGCGCTGTGGAGTTCGCCGAAGGTCCGCTCACCGAGAGCGAGTACAGCGCGCTCGGTGGGGCCGTCGATATCGGGGCGTTCGGCGGGAAGCACGGCGAGACCGTGAGCTGCGCGCACCGCCGCAGAGGTTCCGAGAAGGCGGGCAGCGGTCTCGGCCGCACCGAGAGCGAGCAGCGCGGACGCCAGCGCGGCCAGGGCGAAGACGGTATCGCGGGGCGCGCAGATGCGTCGGGCACCGTCGAGCGCGGCGAGGTAGAGGTCGAACGCGGCGCTCGGGTTGCCGCGCGCCTCACGGATATAGCCCCATTGGACCTGGAGCATCGGCAGGAACAGAGGTGTTTCCTCGCCGTCGGTGCCAGGTAGCGCGTGCAGTTCGTCGAGGAGCTTCTCGGCCGTGTCGAAGTCGCCGGTATGGCGGGCGGTGAAGGCCAGAACCAGCGCGGCGAAGGCGCCGGCGAGACCGTAGCCGTGTTCGGCGGCGAGCCGCCGGCCCTGTTCACCGAGGGCGCGGGCGCGGTCGAACTCGGTGCCCTGCATAGCGATCCAGCCCAACCAGCACAGGTGGGTGCAGACCTGGCCCCACAGTTCGAGCTCTCGGGCCAGAGCCAGTGCCTCGGTGTGGATTTCGGCGGCGCCGGCCAGATCACCGGTGAGTTCGGCCAGACCGCCCAGCCATTCGGCGGCCCGAACCCTGCCCCAGCGGTCGCCGAGTTCGGCGAAGAGCCGGCCCGCCGTGCGGGCATGTCGTTCCAGGGCGGGCAGATCGACCAGATTGTGCGCCGTCGTGGCCGAGGCGATATGTCCGAATGCCGTACCCCAGCGGTCGCCGAACCGCTCGCATGTTGCCATCGCCTCGTCCAGCAGCGCCCGCACCTCCGGTAGATCGCCGGCCTCCAGGCTGGAGAACGCGAGAAACAACTGTCCGCGCGCCCGCTCGATCGGGTCGTCGACGGCCTCGTACAGGGCGGCGGCCGTTGCCGAGATGGCGTTGACGTCGGCGAATTCGCCTTGCTGGAAGGTGAATCCGGTATTCCGTACCCGGGCCAGTGCCGCCAGGCGCGGGTTGCCGCCGAGCGCCAGGGCCGCGTCCAATAGGCGACGGGCCTCGGTCAGCCGGCCCCGCAGCTGCCAGTACCAGGAGAGAGCGGTCACCATGCGCAGTGCCCGGTCCGCGTCGCCCGTCCGGAGGAAACCATCCAGTGCCGCACGCAGATTCGCGAAATCTGCATCGAGCCGGCCCAGCCAGCGCTGCTGGTCGGCGCCGTACAGTTCGGCTTCGGCCCGTTCGGCCAGGCGCAGATAGTACTCATGGTGGACCCGATGCACCGCCTCGGATTCACCCGCCTCGGCCAGCCGGTCCAGGCCGAACGCCGCCACCGATTCGAGCAGCCGATACCGGCGGCCCGCGGTGTGCACCAGGGAACGATCCACCAGCCGTGCCACCACGTCGGCGACCCTCGACTCGTCCACGCCCGCCCCGGCGCATACCGCTTCGGCGGCCTCCAGACCGCATCCGCCGGTGTGCACAGCCAGCCGGCGCAGCACCATCTGCTCCGTCTCGTCGAGCAGTCCCCAGCTCCAATCGATCATCGCGGCCAGCGTCTGCCGGCGCGGGGGCCCGCCGCGATGGCCGGTGGCCAGCAATGTGAACCGGTCGTCGAGCCGGGCGACAATTTCGTGCACGCCCAGGGCCCGGACCCGGGTGGCGGCCAGTTCCAGGGCCAGCGGGATACCGTCGAGTCGGCGGCACAGCGTGGCGACCGGCTCGGCGGTCTCGGCGTCGAGCGTGAAATCGCGGGCTGCGGCGCGGGCCCGGGCCATGAAGAGCCGGACGGCGCCCGTATCGGCGAGTTCGTCGAGGGAGGCCGTGCGCGCCGGCACCTGTAAGGGCTCCACCGGCACGATGTCCTCGCCGGGCAGCCGCAGCGGCTCGCGGCTGGTGGCCAGGACATGCAGCCGCGGCGCCGCGCCGAGCAGTAGTTCGGTCAGGTCGGCGGCGTGATCCACGACGTGCTCGCAGTTGTCCAGCACCAACAACAGTTCCTGATCCGCCAGCGCCGCGCAGAGCAGTTCGGTGGGTTCGGCGCTGTCGGCGGTGGGAATACCGAGCACCTGCGCCACCGTTTCGGCGAGAACCGTCACGCTGTCGGCCTGCGCCGGCGCCAGGGCGGCCAGTTCCACCAGCCATGTTCCATGCGGAAACCGGTCGGCCAGGGCGGTGGCCGCGGCCAGCGAGAGGCGGGTCTTGCCGACGCCACCCGGTCCGGTCAGTGTCACCAGCCTGGCATCGGTGACCACGCGACACAGCTGTGCGAGATCGGTGTCACGGCCGATCAGCTCGGTGCGCTGAGCCGGGATATTCGAGCTGCGGCGGCGAACCACCACGGTCTCCGGACGCGGGATTTCCAATGGCAGGTCCTGGGTGAGGATCGCGCCGTGCAGCGCGACCAGCTCCGGGCTCGGATCCAGCCCGAGTTCCTCGGCCAGCTGCCGGCGCAGATCCTCGTAGCCGGCCAGCGCCTCGGACTGTCGACCCGCACCGTAGAGGGCACGCAGGTGTGCTGCGCGCAGGCGCTCACGCAGGGGGTATTCGGCCACGAACGGGCCCAGCTCGCCGGCCACCTCCCGGTATTCGCCCAGTTCCAACCGGGCCTCGGCGAGCTCCTCCACCGCCACGAGGCGTTGCTCCTCCAGTTGTGCGACGGCGGGTCCGACGAACGCGGCGTCGCGGAAGTCGGCGAACGCGGGACCGCGCCACAGGCCGAGCGCCTCGGTGAGCGCTCGGGCCCGGCCGGCGGTATCGCTCGCCTCCCGCGCGGTGGCCAGCAGGGTCCGGAAACGCAGCGCATCCACCTCGGTGGTGGCCAGCCGGTATCCGGGCGGCGGCGAGATGACCAGTTCGCGGCCGCCCGCTTCGGCGTTCTCGAGGGCCCGACGTAGCTGGGACGCCTTGGCGGCCAGGGTTCCCGCCGGGTTCCCGGGTGGATCGTCGGCCCAGATATCGTCCACCAGCCGGTCGGCGGAAACCGGCAGGCCGGGTGCCACCAGCAGATCGGCCAGCAGCGCCCGCACCTTGACCCCCGGGATCGGCACAACGGTGCCTGTATCCGTCCACACGGTCAGCGGACCGAGCACACCGAATCGCATGGCAGCAGCCTAATCGGCAGGTCCGACAGCGCCCCACCCTCGGCCGCGCGCGATCCGAGCGGATGCCTTCGGCCCACGCATGTTCGAACGAAAGCACACGGTGACCCCCTGCGCTGTCGGGAACCGGAAGGTGACCGTAAACAAACCGGAAGGCGGGCGGCCCATTGTGAGAACAACACGCAATACCGAACCGCAGAGGAATCGACATGAAACTCACCATTGCGCTCGCCGCGGCCGCCGCGCTCGCCGCCACCGCTCTGCTGACCGGGTGCGGAGCCGGCCCGGCCGAACCGCCCGCCGCCGAATCCGTCGCACCGGGCGCCTACGCCGAGGTCAACGGCCTGCGCATGTACTACGAGGTGCACGGCACCCCCACCGAACGTCCGCCACTGGTGCTGCTGCACGGCGCACTGTCCGGTATCGGCACCGATTTCGGCGAGCTCATCCCGGAACTGTCGAAAACCCGGCAGGTGATCGCGGTCGAACAGCAGGCGCACGGACACACCGCCGATATCGACCGTCCGCTGCGCACCCCGCAGATGGCCGAGGACACCGTGGCCTTGCTGCGCGGGATCGGTGTGCAGCGCGCCGATTTCCTCGGCTACAGCATGGGGGCGGGTGTCGCGCTGGAGATCACGCTGCGGCATCCGGATATGGTGCGCAAACAGATTCTCGCCGCCGGCGGTCTGGGTGCCGAGTCCATGCACCCGGGGCTGATGGAGGGGGTCACCAAGGTGAAACCGGAAGATCTGTACGGCAGCCCGTTCCACACCGACTATCTGGCCAACGCGCCTCGCCCACAGGACTTCCCCCGGCTGGTCGAGCGGGTACGCGAGCTCAACCAGAACGCGATCCTGTCCTACGACCGGGAACAGGTGCGGCGAATCACCGCGCCCACACTCACCGTGATCGGCGACTCCGATATCGTCCGGCCCGAACACGCGGTCGAGATGTTCCGGCTGTTCGGTGGCGGCGTCATGGGCGACACCCCCGCGGGTCTGCCGGACTCGCAGTTGGCGATTCTGCCCGGTACCTCGCATGTCGGCCTGGTACACCGGCCCGATCTGCTGCTGCCGATCATCCCGGCGTTCCTCGACGCCCCGGTGAAGGGCGCGCGGTGACCGACCACGGCCGGGTACGGGTGGCGTTGATCGTGGGCAGCACCCGCACCGGACGTTTCGGTCCCACCGTGGCCGACTGGTTCGCCGGCCGGCTGCGCCGCCGGCGCGGACTCGAGCTGGACCGGATCGACCTGGCCACCGTCGGGCTGCCCGATCGGCTCACCGGCCCCGACGAGCCGCTCCCGGACACGGTGTGCGCACTCGGTGCCCGACTCGCCGCCGCCGACGCGTTCGTGGTGGTGACCCCCGAGTACAACCGGAGTTTCCCGGCCGCGGTGAAGAACGCCATCGACTGGTTCGAGGTCGAATGGGCGGCCAAACCGGTGACGGTAGTGGGCTACGGCAGCGAATCCGAGGGCGGTCACGCGGCGGCCCAGCTGCGGCAGGTGTTCGGCGAGCTCAACGCGGTGCCGATCCGGCGCACGGTCACCATCGCCAAGGCGTGGCAGCGATTCGCCGCCGACGGCAGTTGGCCGCGCCGCGACGCCGAACTCGACGACAGCGTCAACGGCACGCTCGACCAGTTGCTCTGGTGGGCGAACGCATTGCGCGAAGCGCGGGCCAAGACCCCGTTCGTGCGGTAGAAACCGATGAAGTACCCGCGGGGACAGCTGTCACCCGCACGAAACCGCTAGTCTTCGTCGCGCGCCGGTCAGCGGCGCGTGAGATGACGGACCGACCGTAAACAAACCGTAAGGCACCTCGAGCAGAGTTGCTCTCGACAGCGCGGGACCCGCGGAACACGGTACCGCGCAGCACGATCACCCGGTAGGAAAGGAAACACCATCATGGGCACCATCGCAGTTCACGAATTCATCTCGCTCGACGGCGTGTACGAGAACCCCTCCTGGACCTTCGGGTTCGGTTTCGACCCGAAAATGGGCGAAACCCTGGGGGCCATCACCTCCGCGTCCAAGGCGATCCTGTTGGGCCGCCACACCTTCGAGATGTTCGCTCCGGCCTGGTCGACCCGCACCGTCGAAGATGATCCGGGCGCCCCGTTCTTCAACGACACCACCAAGTACGTCGTCGGCTCGAACAAGCCGCAGGTGGAATGGAACAACAGCGTTCATCTCGGCGCCTACGACCCGGATGTCATCCGCAAGCTCAAGGACGAGGTCGACGGGACCATCTACATCAGTGGCAGCGGCACCCTGGTGCGGGCGTTGCTGAAGGAGGAACTCGTCGACCACCTGCACCTGTTCGTCTTCCCGATCGCCCTCGGCTCGGGTGAGAAACTGTGGGCCGACGGAGTCGATTCGGCCAAGTTCGCGCTCGGGGCCCACGACGTGTACTCCAACGGCGTCGTCCACCTGGACTACGGCCCGGCCGCGTCCTGAACCGGCGGAATCGTCCCGTATCCGGATCACCCCTACCGTGGGCCCGGCCGTTCATGGCCGGGCCCACGGTCATGTCCGGGGCCATCGATTCGGTGCCGGCGCCATCCCGTCCGAGACCCGGCTGCCCGGGTCGCCGTACACCGGCGTCGCGCTAGTCCGGTCGGGCCTCCGCGCGGTGGGCCAGGCCCGCGGCCTCCATCTCCAGGTACCGCCGGGTGAGGCCGGCGGTGGCGCGGCCGACCGCCCAGGAGAGCGGACCGTTGTGGTCCAGGGTGAGGTGGACTCTGGTGGCGCCCGCGCGCTCGGTGAGGCGATGGCCGGCGATGGTGGTGAGACCGGGATTGCGGGCCTGCCAGGTGAATTCGACTCCCGGGGTCATACGGGTGACGGTCCAGATGGCGGAGGGCAGCCGCGGCTGGTGTATCTCCACGCGGCTGCCGACGGCGAACTCACCGGAATCCAGGCGCTGGACCGCACGCATGGATTCGGTCCAGTTGGGCCAGGATTCGACATCGATGAGGATGCGCCAGACCGTATCCGCGCTCGCTCGGATATCCGTGGTGGCGTCGAAATGCATGGCCTACGGTAACGCCGTGGCCACCGGTCCGGGAGGGTATTTCGGGTTGTTCGGGGTTCAGTTGTCGTACGAGGCCACTCCCACCGGGCCCCTGCCGATGCACAGCTCCTGTCCGTGGGTCTGCGACCGTATCCGGAGCGCGGAACCACTACCCAGCAGACGGACGTAGACGGTGTGCATCCCCGCGCGCACCGGTACCGAGACAGGCGGGTGGCCGTCGAACCCGACGTCGATCCGACCGTCGCGGGCGGCGAAGTAGTTGAGCTGCGCGGTCCATTGATGGGAGATCATGGGTCCGTCGAGCGGGAGCCGGACGGCCGCGTCTCCGCGGATGCGGTAGCCGCAGGACGGTTCCGGACCCGGGACGATACCGCGGTTCCACCAGACCGCGGCGTCGACGATCTCCCCGGCGTCGGTGATCATCCGCAGCCGCGGGGTCGAGTCGGCGAACGCGTCGGGCGCGATCGGTGACAGCACCTGGCTGCTCAGATTCTGGGGATAGGCCATCGGACTCAGCACGCCCCACGGCGTTTCCTGTTCCAGTAGCGGCGCCCCGTCCCAGCGCGTGAACTCTGCTTTCAGCGTGGTGACGTACTCCCTGGTCGGTCCGGCCGACCAACTGCGCGTAAAGGTGTAGGTCGACCACAGACTGCTCACCAGGAACAGTGCGACCAGCGTCGCCACCGCACGCGGTTGCGGCGACCGCGCCGGCCGTCGGCCCGGTCGGGGTCGCGACCGCAGCAACAGCGCGCCCGCCACGGTCAGCGCGAGCCCCAGATCGGCCAGATACCGCAGCGACAGGACAAGCTCCTCGACGGTATTGGGGCCGCCGCGCGCCAGCGCCACCGGCAATTGCACCGCCACCACATAGACCACGGCCGCCGCCCAGATCGGCCATACCCGAGCCCGGGTGCGCAGGGTCCACACCACGAACGCCGCCACCAGCAGCCACGCCCCCACCACCGTCCAGGGGGGCGATACCGCCCACGGTGAGGCCGGCAGCCACCGTTCCCAACCCCACGGCCCACCCACCAGCGCGGTCACCACACCGGCCGAGGTCGCACCGGGCCGTAGCCCTGTCAGATCCCCGGAACTGCCCCGAACCGGCGACAGATCCACCACCAGCAGGTAGCCGATCAGCCAGCAGCCCAGCGCCGCGGCGGTCCCTGCCCACAACGCCGCCCCGCGCCGCGCGACCTCCCGAATCCGCGGGCCCGCACCGTCGACATATCCCACCAGTACCGCGACGGTGAACGCCACGAACGGCACGATCGCCGCCTTCTCGAAGAACAGCAGCGCCGCCGCCGTGACCGCGGTCCCGGTCCACGCGTACCGCCGTCGCCCGGTGCGGACCAGCAGCACCGCGTCGGTGACCACCCAGGCGAACGCGATCTGCAGCGGCAGCGCGTTCAGCCCCGCCGCCCACCAGGCGAACGCGGGCAGCGTCAACGGGCAGAACAGATAGAACACCAGCGGCAGCAGAACCGCCCACCGCTTGCCGACCAGCACGAACAGCATGCGCACAACGGCTGCCGAGGCCATCGACTGCAACACCAGCAGGGTGCTCACCGGGCCGGCCCACCCCAGCGGCGCCACCTTCGTCACCACCCAGGCCGTGACGAAGGCCAGCGGCATGAAATGCCCGTCGTGGTTGTACAGCAGCAACTCCGCCGAGAACAGCGGATACCGGCCCGCGCGACCGGTGAGGATGAGGTCGTCCCAGTAGAAGTAGCCGTTCCCGGCGACCCATCCGCGCAGCACCACCTGTACGACGATCAGGCCGACCGCCGCGACGGCCACCGGCCCGCCGAGACGCGCCGACCAGCGGGCGAACGACAGTCGCGACTGCTCTTGGAATCGAGTGGATGAGGGCTCCGCGGTGGCGGTCGGAGCGATACCCATTTGACCTCCTCCCCTTCCTGAAGGGAGAGGATTCCAACCCTCACGAGTCGGGTTTCCTGTTTCACCGCAAACAGCTGAAAAGGCAGGCCTTTTACAGTCTTACGTCCGCTCCACAGGCTTTTTGTGTCTCCGCCGGCCCGGCGGCGACAGTCCAGGACTATATCAGATGCGCTAACCTCCGCCTGAACGCGGAGGCTTGCGCGCTACGTTCGCTGGGTCACTCGACCCTGGAGGACACCGCCGGACGAGGTCCGGCGACAGCCCGCGTGGGGCGCAGAGAAAGCGAGGGCGTGTCCGATTCCCGGCCGCCGACGAGTCCGCGTACGCGACCGGTTCGGAGTTCGTGGTGGACGGCGGTCTGATGACCGGGGTTCCGCACAAGTCCTGACCGCGGGCCAGGAGGCGGCCGCGTGTCGCCGCCGACAACGGGTCAGGAGGCGGGGCGGCCGGGAAACGCGGTGGTGGCCGGCTCCGCGCCGAGAATCCGTTGCCAGGTGGCCAGCCGCACGGCGCATTCGGTGAGCGCCTCGACACCCGTGCGGCGCGTCAGGGGCGAATCGGCTTGTTCGACCACCGACCGCCACGCCGCAGCCGTATCGGTTTCGACCGTGACGGCCAAGCGGTACGCGGAGCCTGGGTCGCTCGGTGGGTCGGGCACGGTGTAGGCGGGTTCCGCGGACGGGGCGGTCACGTCGGTGGCGGCGAGCGCGTCGACGGTGGCGTCCCGGCGCGCCCGGTGGGCGGCGCTGTACTGGTGGATCAACAGGCGGTTCTCCGGAGCCGTATAGGCCATGACCAGGCCATAGGCGTACACGGCGGCGTACTCGGCGTCCAATGCGTCGAGCAGCGCCTGCGTGGCATCACTCATGCGGGGAGTCTCCTTCGGGCACAGGCGGGTGCCCTGCGTGGTTACGCTGCGCTACCGCCCCCGGGTGCTGACCGCTCATGCCAGGAGAACCTCCGCGTGCACGGCGCAGGCGGCGCTGATCGACGCGAGCAGCCCGGCCCGGTAGCCGGACTGGGTGCCGGCCAGGTCGAGTGCTGACCGCCGCGCGGCGGTCAGTCGGTCGCGCAGGGTGGTGACGTCCGGCGGTTCGACCGGGGTTGTGGTGGGCGACGGGGGCGGGGTGCGGTGGGTGGGGGTGGTGCCGTCGCCGTACACGCCGATCACCCGCTCGATTTCGGTGCGCAGCGCGTCGGCGTGTGCGGTGCGCTGGGCGGCGATGGTTTTCAGCGCCGCCGAGCGCTGCGGGTCCAGGGCGATGGCCGCGGTCGCGGCGGCGGCGTCGGCGCGGGCCCTGATCTCCTGGGCGGCAAGGGGATCCGGTTCGTGGATCGTATCGTCGGCGCAGCCGGCAATTGCGGCGAGCGCGAATCCGCCGACCGCGGCGCCGCCCGCCGCGCGCAGTACGGTACGGCGATTCGGGGCATGGGAGCCGATGCTGTGCCGGGCCGGCGGGATTCCGGTGCTGTGCCCGGCGATCGGCCGGGCAGGAGGTCGGTGTGGCACCGGACCATCGTGCCAGACCCGCGCCGGGTGTCGAATCGTGCCGGCGCGTTCGCGTACGGCGGCCGGGCGGTTGCGTGCGCGGACAGCGACCGACGGGACCACCTGTGCCGTATGCGGTACGTTCGCCCGGGCGGGACCCGGCGGCGCGGGCGCGGATCGAACCCGGCGGCCGAGCCGTACGGAGATTGTGGGACGCGCGGACGCCACGGGCAGGGGCACGAACCGTCGGCCGCTGGTCCTTTACACTTTTCAGGCGCGATACGCTAGATCTCCGGTACAGAATTTCCGCCCGCGTCACAACTGAACCAGGAGCCGCCCATATGCCGATGCCGACCGAGGAGAGGGTGAGCCGGCTTGTTGCCGGACTAGTCGAGGACCGAGGATTCGACCTCGAGGGCGTGGAGATATCGGCCGCGGGCGGGCAGGCGCGGGTTCGGGTGATCGTGGACAGCGACGACGCCGCCGACCTGGACCGGATCGCCGAGCTCAGCACGCGGCTGTCGGACCGTCTGGACGAGGCGGACGATTTCGGGTCGACGCGGTACCTGCTCGAGGTCACCACACCCGGTATCGGCCGGCCGCTCACCGCGGAGCGACACTGGCGTCGGGCGCGCGGCCGCAAGGTGCGGGTGACGCTGCGGCCCGAGACTCCCGCCCCGGAACCCGGCTGCCCGCCGCAGTTCGAGGCCCGGGTTGGCGCATTGGCCGGTGATGCGGTGACACTGATCGTGGGCGGCAAACGCGCACCGCATCCGGTTATTGTCGCCTTGCGTGATATCGCGAACGCCGTGGTCGAGGTGGAGTTCTCCCCGCCGGGCGCGCGCGAACTGGAACTTGCCGGGGGCGTCGCCCCCGGTCGCCCACCCGCGGGAGCGGACGCCGCGGAAACCGCAGAAGGCACTGTTGCAGCGTCCGATTCGATCGAAGGGACCATGGAATGAACATCGAAATCGAAGCCCTGCGCGCCATAGTCGCGGACAAGGGGATCTCGATCGAGACCGTGATCTCCGCGATCGAGTCCGCCCTGCTCACCGCCTACCGGCACACCGAGGGCCACCAGCCCAACGCGCGGATCGACATCAATCAGAAAACCGGTGTGGTGCGGGTGCTGGCCCGCGAACTCGACGCCGACGGCACTGTGATCTCCGAATGGGACGACACTCCCGAGGGCTTCGGTCGGATCGCCGCCACCACCGCCCGACAGGTGGTGCTGCAACGACTGCGGGACGCGGAGAACGAGAAGTCCTTCGGTGAGTTCTCCACCCACGAGGGCGATATCGTCGGCGGCGTCGTCCAGCGCGACGCCCGCGCCAACGCCCGCGGCACCGTGGTGGTGCGTATCGGCAGCGAGCTGCACGGGGCGGAGGGGCTGATCCCGTCCGCCGAACAGGTGCCGGGGGAGACCTACGAGCACGGCGACCGGATCAAGTGCTACGTGGTCGGGGTCTCGCGGGGCGCGCGCGGCCCGCAGATCACCCTGTCGCGCACCCACCCGAACCTCGTGCGGCGGCTGTTCGCGCTCGAGGTGCCGGAGATCGCGGACGGCTCGGTGGAGATCGTCGCGGTGGCCCGCGAGGCCGGTCACCGTTCCAAGATCGCGGTGCGCTCCACCGTGCCCGGGGTCAACGCCAAAGGTGCCTGTATCGGGCCCATGGGGCAGCGGGTGCGCAATGTGATGAGCGAACTGGCCGGCGAGAAGATCGATATCATCGACTACGCCGAGGACCCGGCAACCTTCGTGGGTAATGCACTGTCGCCGTCGAAGGTGGTATCGGTCACAGTGGTCGACCCCGATGCCCGCGCGGCCCGGGTGGTCGTCCCCGACTTCCAGCTGTCGCTGGCGATCGGCAAAGAAGGCCAGAACGCCCGGCTGGCGGCGCGGTTGACCGGTTGGCGGATCGATATCCGCAGCGACGCGGCGCCCGACGTGGGTGGCGGTATGCGGACGGAGGCGAAACGCAGTTGATCCGACAACAGGGAACAACCGGGCTCGATGGCGGGTTGGAAAGCTCGTCGGGGGCGGGGTTCGATCACCGGAACCGGGCAACGGTAGAGTGGACACCGGATCGGCCCGAGCCTCCGGTTGCCCCGCCCGGTCGTACCGTCTCCGCGACGCCTCGGCGTCGAGCGGTTCCGGTACGGACGTGCGTGGGTTGTCGGAAGCGCGAGCCGGCCGTCGATCTGCTGCGGATCGTGGCGGGGGCACGTGAGACCGGTAACGGTACGAGCGTGACCGCGATACTTCCCGACCCGCGGCGCAGATTTTCCGGGAGGGGTGCCTGGCTGCACCCCCTTTCGGTTTGTCTGAGCACAGCGGAACGACGCCGAGCGATCGGCAGAGCACTACGAGTGTCCGGACATCTGGATATCTCAGCCGTGGAGCATCACCTCGAGAACAGGCACGAGCACTCATGAGCACACCGTGAAGTACCAACGATGAACGCCCATCGGAGATAACCCGAGGTCGTGCGGGGCCCCGTCGCCAGACGCGGACGGGTGGCACTGCTCGACCTCTCAGTGAGGAGAGCAGTGGCAGGCAAGGCCCGCGTGCACGAGTTGGCCAAAGAACTCGGTGTCACGAGCAAAGAACTACTCGCAACGCTCAAGGAGCAGGGCGAGTTCGTGAAATCGGCGTCGTCGACGGTGGAGGCACCCGTCGCCCGCCGATTGCGTGAATCGTTCGCGGCGAAATCCGCGCCGACGAACGGAAACAAGACCATGGCGAAGCCGGGGCCGTCCACGGCGGCCCGTCCGGCCGTCAAACCCTCGGCCCGGCCCGCGCCCGGCCCCAAACCGGGCCCGCGCGCTCCCGAGCAGGCCAAACCCGCGGCCGCGCCCACCGGTGCCGTATCCGAGACGCCTGCGGTCGGTCCCAAGCCCGGTCCGGCGGTGAAACCCGGCCCGGCGCCCGCCCGCGACTCTGCTCCCACCCCGAATGCCGCGGCC
>NZ_BAFU01000065.1 GCF_000308495.1 Nocardia brevicatena NBRC 12119 | reverse complement strand
GGGAGTGGGAAATCAGTACACCGGTCGGGGTGCGTAAGCCGGACGTGTTCGTCATCCCCCGGGAGGTCGCGCGTGCGGTCATTGTGGACGAGTCCCCGAAACTGATCCCCGGTACCGAACTGTTGCTTGCGGTCGAGGTGATTTCACCGGGTAGCGGGAGCGAGCGCACCGACCGGATACGAAAGGTGCGTGAGTACGCGGCGCTCGGCATTCCGCAGTACTGGCTGGTCGAACATCAATCGGCGATCCGGATCCACCGAGCGGTCCTCGACGGAGGCGCGTACCGCTGGGAGCCGGTCGTGACAGCGGGCACCGAATTTTCCGCGGACATCGAGGCCGACAAGACAGTTCGTGTCACGTTCGACCCGGCCGGGCTCATTGATATCTGACCACTCCGCATACGGTTTCCATTGCTCCACTGTTGGGGGAGTTTCGCGGAACCGGGCCGCGATGGGGCAGGCATTGGGTTATCGGCGCCGGCCAGGGTCGGCGGGGACCAACGGGACGGCGACAGCCGCTGCGGCCGCGGCCAGTAGATAGGTGGCCGGGAATCCGGTGGCGACGATCAAGGCGCCGAAAACCGGGGGGACGGCGGCCATCACCAGGTTCTGTCCGGTGTTCTGGATACCGAGGCCGCGCCCGCTCCAGTAGGGTCCGGCGATTTCGGCGACGGCGGTGAAGGCCAGGCCGTTGTCGGAGACGGTGACCACGGAGGCCATGACCATCAGCGGGATGGCCGCCCACCACCAATGCGTCCAGGCGGTGATGCCCAAGACCGCCATGGTGGCGACCGCGACGATGGCGATGGTGCGCAGCGGACCCATCCGGCTGCCGACCCGATCGGACCAGGCGCCCGCGCCGATACGGCCGAAGGCACCCAGGAGTTGGGTGGTGGTGACCAGCGCGCCGGCCGCGGCCATCGACCAGCCGATATCCCGATGCAGCCACAGCAGGGCGAAGGTCCACAGGGTGCCCTGCGGAATCACCAGCAGGATCGAGACGCCGTGGATACGCCACAGGGTGTCCGAGCTCCGGTAGGGGTTGACCCGGTCGGTGTGGGCGATCGGGGGGCGGGGTGGATCGATGATCCCGACCAGGCAGCCCACGGCCGCCACGCCGGCCATGGCTGCGGGTACCGCTATGGCGGCGGCGATACCGAAGGTTTCGGCCACGTACGGGATGGCCATCGCTCCGACACCGACGCCGAGCGGCTGGGCGGTCTGTCGGATTCCCATGGCCAGCCCGCGGCGATGCGGTGGGAACCAGCCCACAATCACCCGACCGCTCGCACCGTTGGTACTGGCCGCGCCGATACCGCCCAGAAGCAGCAGGGTGCCCAGCAAGGGGTAGCTCGAGGTGAACACGGCCGCGGCGCCGGCGGCGCACATTATGAGCGTGCCCGTCACCAGGACCGTGCGCTCACCGATGCGGTCGACCAGATATCCCCAGGCGATGAGGGTGCAGACCAGGCCGACCGTCGGCATGGCCACCAGCAGGCCTGCGGTGGGCAGCGGCATTCCCGCGTCGGTCAGCGCGGCCAGTAGGAACGGCACACCGTGGACGACGACCGCGCTGGATGCCTGGGCGAAGACGCCGAGGGCGAGCATGACCCATCGCCGCATCGCCGAAATCGAGCCGCTCGGCGTGGGCGGACGGGATTCGACGATGGGACCGGATTCGGTCGTCGAGGGCCTCTCAACCATGGCATCGCCACCTAGTCGTCTCAGCATGTGGAACACGAATCTCATTAAATGAGCAACTGTCTCACCGTACACCCCGGACGGTGGAATTGTTCGCCGAGGCCGGCCGGATGTGGCGCAGATTGGTCCGGCCGGGAACCACACCGTCCGGTCGGGTGCATTCGGGCAGGTAATGGGCGGTGGATAGACTCCGATCATGCGTCTAGGTCGAGTTGCCAGTCCCGACGGGGTCGCGTTCGTCGCCATCGAAGGCGAGACCGCCAAGGAGATCGCCGAACACCCCTTCGGCACCCCGACGTTCACCGGCCGCGGTTGGCCGCTGGCCGATATCCGGTTGCTCGCGCCGATCCTGGCCAGCAAGGTGATCTGCGTGGGCAAGAACTACGCCGCGCACGTCGCGGAAATGGGCGGTTCCGCACCCGAGGACCCGGTGATCTTCATGAAACCGAGCACCGCCATCGTCGGTCCCAACGCCCCTGTCCTGTTGCCGCCCAACTCATCCCGTGTCGACTTCGAAGGCGAACTGGCCGTGGTGATCGGGCGCCCCTGCAAAGACGTGCCCGCCGCCCGCGCCCGCGACGTGATCCTCGGCTACACCGTCGCCAACGATGTGACGGCACGGGATCAGCAAGCCCACGACGGACAATGGACGCGGGCCAAGGGTTACGACACCTTCTGCCCGCTCGGTCCCTGGATCGAAACCGATGTCGACCCACGGGATCTGGAGATCACCACCGAACTCGACGGCGAAGTGCGCCAGCGCAGCCGCACATCGCTACTGCTGCACGATATTCCGGAACTCGTCGAATGGGTGTCGACCGTGATGACCCTGCTGCCCGGCGATGTCATTCTCACCGGAACCCCCGAAGGAGTGGGTCCGATGCGCGATGGACAGAAAGTGTCCGTGACCGTATCGGACATCGGTACGCTGACCAATCCCGTCGCGGCCAAACCTGTTGCCGCCCAACGCTGACCGAAAGAGAGCCATGACGAACGTACGGGTCCGCTTCTGCCCGTCGCCCACCGGCACACCGCATGTCGGTCTCATCCGGACCGCACTGTTCAACTGGGCCTTCGCCCGTCACCACGGCGGAACCTTCGTCTTCCGAATCGAGGACACCGACGCCGCCCGCGACACCGAAGAGTCCTATCAGGCGCTGCTGGACGCCCTGCGCTGGCTCGGACTGGACTGGGACGAAGGCCCCGAGGTCGGCGGCCCCTACGGGCCCTACCGCCAGTCGCAGCGGCGCGATCTGTACCTGGACATGGTGCGCCGACTGGTCGAGGCGGGGGAGGCCTACGAATCCTTCTCCACACCGGAAGAGGTCGAGGCACGGCACCGGGCCGCCGGGCGCGACCCCAAACTCGGCTACGACAACCATGACCGCGACCTGTCGGCCGACCGGATCGCGGCCTACCGGGCCGAAGGCCGTCCCGCGGTAATCCGCCTGCGGATGCCCGATACCGACCTCACCTGGCACGACCTGGTGCGCGGCGAGACCACCTTCAAGGCCGGTAGCGTCCCGGACTTCGCCCTCACCCGCGGCAACGGCGAGCCGCTCTACACCCTGGTCAACCCGGTCGACGACGCCATGATGCGGATAACCCACGTCCTGCGCGGCGAAGACCTGCTCTCCTCCACACCGCGTCAGCTCGCTCTCTACGCCGCCCTGCGGCGAATCGGCGTCGCCGAGCGCACTCCCGAATTCGGGCATCTGCCGTTCGTCATGGGACAGGGCAACAAGAAGCTGTCCAAGCGCGATCCGGAATCCAATCTGTTCCTGCACCGGGAGCGCGGCTTCATCCCCGAAGGCCTGCTGAACTACCTGGCCCTGCTCGGCTGGGGCATCTCCGACGACCGCGACGTGTTCTCCATGGACGAGATGGTGGCGGCCTTCGACATTTCGACCGTGAATTCGAATCCGGCGCGTTTCGACCAGAAGAAGGCCGACGCGATCAACGCCGAGCACATCCGGTTGCTGGAACCAGCCGATTTCGCGCGACGGCTGCGGGAATACCTCACCCGACAGGGTCGTATAGACGCCACGATCGACGACAAGGTATTCGCCGCGGCGGCCGACCTCGTACAGACCAGGATTGTGGTTCTGTCCGATGCCTGGGACCTGTTGAGTTTTCTCTTCGCCCCCGCCGAAGACTTCTCCGTCGACCCCGCGGCCGGTGCCAAGAATTTGGGGCCCGATGCCCTCCCGGTATTGGATGCCGCTATTACCGCATTGGAGCCGTTGCCGTCCTGGACGACCGTCGGAATCGAAGAGGCCCTGAAAAATGCGCTGATCGAAGAAATGGGTCTGAAACCGCGCAAGGCATTCGCCCCGGTTCGGGTCGCGGTAACCGGATCGCATATCAGTCCGCCGCTGTTCGAATCCCTGGAATTGCTCGGCCGTGAACCGACCCTGGAACGGCTGCGGGCAGCACGCGAATGGACACCCCCGAACTGAGGCGGTGATATCGCGCGGATTCCGTCGATCGGGTGCGGACGAACGGGCCGAGCCCTACCCGGGGAACGAAGCACCGAAACGACCGGCGGAAACCGGCCGCGGCGGTCGGATCGGCGAAAACGAGGCCGATCCGACCGCCGAAACCGGGGGTCGACACTCGGGACGCGGCCGATGACCAGGCGATTTGCGGTGAACCCGGAGCTGTTTGGTACTCTCTTTCTCGGCCGGAACGACGGTCCCTCCTCAGCCAGAGGCGAGATCGAAAGCCCAGGTCATTGGGGTATGGTGTAATTGGCAACACAGCTGATTCTGGTTCAGCCATTCTAGGTTCGAGTCCTGGTACCCCAGCGGAGAAGCTCACGGCATCAACTCACGATCCCACCCGGATCTGACGAGAACAAACTCACCACCAGCGAGATCGCCAGAGCATATCCTGGCGATTTGGTCGCCGAGCGCCGGTCGGTTACGCTGATCGAGCTTCGAGAATCGCAAGATACTCGGTTCCGCCCCAGCCAGGGGCTGACGCAAATGTCCTGGCCCCGTCGTCTAGCGGCCTAGGACGCCGCCCTCTCAAGGCGGTAGCGCGGGTTCGAATCCCGTCGGGGCTACTCAGGTGGAAGGCCCATGCTCATGGAGAGCATGGGCCTTTCCTGATTCGCTGTGTTGTGTGGGGGTGCAACCCCCACACCCCGCCCCGGAGGGGCTTCGCCCCCCGGGACCCCCATTGGCTCGCCCTTCGGGCATCGGGGGCGTTCGTGGTGGGTTGGGGTTGGATCTTGCGTTCGTGGTGGGTTACCGCGCGGTTGGGGTGAGGTTCCGCGGAGGGGTGTTTCGGTGGGGTTCTGCGTGGGAATGGGCGCCGCGAAGGGTGGGTTCGGGGTTACTGCGGAGGCCGCGTTCGTGGCGGGTGGTGCCGAGGTCCTGCATTGAGGGCGGGGATCGCTGGAGAGTGCGTTCAGAGTTGTACCGAGGCAGCCGCGTTTGCCGGGGTGCGGGGGTCCCG
The DNA here is from genome assembly GCF_000308495.1 of Nocardia brevicatena NBRC 12119. Taxonomy (GTDB): domain Bacteria; phylum Actinomycetota; class Actinomycetes; order Mycobacteriales; family Mycobacteriaceae; genus Nocardia; species Nocardia brevicatena. The sequence goes on along the minus strand of NZ_BAFU01000065.1, from coordinate 45,747 downwards.
TGTGGGGTGGTGCCGCGGAGAGTGTGTTCGGGGTTGCGGCGAAGGTTGTAGTCGGGTGGGGTGCTCGGTTCTGCGTTTGGGGTGGGATTGCTGCGGAGAGCGCGTTGGGGGGATTCGGATCCTGTGTTTTGGGCGGGCGGCGGCGTGGGAACACCGATGGTTTCGCTACTCGGGGTGGGTGGGGCCGCCCCGCGGAGTGGGATGCCGCGGGGCGGGTTGGGTGGGATGGGTCAGCCGCTCTTGCGGCGGAACTGGCGCTGGTGGCTTTCGTTGCCGTGGGTGGTCAGGGCTTTCGAATGGCCGTCCAGGTGGCTGGATGATGGGGACCGCTGTTGGTTCTTGCGGTCCAGGGCCTCACGGAACTTGCGTTTGACCTCGTCCGTATCAGCGTTGGCACGGCTTTTCTGCGCCATGGCTGCTCCTTGTCGTCGCGGGCTGCGCTCGCCGGCGGCCTGCGCAGCCGGTCGTGTGGAACGCACTCGACGCTAGTCCAGGAGGTGGGGAGTGTCAGGTGTATTTCCGTAGCGCGCTGTCGGCGGTGGCCGGTGTGTGCCGAGAAGGGGCGGAGCCCGCGACGAAGGGGTCAGTCCGGGGCGGGGGCAGTGGAACCGCCCAGGGGCATCGGGGGTAGGCCCAGCTTGCGGTGATCCCAGCTGCGGATCCGATCCGGTACCACGCGGACCGCCACGCGCTTGTTCAGCATGGCCTCCACCATCGGGCGCATCTCCTCGCTGTACGGACCGGTGTAGCGCTCCCAGACGCTCACGCCCACCGCGAATAGTTTGTCGGGGTCATCGATGATCTCGGCGCGGCCCTCGATGGAGACGCCGCGCAGGGTGTCATAGGTCTCGCCGGCCTCGACCATGCAGGTGACACGTGGGTCGCGGCGCAGATTCACCGCCTTCTGTGATTTGGCCTTCGTCTCGAACCACAGTTCGGGGACCCCCTCCGGATCAGCGGGCGGCTCGGGCAGCGCATACCACATGGCGGTCAGATGCGGTGTGCCGTTCGGGCCGAGGGTCGCCAGGGTGGCGACCCGGCTGCGGGTCAGGAAATCGGTGATCTCTGCATCGGTCATCACGATCTGTGACCGTTGGTTAACTCCCATTGGAGAAACTCTAGTGAGCGGCGTCTCATTCGGCGCGGCTCCCGGCGTACCGGGGTTCGCTCAGCGGCCCAATGTGCACCGCGTCACAGCCTTCTGTGCAGGGCGTCGGCGGCGGCGACCAGGTCGGTGGCCCATCGGGCCCCGGGGCGGCGGCCCATTCGATCGATCGGGCCGGAAACCGACACCGCCGCCACCACGTTCCCGTTGCGGTCCCGTACGGGGGCGGACACACTGGCCACGCCGGCGGCGCGTTCGGCGGCGCTCTGCGCCCAGCCGCGTCTGCGGACCTCCGCCAGCGCGCGTTCGCCGAATACGGCATCGGCGAGAACGGTTCGCTGCATCTCCGGGTCGGCCCAGGCCAGCAGCACTTTCGCGGCGGAGCCGGCGGTGAGCGGGAGTCGGGAACCAATCGGTACGGTATCGCGGAGACCGGCGGGCGGTTCCAGCGCCGCCATACACACCCGCCAGTGGCCGTCGCGGCAGTACAACTGAACACTTTCGCCGGTGATCTCCCGTAACCGCGGCAGCACCGCCGCGGCGGCCTCCCGCAGCGGATCGGCGGCGCCGGCGGCCAGTTCGGCCAACGCGGGCCCCGGACCCCATGCACCATCGCCGTTGCGGGTCAACAGCCGATGTGTTTCCAGGCCCACGGCCAGCCGGTGGGCGGTGGCGCGGGGCAGACCGGTGCGCTCGCACAACTCGGTGAGACCGCACGGCTGCTCGGCGACCGCGTACAACACCATCACCGCTTTGTCCAGAACGCCGATACCGCTATGCTGTCTCATAGAACGATATTAGCGTCTCGTATTTTGAGATACCACTCCGCCGTGGTTCCGCAGCCCGGACCGGATCGGAGATCGAAATCGCAGGACGCGGCTTTCATCCGTAGCGCACCCGGGCGCCGCCGAACCCACGCGGTCGAATCTCGGGTGCCGGCCCGAAAGGTGATCGAGAACAATGCCACGCACGCTGGCCGAGAAGGTATGGGAACAGCACGTCGTCGCCCCCGGGGCGGGTGAGGGCGACGCGCGCGAACCCGACCTCATCTACATCGACCTGCACCTGGTGCACGAGGTGACCAGTCCCCAGGCGTTCGACGGCCTTCGTGCGGCGGGGCGCCCGGTGCGCCGGCCCGACCTGACGATCGCCACCGAGGACCACAACGTTCCCACCGTCGATATCGATAAACCGATCGCCGACCCGATTTCGCGCACTCAGGTCGAGACCCTGCGCCGCAACTGCGCCGAATTCGGCATCCGGCTGCATCCGATGGGGGATCTCGACCAGGGCATCGTGCACGTGGTGGGACCGCAGTTGGGGTTGACCCAGCCGGGAACGACGGTGGTGTGCGGTGACAGCCACACCTCGACACACGGTGCGTTCGGCGCGCTGGCCATGGGAATCGGCACCAGTGAGGTCGAACACGTACTGGCCACGCAGACCCTGTCGCTGCGGCCGTTCAAAACCATGGCGATCACCGTCGACGGAATGCTGCAGCCCGGGGTAACCAGCAAGGACCTGATTCTGGCGGTGATCGCCGAAATCGGTACCGGCGGCGGTCAAGGGTATGTGCTGGAATACCGCGGGGAGGCGATCCGCGCCATGTCGATGGAAGCGCGGATGACGATCTGCAATATGTCCATCGAGGCCGGAGCCCGAGCGGGCATGATCGCCCCGGACGAGACCACCTACGAGTTCCTGAAAGGCCGTCCGCATGCCCCACGGGGCGCGGACTGGGACGCCGCGGTGGCCGCCTGGGAGGCGTTGAAGACCGACGAGGATGCCGTTTTCGACCGCGAGGTGCGCATCGATGCGAGCGCACTGACCCCGTTCGTCACCTGGGGCACCAACCCGGGACAGGGCGCTCCGCTGGGCGAGCGGGTGCCCGATCCGGCGCAGATCGCCGACCCGACCGAACGCGAGTCCGCGGAGAAAGCGCTGCGGTATATGGATTTGCTTCCGGGTACTCCACTGCGCGATGTCACGGTCGATACGGTATTCGTGGGTTCGTGCACCAACGGCCGTATCGAGGATTTGCGTGCGGTGGCGGAGGTTTTGCGGGGCCGTAAGGTCGCCGACGGGGTGCGAATGCTGGTGGTGCCGGGCTCGATGCGGGTACGGGAGCAGGCGGAAAAAGAAGGACTCGGGGAAATTTTCACCGCCGCCGGCGCCGAATGGCGCCAGGCCGGCTGCTCGATGTGCCTGGGAATGAACCCCGACCAGCTCGCCCCCGGCCAGCGCTGCGCGTCCACGTCGAACCGTAACTTCGAGGGCCGGCAGGGCAAGGGAGGGCGCACCCACCTGGTGTCCCCACCGGTAGCGGCCGCTACGGCGGTCCGCGGAACCCTGGCCTCGCCCGCGGACCTGAACTGACCGCGCCGCGGGGTGAAATCCGAACACCGCCGCGGCCCGGACCGCTATTTCGCATACAACCACCGCTCAACCGCGGCCGCCCGCTGCCGCAGCTCGAACAGGAGAAACAGGATGCAACCCTTCACCGTGCACAAGGGGATCGGGGTACCGCTGCGCCGATCGAATGTCGACACCGACCAGATCATCCCCGCCGTCTATCTGAAGCGGGTGACCCGAACGGGATTCGAGGACGGACTCTTCGCGGCCTGGCGAACGGATCCGGACTTCATTCTGAACATCGAACCGTACAAGCGCGGCAGCGTGCTCGTGGCAGGCCCGGATTTCGGCACCGGATCGTCGCGTGAGCACGCGGTGTGGGCACTGTCGGACTATGGCTTTCGGGTAGTTATCTCTTCCCGCTTCGCCGACATCTTCCGTGGGAATGCGGGCAAGGGCGGACTGCCGGCCGCGCAAATGTCACAAAATGATGTCGAAATGCTCTGGAAGATGCTGGAGGAACAGCCCGGACTCGAATTGGTGGTGGATCTCGAAGCGCGCACTGTGACGGCGGGAACCATCGTGTTGCCGTTCGATATTGACGACTACACCCGGTGGCGGCTGTTGGAAGGTTTGGATGACATCGGTCTGACGCTGCGGCGGGAGGGTGAGATCGCCGAGTTCGAAAAGACAAGGCCATCATGGAAACCCGCGACCCTTCCGGAACGTATTTCGCGGGCGTAATCACCCGGTGTCGTTTGCGGGGTGCCGGGCCGCTCGGTAACTGAACGTGTGCTAAACCTCATGAATTTTGGCGTGGCACATAGACTCTTGCCCTATGTGGGTTTACCGTGGTAGCTAGTCGGTCCGACGACGGGCCATTAGTCTGCGGAGGATTCAATGAACAAGGCGGAACTGATCGACGTTCTGACCGAAAAGTTGGGTACTGACAGGCGCACGGCCACCGCGGCAGTCGAGCATGTGGTCGACACCATCGTCCGTGCAGTACACAAAGGGCAGAGCGTCACCATCACCGGATTCGGTGTATTCGAACAACGCAAGCGGGCGGCTCGCGTCGCCCGGAACCCGCGTACCGGAGAAACGGTCAGGGTGAAGCCCACTTCGGTGCCGGCATTCCGACCTGGCGCCCAGTTCAAGGCCGTTATCGCGGGTAAACAGAAGCTCGCGGCGACCGGTCCCGCGGTGAAACGCGGTGTCAACGCGCCGGTTGCGGCCAAGAAGTCGACCACGAAGAAGGCCGCGACCGCCGCCAAACGCGCCACCGCCAAGAAGGCGACCGCGACCAAGGCGCCCGCCAAGAAGGCCGCCACCAAGGCACCCGCGAAAAAGGCGGCGACCAAGACCACTGCCAAGAAAACCGCTACGAGCAAGTCGACCACCGCCGCGAAGAAGACCACCACCAAGCGGGCTACGGCTGCCAAGAGCGCCACCGCGAAGAAGACGCCGGCCAAAAAGGCGCCGGCCAAGAAGACCGCGGCCAAGAAGACCGCGGCGCGTCGCACCCGCTGACTCCGCGTCCAGCGTCGGCGCCACCCCACCCAGCCCCTCGTCGTCACACCGACAGCTCCATCGGGTGATCCCGCATCACCCGTGTTTCGGACGGACCACTGCCCCCGGGAGATCCCTGGGGGCATTCTGTGTTTTATTGCGCCGCCAGAGGGGTGCTGTCGTGGTCTTCGTGACCACGGGTCTTCCCTTTCTCCGTGAATCCGCCGGCGCGAATTCGCTCCGGTCGGTCCGGGCCCCGACCACCAGGGTAAGGCGTCCGGGTGAATGTCGGCCGGGACCGGTATTCCGTATTCGGCGCGCGGTTTCAGGCGTTGATATCCGTGGGCGGTACCACGGCCATCGACAGTGACCGCTCGAGATGGTCGGCGGCCACCATCCGACCGCCGGCGAACGACAGCGCCCAGACACTGCCTTTGCGGTTGCGTGCGGGCGGTAGCGTCACGCCGTCCCGGTCGGTCCACCACCGCAGCAGATCGGGAATTACCTTGCCCTGGCTGCACAGCACGCGCACGGCTCGATCAGAGACCAGCTCCCGGGCCCGTTCCCGGCCCGCGTCCGGATCCGCCGCGTAACCCGTTTCCGACAGCAGCGGTTCCAGGCCGATATCGACCCCCAGCTCCTCGGCCAGCGGCTCCACCGTCTGCACACAGCGCAGCGGAGGCGCGGAGACGATCTCCTGAGCGCCGAACGCCAGCAGGTTCGGCACCAAGTCCAACGCCCGTTGCTGCCCGTCCGGTTCCAGGGGACGCTCGTCGTCCGGGCCGTCGAACCGGTCGCGGCGGCCCGCTTTCGCGTGCCGCACCACCAGGACGGTGGCGGTTTTCGCCGGCAACCGGGCGAAAGTCCGCACCACCTGTCGGTCCATCGGATAGGACAGTTCGTCCAGCACGTGGTCGAGCCGAATCCAGCGCAGCTGGTCGACCTCGGTGTTGGCGGCGAATTCACCCTCGGCGACCTCGGCCGCCCAATAGTCGACCCGCTTCATCTTGCGGTGCCCGGGGATCGGATAGGTGACCTTGCCGAGGTAGCGTCCCAGCCGGGGACGCAGCCCGGTCTCCTCCTCGGTTTCCCGTGCGGCCGCGAGCACGGGGGTTTCCCCGGGATCGAGTTTGCCTTTCGGCAGCGACCAGTCCCGGTACTTGGGCCGGTGGATCACGGCTATCTCGACGGCGTCGGAGCCATCCGGCGCCCGACGCCACAACACCGTTCCCGCGGCATGGATATTGGCCTTGACCCGGGGCGAACGAGACATCTTGTGGCCGGTCGGGTCGCTCACTGCTGTACGGGGCGATGGAGGTGCATGAGATACACCTGATGGTCACGAACACCGTCACCGATATCGCGGTGGTCGGGCCAAGCCGTCCAAGAGCCGTCGGGTTGCAACACCCAGCAGCGGGTCATCGGATGCAGTGCCGACTCGAACACCTCGTTCAACTGGGCGCACAGTCGGCGATCCTGGACCTGCGCCATGACCTCCACTCGACGGTCCAGATTGCGGTGCATCATATCGGCGCTGCCGATCCAGTATTCGTCCTGCGCCTGGAAATGCATGATCCGCGAATGCTCGAGCACCCGGCCGAGGATCGAGCGGACCTCGATATTGTCGCTGATTCCCGGCACCCCCGGCCGCAACCCGCAGATACTGCGCACCACGATCTGCACCGGCACACCGGCCTGGGAGGCACGGTAGAGGGCGTCGATGATCTGTTCGTCGACGATGGCGTTGGCCTTCATCCGGATCCGGGCGGACCCTCCCCGCCGCGCCGCCGCGATCTCCCCCTCGATGCGGGCGATGATCCCGGACCGTACCCCGTAGGGGGCGACCAAGAGATTGCGGTACTCGGCCTTGCGGGAATAGCCGGTCAGCGAATTGAACAGATCGGTGAGGTCCGCTCCGATTTCGGGTGCCGCGGTGAGTAATCCGACATCCTCGTAGAGGCGAGCGGTCTTGGGGTTGTAGTTGCCGGTGCCGATATGGCAGTAGCGGCGGATGGTGGCACCCTCGCGGCGCACCACCAGGCAGGTCTTGCAGTGGGTTTTCAACCCGATCAGACCGTAGACCACGTGGACTCCCGCCTGTTCCAGCGCCCGGGCCCATTTGATATTGGCCTGCTCGTCGAACCGTGCCTTGATCTCGACGAGCGCCACCACCTGTTTGCCGGCCTCGGCGGCATCGATGAGCGCGTTCACGATCGGTGAATCCCCGGAGGTGCGGTACAGCGTCTGTTTGATCGCCAGCACCTGGGGATCGGCGGCGGCCTGTTCGATGAACCGCTGCACGCTGGTGGAGAACGAATCGTAAGGGTGGTGTACCAGCACATCGCCCTCGCGCAGCGCGGCGAACACATTGCGCGGGGTCTCCCGTTCACCGAAGGCCGGCGGGGTCGCGGGAACGTACGGGGGATCCTTGAGCCCCGGACGGTCCACCCCGTAGACCTGCCACAGGGAGGACAGATCCAGCAGGCCGGGGACCTGGATGACATCGCGCGGATCGACCTCGAGTTCGCGCAACAGCAGTTCGAGCATGTGCTCGGTCATATCGTCGGAGACCTCGAGCCGCACCGGCGAACCGAAGCGGCGGCGCGCGAGTTCGCGTTCCAGTGCCTGCAGCAGATCCTCGTCACGGTCCTCGTCGACCTCGAAATCGGCGTTGCGGGTGATCCGGAACGAATGCTGTTCGACCACGGTCATCCCGGGGAACAGCTGATCCAGATGTGCCGCGATCAGCGCCTCCATCGGAAGGAACGCCGCGATGGACGAAGCGGAGCCGGTGCGCCGCACCCGCACGAATCGGTCGACGTTGTCGGGCACCTTCACGCGGGCGAAATGTTCGCCGCCGGTGGTCTCGTCCTGCACCGTCACCGCGAGATTCAGGCTCAGGCCGCTGATATAGGGGAAGGGATGCGCCGGGTCCACCGCGAGCGGGGTGAGCACCGGAAACACCTGATCCTGGAAGTACGCCGACAGTCTGCGCCGTTCCTCGTCGTCGAGATCGGCCCAGTCGATGATCTCGATACCCTCGGTGGTGAGCGCGGGTAGCACATCGTCGAGGAACACCCGGGCGTGCCGGACCGCGATCTCCTGGGTGCGGGCGGCGATGAGCACCAACTGCTCGTTGGGCGAACGCCCGTCGGCGGAGCGCACCGTAAGCCCGGTCTCGGCGCGGCGTTTGAGGCCGGCGACGCGGACCATGTAGAACTCGTCCAGGTTCGAGGCGAAGATGGCGAGGAACTTGGCGCGTTCCAGCAATGGCAGCGAATCGTCCTCCGCCAGCGCCAGTACCCGGGCATTGAAGTCCAACCAGCTCAACTCACGGTTGAGGTAGCGATCGGCGGGCAACCGCGGTGCGGCGGCTCCGTCGGATACCGGGCTGGCGGCCGGTGGTGGAGTGGGAAGCACCCGCTGCTGCTTGACGGTTTCCGTATCGCTCACATCTACGATCATTCCCTACGAACCGCTCGGTGTGCAGCCGGGAGGTGGGGCCGTTTCCCGGTATTCCGGGTTCGGCGATCCGCTAGCACACCGGAGTTATCGATTCGGACACCCCCGGCCCGCGGCCGGGCGATGCGAACCCCTGGCCGGACGACGGCGCTCGATGGCCGATGGCGTGCAGCAGTGCCCTGGTATCGGCGCCGGCGCCGAGGGCCGACGCTCTGTCCAGGTCGGCGACGGTATCGACATCCAGCCGCAGCCCCGGCCACTCCCCGTCCAGTTCGACCGCGCCGTCGGCGATATGCCGGGCGGCCGAGGCGGGCCCGAACCGCGGACGCAGCGGTGTTCCCGCGCGCGCCAGCAGCGCGGCCGTGCCGGTGCCCGTATGGTCGACGACCAGCGAACGGACATCGGCGGGCGCGGTGGCGAGCATATCGGCCAATTCGTCCGCCCGCAGTGCCGGTAGATCGGCCTGCAGGGCGAGTAGATCGATGAAGCCGTGGCGGCGACGTAGTGTGTCGGCGGTATCGGCCAGGGCGGCGTTGAGGCGGTCGGATTCGCTGGACGCCGGTGACCGGTCGGCGGGTTCGGGGTGGACCGCGGCGCCGCGTGTGCGCGCCAGTTCCGCGACCGTGGTATCCGGGGTGACCACGGTGACCGAGCCGATGGCCGCGACGGCGCCGGCGGTGCGCAGCGTATCGGAGAGCATGGCCAGTACCAGCCGCGCCCGGTGCGGCGGCGACAGTTCACCGGCCAGGCGGCTCTTGGCCCGGTCGAGGCTTTTCACCGCGATCACGGCGTGCACGGTGTGCTGACGCATGGGCCAATCCTTCCATGGCATATTGGGCTGATGACGAGGGCGGCGGTACTGGGCGCGGGATCATGGGGGACGGCATTCGCGAAGGTCTTGGCGGACGCGGGAACCGAGGTCACCATCTGGGCGCGTCGGCCGGAGGTGGCCGAGGCCTTGGCGACCGACCATCGCAATCCGTTCTACCTGCCGGGAGTACAGCTGCCGCCGGTCGCGGCGACCGACGACCACATCCGCGCCCTCGACGGCGCCGATATCGTCGTGCTGGCCGTGCCGTCGCAGGCGCTGCGCGCGAATCTGCGGGTCTGGGCACCGGCGATCGGCGCGGATGCCACACTGCTGAGTCTGGCCAAGGGAATCGAAACCGGTACCCTCCTTCGGATGAGCGAGGTGATCGCCGCGGTCACCGACGCCGAGCCGGGGCGGATCGCGGTGTTGACCGGCCCGAACCTCGCCAAGGAGATCGCCGCCGGACAGCCCGCCGCGACGGTGATCGGCTGCACCGACGCCGACCGGGCCGTTTCCGTTCAACGAGCGTGTGCCACCGGGTATTTCCGGCCCTACACCAATACCGATGTGATCGGCTGCGAAATCGGTGGTGCCTGCAAGAACGTCATCGCGCTGGCCTGCGGGATCGCCTCCGGCATGGGGCTGGGCGACAACTCCATCGCCGGACTCATCACCCGCGGCCTGGCCGAGATCATTCGGCTGGGTACCGCGCTCGGCGCCGAACCGGTCACGCTGGCCGGCCTGGCCGGTGTGGGTGATCTGGTGGCCACCTGTACCTCGCCGCTGTCGCGCAACCGTTCCTTCGGCCATGTTCTCGGCGAGGGTGGATCCATGCAGGCCGCGCAGGAGGCAACCCATGGGCAGGTCGCCGAGGGTGTGAAATCGTGTACATCGGTGCGGGCGCTGGCGCATAAGTACGAGGTGGAGATGCCGCTCACGGAGGCGGTGCACGAGGTATGCCACGAAGGGCTGGCGGTGCGGCAGGCGGTCGACAAGCTGCTCGGCCGGCGGATCAAACCGGAATAGGAAACGACCGCGCGGACGCGGCGGTCCGCTCCCGGATTCGACCGACCGGGCGGGTACGGTTCGGGGCATGACGAACCTGATCAGGGTGGCCGTGGTGTTCGGCGGACGCAGCAACGAGCACGCCGTGTCATGTGTGTCGGCGGGCGCGGTACTCCGTCATCTCGATCCGGAACGCTACGAGGCCGTGCCGATCGGTATCACCACCGACGGTACCTGGATCCTGTCCGGCGACGACGCCGCGGCGCTCGCTCCCCGGGACCGGGAACTGCCGTCGGTGCCCGACACCGGGACCGCGCTGATGCTCGCCACCGATCCCAGCCGCTCCGGAACACTGGTCGCCCTCGACGAGCCGGGCGCGGTACTGGGCACCGTGGACGTGGTGTTCCCCGTCCTACACGGCCCGTTCGGTGAGGACGGGACCATCCAGGGCCTGCTGGAACTGGCCGGTATCCCGTACGTGGGACCCGGTGTGCTGGCCAGCGCGGCCGGGATGGACAAGGAGTTCACCAAGAAACTGCTGGCGGCCGAGGGACTGCCGGTGGGTGTGCAGGCGGTGCTGCGTCCCGGTGACGCCACCGTCGCGCCGGCGGACCGAGAGCGGCTCGGGCTGCCGGTTTTCGTGAAACCCGCGCGGGGCGGTTCCTCGATCGGTATCACCAGGGTCGCCGACTGGGCGGATCTGGACGCCGCCATCGCGGCGGCGCGGGCGCACGATCCCAAGGTGATCGTGGAGGCCGCCATACCCGGACGCGAGGTGGAGTGCGGTGTGCTGGAATTCCCGGACGGTCGGGTGCAGGCCAGCGTGCTCGCCGAGATCCGGATGCCGGAAGCCGATCCCGCGGGTACGGGCGCGGCCGGGCCGGACTTCTACGATTTCGACACCAAATACCTCGACGACGTCTGCGAATTCGATGTCCCCGCGAAACTGGACGATGCCGTCGCCGAGGAGGTGCGCACCCTGGCGGTGCGCGCTTTCCGCGCCCTGGACTGCCAGGGCCTGTCCCGGGTGGACTTCTTCGTCACCCCGGACGGTCCGGTGATCAACGAGATCAACACCATGCCCGGTTTCACCGCGATCTCGATGTATCCGCGGATGTGGGAGCAGACCGGAATCGATTATCGGACCCTGGTCTCCACTCTCATCGAGACCGCTCTGACGCGCGGCACCGGGCTGCGGTAGCGGGCGGGCTCAGTTGGGCAGCTCGCCCGGATCGATCGGGCGGGCCGGCAGGTGCGCGGTGATCGTGTCGGACACCACCTGGAGGGGGGTGGGGCCCGAGCCGTCGGGGACGGTCAAGGCGATATAGGCTTCCCGGTCCACCGCGTACCAGGTGCTCAGGCCGGTATCGCCGCCCGCCGGGTCGCGGACCTCGAACCACTGGACGCCGTTGACCATCTGGATGGGGGAGGCGCGATCGAATTCCAGCGGGCGGTCCAGCCCGCAACGCACGACGATCGGCTCGCCGCCGTCGGGGCGTTGCCATGCGCGGGTCGCCGGAGGGACGGGTTCCACCAGCGTCGATTCGGTGAAGTCGCCCAACTCGGCGGGGAGCGCGGGGACGAAGGTCGCGCACGCCGGACTCGCGGCGGCCGGGGCCGGTACCGGGCCCAGTGCCAGCGGTTCCCGTTCCACCGGGGCGCGCAGGGCGATCACCGCGGCGACCACCACACCGACCACCAGTGCGATGGGCAGCGCCACCGCGGTCGCGAGGAGAGCGGGCGGGTAGGGGTTGCGCTCGGTTTCGGAGGTATCCCCGGTCTCGGGGGTATCCGGTGTCTGCGGCTCGTCCGGCGTTTTCGCCGCCATCGTCGACGATCCTTCCTGCGCGACTGATTCTCGTGGGCACAACTGCCTGGTCACCCGGGCACAGGGTACCGTCGGGACGGTTCCGGTCGAGCAGACACCTCGCCGGAAGGACATGGAGCGGATCGGGTCGGAAAGGGCCGAAAATCAGTACCAGGGCACAACCGGCGACGGTGCGTGAACTCGGCGAGTTCGCGCTGATCGAGCGCATCACCGGCGGTCGAGCGCAAGGGCCGGGCGTCCTGCTCGGCCCGGGTGACGACGCGGCCGTGCTGGCCACCCGCGGACGATATGTGGTGACCACGGACATGCTGGTGCAGGATCGGCATTTCCGGCTGGACTGGTCGAGCCCGCGCGAGGTCGGCCGCAAGGCCATCGCCCAGAACGCGGCCGATGTCTATGCCATGGGCGCGGTGCCGACCGGTTATGTGGTGGCATTGGGCTGCCCGGCCGAGACACCCGTCGCGTTCGCGGAGGAGTTGGCCGCCGGCCTCTGGGACGAGGCCGCCCGGGCCGGGGGTTCGATCGCCGGTGGCGATCTGGTGCGCAGTCCGCAGGTGGTGATCTCGGTGACCGCCTTCGGCGATCCGATCGGCACCGAACCCGTCACCCGGTCGGGGGCCCGGGTGGGCGGTACCGTCGCGGTGGCCGGGCGCCTCGGCTGGTCGGCGGCCGGGCTCGCGGTATTGGCCGCGGGCCGCGCGGACGAACCGGAGTGGGCCGGCGCCCTCGCCACCCATCGGGTTCCCCGGCCGCCCTACGAGGCGGTGCGCGAGGCCGTCGCCGCGGGTGCGGCGCCGGACGCGCTGACCGATATCTCCGACGGTCTGCTCGCCGATCTCGGGCATATCGCCGGCGCGTCGGGGGTCGCCATCGATCTCGATTCCGCCGCGCTGCGCGACACGGAACTCGACGAGTGCGCGGCGGCACTGGAAGCCGATGCGCTGCAATGGATTCTGACCGGCGGCGAGGACCACGCCTTCGCCGGGGTATGGCCGCCAGGGGTGCCGACACCGCCGGGATGGGTTCCGGTCGGCAGCGTTTCGGCTGGTCACGGGGTGACCGTCGACGGATGCCGGCGGCCGGGCCGCGGGGGGTGGGAGTCGTTCTCCGGGGTGGACTCGTCGGATACCGGCGAATCACGATAGGTTGTGCGGTCATGGGCACGAAACCACTGTCGGAAATCGTGGATCCGGGCTGGGCACAGGCACTGGAACCCGTGGCCGATCGCATCGCGCAAATGGGTGATTTCCTCCGCGCCGAGAACGCCGCGGGCCGCGGCTATCTACCCGCCGGCGATCATGTGCTGCGCGCTTTCCAGCGTCCGTTTCACAAGGTTCGAGTGCTGATCGTGGGCCAGGACCCATACCCCACTCCCGGGCATCCGATGGGGTTGAGCTTCTCGGTGGCGCCGGACGTTTCGCCGGTTCCGCGCAGCCTCGCCAATATCTTCGCCGAATACAGCAAGGACCTCGGATATCCGACCCCGTCATGCGGTGATCTGACTCCGTGGTCGGACCAGGGTGTGCTGCTGCTGAACCGGGTGCTGACGGTGATGCCGGGCAAACCGGCCTCGCACCGCGGCAAGGGTTGGGAAGAGGTCACCGAGCGGGCGATCCACGCGCTGGTGGCGCGGGACGAACCCCTGGTCGCGATTCTGTGGGGCCGTGACGCCGCCTCGCTGAAACCGACACTGGCCCGGGCCGAGGTTCCTTGTATAGAGTCACCGCACCCGTCGCCGCTGTCGGCGTCCCGGGGATTCTTCGGTTCCCGTCCGTTCTCCCGAGCCAACGAGCTGCTCGACGAACTCGGCGCGGAACCGGTGGACTGGCGCCTGCCCTGACAGGTGTCGAGAAAAAAAGAAGTGAGGAGCACCTACATGCACACCACCACCGTTCGCGGTGCACTGCGCGGTACCACCGCCACGTTCGCCGTATGCGCGGCCCTGGCCGCCGGCGCGGCGAGCGCGAGCGCGGCCCCGCTCGCCCTGGAGCGGGAGCAGACCCCGGTCACCGAGCCCGAGACCCGGCCGGTCGCCGAGGAGTTCACCTCCAGCGGTTCGTCGACGATCTCCTCGTCGGCTACCGGCTCGGCCGCGTGCCTGTTCCAGCGGACCTTCAGCGGGATGAAGCTGGACTGCTGATCCCGCCGTTTTTACGGCGTAACTCCGGCGTTGTGCGATCCTCGGATCGTGAGTAATGCGAACAATCTGCTCGATCCCGTCCGACTGCGGCTGCGCGGTTCGGGCGGGATCGAGCTCGTTGCGGACCGTTACGGGCCTTCCGACGGTCCACTGGTCGTCTTCCTGCACGGCGGCGGCCAGACCAGACATTCGTGGAAGCGTAGCGGCACCGCACTGGGCGCGGCCGGGATCCGGGCCGTCACCGTCGATGCCCGCGGGCACGGCGACAGCCAGTGGGCGCCGGACCGCGACTACAGCCGCGAGGTCATGGTGGCCGACCTGATCGAGGTGCTGGACCAACTGGGCGGCGGCCCCGCTGTCGTGGTGGGGGCCAGTATGGGAGGTATCACCGGACTGCTGGCCACCGCCGCCCCGGGCGGGGAGGCGATCTCCGCGCTGGTCCTGGTCGACATCGTCACCCGACCCGAACCCGAGGGAGTGACCCGGGTGCTCGATTTCCTCGGCAGACACCGCGACGGTTTCGACACCCTCGATCAGGCCGCCGACGCCGTGGCCGCGTACCTGCCGCACCGGCCACGCCCGAAGAGCACCCACGGGCTGCTGCGCAACCTGCGGCAACGCGACGGCCGGTGGTACTGGCACTGGGACCCGGGCATGCTCGGCGACCGCGCGGCGGACACGACCCAACTCGTGGACTCCGAGGAGACGACCCGCACGATGGAGCGCGCCGCCCGGGCGCTGACCATCCCGGTACTGCTGGTCCGCGGCCTGCGCTCGGATGTGGTGAGCGCCGCGGCGGCCGCGGAGTTCCGGGAGTTGGTGCCGCACGCCGAGTTGGTGGAGATCGGTGACGCGGCGCATACCGCGGCCGGTGACGACAATGACGCGTTCACCGAGGCGGTCACCGGATTCGTGCTCCGGGTGGGCTGAGCGGGGCCGACCGGACGGAGAAGCGCCGCGGGGCGGGACCACGCATGGCGGATGTTCTCACGACCGGCCGGGCCGTTTCCACCGGGGCCGCGGCCGTGCGCGATCGGGAACCCGGGCCCCGGTCCGGGGGCGTGGACCTCCGATTACGCCGTCGGACAGTGGGCGTCGGCCCTCGGGCGCACCAATCTGATCTCGGTGACGCCTGCGAAACGTTCGGCCCGGGCGGTGCCGTCGGGTTCGAATCCGTATTTGGTGTAGAACGCCCTGGCCCGAGGGTTACGTTCGAAGACCCACAGTGAGCACGACCGGCGCGGGTCCAGCGCGGTGCGCATGAGCGCGTGGGCGATGCCGGTGCCGTACCAGATCGCGCGGACGTACATGGCCCCGAGCTCGGTCTCCGCCACCGGCGGTTCGTCGCGGGGCGGCCCGGCACCGGCGAATCCGATGACCTCGTCGCCCAGCAGCGCGACCCAGGTCTGTCCGAGGCCTTCGTGATATATCCGGTCCCACTGTTCGGCGCGCCGGTCCACGTCGAACGCGGCCGGCACGTGGTCGGGGACCAGGCCGCGGTACGCCTCACGCCAACAGGCGATATGGCATTCGGCCAGCGAGCGGGTGTGTCCGGCGGAGAGAGGGGCGATATGCCACGGACCGTCGGGCTCGGGCGAGGTGTTCATCGGTGTCCCTTGCAGGCCGGTGCCCAACCCATGGTGGGCGCGGGAACGAGGAAGCCCCGGACCACCCGTACAGGTGCCGGGGCGACGCTGGGAAACTGCGCTC
The DNA here is from genome assembly GCF_000308495.1 of Nocardia brevicatena NBRC 12119. Lineage (GTDB taxonomy): Bacteria > Actinomycetota > Actinomycetes > Mycobacteriales > Mycobacteriaceae > Nocardia > Nocardia brevicatena. The sequence continues at coordinate 29,825 of NZ_BAFU01000065.1, read as the reverse complement.
TGTCGGCCGATTCAGCCGCGGACGACCTTGCCCGCCTTCAGGCAGGAGGTGCACACGTTCATCCGGCGGGTGTTGCCCGGGGAGACCTGCGCACGCACGGTCTGGATGTTCGGGTTCCAACGACGGTTGGTGCGTCGGTGCGAGTGCGAGACCGACTTCCCGAAGCCGGGGCCCTTGGCGCAGACGTCGCAGACGGCAGCCATAGTCGCGAACTCCTTCGTGTCCTCGAGGGGGACCCGCTGTGGTGCGACAGCCGGTCCGGGATCATATGTCTTCATGCCTGCCGATATCGGTCGGCGAGCGCAGGCCGGCAACGGCCACGCGCGGCAACCCTGCAAGAGTATCTGCCGCCGCGGCGATCCACCAAACCGGGTTGGTCCTCGGGTGACGGATGCGGCACGGGTGCCGCCGACTAACCTGGCGGGCACCGACCCGACGACAGGAACGAGGTGACGTTGCCCGAATCCCGGCAGGTGAGCGGTCCGGAGGTCCTCGAGCACGAAACGCTCGATGGTGCGGCGCTGCTGCACTGGGGCCGGATCTGCCTGGCCGGGCTCGAGGAACGGCGCGCGGAGATCGACGCGCTCAACGTCTTCCCGATCCCCGATGGGGATACCGGTACGAACCTGCTGGCCACCATGCGCGCCGCCGTATCCGCCGCGGAGTCGGCCGTCCGCACCGGCCACGGCGATACGGTGGCCGGGGAATCGACCCGCACGGTCCCGAGCGACGGGGGATATGTCGCGGCGTCCGACGGGACCGTGGAAGGAACGGGGGCGCGACAGCGGGCCGGGCTCGGGGACGGTGCGGTGCGGGTATCGGCCCATCCGGTGGCGGCGGCCATGGCGCGGGGCGCGACGGCGGGAGCGCGGGGAAACTCGGGAATCATCCTGTCCCAGGTATTGCGGGGCATCGCCGAAGCGGCCGCGGCGGGACCGTTGACCGGCGAGACATATCGGGCGGCGCTGGCGCGCGCGGCCGCCCTGGTGCGTGCCGGCCTCAGTACGCCTGTCGAGGGAACCGTGCTGACCGTGCTCGACCGGGCCGGCCGCGCGGCCGCCGACTGCACCGATCCCGAACTGGCCGCGGTCGCGGCAGCGGCGGCCGAGGGCGCGGCGCGAGCGCTGGAGGATACTCCCACGCAGCTCGGTGTGCTGGCCGAGGCGGGCGTCGTCGACGCGGGTGCCCGCGGATTGCTGGTGCTGCTGGACAGCGCGGTCGCGCTCATCACGGGCCGACCACCCGTCCGGCCGGAATATCGGCGCGACGGGCCCGGCGCCGCCGCGCGCGACCGTCGTCCGCCGATCGGATACGAGGTGATGTACCGGATCGCCGAGACCGATGAACGCCGGGTGGCAGCCCTTCGGCGCCGGCTCGCGGAACTGGGGGATTCAGTGGTCGTCGTCGGTGACGGTGAGCGCACCTGGTCGGCGCATGTGCACTGCGCGGACGCCGGCGCGGCGGTGGAGGCCGGGTTGGCGGCGGGGTCGCTGCGCGGAATTCGGGTCGAAAGTTTCACCGTCGACCCGCACGAGTGCGCGGAACCCGGTGCCCCATCGACATGGGCCGGTTCCGCGTCCCCGGGGGGTATCGACGCGCGGTTATGGACCGAGCGGGTGAGTCCCCCGCGAGCCGAAGAGGTCGCGGACACCGGGCCACCGCCTCGGAAACCGAATACCGGGCACGGCCGGGGGGTGCTCGCGGTGGCCTCGGGGGCGGGGGCCGTTGCCCTGTTCGAGGCGTCGGGCGCGGTGGTGGTGGGCGGTGACGGCCCGGTCGATACGGCGACGCTACTGGCGGCGATCCGCCGGATGCCGCACCGGGAGGTGCTGGTGCTGCCGAACGGCGCGCTGCCCGCACAGGAGTTGGTCGCGGTCGGTGTCGCGGCCCGCCACGCGCGTCGGGATGTGCTGTTGCTGCCGAGCGGCAGCATGGTGCAGGGGCTGGCGGCGCTGGCCGTTCACGACCGGGCGCGGATCGCGGTGGACGATGCCTTCGCCATGTCCGAGGCGGCCGCGGCGACCCGCTGGGGTTCGCTGCGGGTCGCGCGGGGCCGTGCGCTCACCATGGTCGGTACCTGCGAGACCGGTGACGGACTGGGGTTGGTCGGCCACGATGTGGTGGTGATCGACCGGGATGTCCGGGCCGCCGGACAGATACTGCTGGATCGCATGCTCGGGCTGGGCGGTGAACTGGTCACCCTGCTGGTGGGCGCGGTCGCGCCGCCCGGGCTCGTCGACGAGTTGGTGGAGCATATCGGCGCGGAATTCCCCGGTGTCGAGGTCACCGTGTATACCGGGGGCCAGCACGGTGATCTGGTGCAGCTGGGCGTCGAATAATCGGATACGGACGGGTGTGGAACGAGGTGGTCGGGTGCGACGGCACGGGATGACGACGGGAACGAGGCCATGGCGACCCTGAGCGACCGGCTGGACCATCTGCTCGGCGCGAAGGCCGCCGGCTCGCTGGCCGATGCCTTCGATATGCACACCGTCGAGGATCTGCTGCGACACTATCCGCTGCGATACGCCACCCAGGGGCAGCCGCTCACCGAGGAAGCGCCCGAGGACGGTTCGCATATCACGGTGATCGGCCGGGTCGCCAAGGCGGAGCTGCGGCCGATGCGGCAGCGGCGTGGGTCGCTGCTCAAGGTCGTGCTCGACACCGGCTCCGGTCGCGGCGTCGATGTGACGTTCTTCAATGGCGACAAGGTGAAATACGCGGTTCGCCAGGGTGTGCGGGCCATGATGTCCGGCACGGTGAACTACTGGCGGCCCGGCCAGTGGAACCTGAGCCACCCTGGTTATCTGATCCTGCCCGAGGCCGGCGACGACGAACTCGCCCTGACCACCGTGCGCGGTGGCGGGGATCTGCGCGGACTGGCGCAGAGCGCGAAAGGCGCCGACGGCGTGGACATGTCGTTTTTCGAGCGCGAGTTCATCCCGGTCTATCCGGCCACCGCCAAGGTGCAGAGTTGGGAGATTCTGGCCTGTGTGCGGCAGGTACTCGACCAGCTAGATCCGATCGAAGACCCACTGCCGCAGCGGATCCGGGACGAACAGGGTCTGCTGCCCGTCGTCGACGCGCTGCGACTGATCCATCTGCCGGAACGCAAATCCGATATCGATTCCGCGCGTGCCCGGCTGCGCTTCGACGAGGCCCTGGCCCTGCAACTGGTGCTGGCCGACCGGCGGCACGAGGTCGCCGCCCGTACCGCCCGACAGTGTCCGCCGCGCCCCGACGGTATCGCCACCGCCTTCGACGAACGGCTGCCGTTCGAACTCACCGAGGGGCAGCGACAGGTGATCGCGGAGATCTCCGCGGATCTGTCCCGTAGCCGGCCCATGCACCGACTGCTTCAGGGCGAGGTGGGTTCGGGCAAGACCATCGTCGCGCTGCACGCCATGCTCCAGGTGGTCGACGCCGGCCAGCAGTGTGTTCTGTTGGCGCCCACCGAAGTGCTTGCCGCCCAGCACTATCGGTCACTGAGCTCGATGCTGGGCGACCTCGGCACGGCGGGAGAACTGGGTGCCGCCGAGCAGGCGACGCAGCTGGTGTTGGTGACCGGTTCCATGCCCGCCGCGGCGAAACGGGCCGCGCTGCTGGCCGCCGTGAACGGTGACGCCGGCATCGTGATCGGTACCCATGCCCTGATCCAGGACGCGGTGGAATTCTTCGATCTGGGCATGGTGGTGGTCGACGAACAGCACCGGTTCGGCGTGGAGCAGCGGGATGCCCTGCGTGCCAAGGCGAAACCCGGAACGAGCCCGCATCTGCTGGTGATGACGGCCACCCCCATCCCGCGCACCATCGCCATGACCACCCTGGGGGATCTGGAGACCTCCACCCTCACCCAACTGCCGCGCGGACGGTCCCCCATCGTCTCGAAGGTCGTTCCGCGCCGGGTGCATCCGAACTGGGTGGACCGCGCCTGGGAGCGGATTGCCGAGGAGGTGCGGGCCGGGCGTCAGGCGTATGTGGTGTGTTCGCGGATCGGCGACGACGAGGACGGTGCGGGCACCGGCAGGTCCCGGCGGGCCGGTTCGAACGGCAAGGAGCCCCCCACCACGCAGGCTGTGGTGGATATGTACGACAAGCTGCGCGCCGGGCCGCTGTCGGGACTGCGGGTCGGTCTGCTGCACGGGCGGCTTCCGGCGGACGAGAAGGACACGGTGATGCGTGCCTTCACCGAGGGCCGGATCGATGTGCTGGTGTGCACCACGGTGATCGAGGTCGGCGTCGATGTGCCGAACGCGACGGTCATGGTGATCGTGGACGCCGACCGGTTCGGGGTGAGCCAGCTGCACCAGCTGCGCGGACGGGTCGGACGCGGGCGGCATCCGGGTCTGTGCCTGCTCGTCACCGACGCGGGACCGGGGAGTTCGGCCATGCTGCGGCTGGAGGCGGTGGCGGGCACCACCGACGGGTTCGAGTTGGCGGTACTGGATCTGCGGCAGCGTCGCGAGGGTGATGTGCTGGGCGCGGCCCAATCGGGTACCACGCGGTCGCTGCGGCTGCTGTCGCTGTTGGACGATCTGGAGGTCATCACCACCGCACAGGAACTCGCCCGGCGGGTGGTCGACGAGGACCCGGGGTTGGTGCGGCATCCGGGCCTGGCGGCCATGATGCATGCCGCGGTCGATGCCGAACGGCTCGAGTATCTGGCCAAATCCTGAGATTCAGGGCCGTCGTCGCGTGAGCGGCCCGTAATGCTGCTGATCGGTGGGTGGGTCGGAGATGGAGGCAGGGAGGCCGTTCGTGCGGACCACGCGAGGATAGGGCAGGTCCATGGAGGTGTGCTCCGAAACCGCCAGTGGGGTGCCGATCTGCGGGAAGGCCCGCTGTGGGCAGGCCGGCCGGTCGCAGACCTTGCAGCCGGCCCCGATCGGGACCGCGGCGGTCGGATCGTCGAGTGGCGTGTTCCGGGCGTAGGCCAGCCGGTCGGCGTACTCGATATCGCAGCCGAGACCGATCGCGAAATGCTGTGTGGTGGCGTCGAAGGCCTGGGTCGCGGACGCGACGGTGCGCGCGACCCAGAAATAGCGGCGGCCGTCCGGCAGTTCGGCGATCTGGGTGAGGGTCTGCCCCGGGTGTGTGAAGGCCTCGTGCACCACCCACAGTGGGCAGCTGCCGCCGACACGGGAGAAATGGAACGCACCCGAGGATTGGCGTTTGGAGATATTGCCCGCCCGGTCGGTGCGGACGAAGAAGAACGGCACTCCGCGCTGCCCCTGCCGCTGCAGGGTGGTCAACCGGTGGCAGACGGTTTCGAACCCCACCTCGAAGCGCAAGCCGAGCAGGTCGATGTCGTAGCGCAGTTCCTCGGCCGAGCGCAGAAACCGTCCGTAGGGCAGCAGCAGCGCCGCCGCGAAATAATTGGCCAGCGCGACACGGGTGAGGGCACGGGATTCACCGGTCAGCGACGGGGTTTCGTTCAACACGTCGTCGAGTTCGGTGCCGTACAGCAGGAAGGCCAGGGTGGCGGCGATCTGGAAGGCACGCTGTCCCGGCCGCAGCCGTCGGGCCAGGATGAGGGTGCGGGCGGTCGGATCGTAGTGGCGTTTCGGGATGGATGTATCGGCCCCGTCGCCGCGGACCAGTACCTTCACCCCGGCGCGTTCCTCGGCGACCCGGGCGAGCTGGCGATCCAGTGAGCCGATCGTGAGACCACACTTGTCGAACAGCCGCTCGGCGGCCAGGTCGAGTGAGGCGATGTGGTTGTGATGGTCGTAGAAGAAATCGCGGACATCCTCATACGGCATGGACTGGGCCGATACGCCGTCGGTCGCGGTGGCCCGGGCCGAGAAGAGATCGAGCTGGTCGGTGGCCGCGCGGAGTCGTCGGTGCATGGAGACAACCAATCGGGCGATCTCCGGCTGACGGGTCGCCAGCTCCTCGACCTGCGCGACCGGTGCGCTGCCGCCGGCCGCGTCCATCAGGACCTCATGCAGGTCCGAGACCAGTCGCGCGTTGGCATCCGCGGTGAAGAAATCTCCGTCCAGATCGAAGGTGGCGTTCAACTTGAGGAGTACGGGAATGGTGAGCGGACGCTGGTCGCGCTCGAGCTGGTTGAGATAGCTGGGCGAAAGGTCCAGCGATTTCGCCAGCGCCGCCTGGGTCATCCGGCGTTCCTCACGGAGCCGCCGAAGTCGGGCCCCCGCGTACATCTTGCGCACGGCGCGATCGTACCCAGTGTGGCTTCGCAAACATCGCAAGGTGTCTACTTGTCGTTCAAGACTAGTCGGTTTGCATGGAGATTTGCTGTTACCGGTGGATGCGTAGCATGCGAAGCAGGGCCGCGGAATCGCCGTATTCCTCGACGGCGGAATACCGGACGAGCCGAGGTGCCCGTCGAAAATCGCGCGGAGGGGAACCGGATACGCGCCGGCCGCGTCGAAACAAGGCGAGAAGGATGTTTCGGCGCGAACAGGAGGTGATCGTGGAACGACAACGCGGCTGCCGGTCGGTAGGACGGCGAATGGGGAACGCACCGCGGCGGCGCCCGGTGTTTCGGGCGGTCGGTGATCGGGGGTACCGGTGTCGGCACCGTCGGAAGGGCGGACCGGGGGAACTCGACTGAGCGGGGTGTTCCGTCGTGAACGCGGTGCGGGCGATTCCGGCTCCGGCAGTGGGGGAGCCGGAATCGCCGCGTCTTCGCAACGTTGCGAGGATTTCTTGTGAAAAACCCCGCGAAGGGGACTTCGGTGTCCCCTCAGGTAGTAGGGCCGGGTACCTTGGGTCAATGTTCTCGAAAGTCTTGGTTGCCAATCGTGGCGAGATCGCTATTCGCGCCTTTCGCGCGGCCTATGAGCTCGGCATCGGTACGGTGGCCGTGTTCCCGTACGAGGACCGTAATTCGGTTCACCGCCTGAAGGCGGACGAGGCGTATCAGATCGGCGAGGAGGGACACCCGGTCCGGGCGTACCTGTCGATCGATGCGATCATCGAGGCGGCCAAGACCGCGGGAGCGGATGCCATCTACCCGGGATACGGGTTCCTGTCGGAAAACCCCGATCTCGCTGCGGCGTGCGCACGGGAGGGCATCACCTTCATCGGCCCGTCGGCACGGGTACTGGAGTTGGCGGGGAACAAGGCCCGCGCGGTGGAGGCGGCGCGGGCGGCGGGCCTGCCGGTGTTGCAGTCCAGTGCTCCTTCCTCCGATGTCGAGGAGTTGCTGACGGCCGCCGAGGAACTGGAGTTCCCGGTGTTCGTCAAGGCGGTGGCCGGCGGTGGTGGGCGGGGTATGCGCCGGGTGGCCGCGCCGGAGGGGCTGCGTGAGGCGATCGAGGCGGCCTGTAGGGAGGCCGAGTCGGCGTTCGGCGATCCGACGGTGTTCCTGGAGCAGGCGGTGGTGAACCCACGTCATATCGAGGTACAGGTCCTGGCCGATACCCAGGGCAATGTGATGCACCTGTTCGAGCGGGACTGTTCGCTGCAGCGGCGGCATCAGAAGGTGATCGAGTTGGCGCCGGCACCGAATCTGGATCCGGAACTGCGGGAACGGATCTGCGCGGATGCGGTGGCGTTCGCCCGGCAGATCGGCTACAGCTGCGCCGGTACGGTGGAGTTCTTGCTGGACGAGCGCGGCAATCACGTGTTCATCGAGATGAATCCGCGGATCCAGGTGGAGCATACGGTGACCGAGGAGGTCACCGATGTGGACCTGGTGCAGGCGCAGCTACGGATCGCGGCCGGGGAGAGCCTGTCGGATCTGGGTTTGAGCCAGGATTCGGTGACCATCCGCGGTGCGGCGCTGCAGTGTCGGATCACCACCGAGGATCCGGCCAACGGGTTCCGGCCCGACACCGGCCGCATCACCGGCTACCGCACTCCGGGCGGGGCGGGGATCCGGCTCGACGGTGGGGCGAATCTGGGCGCGGAGATCGGCGCCTACTTCGACTCCATGCTGGTCAAGCTCACCTGCCGGGGACGTGATTTCCCGGCCGCGGTGGCCCGGGCGCGGCGCGCACTGGCCGAATTCCGGATCCGCGGCGTGACCACCAATATCCCTTTCCTGCTCGCGGTGCTCGACGACCCCGATTTCACGGCGGGCCGGGTTACCACCTCGTTCATCGATGAACGTCCGCAGCTGCTGGCGCTGCCGGAGCCGGCCGACCGCGGCACCAAGATCCTGAAATACCTGGCGGATATCACCGTCAACTCCCCGCACGGCAAACGGCCGACCGCGGTGTATCCACACGACAAGCTGCCGGCCATCGATCTGTCGGTGCCGCCGCCGGACGGGTCACGCCAGAAGCTGCTGCGGTTGGGGCCGGAGGGTTTCGCGCGGGCGCTGCGGGAGCAGAAGGCGGTCGGAGTCACCGACACCACGTTTCGGGACGCGCACCAGTCGCTGTTGGCCACCCGGGTGCGGACGAACGGTTTGTTGGATGTGGCCGGGCATATCGCGCGGTTGACCCCCGAACTGTTGTCGGTGGAGTGCTGGGGTGGGGCCACTTATGATGTGGCGCTGCGGTTTCTGTACGAGGATCCGTGGGAGCGGCTGGCCGCATTGCGCGAGGCGATCCCGAACATTTGCCTGCAGATGCTGCTGCGCGGGCGCAACACCGTCGGCTACACGCCGTATCCGGAACGGGTCACCCGCGCGTTCGTCGCCGAGGCGACCGCGACGGGTATCGATATCTTCCGGATCTTCGACGCCCTCAACAATGTGGACCAGATGCGTCCGGCCATCGACGCGGTGCGCGAGACCGGGACGGCGGTGGCCGAGGTCGCCCTGTCCTACACCGGTGATCTGGCCGATCCGGGCGAGACCCTCTACACCCTCGACTACTACCTGAAACTGGCCGAGCAGATCGTGGATGCCGGCGCGCACGTGCTGGCGATCAAGGACATGGCCGGTCTGCTGCGCGTCCCGGCGGCGACCAAGCTGGTGACCGCGCTGCGTGCCAACTTCGATCTGCCGGTGCACGTGCACACCCACGACACCCCGGGCGGTCAGCTGGCCACCTACCTGGCGGCCTGGACCGCCGGGGCCGACGCCGTCGACGGCGCGGCCGCCCCCATGGCCGGCACCACCAGCCAGCCGGCGCTGTCGGCGATCGTGGCGGCGGCGGCCAACAGCGACCACGACACCGGTCTGAGCCTGCGCAACGTCTGCGATCTGGAACCGTACTGGGAGGCGCTGCGCAAGGTCTACGCGCCGTTCGAATCCGGGCTGCCGTCTCCCACCGGCCGCGTGTACACCCACGAGATCCCCGGCGGTCAGCTGTCGAATCTGCGCCAGCAGGCCATCGCGCTCGGATTGGGCGACCGGTTCGAGGAGGTCGAGGCCAAATACGCCGCGGCCGACCGGCTGCTGGGCCGGCTGATCAAGGTCACCCCCTCCTCGAAGGTGGTCGGCGACCTGGCGTTGGCGCTGGTCGGCAGCGGTATCGACATCGAGGATTTCGCCGCCGACCCGGGCCGTTACGATATCCCGGATTCGGTGATCGGATTCCTGCGCGGCGAACTCGGCACTCCCGCCGGTGGCTGGCCCGAACCGTTCCGCAGCAAGGCCTTGACAGGCCGCGGTCCGGCCAAACCGGAAACCCCGTTGAGTCCCGACGACGAGGCCGGGCTCGTCGGTGACCCCGGCCGGCGCCGCGTCACCCTCAACCGCCTGCTGTTCCCCGGGCCGACCGCCGAATTCCTGGCGCATCGGGAGAAATACGGTGACACCTCCGGACTGTCGGCCAACCAGTTCTTCTACGGCCTGCGCCGCGGCGAGGAACACCGGGTACAACTCGAGAAGGGTGTCACCCTGCTCATCGGTCTCGAGGCCATCTCCGAACCCGACGAGCGCGGTATGCGTACCGTGATGTGCATTCTGAACGGCCAACTGCGTCCGGTGGAGGTGCGGGACCGGTCGGTCGCCGGCGAGATCCCGACGGCGGAGAAGGCCGACAAAACCAACCCCGGCCATATCGCGGCCCCGTTCGCCGGGGTGGTGACACTGTCGGTCACCGAGGGCGACACCATCTCCGCCGGAGACACCGTCGGCACCATCGAGGCCATGAAGATGGAGGCCGCCATCACCGCCCCGCGCGGCGGCGTGGTCGGTCGCGTGGCCATCGGCCGGGTGCAACAGGTCGAAGGCGGTGACCTGCTGGTCGAGCTCACCGTGCGCCAGTCCGAATGACCCGCATCGTCGCCGGAACGGTGGGCGGGCGCCGATTGCGGGTTCCGCCGGCCGGTACCCGCCCCACCTCCGACCGGGTACGCGAAGCGCTGTTCTCCGCGATCGAGGCGCGAATGGACCTCGACGGCGCCCGGGTGCTCGATCTGTACGCCGGCTCCGGTGGGCTCGCCCTGGAGGCGCTGTCTCGCGGCGCGAGCACCGCCTTGTTGGTGGAATCCGACCGCAGGGCGGCGGCGGTGGTGCGCGGCAATATCGCCGACCTGGGTCTGGTCGGGGCGCAGGTGCGCGTCGGCGCGGTGGCGCAGGTGTTGGCATCCGGCGGGGCCGGCGAATTCGATCTGGTGTTCTCCGATCCGCCCTACGACCTGTCGACGACCGCCGTGATCGCGGACCTGACCGCGCTGGCGGGGACCGGGTGGCTCGCGTCCGAGGCCCTGGTGGTGGTCGAACGGTCCGATCGCTCGGAGGAGATCACCTGGCCCGCGGGTTTTCTCGCCCGGCGTGCGCGCCGCTACGGCGAGACGCGAATCGAAATGGCCGAGTACGAGCGCTCGGAGTCCGGTGCGGCCTCGCCTGCTAGCGTCTGAGCCATGGCTGGAGCGCTGTGCCCGGGTTCGTTCGACCCGGTGACCAATGGACATATCGACGTGTTCGAGCGGGTGGCGGCCCAATTCGACGAAGTCGTCATCACGGTCATGATCAACAAGAACAAGAAGGGCATGTTCGATGTCGACGAGCGCATGGAGATGCTGCGTGACGCCACCGCGCATCTGCCGAACGTCCGGGTCGCGTCCTGGCACGGCCTGCTCGTCGACTTCGCCCGCGAACAGGGCATCACCGCCATCGTCAAGGGTCTGCGCGATGCCGGCGATTTCGGCTACGAACTACAGATGGCACAGATGAACAAGAAGCTGTCGGGGGTGGACACCTTCTTCGTCGCCACCAACCCGGCCTTCGGTTATCTGTCCAGTTCTCTGGTCAAGGAAGTGGCGAGTTTCGGCGGGGATGTGAGCGATATGCTGCCGCCGATGGTGCACAAGCGGCTGTTGGAACGCCTGTCCGAACGGGCGGGCTGAACGGTACCTCCGGCCGGCCGCGTGCGTCGACCGAACGACGCGGTGGCCGGTGGGCCGCTCAGAAGACGAGTCCCCGCAATGCCAGGAAGCGCAACCCACCGACCGCCGCGGTGATCGCCAGGACGGCCGCGGCCTGGGTGAGCTCGCCGAGGCCGGGGGTCCAGAATTCCAGTGCGGCCAGCGCGGCGGTGCTGATACCCAGTCCGACCAGCGCCAGCCCGCCGCCCTCCCACTGTGCGGTGAACCAGCCGACCCGGGCGGCCGCGTGGAAGGTAAGCCGGCGGTGTAGTTCATTGGCCAACGCGGTGCTGACGACCGAGCCGACGATATTCGCCGCCAGGGGGCCGGCGGCGGTCATGGTCAGGAACAGCAGTACGTAGGCGATATTGCTGGTGCCGCCCACCAGAGCGAACCGGAGCAGCTGGGGGAGTACGCGGTCTCCGCGCAGATAATGCAGGAATCGCCCGGCCCCTCGGGTGCCCCGCCGTCCGGTGTAGCGATCGGTCCACTCGACCCCCAACTCCCCGACCGCGGCGCCCAACTCCCCCACGGTGAGGGGTGTCTGGGGCAGTGGCAGGACGGTCATGGTTGTTCCGATCGGGCACGGGTACACAAGGTCCGGCGCGGTGACGTCGGACTCTTATGCATTAAACACCAAGTGGAGGGCATCCCTCCATTTGGTTTCTGTCACATCGAACATTCGGTCCAATCCGCGACACACCCACAATTGCCCCGGCGGCAGGCCGTAACGGCAGGCACACTGGGCACGGCGGGATATGTCGCCGAAAGTCCGCAGGAGGGTAGAGAGCATGTATCGGGTATTCGAAGCGCTCGACGAGCTGGTCGCCATCGTCGAAGAGGCGCGTGGTATCCCGCCCACCCGCAACTGCATCGTGCCGCGCGGTGAAGTGCTCGACCTACTCGACGATGTGCGCGACGCGCTGCCGAGCGAAATCGACGATGCCCAGGATGTGCTCGACCATCGGGACAAAATCGTCTCCGACGCTCGCGCGGGCGCCGAGCAGACCGTGGCCGCCGCCGACGAACGGGCCGCCGAAACCCTCGAGACATCCCGCATCGAGGCCGACCGCATCCTCGCCGAGGCCAAGGCCCACGCCGATCGGATGGTCGCCGAGGCCACCGCACACGCCGACCGGCTGGTCGACACCGCGCAGAAGGAGGCCGACCGCGTCCTGGCCGAGGCCAAGGCCGAATACGAGACGGTGACCGGGCGGGCCCGGGTCGAATCCGAGCGGATGACCGAAGCGGGCAAGGCGTCCTACGACCGTTCCGTGGCCGAGGGCCGGGCGGAACAGGCGCGGCTGGTGGAGCAGACCGAAGTGGTGCGGGCCGCGCACGCCGAATCGGCGCGGCTCATCGATGCCGCGCACGCCGATTCGGACCGGATGCGCGCGGACTGCGACCATTATGTCGACACCAAACTCGCCGAACTCGAGGAGACGCTCACCACTACCCTGCGCACCGTCGGCCGAGGCCGGCAGCAACTGCGCAGCGGGATCGCCGTCCCCGACTACGCCACCGAGTACCGACGCTGAATCCGATTGCGCCGGCTCCGCCGGCGCGGGGTTGCGGCCCTGGCGGGTCTCGCGTTTCAGCGCCCGAGACTCGTGCCTTCGGCACATGCGCTTCGGGCGCTGAAACGCGAGACGGGCCGCAACCCTTTGTGGTTTTCGTAGCCCCGGATTTTTCCACGCGCCGCCGCGTGGTGTTGCTGCGATCGGTCCGGAGGCCGAGGTAGGCGGTGTGGGATTTCGCCTCCTTCGGGGTGCTGTTCGGGCTCTCGTGACCCGGGTCTTTCTCTCCGCGCCGCCGCTGCCCGACATCGCTGCGGTCATCCGGACTCAGGGGTTCCACCCACCGTGGTGAGGTGTCCGGGAGGGTGGAGATGGGGCGGTGTCTCGGTGGGCTTCGCCGGCCGATATCGCCGGCGCGACGTCGCTCCGGTGGGCACCGGCCCGAAGTGGACTGTGCGGACGGGCATCAGGCTGCGGTACGGGTCGGGGCCGTTCCGGTCACCGTGGTGGACGATATTCTGTTCGCGTACTGTGGAGTGGTTGCCCTTTGGTCAACCGTCCCGAACAGCCGACCCCTTCTGGAGTGATCTCGATGCCCGCCGACTCCGCTTCGCGTTCACGCAGCGGCACGCGCCGTGCGCCGGACTCCGGTTTCGCGCTGGACGTGCGCAGCCTCGGCCGTGCGCCGGGATCCATGCGCGATCTGCGACGGACGGTCACCACGACCGACCGTATCGGCCTCGACCTGATCGGGGTGCCCGCCGACGCCGAGGTGGGCCTGGATCTGCGGTTGCAGGCGGTATCGGAAGGGGTGCTCGTCACCGGAACCGTCGCGGCACCGCTGGCCGGTGAGTGCTCGCGCTGTCTGGAGTCGTTCACCGACCGCATCGAACTGCCACTGACCGAGCTGTTCGCCTACCCCGACAGCGCCACCGATCAGACCGCCGATGACGACGAGATCTATCGGATGGACGACGACCTGATCGATCTGGGACCGCTGATCGTCGACACGCTCGGACTGGAGCTGCCGTTGCAGCCGCTGTGCACCCCCGACTGTGCGGGACTGTGCCCGGAATGTGGCGTGCGGATGGCGATTGCGGGTCCCGATCACCGGCATGAGATACTTGACCCCCGCTGGGCCGGGCTGGCGAGATTCGCCACCGGATCGCCCGGCAGCGGCAGCCCCGACGAGGGTGCGGCCACCGAGGACCATACCGCCCATACATCACGTAAGAGCACAGAGGAGAAGTAGTCGTGGCCGTTCCCAAGCGCCGGATGTCCCGTTCCAACACCAGGTCGCGGCGCAGCCAGTGGAAGGCCGCTGCGCCTACCCTGATCACCTGCCCGAACCGGGCCTGTGGCGAGAAGACCCTGCCGCATATCGCGTGCCCGTCCTGCGGTACCTACCGGGGCCGTCAGGTCGCCTCGGCCGTCTGATTCGGGGCGGGGCACTCGTGACAGCGAGCAAGGACGCACCCCGCGCCACCGGTGACCACACGAGCCTGCTCGCGGCGCTCGGCGTCGAGATCTCGCCGGATCTGCTGAGACTGGCGCTCACTCATCGTTCCTACGCGTACGAGAACGGCGGCCTGCCGACCAATGAGCGCCTCGAATTCCTCGGTGACTCGGTGCTCGGCCTGAGCATCACCGAGCGGCTCTACCACGAGCACCCGGACAAATCCGAGGGCGAGCTGGCGAAACTGCGCGCGAGCGTGGTGAACATGCACGCGCTCGCCGAGGTGGCCCGCGGGCTCGGCGAGGATGGACTGGGTGCGCACCTGCTGCTCGGCAAGGGCGAGGAACTCACCGGCGGCCGGGACAAACCGAGCATCCTCGCCGACGGGATGGAATCGCTGCTCGGCGCGGTGCACCTGGAGCACGGTATCGATGTGGCCCGCGGTGTGGTGCTGCGTTTGTTCGCCGACCTGCTCGAACGCGGTCCCCGCATGGGCGCCGGCCTGGACTGGAAGACCAGCCTCCAGGAGCTGACCGCCGAACGCGGACTCGGAGTGCCCGGCTACGAGATCACTTCCACCGGCCCCGACCACGACAAGGAGTTCACCGCCACCACCGTGATCAGCGGCAACCCCTACGGTCAGGGCGTCGGCCGGTCGAAGAAGGAAGCCGAGCAGAAGGCCGCAGGTGCGGCGTACCGGGCGTTGACAGCCGAATCCTGATATGCCGGAACTACCCGAGGTCGAGGTCGTCCGGCGCGGTCTGGACGAGCATGTGCGCGGTCGTGTCATCGAGTCGGTCACCGTCACCCATTCGCGTTCGGTGCGTCGGCATATCGCCGGTGCCGCGGATTTGGCGGCGCGGCTCACCGGACTGCGGGTGGACGCCGCTCGGCGGCGGGGCAAATACCTGTGGTTGACCTTCGACGAGCCGGGCTCGGGCCCCGGTGGCACCGCGCTCGTCGTCCATCTGGGGATGAGCGGGCAGATGCTGGTGCAGCCCGCGGACGCCCCCTTGGAGAAGCACGCCCATATCCGTGCCGACCTCGACGACGGCACCCAACTCCGGTTCGTCGACCAGCGCACCTTCGGCGGGTGGGCGCTGGCACCGTTGGTCGAGGTGGACGGTGCCGCCGTACCCGAACCGGTCGCTCACATCGCCCGAGATCCGCTCGATCCCCGGTTCGACATCGAGGCCGCGGTGGCGGCCGTGCGCGGTAAACGCACCGAGATCAAACGGGTGCTGTTGGACCAGACCGTGGTCTCGGGTATCGGCAATATCTATGCCGACGAGGCACTGTGGCGTACCCGTATCCACGGCGGGCGGATGGCCGCCGACCTCACCCGACCCGTGGTCCGCACCCTGCTCGCCGAGGTCCGGGCCGTGATGGCGGACGCCCTGGCCGCGGGCGGCACCTCGTTCGACGCCCTGTATGTGAACGTCAACGGGCAGTCCGGATACTTCGAGCGATCACTGGCCGTGTACGGACGGGGTGACGAACCCTGCACCCGCTGCGGCGCGCCGATCGTGCGGGAGAAGTTCATGAACCGTTCCTCGTATTCCTGCCCCCGGTGCCAGCCCGCGGTGGCCGCCGAGCGGGCCCGGCGACGGTAGTCCCCTGAGAACCGCCCGCACGGGCAGTGGCGATGTCTTCCGTTCGACGTCACAGGGTCGCTCTAGTGCCCGATGGCGAGTTACCGTTTTAACGGGCAAACCGGAAAGTGGCACGAGGGGGCGGTCCCGGAGGAGGCAGTCGAGGCCGCGGAGCACGCCCGTTCGTGTCCTGACGAACCGGACCATTCCGGTCGCCCGGGAAGGAGCCATGCGCAAGCTCACCTATTACGTCGCCGCGACCATCGACGGTTTCATCGCCACCGAGGACGGGGCCGTGGATTTCTTCCCGGTCGGTGGCGACCACAGTCCGGCCATCACCGCTCAGTATCCGGAAACACTGCCGACGAAGGTGCGCGAGGCCCTCGGCATCGATAAACGCAACGCCACTTTCGACACCGTGCTGATGGGCCGCAAAACCCACGACTTCGGCGTGCGCACCGGCACCTCGAGCCCGTACGCGCATCTGCGCCAGTTCGTGGTGTCC
This sequence comes from Nocardia brevicatena NBRC 12119, assembly GCF_000308495.1. Classification (GTDB taxonomy): domain Bacteria; phylum Actinomycetota; class Actinomycetes; order Mycobacteriales; family Mycobacteriaceae; genus Nocardia; species Nocardia brevicatena. The sequence continues at coordinate 13,520 of NZ_BAFU01000065.1, read as the reverse complement.
ACCACCCTGCCCGAGAGCCCGGACCCGGCGGTAGAGCTGATCCCGGCCGACCCCGTCGGCCGGGTGCGGGAACTCAAACGAGAACCCGGACTGGGGATCTGGCTGTGTGGCGGCGGTGAACTGGCCCAAGCGCTGCTGCCGGAGATCGATCAGCTCTTCCTCAAGCTGTATCCGATCGTGCTCGGGCGGGGACGGTCATTGTTCGGGACCGGTCGGCGGCTGCCCGAACCGGAGCGGTTCCGGGTGGTCACCAGTCAGATGTTCGACGACGGTGTCGTGTTCGTGAAATACGCCCGGGCCCGCTGATACCGGCATGGGCAACGGTGGCGAGGACGTATCGTCCGGTCCGACCGCGGGACCGGACGACGACGGTCCCGGCGGCACGGCCGGGAGTCCGGCCGCTGATCCACGGCCTCCCGACCCGATCGCGGCCCTGCGGGAAATCGGTTTCTGGTTGGAGTGGGCCCGAGAGTCGACCCATCGGGTACAGGCGTACCGGCGGGCCGCCGATACCCTGGCCGGGCTGACCGACGAAGAATTGGCTCGGCACCGTGAGGTCGATAGTTGGCGGGAACTATCCGGTATCGGCCCGAAGACTGCCGCTGTGATCGAACAGGCATATGCGGGCCGGGTGCCCGAGTACCTGTGCGAGCTGCGCACCGCGGCCCGTCCGATCAGACCGGAGGGTCGCCCACTGCGCACCCTGCTGCGGGGCGATCTGCACACCCATTCCAACTGGTCGGACGGCGGTAGTCCGATCGTCGAGATGATGGCCTGTGCCCGGTCGCTCGGGCATGAATACTGTGCGCTCACCGATCATTCGCCGCGGCTCACCATCGCCAATGGCCTGCCGGCGCGGCGTTTGCGCCGCCAACTCGAGATGGTCGCCGAGCTGAACGCCGAACTCGCCCCCTTCCGCGTCCTCACCGGTATCGAGGTCGATATCCTCGCCGACGGGGGGCTCGACCAGGACGCCGAGCTCCTCGCCGAACTGGATATCGTTGTGGCGAGCGTGCATTCGCGGTTGCGCGACGACCACGACACGATGACCCGCCGCATGGTGTCCGCGGTGGCGAACCCGAATGTGGACATCCTGGGTCACTGCACCGGCCGGCTGGTGGAAGGAGGGCGCGGCACCCGCCCGGAATCGGTGTTCGACGCCGAGGCGGTGTTCGAGGCCTGCCGCCGCCATGGTACGGCGGTCGAGATCAACAGCCGCCCGGAGCGGCGGGGTCCGCCCGGGCGGCTGATTCGGCTCGCGGTCGAGACAGGCTGTGATCTGGCCATCGACACCGACGCGCACGCCCCCGGCCACCTCGACTGGCAGGGGTACGGGTGCGCTCGCGCCGTGGCAAACGGTGTACCGCCGGCCCGGATCATCAACACCTTCCCCGTGGACGGTCTGCTGGAGTGGACTGGCAGCCGCGGGAGCTGACTGGCACGGCCGTCGGTGTTCGGGTTTACTGGCTGTCGAATAGTCTTGGTGCCCGCGCTGATTCGGTGATCGGCGGCCGAAAGTTCGGGTGCGGTGTCCGGATCCGGGGATGGGGAACTGGTGGGCGACGCTGTGAATATCGTGCTCGCGATCATCGGTATCGCGGTGCCGGTGGGGGCATTCCTCTGGGAGTTCGTATTCGTCGGACGTAAACAGCTCGGCTGGCGCGTGCAGATGGATACTCCGGTCACCGGTGAGATCGAATCGGTGTACCCCGGCGTGCTGCCACAGTTGCGCCCGACCGGTGACGGGAGCGGCCCACCGTTGCGAGATCTGTCGGTGGTCCTGATTCGGATCGAGAACAACGGCGCTACCAGTATCGATGCCGAGGATTACGCGGGGCCGTCGAACGCGAGGGTCGGCCTGCACCTGCGTTTCCCGCAGCGGCGGGTCATCGGGATGGCGGTCACCGAGCTGAGCGATCCGGGCCTCGGAGACTGTTTGGACCCCGCCTCCGGTATCGGTGTGCGCGAGGACACCGACACGCGTACCGGCATGATCGATCTGCCGAAGGTGCCGTTGAACCGGGCCGATCACTACAAGATCCTGGCGATTCTGCAGCGCTCGGCCGGGTCGGGGATATACCCGGACCCTCAGCTGCACGGCCTGATCAAGGGTGGTCGGATCGTCTTGACCCAGAGTCGGAGCCGGGTGTCGCTGCTCATGATGGCGCTCGTCGCGTTCCTGGTGCTCGTGATCGGCGCGCAGTTCGTCGTCGCCGCCGTCGAACCGGATCGGCTGCCGTTGGGCTGTGCGACCGGTGAGCTCACGGTGATCGGCTCCACGGCGTTCGCGCCGGTCATCCGGGATGCCGCGGACAGGTACGCCACCACATGCCCCGGTGCGCGCTTCGAGTTCGACTTCGAGGGCAGCGAGCTCGGTATGAACCGGCTCGAGGACGAGGGCGCCGAACACCCCGGCCTGCTGGTGATCGGGGACGCCCCCAAGGGGGGCGACTATCCGACGCTGGTGCAGCGGCCGTTGGCGCTGTCACTGTTCGCGATGGTGGTGCATCCGAGTACCGGCGTCCGGGACCTGACGGTCGAGCAGATCCGTGACCTGTTCCTGGGCCGGGTCGACAATTGGAACCGGCTCGGGGGTGCCGACCTGCCGGTGCGGGTGATCAACCGATACGCCGGTTCGGGCACCCGCTATACGTTCGAGGCTCGGCTGCTCGACGCCCAACAGCCGCCCACCCCGGATATCACCTGTCGGGACCTGCGACGCGGGACCGGGCCGGGGCGCTGTCAGGTGGCGGTGAGCGAGAATGTGCTCACCGAGGTGGCGGCGACACCCGGCGCCATCGGCTACAGCGAGTTCGGCACCGCTTCGGCGACCTCCGGGGTGGTGACCGTGACGATCGGTGGACACCGCGCCGACCGGGCCACGGTCACCGATCGCGCCTATCCGTTCTGGGGTGTGGAGTACGCGTTCGGTCACGGCGATTTTCCGGCCGGATCACTGGGAGCCGGTTTCCTGCGGTTCCTCACCCACGACACCGGTCAGGACGTGGTACGGGCCCACGGCAACACGCCCTGTGCGGAACTGGCCGATCCGTCGCTGTGCAGTCCCCGGCGATGACCTCGCCTTCCCCAGGTCACGAGGCTCGCGGTGGTACACATCACCGTCGCCGAAGCGTCAAGACCCCGTAAAGATCCGTCTCGCGCCGTGGTCGCACGGGTAGAAACAGGAGACCGGCCAGACGGAAACACTCCGGCGCAACCGGTCGTTGTATCGGATGCGGAGAGGATTGCGATGTCGCTGGTGACATGTGCGCTGATCGTCGGTTTCATCTGCGCCGCCCTGCTCATCCGGGCCGCGGGCACGGCCGCGGCCGCTCGGGATCGCCGGGTACGGGTGGCGGTGCGCAGCAGGCGATGACGGCACGGTGAGGCGCGGCAAACTACGGATCTACCTCGGCGCCGCTCCCGGGGTCGGTAAGACCTATGCCATGCTCGCCGAGGCGCACCGCAGGATCGAACGCGGCCGTGACGTGGTAGCGGCCGTGGTGGAGACGCACGGTCGGGCCAAAACGGCGGAACTCCTGGCCGGTATCGAACGGATACCGTCGAAGACTGTGCGCTATCGGGGTGCCGAATTCGGTGAACTCGATGTCGAGGCGGTGCTGCGGCGCCGCCCGGCGGTGGTACTGGTCGACGAACTGGCCCATACCAACGTCCCCGGCAGTGCGCACGACAAGCGCTGGCAGGACATCGAAGAGCTGCTCGACGCGGGGATCGATGTCATCTCCACGGTGAATATCCAGCATCTGGAAAGCCTCAACGACGTGGTTGAACAGATCACCGGGGTGCATCAGCGCGAAACCGTACCGGACGCGGTGGTACGCCGCGCCGAGCAGATCGAACTGGTCGACATCACACCCGAGGCCCTGCGCCGGCGGCTCTCCCACGGCAATGTCTACGCCGCCGAACGGGTCGATGCCGCGCTGCGCAACTATTTCCGGCCCGGCAATCTCACCGCCCTGCGCGAGTTGGCCCTGTTGTGGCTGGCCGACCAGGTCGATGCGGCGCTGGCGAAATACCGGGCCGACCATCACATCACCGAACTGTGGGAGGCGCGCGAACGGGTGGTTGTCGCGGTCACGGGCGGGCCCGAGTCGGAGACCGTGGTCCGTCGGGCCGGACGGATCGCGAGCAAGTCCAGTGCCGACCTGCTGGTCGTGCACGTGGTGCGCGGCGACGGGCTTGCCGGGGTGTCGACCGAGCGTCTGGCCCGGCTGCGGGAACTGGCCACCGGCCTGGGCGCGTCCCTGCACACGGTGACCGGCGACGACGTGCCCGAGGCGCTGCTGGAGTTCGCGCGCGAGGTCAACGCCACCCAGCTGGTGCTCGGAACCTCGCGGCGCTCACGCTGGGCGCGGGTGCTCGACGAGGGCATCGGCACCGCGGTGGTGCAGCAGTCCGGCAAGATCGACGTGCACATGGTCACCCATGAGGAGGCGGGGCGGCGCGGTCTGCGGCGGCGTTCCTTCACCACGCACCGTCGCCTGTGGGCGTGGGTCGCGGCGGTCGCGGTGCCCGCCATGGTCTGCGGCCTCGGTATCGCCATCCTGGACCCGGTGCTCGCGCTCGGCGGGCTGAGCGCGGTGTTCTTCGTGGGGGTCGTCGCGGTGGCGCTGCTCGGCGGTGTCGCTCCCGCCGCGGTCTCCGCGTTGTTGGCGGGACTGCTGTTGAACTGGTTCTTCGCCCCGCCGCGCCGCAGCTTCACCATTGCCGACCCGGACAGTTTCATCACCATTGTGGTGCTGCTCATCGTCGCCGTCGCGGTCGCCGCGCTGGTGGATATGGCGGCGGCACGCGCCGGACAGGCCCGCAAGGCGTCGCGGCAGGCCCAACTGCTGACCATGTTCGCCGGCGCGGTACTGCACGGCGCGGACCTGCCGAAGCTCTTGGAGCAGGTACGCGAGACCTACGGTCAGCGCGCGGTCGCCCTGGTGGCCGGCGATACGGTGCATGCCTCTGTCGGTTCGGACCCCCCGCGCGACCCCGCGGCCGCCGAGACCGCGGTCGAGGCGGGCGACGGGTTGCACTGGTTGCTGCTCTCCGGGCGTCCGCTGGCCCCGGGAGACCGCCCCGTGCTCGCGGCCGTGGCCAATCAGGCGGTGGGCCTGGTGCGTCAGGCCCTGCTGGCCGAAGAGGCCGGTGCCGCGGCGGCGTTGCTGGAGGCCGACCGGTTGCGGCGCGCGTTGCTGGAGGCCGTGGGCCACGATCTGCGTACGCCGCTGGCGGGCGCCAAGGCCGCGGTATCGAGCCTGCGCAGCGACGAGGTGGAGTTCTCGGCCGAGGACACCGCCGAACTCCTGGAGACCGTGGAGGAATCGGTGGACCAGCTCACCGCCCTGGTCGGCAACCTGCTGGATTCGTCGCGGCTCGCGGTCGGGGTGGTGACCCCGCAGCTGCGCCGGGTGTACCTGGACGAGGTCGTGCACCAGGCGCTCATCGGTGTCGGGATGGGTGCCCGGGGACTGCGCCGGGCGGCGATGGAACGGGTGAGCGTCTCGGTCGGCGCGCACGCGGTCCGCGCCGACGGCGGTCTGCTGGAACGGGTGTTGGCCAACCTGATCGATAACGCGCTGCGGCATTCCCCTCCGGGCACGCCGGTGCGGGTCACCGCCGAGCGCGACGGTGAGCAGGTTCTCATCGCCGTCATCGATAGCGGTCCCGGCGTTCCGGACGGGGCGGAGGATCGGCTGTTCGAGCCGTTCCAGCGGCTCGGGGATCGAGACAACACCACCGGTATCGGACTCGGTTTGACGGTGGTGCGCGGGTTCGTGGAGGCGATGTCGGGCACCGTCCATGCCGAACCGACCCCCGGCGGGGGATTGACCATGCTGGTGGAGCTACCGGCCGCGGATTCCGTGCCGCCGCGGTCCGCCTCGGATGCGCCCGATACCGCGTGCGCGGGGGCCGTCGATACCGCGCCCGCCGATGGGTCGGCATCGCCGGGCGCCGTCCGCTCCGCCGGCTCCGCCGACCGCGCATCGTCCCCCTCGAGAGGCGCACATGACGACGCCCACCGTTGACCGCACCGTCGCACCCGTCGGGGACGGTACGGTCGGCATACCTTCGCCGAAACAGGAAACTGTGATGACCGAGACCTCACCGGGACCGACGACCAGGGTGCTGGTGGTCGACGACGAACCGCAGATCGTGCGTGCGCTGCGTATCAACCTGTCGGTGCGTGGTTACGAGGTGCATATCGCCGGCACCGGAACCGCGGCGTTGCGGATCGCCGCGGACAGGCATCCGGATGTGGTGATCCTCGACCTCGGTCTACCGGATATGGACGGGTTCGAGGTGCTGGCCGGACTCCGCGGCTGGACCTCGGTGCCGGTGATCGTGCTCTCGGCCCGTACCGATTCCGCGGACAAGGTCGAGGCGCTCGACGCCGGCGCGGACGACTACGTCACCAAACCCTTCGGCATGGACGAACTCCTCGCCCGGCTGCGCGCCGCGGTGCGGCGGGGCGCCACCGACGCGCCGCCCGCGGAGCCGGTGGTGGTCACGGCCTCGTTCACCGTCGACCTGGCCGCCAAACAGGTGATCCGCAACGGCGTTCCCGTGCATCTGACGCCCACCGAGTGGGGCATGCTCGAGATGCTGGTTCGCCACCGCGGCAAACTTGTCGGGCGCCGGGAGTTGCTGCGCGAGGTGTGGGGGCCGTCGTATGCCACCGAAACGCATTACCTGCGGGTGTATCTGGCGCAGCTGCGGCGCAAACTCGAAGACGACCCGTCCCGACCCAAGCACCTGCTCACCGAGGCCGGGATGGGGTATCGCTTCCAAGAATGACCGCGGCGCCCACGGCCGGCGCACGGCGGGCGAACAGGTGCCGCTTTCCGGATGGCAGGATCGGAGCCATGGCCGAACACACCGCCACCCCAGTGACAACAGATACCGCCGCGCCGACCGCCGGTGCGGGACCGTCCGCGACACCCGCGCCCGGTCCCACCACGTTGTGGGTGGAACGCACCGGAACCAGGCGCTATACCGGCCGCAGCTCCCGCGGTGCCGAGGTGTTGATCGGGTCGGAGGGTGTTCCCGGTGTCTTCACACCCGGCGAACTGCTCAAGATCGCCTTGGCCGCGTGCACCGGTATGAGCTCGGATTTCCCGCTCTCGCGCCGGCTGGGTGACGACTACGACACCACCATCCGGGTCTCCGGCGCCGCCGATCGGGAGAACGAGGTCTACCCGCAGTTGGACGAGGTTGTCGAACTGGATCTGAGCGAGCTCGACGAACAGGCGCGGGAGCGGCTGCTGGTGACCGTCCAGCGCGCCGTCGACAAGGTCTGCACCGTGGGCCGGACCCTGAAGGCGGGTACCACGGTGACGTTGTCGTTCGATATCGATACCCTCGACGAGCGCGAGACACCCGCGTGACGCCCCTTCCGTCGAGCGACGCGGAAACCGTCCGGCTCGCCGCCTGGGTGCACGGGCTGGTCCAGGGTGTGGGTTTCCGTTGGTGGACCCGCTCCCGGGCACTGGAACTGGGTCTGGTCGGGCATGCCACCAATACCGCCGACGGACGGGTGCGGGTGGTCGCGGAGGGACCGCGGTCCGCGGCCGGAAGGTTGCTCGAGTTGTTGCGATCCGGCGAAACCCCCGGTCGGGTGACTCTGGTTGTGGAAAGCTGGGAGCCCGCGCGGGGAGATCTGCGTGGATTCGAGGAGCGGTAGTGCAGGGTTCGGTGACTCGGGGGAGGCGGCGATGAGCGACCAGTACCCAGGTGCGGATGGTCCGCAGGACCCGAATAGCGGTGGTACGTCGGGCGGGGACGAGCCCCGGCCGGATCAACGGCCACCGGGACCGCCGGAACAGCCGCCGGGCAGTATCGAACGCCAGGAGCCAGGTGTCACCCGCCCACGCCCGCCGACGGTCGCCGAGGCGCGGGCCAGGGACAAGGCCCGCAGACGTGCCGAGGAGGCGGCCCGGGCCGAGGAGGCGGCGGAGCAGGCCAAACGGCGCACCCGCAAGCGGGTGATGATGGGCGGGGCCGCCGTGGTCGGTGTCGCCGCGCTGGTGGGGGGCGGCTATCTCGCCTACCGGGCGATCGCCGCTCCGGACCGGGTCACCGCCTACTGCACCGTGCTCGATGAGAAGGGCAACGAGGTCGTCGTGGACGACGACTACTGCGAGCGGGCTTCGCGCTCCGGTTCCACCGGGGTCGGCGGGATCCTGCTGCTGCACGGGACGCAGTACCGGTACTACTACGGCGGCCCCAATACGATCGGCAAACCGCCCACCGGCGGCACCACCGTCAAACCCAAGAGTGCCGAGATCAAGACCAAGAGCGGAATGGTGATCCAGCGCGGTGGGCTCGGCAGCCGGTCCGGCGGGAGCACCTGATATGCGTCGTGTCCGCGCGAACCCCAGGCCGGGGTGGCAACAGACCATCGAGAACCAGGGACTGGTGTACGGCGCGCCGGGTCGGGACGCGAGTGGGCAGCCGCGACCCTACTGGGACGAGTCGGTGTACTACGAGTTCGAGATGGACGAGATCCTCGCGCTCGAGGCCGCTGTCGAACTGCTGCACACCATGTGCCTGAAGGCGGTCGAACAGATCGTGCTCACCGAGCGGTTCGCCGATTTCGGCCTGCCCGAATGGAGTTGGGGTCCGATCACCGAATCCTGGCGGCGTGCCGATCCGCACGTCTACGGACGGTTCGACCTGCGCTACGACGGCCGTCGTCCTCCCACACTGCTCGAGTACAACGCCGATACCCCGACCTCGCTGTTGGAAGCGGCTATCGTACAGTGGCATTGGCTCACCGATGTGTACCCCGATGACGACCAGTGGAATTCGCTGCACGAACAGCTGGTGCAGCGTTGGCGTTCGCTGCGGGAGGTGCTGCCCGGCAGCCATCTGCATTTCAGCTGGTCGAGTGCCGACGCCACCGGTGAGGACAATGTCACCACGGCCTATCTGCAGGAGACCGCGGCCGAGGCCGGGTTCGACACCGTCGCGCTGCCTATCGAGGAAGTCGGCTTCGATACCGAGCTGGGGCGGTTCGTGGACCTGGCCGAGGCGCCGATCGAATCGATTTTCAAGCTGTATCCCTGGGAATGGGCGCTCGACGACGAATTCGGCAGGCGGGTGGTGGACAGTCTGCCGGAGGTGCTGTGGATCGAGCCGCTGTGGAAGACCCTGCTCAGCAACAAGGCGATTCTGGCCGTGCTGTGGGAGATGTATCCCGGTCACCCGAATCTGCTGCCCGCCTACCTGGATCGCCCGAATGAGCTGACCGAGTACATCAAGAAGCCGAAACTCGGGCGCGAAGGCGCGAATATGACGATCGTGGGCGCCGGAATGGAAACCTCCACCGGTGGGGTCTACGGCGAAGAGGGCTATGTGTATCAGCTGCTCGATCCGCTGCCGGTCTTCGACGATATGCGTCCGGTGCTGGGCGCCTGGATCGTCGGTGACAGCGCCGCCGGGCTTGGGATCCGCGAGACCGCGGGCCTGATCACCGATGACGGTGCCGCCTTCGTACCGCACCGAATCGTCACCTGAGGGCGCCACCGGGCTCCCCTCTCGTTCTCGTCACTCCTCGGAAGGGACATAGATGACCGCACTCGCCCTCGAATCGGGCTACTGGAGTTCGCTGGGTGAGGGCGTGGGGGCGATTCTCCTCTACGCTCTCATCGGTCTGGTGCTGATGTTGATCGGCTTCTTCGCCATCGATGTGACCACCCCGGGCCGGCTGCGCGATCTGGTGCTGGAGGGCAAGCCGAACGCCATCATCGTGGCGGCCGCTGGGATGGTGAGTATGGCGCTGATCGTGGTGTTGGCGATCTTCTCTTCGGGGGGCCGGCTGTTGGAGGGGCTCATCGCCGCGCTGATCTTCGGTCTGGTCGGCATTGTCGCGCAGGTGGTCTCGGTGCGGGTGGTCGAGCGGGTGGCCGGTGTCGATATCGGCGCCGTGCTGCACGCGGACGGCTATACGACCGAGGTGTTGGTGGTCGCGGCGGCGCATTTCGCGCTCGGGCTGGTCATCGCCTTCGCGATCCTCTGAGCCTGTCGCCGGACGTCTCGGCCCGGTTCGGCGGCGGCTCGGGAGTTCCGGTCGGATCGTCAACCACGACACCTTGACATCCCATAGTGGAAGGACCATTCTGGTTGCATTCCACTATGGAGCGTGGACCTGTCTCGAGGGAGTGGTGGTTATGGATATCTCGTCGGGCACCCGGGCCTCCGATGCCGAACGTGATCAGGTGGTGCGTCTGCTCGGCAGGCATATGGCCGACGGCCGGATCGAGATGGCCGAATACGACCAGCGGGTCGCGCAGGTCTACCGCACGCCGACCCGTGAGGCGCTGACGCTGGTTCTATCGGATCTGCCCACGCCGGCCGTCGAATCCACCGGTCTCGACAAGAGCTCCCCCCGGCGGCGGCCCCGTATCCCGATCTGGCAGCGGATCGAAGCGGGCGCTTGGCTGTCGGTGAGTGCGCTGGTGCTCCTGATCTGGGCCGCCATCTCGATCGGGGTCGGCGAGTTCACCTACTTCTGGCCGTTCTGGGTGATCGTCCCGTGGGGCGTTGTCCTGGCATTCCGCGCCGTCACCGGTATCGAAGCCGGTTTGGGGAGACGGCGGGCCTGAACCGTATCGCCCGAGCTACCGAGTTCTTCCGAAACACCCCAGGGCTGTCCCGTAGGCCGCAGGCGCGGCGGCGCCGGGACCAGGGGATGGACCCGAACCTGTCCCGATACTCCGGTCGCATAACATCGCTGTCTATACCATTCGCCGTGGTGGCCGGGGCCGCCTCGGGTCCGGACCGACCGGAGCGGTGAGCGGAGGGAAATCGAGACAGCCGATACTCGACCCCTGCCCTCGCGGAAGCCTCACCTCGGTGGTCGGAATCCGGACCGACCGGAGCGACGTCGCGTCGGCGGCGGTGCGGAGGGAGGGAAGGCCCGAGGCCACGAGGGCCCCGACCCGCGCCGTCGAAGGCGGCGCCATCGAACACAGAAGGGTCGCCGGATTGCACTTGAAGAGCTTGACGTTGAAGGGCTTCAAGTCCTTCGCGTCCGCGACGACACTGCGGTTCGAACCGGGCATCACCTGCGTGGTCGGGCCCAACGGCTCCGGTAAGTCCAATGTCGTCGACGCGCTCACCTGGGTGATGGGGGAGCAGGGCGCCAAGGCGCTGCGCGGCGGCAAGATGCAGGACGTCATTTTCGCCGGCACGGCCGGCCGGGCGCCGCTGGGCCGCGCCGAGGTCACCCTCACCATCGACAATTCCGACGGCGCGCTGCCCATCGACTACGCCGAGGTGTCCATCACCCGGCGGATGTTCCGCGACGGTGCGGGCGAATACGAGATCAACGGCAGCTCCTGCCGGCTGATGGACGTCCAGGAACTGCTCAGCGACTCCGGTATCGGCCGGGAAATGCACGTGATCGTCGGCCAAGGCCAACTCTCGGCCATCCTGGAATCACGCCCCGAGGACCGCCGCGCCTTCATCGAAGAGGCCGCGGGCGTCCTCAAACACCGCAAACGCAAGGAAAAAGCTCTCCGCAAACTGGAGGCCATGCAGGCCAACCTGGCCCGACTCACCGACCTCACCACCGAGCTGCGCCGCCAGCTCAAGCCGCTGGGGCGCCAGGCCGAGGTCGCACGCCGCGCCCAGACCGTCCAGGCCGACCTGCGTGACGCTCGGCTGCGCCTGGCCGCCGACGACCTGGTCACCCGGCGCGCCGAGCTGGAAAGCCAACAGAGCAAGGAAGCCTACGCCCGGGAACAGCAGATCACGGTGCGGGCGGAGCTGGACGCCGCCAATGCCGCGCTGACCGAGCAGGAGTTCGAGCTGTCCCGGCTCACCCCCAGCGCGGAGGCCGCGGGCCGGCTGTGGTTCCAGCTGTCGGCGCTGGCCGAACGGGTCAACGCCACCATCCGCATCGCCCGCGAGCGGGCCCGGCACCTCGACACCGCCGCCCCGGCCGGTACCGGCCGCGATCCCGAACAGCTCGAGGCCGAGGCCGACCGGGTGGAGGCCGAGGAGGCCGAGCTCCGTGCGGCGGTGGAGATCGCGATCGAAACCCTGGAATCCGCCCGCGACGCCCTCGCCGAACGCGAGCGCGCCGCCAAGGCCGCCGAGCAGGCGCATCTGGCCGCCGTCCGCGCCATCGCCGACCGCCGTGAGGGCCTGGTCCGCCTTTCCGGGCAGGTGGAGAACATGCGCACCAGGGCCCAATCGATGGATGCGGATATCGCTCGGCTGTCCACGGCCATCACCGAGGCCCGGGCCCGCGGCGAGGACGCGCAGGTGGAATACGACGCCGTCCAGGACGAGCTCGCCGAACTCGACGCGGGCGAGGCCGGACTGGACGCTCAGCACGAACATGCCGTCGAGGCCATGGTCCTGGCCGATCAGCGGGTCGCCGAACTCCGTGCCCAAGACCGGGATGCCGGCAAACGGGTCGCCTCATTGACCGCCCGCATCGATGCGCTCCGGATGAATCTGGCCCGCGGCGACGGCGCCGCCTGGCTCGCCGAGCACCACTCCGACGGACTGCTGGGCCCGTTGTCCGGGCTGCTCCGGGTGCACGCCGGTTTCGAGGCCGCCGCGGCCGCGGTCCTGGGGCCGGTCGCCGACGCCGTGGCCGCCGAATCCGGTACCACCGCCTACACCGCCGTTCGCGACCTCAAACAGGCCGACGGCGGACGCGCGGCGCTGGTCTACGGCAGCGCCGCCGGTTTCGCCGAGTCGGAGATTCCGGAACTGCCGGCGACGGCGCACCGGCTGGTCGACGTGGTGGACTGCCCGGACTCGGTGCGCGCCGCCATCGTGGCCCTCACCGACCGGGTCGTCGTGGTGGACGATCTGGATGCCGCCGCCGATCTGCTGGTCGCGCATCCGACTCTGCGGGCGGTCACCCGCGACGGCGACCTGGCCGGGTCCGGCTGGCTCATCGGTGGTTCCGATCGGGCCCCCAACCGGTTGGAGATTCAAGCCGATATCGATGCGGCCGAGGCGGAACTGGTCGCGGCCCGCCGGCATGCCGAGGAACTGGAGGCGGCTCTGGCCGGGGCGCTCGAGGAACAGGCCGAACGCAAGGAGGCCGTCGACCACGCCCTGCTCGCCTTGTATGAATCCGATCAGGCGTTGGTGGCCATCTACGACCGACTCGGCCGCCTCGGCCAGGCCGCCCGCACCGCGCAGGCCGAATGTGAACGGCTCACCACGCAGCGAGCGCAGGCCGAGACGGGCCGAGAGGAGGCGGTGACCGCGCTCGCCGAACTCGAGGACCGGCTGCGCCACGCCGAACGGGAACAGGATGGTATCGACGCCGACGGTCTCGGTGCGGCCGGTACCGAATCCGCCGCCCAGGCCCGGGAGGAAGCCGCCGCCGCCCTGGCCGAGGCGCGCGCCATAGAGGTGGAGGCCCGGCTCACCGTGCGCACCGCCGAGGAGCGGGCGGAATCGGTGCGGGGTAAGGCCGATTCGCTGCGCCGCGCCGCCCGAATCGAACGCGAGACCCGCGCCCGCGCCGAGCGGGCCCA
>NZ_BAFU01000066.1 GCF_000308495.1 Nocardia brevicatena NBRC 12119 | reverse complement strand
TTCCTCGATGGAGGCTTTGACCTCCTCGAAGCGGGGTTCGGACAGCGTCAACGACATCGTCGCGGCGAAGTCCTCGATGGGGGAGAGCTCCTCGAGTATCTCCTCCAGTCCACTCGCGAGCGAGTCGCCGCGCGCCGCTGCTCGTTCGCGCCAGGCAGGCGCACCGATCAACCATTCGAACGACTCGGTCTGGACATTCAGCAACCCCGGAACAGCCAGTGGCTCACGGAGTGTGGCGAAAGAGACCCGCTTCGGTGCTCCGGGAACCCCGGTATCTACGGGTATCGCGGCATTGACCTGGGTCTGACTCGAGACTGCCAAGATGCGTCCTTCCAGCACCTCGCGCCGCCCACGCATACGCGCGGCGGTCACGATATCTGCTTGTCCTGTGGCCGGTATTGCGGATTGCGCACCGTGCTGGACACTGACCGAACGCAACTCGACACCAACGGGTGGAAGCGACACGCAGAAAGTGCCCTTCCACAGTCATTTCGTATTTCGAGAGCTGGACAGCACGCGACCCGGCGCGATGTCTGAAATTACACCCAAAATCAACAGATGTCGAGGGCGTGAAAAAATAGACAACCGATTTCTCGGTGTCTTCCCATTTCGATAATGACATCCCGGTCCGCCGCTCGTCAAGTCGATTGGCGGCAATTCGCCGAATCGGTCGCGTTCGGCAGAAAAGCCCGGTCGGCCGACCGATACCGGCCGAGTCACCCCGGGTTTGGGCGTGGTCGGCCGGGCTCGGCCCGCCCCTCCGGATTTCGGGCCGGGCGCCGACAGGTACGGGACCGCCGCCGGCGAAACTCGGAGGTGTGGCTAAGCTGGGGTGGCATGATGACAGGTTCCGGGCGGCGTGGAGATCAGATACCTGCCATGGACGACTTCATCGGACGTGATCCGGAGTTGGACCGGATCGGTGCCCTGCTGACCGGTTCCGCCCGGTTGATCACCTTGATCGGTCCCGGGGGTATCGGAAAGACACGGCTCGCCACGGAGGCCGGTCGTCGATTCGGGAGGGCCACGCACAGACCGGTGTATTGGGCGCGATTGGCCCGACTGGCCAAAGGTGCCGATATGGCCGCCGTCGAGGACGAGGTCACCCGTTCGGTCGTTGCTCCCGATGTCGCGGACCGCTCGTCCTGGGATGCGTTGGTCGATGCGTTGACCAGCACCGATGAGGTTGGACGGGATCTGCAGACGTTGCTGGTGTTGGACAACTGCGAACATGTTCTGGACGCTGTCGGTGAGCTGATCATGGAGTTGACGGAAGCGGTGCCGGGTTTGACCATCTTGGCGACCAGTCGCCACCCCATAAGGTGGGTCGATGAGCATGTCGTCGTGGTTCCGCCGTTGTCGCAGCGCCAGGCCGTCGCCTTGTTCCGGTGGCGCGCCGAACTCACCGGTCATCCGCTAACCGACACCCGCCAGGCCGAGATGGCCGATCTGATCTGTCGACACGCGCACAGCAACCCGCTGTATATTCGCTTGGCGGCCGCCCGGCTACTTCACCGGCCGTTGGCGGCGATCGCTCGGGAATTGAGTGGTGAGGCCACCGACAGGCGGATGGATTGGTCCCATGGGCCACGGGTGGGAGCCGACCCACGCCATCAGGGGATCCGTGATGTCATCGCCTGGTCCTACGATCTGTGTTCGGCCAAAGAACAGCTCTTATTGGACCGGATGTCCGTTTTCGCCGCCGGCTACGACACCAATCCCGAGGATGGCACCGACTCCCTTTCCGATATCGGTGCCGGGTTGGAAGCCATCGAGGTGGTGTGTGCGGACGATGAGGGTGTCCCACCCGACGATGACCGGGGCCTACACCTGACACGACAGGAAATAGAGGGCCTGCTCGAGGGGTTGGTGGACCAGTCGCTGGTGGCGGCTCATATCACCCCGACGATGGTGCGTTATTCCCTACTGGAGAGTATTAGAATTTTCGCCGCGCAACGGCTGGAGGAACGTTCTACCGACCAAGTAGATGAAACGGCGCGGCTCGAGCGCCGCCACCGCCGTTATTACCGGGATAAAGTCGTAAAAGCACAGGTCGAATGGTTCAGCTCGGGTCAAGATATTTGGGGAGCTCGCACGGCTTGGGACAATATCGTGACCGCGATCGAGAAAAGTCTTACTTCCGACGAGCCGCAAGTGGGTTTAGAAATCGCCGCAGGACTGGTCGCCCTGCCGATCATCAAGGGCTCCCCCCGGGAAATGCGTCGATGGATCGAGCGCACACTACAGGGGACCCGTGCCCTGGACGTACAGCCGACCGAACTTCAAATAGCCGCCATGACCACGCTCGGGTGGCTTTCCGTACTGCAGGGTCGGAACGAAGACACCGACCGGATACTCGACGAATGCATGGCCGCCTGCATCGACGATCCGGACGCAGAGCGCGGTTGGCGGCAGCACCCGGAAAGCGATATCGGCCTGTCCGCCGCTGTCGAATTCCTGTGGGGAACGAAACTGCTGATGGCCCACCGCGACCCGAGAGCCATCACCGTGCTGCAACGGGCCCGCGAAAAATTCGGCACCCTCGGTGATCGCGGTGGGGAGGGGAGGAGCGAGCTCTACGAGGCACTGGCCGCCGGTTTCCTCGGCACCGCACGGCAGGCCTTGGAAATCACCCAGCGTCACCTCGATCATGCCACCAGGTCTGAAGCCGGGTTGGCGAAGATATGGGCCCAGTTGGCTCGAGCGGTCGCGTTGACCAAATATGGCGATCCCGCCGAAGCGTTGACCGTCGGTCGCTCGGCACTGGCCTTCCAGGTGGACGCGCGTGATGAGTGGGGTGGGGCGTTCGCGCTACACATTCTGCACCGTGCACGGGCTCAGATCATCAGCAATTCGATCGCCGCCGGGAACGCGAACCCGGCCGAGCTCGAGAAACAGGCGACCGAGACCGCTCGACTCGTCGGAGGTGCTGCGGTGCTGTACGTGGGGCCGGGTATCAATTTCGGTGATCTGGCGCTCATCGCCGCCGAAATGAACAAGACCATAGAGGTCTGCCGCCGAGTGCTGGGGCAGGAGGCGTTCGCGACCGCCTACCGGCAGGGTTCCTTGTTGCGTTCCGAACTCGGCGAGGTGCATGCATTGGCGCTGGGCACACTGTCCATCGAGAAGATGGCGATAGACCACCCCGCCAGGAAGAACGCCCCGTCACGGTGGGAGGAACTCTCGGCCGCCGAACGCGAGGTCGCGATCTTGGCCGCAGCGGGATGGACCAACCCCGCCATCGCGGTCCGTCGAGGTACCTCCTCCCGAACGGTCGACGCACAAATGGCAACGATCTTCCGGAAACTCATGGTCACCTCACGTCAGGACATCGTAAAACTCGTTCCTCCAGAACATCTCGGCCAGGTTCGCGCCGAAGAGACCAAACGCCCACACAGAACCGGCGAGCAATCTCACAAGCCCCGAGGGACCACGTGCCCGGGCCTGATTCGCTGAACAGAGACCGACGACACACTATGCCGTGGCGAAGAGGAAGCGACCGGAGGCATCGGCCGCGCGGCCCGGATCGGAAACCCTCGCCCACAGTCGGCCGGCACCGGCGAGAATCCGAGTGCGGTCGGGGCGACAGCCGGGCAGACTTACCGGGATGCGGGCGCGTAGTGTCACCGAGCTGATCGACGTTCTGGCCAACGGGGAGCGAGTCAAATATCTGCTGTTCTGGGGGCATCGTCCCCGCAGGGACGGGACGATCGGGGCCGGCCGCCTGAGCCAGTGGTGGCCGGCGGAATTCACCGTCGACGGAGTGTCCTTCCGCACGGCGGAGCACTACATGATGTGGCGGAAGGCGATGTTGTTCGGGGATCTGGAGGTCGCCGAACAGGTGCGGGCGGCCGCGCACCCCGGAGAGGCCAAGTCCCTGGGCCGCCGGATCAGCGGATTCGACGAATCGCTCTGGGAGGCACACCGCTACGAAATCGTGGTCGCCGGAAACATCGCCAAATTCGGTCGGCACGAAGAGCTCCGACACTTCCTCGTGCACACCGCCGACCGCGTGCTGGCGGAAGCCAGTCCAGTGGACCGGATCTGGGGTATCGGCCTGACGGCCGAGGATCCACGTGCCGAGGACCCGACTCGGTGGCAGGGGCTGAATCTGCTCGGGTTCGCACTGATGGAAGCGCGCGCTGTATTGCGGGCTGCGCCATAACCTCCCCGGCCGGGGTCACGGGGTGGTCCCGTGCCCCTCGCGCCCATCCACGAGCCCGGCGGGTACATCACGACGGAGCCGGTGGCGGAAGTGCGCTCGGTTCGGTTATGGGGCGTTGCCCGAACCGCACGACAACACCCCGGCCTCGGTGGGACCTTGCCCGTCGACAACGCATCCGCATCGACCTTCCGGGTCGTGGCCGCCGAACAGCACCTCGGCGAGCCGATGCGATCGTGGTCGCACACCGGCAGCTGCCAGCAGGCCCGCGGTGTCGAACGAGTTCCCGGCCTCGTCGTGGAAGACCCGGCCGATATCTCCGTAGTAGAGGTTTTGGAACGGGCCCCTCCCCGCCACCCGGAACTGCTCCATGGCGAACAGGGCCGCCAGAGGAGCGTTGGGCGAAAACTCGCGGGCACGTCGAACCAGCTTGCGTTCGGAGGGGCTGTCCACCATCAGCGTCGCCTGCCCCGGCCGAGGCAGCAGCGTCGCGACATAGGAGAGGATCTGCAGATCGTGTAGGTCGGCGGCGGGTCCGAGCAGACGCCACATCGGCTCGGGCCCCCGCAACATCTCGTGCACAGAGCGCAGGTCTATGGGAGCGGCGGTCACGGTCGACTCCCGTAACAACTCGCCGACACCGCTGAGGGCGAGCGCTACCGGGGCATTGACGCCCAACGCCACCCGGAAGGCGTGGACCAGCAGCCGGTGACGCCGATCGACCAGTTCACACCATGCCGCGGCGGTCTCCGCCGATACCTCCCGTCGCGCCCGAATCGCCGCTATGGTCAGGTAGTACTGCTCACGCGGCACATCGAGCACCACCTGGTGCGCGAGCCCCAGTCGGGTGATGACCCTGCTGAGCCGCAGGACGGTTTCGGCCTCGTACAGCGACAGGCACTCGTCGGCGACAACTCCTGCCAGCGGCGCCCCGGCCTCGAACACGTCTCGATACGGCACCGTGTCACCGTCGGCCGTATACCAGCGTACGGTGCCATAAGGGAGGAGACAGGACCCGGTGACCACTGTGATCGGGCCGGCGAACCGGGACACCGGCGCGGGCTTGCCTGCCAGGAAGAATTCGTCGGTTTCGATCCGAGCGTGGCAGAACGCCGCGTCACCGATCGAGCATGTCCGGTCCAGTACCTGGATCGGTAACCCGAAAAATTCGCCCACCGCACCGACCCGACTCACCTGACGCCTGCCTGCGCGGCTGCCCGCGGGTGGGGGTGTCGGCCACTGCACACGGTCGATCCGACCGTCGGGGACCTGCCGGTCCAACACGCCGAACCGCGTTCCCCCAAAAGTGGTTTCGATATCCGGCGAGGACGGCAGGCCTCGTTGTGAATATGTCACAGCCTCGTACATCTATCCGTTCTCCAGGATGGCTTTCAGCTGCCCGAACATGATGCGATGCGCGTGGAGTCCCTTCCGGTGAACCGTCGCCACCAGCGGGCGGGGAGCCACGATATCGACGTGCTCGTAGACGAGCGAGCCTTCCTTCTCGGGCCTGCACGTGGTGACATGGTGCAGACGGATACCCGGAAAACGGTAGGAATCGGAGACGATGTCTCCCGTCTCGGTGACCGCTATATCCACGCGATAGGCGAAAGAGACCGTCAGGGAACCGAGTTTCATGCGGTCGTGGACCCGGTAGCGATCCGTCCCCGAATCCGCGGACGAGGTGGTCGCGGGCAACCGGTCCACCCTGGTGACCAGCGGATGGATTCGCGTGTATCCGTCGATGTCCACCAGGACTTCCCTGACGGCCGCGGGTTCGGCCGCGATATAGACCGCCAGGTCGAATGCCGCTCGGCTCATTGAGTCTCGCCGACGGGTGTGAGCAGAGTGTGCACGGGTCCCGATGGATAGGTGAGGTGGACGCGGCAGCGACGTTGCGGCAGATCGCCGAGCAGTCGGACCGAGTCGTTGTCGAGGATCTCCTCGCATACACCGGCCACGAGCAGCCGGGAGAACTCCGTCGCGACGCACCCGAACGGCCCGGCACCGAACAGCGCGCGGCGCGGATTGGGCATGTCGCGGAACCGTTCGGGCCGGTAGGAGTCGGGTTCGCTCCATATCGCCGGGTCACGGTTGAGCAGTGACGGCGCCACGCCGACGATCGTCCCGGCCGGAAGGTAGTACCGGATATCCTCGCGTTCGTAGACCAGCGGTTCGTGCAACGCGCGGACGAGAGACGACACCGGATTGAGCCGAATCGTCTCCCACAGACACCAACTCAGGTACGTCGTACGGTCGGTGGAGTTCAGCACGGCATCGCGGACGCGGGGTTCGCTCACGATGTCCACGAGTGTCCACAAACCGTAGCTGCCCGGGTAGGTGACGGCGTTCCACAGGATGTACATCGCCATCCACAGCACATCCTGCTCATGGATTCCCGCCTTCCGAATGGCCTGGAAAAGCGGTGAATCCGGCATATGGCGGTCGGCATCCCGCAGGACGCGCACCAGTCGGCGGGTTCCATGGAACTCCGGCATGAACAGTTTCCAGGGAGTCACCGCGAGTGTCGCGCGCGGAACGTCGATACCGTCGGCGATGGCCCGGAGGGCGGGGGTGATGTCGGCACCGTAGCGATCCCAGAACTCGTCGCCCGTGAAGAAGCGGCCCGATATCTCGTAGATCGCCGGATGCAGTGCGCGAGCGAGGTCGACGGTGCCGGACCAACGGCCCATGTGCGCGTGCATGACGGTTTTGGTCAAGGGCTCCAGGTCGGCGAGCCGCTGCGGGGAGACGAGGCCGGCCATGATCCGTCTGCCGGTGAGCGCCAACTCCTGCAGGGAATCATGGTCGTCGAACCGCCGGGGGAACCAGAAGCCCACGGTGGGGACATTGCCGAACACCGGCCCCATCGCCGCGTGGTCGGCCGGTAGCGAGAGCACCATGTCGTATGCGGACCGATCCAGCAGATAGGTCAGGTCGAACCGGGTCGGAATGCGGATGGTGAACACCGCGCCGTGTGACCGTGCCGCGTCGTGCACCATGTCCACGGGACGGGTCACCACATTGCGCAGCCGGTTCACGACGCCGATAAACGGAATCGCGTCCGCCCCCTCGAGCACCAGTGGCGCGGCCGTGTAACCCGACGGGACCCGGGAGGGTGTGCGGTACGAGCGCCAACCCCATAACGCGGTCGATCCGGCGGCGGCGCACAGGGCCGCGGTTATCAAACGGGTACTGCTCATAGGGGACGCTCTCTGGTCACATGATCGGGTCGGGGGGATCGCCGGGTGCCCATGCGGTACTCACCGATGCGGCCGTCCACCTCCGCGATCGCGGGGCGGGCGGGGTGCATCTCGGGCTGCCGGATCTCGATGTGCCGACGCGCGGGGATCGGTGAGGACAGGGGGACAGGTGACATGCGGGACTTCTACACTGCGTCGGTGGCTCGGAGCACCGAGGGGGACAAGCCTCATTGATAACTTTTCCTCTCTTCGATGTGAAGACCTTTGCGCGCAATGTAGGGAAAACCCTGCGTTTCTCAGTTCGGAGGTGGGTGCGGGCGTTCGCTCACCGCACCGCCCGTGAGCAAAATCCGTCTTAGGTACACCGAATTCATTAGGGTGCTCTCATGCATCTGTCCCGTTCACCGACCTCGGTCTGCGCGTGATGATGCGTCTGGCCGTCAGTGGGGTCGCGGTGGAGCGGGTCACCGTCGAGCCGGTTGCCCGACAGGTGATCGCGTCGGAGCACTACATCGCCAAAGCGGTGACCGAACTGGTCGAGCTGGGGCTGGTGGATTCCCATCGCGGGCGCACCGGTGGGATCTTCCTCACCGAGCGTGGTCGCACGGCCACCGCCGGGCAGGTCGTGCGCGGCCTGGAGGGCCGGTCCGAAGTGGTGGAGTGCGTGGGTGAGCACCCGTGCCCGTTGGCGGCGGCCTGCCGCTCACGTCGAGAGCCGCTCCGCGGGTCAGCGGCGGCTCGCGCGGCGGTAGCCGATGGCGGCCGGAACGGTGAACACGGCGAGGGCCCCGAGCGACCAGAGCAGGGTGAGAGTGAGCGGCCGGGCCAGGGGGCCGTCGTAGGCGAGGGCGCGCATGGCGTCGACCGCCACCGACAGGGGCTGGTTGCCGACCACGGGACGGATCCAGTTCGGGTAGGCGGCGAGGGGGACGAACCCGGTACTGAAGAACATCATCAGCGAGGTCAGGAGGGTGATGCCCTCCACCAATCCGGATTTGGCGGTGTAGACGGCGACGGCGGTGACGAGGGTGGCGAAGGCCAGGCCGAACAGGATCGGGATGCCCAAGAAGGCGAGCGTGGCCGCCACGCCGCGTTCGAACCGGAACCCGAGCAGGAAGCCGACCGTGACGACGGCGAGAGTGCCCACGAGAATCCGGCAGCCCTCGGCGAGGACACGGGCCGCGAGACCGGAGGCGCGGTGCACCGGCAGCACCCAGAACCGGGCGAGCAGGCCCGCCTCGCGTTCCCGGCCGAGCAGCACCCCGCTCGCCACCGCCCCGGCGAGCGCGCCCACGAGGGCGACCATCGGCACCGAACCGAAGAGGGCGTCCTCACCGGTGAACCGGCTGATCTGGTTGCCGACCACGGTGTCCACGATGAGCAGCAGCAGGCACGGGATGATCAGCGCCTCCAGTAGGGTGACCGGGCTGCGGACCCAGCGGTACAGCAGGCGTTGGGTCTGGATCATGGTGTGCAGTACGAACGCAAACCCCGAATGCTCCGAAACGTTTCGAGCCGTGGTCGCCGGCTCGGCCGTAATGGCGGTGGGCGGCATCAGAGCCTCCTCGAGCCGAGACGAAGCGAAATCGGGATATAGACGGCGATCGCCCCCAGCGCCCAGGCCAGCGGTGGAAGCATCAGCGACCACGTGACGTGTCCGGCATAGGGTGGGGCGTCCCCGGCCAGGGCACGCAGCCCGGCGGCGAACTGGGACACCGGCTGGTTGCGGACGAACGGCTGCACCCAGGACGGGAACTGGTGTACCGGGGCCAGCCCCGTCGACAGCATGCCGAAGATCAACGGTGGCAGCACCAGCGCCTCGGAGGTGCCCTCCGGGCTGCGGGACAGGGTGCCGAGCACATCCGCACCCAGGGTGAACCCGGCCCCGATGAGCAGGGCCAGCAGCAGGAATCCGAGGGTGTGCCAGGTATCGAGGTAGAAACGGAAACCGATGACATGCCCGCAGACCAGGGCGGCGCTCAGGGAGATCAGCAGCCGGAAGACATTACCGGACATGCGGGCCGCGGTGGGGACGAGCGGGCCGATCGGCATGGCGCCGAAGCGGCGGTTGATACCGGCGACCGCGTCGGTGGCGGCCCGGAAGGCGGCCGATATCGAGGTGAACGCCGCCGCCTGCAGGACCACCAGCGGCATCATGAACTGCCCGTAACTGCTGAAACCGGTGCCGGAGAAGGTCATGATCGTTTTCAGTGGAATATAGAAACTGGCGGTGAAGGCGGCGGGCGCCAGGACCGAGGTCAACACCTCGCCGGACCGCACCGCGGGGATGATCAGGCGGGCGGTGAGGACCCACCACTGCTGGGCCCGCGCCGGGGCTGCCCGTGTCTGGGCCAACCAGACCGCCGTGGTCATCGCGTCACCGACCGCTGCGCGGGACGCTGCAGCGGAGAAGCGTCGTCGGGTGTGGCGGTGTCGGTCGACGTGTCCGCCGTTTTCGTACCGCTCGCCATACGCCCGGTGAGGTGGAGAAAGACATCGTCGAGCGACGGTCTGCGCAAGGCGATATCGATCAGTTCCACTCCGGCGCTGTCGAGCCGGCGCAGTGCCTCGGCCAGGGTGACAGCGCCATCGGGTGCCGGGATGGTGATCCGATCGGACTCGGGGCCCAGCGCCGTCCGGTATTCGTCCGGAAGCAGCGCACCCAATGCCGCGGCGATGGCGGGCAGGTCCGTGAGAGTCCGCGGGACCATCTCACAGTAGCTGTCGCCGGTACTCGATTTGAGTTCGTCGGCGGTGCCCTGGGCGATCACCAGGCCGTGGTCGATAACGATGACGCGGTCGCTGAGGGCGTCCGCCTCCTCCAGATACTGGGTGGTCAGCAAAGTGGTGATACCGGCCTTCTTGAAACCGCCCACCAGATCCCACACCCCTTGCCGGCTGCGCGGGTCGAGACCTGTCGTGGGCTCGTCGAGAAACACCACATCCGGGCGGACCACGAGCCCGCACGCGATATCGATCCGCCGGCGCATACCGCCCGAATAGGTGCCCACCGGGCGGTGCGCGTCGTGTTCCAGGTCGAATTCGGCGATAAGTTCGTCGGCGCGGACGCGGGCGGCGCGTTTGCGCAGGCCCATCAGCCGGCCGAACATCACCAGATTCGCGTGACCGGTGAGCATATCGTCGAGTGCGGCGTATTGACCGGTGAGCATGATCGACCGACGCACCGCGGCGGGATCGGCGACCACATCGTGTCCGGCGACGATCGCGCGGCCGGCGTCGGGGGCGATAAGGGTGGACAGAATATTCACGACGGTGGTCTTGCCCGCGCCGTTCGGGCCGAGTATACCGAGCACTTCGCCCGGTTCCGCCGTGAAATCCACGCCACGCAGCGCTTGCACGGCGCCGAATGATTTCTCGATTCCGGCGACGATGACACCGTTTTCCGAACTCATACTTCGTCTCCCAGGTATTCGTCGAGGATCCGCGCGATGATCGGCAGGACAGTGGGTGTGGCCAGTTCGTCGTGGGCGACGTCGATCTCGTGATTGTGGATCAGGCCGGTGACGTACCGCCGCCAGCCGTAAGGCGTGAAAATGGGGGAGCTGTTCACAGTTGCGTGGAAATACACGATATCGCCGTCGAACACCGGACGCCGATAGCCGGTCCGGGTGCGTGCGGACGCGTTATAGGATACGGCCATCCGCTCGAGGGCTTCGGCGTCGATCAGCGCCACCCCGCCGAGGTGCTCCCGGATCAGTTCCGTGGTCTCGTGCGCGGTGGCCTCCGGCGGGACGCTGGGGATATCGAATATCGAGCCGAAGGTGTTGACGAACGCCGCCGGGGTGAGCCGTTCGATGCTGTCGCCGTCGATATCGGCGGTATCGGTGTCCAAGAGGGCGACCACGCCCACTTCGGCGCCCGACCGTTCGAGTTCATCGGCGACGGCGTGGGCGATGAGCCCGCCGAACGACCAGCCCAGCAGATGGTAGGGGCCCGTCGGCTGGAGGGTGCGGATCTCCCGCACGTAACATGCGGCAAATTCCCCGATCGAACCCGGTGATTCGTGGCCGCTCAGACCGGGGGCCTGCAGGCCGTAGATCGGGCGGCCGGGACGCAGCGTATTCGCGAGGCCGAGATAAGGCCAGGCCATACCGGAGGACGGGTGAATGCAGAACAACGCGGGCGCGGTGCCGCCGAGGCGGATGGGCAGCACCACGTCCAGACCGAGCCTGCTCGGTGCGGGTTCCGGGCCTGCGCCGAGCGCCGTACGGCCGAGTGTCTCCGCGGTGGCCACCCGGTGCGCCGGCGGCTCGTCCGGGGTGAACGTCCGTGCCGCCGCGGTTTCGGCGAACCCCGCCATGGCCGCGAGGGCGACCGACCACAGGTCGGCCAGGGCGGTGACCTCGTCGCGGTCGAGCAAGGTCGCGGGATAGCCGAAACCCGCCCGCAGTCGGTCACCGATGACCACCGCGTTCACGTCGACAGCGGTGTGCAGCGGTACGTCGGGGGATTCGTCGGCGCGCAGATCGCCGAGTTCGTCGGTCGGCACCCAGCCGAGCCCCGCCAGACCGGCGGGGATATCGCCGGTTGAGAAACGGCCGAGATAGTTGAAGCCGACCCGTCCGGGCAGGCGGCCCGGCAGCCATATGGCGGCATCCGGGTTCAGATAGCGCAGCAGGCCGAAACCGATGCCCTTGTCGGGTACCGCGCGCAGTTGCCGACGCACCGTGCACAGGGCCTCGCCCAGTGCCGGGCCGCCCGCGAGCGCTTCGTCGATATCGATCCCGGTGAGATCGAACCGCGCCGGGTAGAGGCTGGTGAACCAGCCGATAGTGCGCGACAGGTCGGCGCCGGGAACCACGTTCTCCTGGCGGCCGTGTCCTTCGAGCCGGATCAGCGCGCCGGGTTCGGGGGCCTCTATCGGCCCCGTCGCGGGGGTACGCCAGCGTATGAGGGCCAAGGACAGGGCAGTGAGCAGGATATCGTCCACTGTGCCTCCGGTGAGCTCGGGCAGCGTGGTGAGCAGCGTCTTGGTGGTCTCGCCGGGTATTTCGCGTTCGACTGTGCGCAGGGTGTCGGTGCGGTCCACGGCCGGCTCGAGTTCGCGGGAGCCGACCAGCGGGTCGGGACCGTCAACGATATCGCGCCAGTAGGCAAGTTCGGCGACCCGGCGTTCGCTGTGTGCCTCCTCGACGAGGGCATGCGCCCAGCGCCGCATCGACGTGCCGGTCTCGGCGAGGACGGGCTCGGTGCCGGCCGATACCTGAGCCCAAGCGGCGATCAGGTCCGGGATCAGGATACGCCAGGAGACACCGTCGATCACCAGATGGTGCGCGACCACGATGAGCAGGCCCGGCCGGTGCCGGGCACCCGCATCGCCGACCGGGTCGAGCCAGACGAACTGCTCGACGATGCCCTGGGCCGGATCGAGCCGGTTCATGGCGGTGTCCAGTTCACCGGCCGCGTATTCGCGCAATTCGATGCTGTCGGCGGCCGTGAACTCGACACGGTGCACCAGTGACGCCACATCGACCGAACCGGGTTCGCGCACCGACACCCGCGGCTCGTCGTCGACGATCAGCCGGGCGCGGAGCATATCGTGCCGGTCGACGACGGCCGACAGGGTCGTGACGAGCCGATCGAACTCGATACCGATCGGCAGTTCCAGGACGGCGGTCTGGGCGAAACGGTTGTAGTCGCCGCCGCGGTCGAGCATGTAGCGCCCGATCGGGGGGAGCGGGAATTCGCCGATACCGCCGCCGGGCAGTTCGTCGAGGGTCGGCGCGGGGCCGGTGTTATCGGCCGCGGCGGCGAGGGCGGCCACCGTGCGGTGTTCGAAAACCTGCAGCGGCGTGCAGTGGATGCCCCGCTGCCGGGCTCGCGACACCAGTTGGATGGCCAGGATACTGTCGCCGCCGAGCGCGAAGAACGAATCCTCGGCACCTACCCGGTCGACGCCGAGGAGTTCGCCCACGAGGGCGGCCAGCGCCTGCTCGGTCGGTGTCGCCGGAGCCCGGTATTCCGCGCGGTCGGTGCGGAATACCGGTGGGGGAAGGGCGTCACGGTCGAGCTTTCCGACGGTGTTGCGGGGGAGCTCGTCGAGGACCGTGAACGCGGACGGCACCATATTATCGGGCAGGATTTCCGCGGCGGCGGACCGGATCCGGGCGATATCGAGTTCCGCGCCGGGGACGCGCACCAGATAGGCGGCCAGGGCCATCGCCCCGGTGGGGCCGGGAACACCCAGGGTCACCGCGGTCTCCACACCTTCGAGACGACCGAGCACCGCGTCGATCTCGCCGAGTTCTATGCGTCGGCCCCGGACCTTCACCTGGAAATCGGTGCGCCCCAGGTAGTCCAGGTGGAAACCGCGGGCGCCGCGCGTCCACCGAACCCGATCCCCCGTGCGGTACATCCGTTCGCCCGCCGCGCCGAACGGATTCGCGAGGAAACGGTCGGCGGTGAGGTCGACTCGCGCGTGATAGCCGCGGGCCAGGGATGGGCCCGCGAGATACAGTTCACCGGGCACCCCGACGGGCACCGGATGTAGCCGGTCGTCGAGTACCAGCACGGACGTGCCTCGGATCGGGGTACCGATGGATACCGGTTCGCCGGCCACCAGCGGCGCGGAAGCCGTTGCCCAGATGGTGGATTCGGTCGGTCCGTACAGGTTGACCACCGTACGGTCGATAGCCCACCGCGCGACCGGTTCGGTGCTCACCGCCTCCCCGACCACCGCCAATACCCGGACACCGCTCACCTCGGCCGGGTCCAGGGTGGATAGCGCCGACGGGGTGATGACCATATGGGTTACCCGCTCGGCGCGGACCAGGTCGGCGAGCGGGTAACCGCCGCACATCTCCGGCGGCGCTACCACGGCAGCGGCGCCGGAGCCGAACGCCATGATCTCCTCGAAGACCGAGGCATCGAAACTCGGTGAGGCCACGTGCAATACCCGGGAATATTCGTCCAGGCGGAGCAGCTCGCGCTGCGCCACGGTCAGATCCGCGATACCGCGATGGCTTACCGAAACACCCTTGGGGGTTCCGGTCGACCCGGAGGTGTAGACGAGCCACGCCGGGTGGTCGGGATGGGGCGGGGTGGGCGGTTCGTCGCCGTACCCGGGCGAATCCTCGGCGCCGAACCGGTATTCGGCTGCCTCGCGGGCGTCGAGCACGATCCACTGTGTGCTGTCCGGCAGCAGCGGGCGGTAGGCGGAGAGGGTGAGGCCAACCGCGGCGCCGGAGTCGGTGAGCATATGGTCGACCCGTTCCACCGGGTGTTTCGGGTCGACCGTCAGGAAGGCCGCCCCGATCTTCGCCGCAGCCCAGATCCCGGTGAGCAGTTCGGCCGAACGGGGCAGCCCGAGCGCCACCACCGATTCCGGGCCGATACCCGCCCGACACAGCCGGCGGGCCAGCGCTCCCGCGCGGGTATCGAGTTCACGGTAGGTCGTCGTATCCCCGTCGACGACCAGTGCCGGGCGGTCCGGATACCGGGCGGCGGCGCCGGCGAACACCTGGGTGAGCGTTGTCGGCGTGACGCTTTGGGGACCGCGCGCCGGGGTGAGCGTGGCGCGTTCGAGATCGTCGAGGATATCGATATCGGCGAGCCGCACCCGCGGGTTCGCGCAGACGGCGTCGAGTACGCGACGCCACCGGGCGACCAGTGACAGCGCCGTGGCCTCGTCGAAGAGATCGGTGGCGTAGGTGAGCACGCCGTCCAGTCCGGCCGGTTCGGTGCCGACAATATGTTCGCGCAGGTCCAGCATCAGATCGAACGGTGAGGAACTTCGGTCGAAATCCGCGATATCGATGCGCAGCCCCGGCAGTTCGAACTCTGGTTCGATGAATTTCTGCAGACTCAGCGATACCTGGAACACCGGGTGATGGGCCGTCGACCTATTCGGGTCGAGCACCTGCACCAGCCGTTCGAACGGGATATCGGCATGGGAGAGCGCGTCCAGGTCCGTCGACCGCACGGCGGCGGCGAACTCGGCGAACTCGGCGTCGAGATCCACCCGGGTGCGCAAGGCCAGCGTATTGACGAACATGCCGACGAGCGTGTCCAGCGCCCGGTCCCCACGTCCGGCGACCGCGGTGCCGATCACCACGTCGCCGGTGCCGCTCAACCGGGCCAGCAGGGCCGCCAGCGCCGCGTGCGCGACCATGAACAGGCTGATACCGTGCGCTGCCGCGAATTCCACCAGAGCGCGATGCCGGTCGGCCTCCAGCGTGAAACCGATATCGGCGCTGCGCAAGGACTGCACCGCCGGGCGCGGACGGTCGGTGGGCAGTTCCAGGAGTTCCGGTGCGTCGGCGAGGGCGTCGGTCCAGAACCGGAGTTGCCGTGCCGCGAGGGAGTTCGGGTCGGACTCCTCGCCGAGGACTTCACGGTGCCAGAGTGCGAAATCGGCGTACTGCACGGTGAGCGGGACACGGGTGGTGCCGACGCCGGATACGCGTTCGGAGTACGCGGCCACCAGATCGGCGGCCAGCGGCACCATGGACGCCCCGTCGGCACTGATGTGGTGCACCACCAGGACGACGACGTGCACTGGGACGCCATCGGTCGCCGGGGCCTCCGCCCCCGTCGTCCCGTGGGTGGAAGTGCCGAGACGGAATACGCCGACGCGGAGCGGAGGCTCGGCGGTGATATCGAAACCGGCGCCCGCCAGGGCATCGACCCATGCGCGCAGCGGGGCGCCGTCGGCGGTGTCGACCACGGTGACGCGCGGTGCGGCGGTTTCGGTGTCGATCACCACCTGGTGCGGGCCCTCCGCATCCGCGGGGTAGACGGTCCGCAGGGTTTCGTGCCGGCCCACCACATCGGAGAGAGCCGAGCGCAGAGCGGCCATATCGAGCTCGCCGGTGAGCCGGAGCGGGACCACGATGTTGTAGGCGGTGGTGGTCGGGTCCATCCGGTTGAGCACCCACATACGCTGCTGGGCGGGGGAGAGCGGAACCCGGTCCGGGCGGACCCGAGGAGCGAGCGCGACGTGGCCGGTACCGCCGTCACCGACGGACCGGACCCGCGATGACAGCCGTGCGACCGTGGGTGCGTCGAACAGATCGCGCAGGGTGACCATGGAGCCCAGGGCCGCATTCACCCGGGCGATCACCTGGGTGGCGCTCAGGGAGTTGCCGCCGAGTTCGAAGAACGACTCCTCGGCGCTCACCCGCTCGATGCCGAGCACTTCGGCGAATACGGCGGCGACGGTTTCCTCCACCGGAGTGCGCGGTGCGAGATAGGGCCGGCGGGTGTCGGTGAAATCCGGTACCGGGAGGGCGGCGCGGTCCAGTTTGCCGACAGGGGTGAGCGGAATGGAATCCAGGACAACGATATGGCTCGGCACCATATATCCTGGCAGTTCGGCGGCGACCCGCTCGCGCAGCCGGTCGGCATCCACAGCCGCACCGTCGATCGGCAGCACATAGGACACCAGCACGGTTTCCCCGGTCGGCCCGGCCCGGCCGACGGACACCGCGTACTCGACCTGTGCGTCCTGCGACAGCACCGCGTCGATCTCGCCGAGTTCGATACGCAGGCCGCGGATCTTGACCTGGAAATCGCTGCGTCCCAGGTACTCCAGTTCGAGCGTATCGTCGCGGCCGACGGTCCAGCGTGCCATATCGCCGGTGCGGTACATCCGCTCACCGGGTGTGCCGTACGGGTCGGCGACGAAACGTCCCGCCGTCAGGGCATAACGGTTGAAATAGCCGCGCGCGAGGGCGGCCCCGGCCAGATACAGCTCACCGACCATCCCTACCGGCACCGGACGCAGCCAGCTGTCGAGCACCATGGCGTCGGCGCCGCGGACGGGTCCGCCGATGGTGATCGGCTCGCCCGCGGCGAGTTCGGCCGGACCGGTCGCCCAGATACCGAATTCGGTGGGGCCGTACAGGTTCACCATGCGCCGGCCCCGTGCCCATTGTTCGACCAGTTCCGGAGATACCGCCTCGCCCACGACCGACAGCACCCGCAGCCGATCCAGTCCATCAGGGTTCATGGTGGTCAGCGCCGACGGTGTGATCACCGCATGCGTCACCTGTTCGGCGCGTAGCAGCCGTTCCAGGTCGGCGCCGCCGTAGACGTCCGGCGGCGCGACCACCAGCCGCCCGCCCACGCCGTGCGCGGTGAGCAGTTCGAACACCGAGGCGTCGAATCCCGGTGAGGCCACCTGCAGTATCCGTGCGGTCGGGTCCAGGTCCAGGGTTTCCTGTTGCCACCGCACGAGATTCGCCACACCGCGGTGACCGATCAGTACGGCCTTGGGTTTACCGGTGGAACCGGAGGTGTAGATCAGGTACGCGGCCTGATCGAGTGCGATCGGCCCGCCGCGTTCGGAGTCGGTGAGCGGTGCGTCGGACACGGCCATCATCCGGCGGATGGTGTCGAAATCGTCGAGCAGCAACCAGTCGACGGTGCCGGGTAGGGTTTCGCCGATCGCGGTGACGGTGACACCGAGGGGTGCCTTCGAATCGGCGAGGATATGCTCGATCCGCTCCACCGGGTGTTTCGGGTCCAGCGGAATGAGCGCCGCCCCTGTTTTGGCCAACGCCCATACCGCGACCACCGACTCCGGCGACCGGGGCAGCGCCACCACCACGAACACCGTGCGGTTGATCCCGCGTCGCAGCAGCAGCCGGGCGAAACGGTTGGACCGGGCATCGAGCTCGGTGTAGCTCATGGTGAACCCGTCGGATGTGACCGCGATGGCGTCACCACCCAGCCGAGCGCCGTCGGCGAGGATATCGGGCAGGGTGCGTGGCGGCCCCGAGGGCGCACCGCGCACCGGTAGCAGCGCGGTGCGTTCGGTGTCGTCGCAGGACTGCACCCGGGCCACCGGGCTGTCCGGGTTCTCGGCGAACTGGGTCAGCATCCGCACGAAACGGTCCAGCAGGGTTCGGGCGGCGTTGTCGTCCAGGTGGTCGACCAGGTATTTCACCGTGATTCGCAGGGTGTCGCGGCCCTCGCGGCCCCGCAGCGGTATCACCATGAGGCTCAGCGGATACGGTGTGGCGTCGGTGCAGTCGATGTCGAACACCCGCATCCCCGCGATATCGAGCGCGTCCGACAGGGCGGTACGGTCGATCGGGTACGACTCGACGACGGTCAGGGTGTCGAACAGTTCCGCGAGGCCGACGGCCTGGTGGATCGCGGCCAGCCCGATGTGCTGGTGATCCAGTAGACGTGCCTGTTCGCTCTGTACCCGCGCCAACAGGTCGCGCACCCGCTCCCACGGGTCCAGTCGTACGCGCACCGGCAGGGTGTTGATGAATAGGCCGATCATCTCCTCGACTCCCGCCAGTTGCGGTGGGCGGCCGGATACCGTCGAACCGAACACCACGTCGGTGCGGCCGGTCAGTACGGACAACACCATGGCCCAGCCCGCCTGAACCAAGGTGTTGACGGTGGCGCCGGCCTCGCGGGCTGCGGATTCCAGCCGGGCGACGGTGGCGTGCGGCAGGTCGGTGGAAACCGTTCCGGTGCCGGTGCCCTCGACCCCGGCCGGGGTGGGTAGGGCGCGGGTCGGGGTGTCGACACCGGCCAGCGATTCGGTCCACACCGCCAGGGACTCAGCGGTGTCGATGGTGCTGTGCCAGGCCAGGAAGTCCCGGTAGGAGCGCGCCGGCGGCAGCACGGATGTATCGACGGTGTCGTGCGCGGTGGCGTACAGCGTCAGCAGTTCGCGGACCAGCAGCGGTGCCGACCAGCCGTCCAGGACGAGGTGATGGTTGGTGAGGATGAGGGTGTAGATCTGCGGTTCGGTGCGGACGAGGGTGCAGCGCAGCAGCGGGGGACGGGTGAGTCCGAAACGGGTGCGCGCGTCGGCGGCAATGATCCGGTCGAGCTCCCGCCGGCGCAGCGTGGGATCGGTGATATCGGTGAGATCCATGTCCTGCCAGGCGATCTCGGCGGCGGCGAGGACGAGTTGCCGGGGGCCGTCCGCGGTTTCGACGAAGGCGACACGCAGATTGTCGTACCGGTCGACCACCGCCTGGGCGGCCCCGCGCAGGCGGGTCGGGTCGACGGTACCCGCGAGGGTGAGCCGCGACTGCACCGTATAGCCGTCGGCGGTATCCGGGTCGTACATTGCGTGGAACAGCAGGCCGTGCTGCAGCGGCGACAGCGGCCACACGTCCACGAGATTCGGGTACTCGCGTTCCCAGGTGTCGATCTGCTGCCGGGTCACCGGGACCAGCGGGAAATCCGACGGGGTATACCCGCCCGCGTCCGGGGTGCGCGCATGCTCGGTGAGTGCGCGCACCGCGTCGGCCCATAGCCCGGCCAGTGCGTCGATATCGGCGGCGTCGAGAAGTCGGGAGGCGTAGGCCCAGGTGACCTCCAGGCCCGCGTCGGTGAGCACGGCATCGACATCGACGACGGCTGCCAGTGGCGCCCGGTCGTCCTGGGTGGTCTCGAAGCGGCGCGGCAGCCACGGCCCGACGGAATGGTTGCCGGCGCTCGCCCGGCCTCGGTAGTCGAAACTCAGCTGGGGGGTGGGCGCGTCCGCGAGCGCTTCGGCGGTCTCGGCGCACAGGTAGCGGAGCATGCCGTAGCCGATGCCCTTGTCCGGCAGCGACCGCAACTGCTCCTTGACGGTTTCGACGGCCTCGCTCGCCGCGGCACCACCGGAGAACGCGGCGGTCGTATCGATACCGGTGAGATCGATGGCCACGGGATACACGCCGGCGAACCGGCCCACGGTGTGCGCGATATCGGCGCCCGGTACCACGGTGTCGGTGCGGCCGTGCCCTTCCAGGGTGAACAGCATCCGGTCACGGCCGCGCCACTGTGCCACGGCCAGGGCCAGCGCGGCGAGCAGGACATCGTCGGCGCCGCAGTGGAAACGGTCGGGCATCGTGGTGAGCGCGGTATCGGCGAGATCCGGTGCGAGAACGGTGCGCCGCCGTGCCATGGTGGCCACCGTGTCGACCGTCGGGTCCAGGCCGGCCGAACCGTACGGCCGGTCGGGTGTCGCCAGGACGCGCTGCCAGACCGGCAGTTCACCGATTCGCTCGCGCGCATGCTCGACCTGGCCTTTCGCCCAGCGCCGGAACGAGGTGCCGATAGGTGCGAGGACCCCGGTATCGGGGGCGCTCACCGCGGTCGCCAGATCGGGCAGCAGGATTCTCCAGGAAACACCGTCGGTAACCAGGCGGTGCAGTACCAGCCAGCACAGCGGATCGGCGTCGGCTCGTTCGATCAGTACGAACCGCGCCACGATACCGGCCTCCGGATCGAGCAGATCGGCGGCGCGCCGCACCTCGCGCTCGCAGGTCGACTCGATATCCGGACCCCCGGGCACCACCTCCACCAGCGCGTCGGCCTCGACCGAACCCGGTTCGGCGACAAACCATTTCCAGTCGTATCCGGTGCGTCGCAGCGACGAGCGCAGCAGATCGTGGTGATCCAGCAGGCGCCGCACCCCCGCGACGAGGTGCGTCCGGTCCGTTCGCGGGGGTAGCCCGACCAGCACGGCCTGAGCGAACCGTCGCCAGGTATCTCCCCGGTCGAGCATGGCCCGCACGACCGGGGTGAGCTCGATCTCGCCGATCCCGCCGCCGGGCAGCTCCCGCACCTCGGGCGTGGCGGCCTCACCCGTCACCTCGGCCAGCGCGGCCACGGTTTTGCGTTCGAATACATCCCGCGCACCGAACACCAATCCGGCCGCCTTCGCCCGGGACACCAGCTGGATCGAGGCAATACTGTCGCCGCCGAGCGCGAAGAAACTCTCGTCGACGCCCACCGATTCCAGTCCGAGCACCTCGGTGAACAACATGGCCAGGGTTTTCTCGCGTGGAGTCGAAGGCGCCCGGCCCGCCGGCTCCCGGGCGCCGAAATCCGGTGCCGGCAGCGCCGTACGGTCCACCTTCCCGAGCGGGGTGAGCGGAATCCGGTCCAACACCATGACCGCCGCGGGCACCATAAAGGCGGGCAGCGCCGCGCCGGCCGCGGCACGCAACCCCTCCGGCACGATATCGGCTCCCGGTGCGGGCAGGACATACGACACCAGCGCGGTGGCACCCGACGTGGCCGGGGTGCCGACCGTGATCGAGAAGTCCACGTCGGGATGCCGTTGCAGGACCGCGTCGATCTCCCCGAGCTCGATCCGGAAACCGCGCACCTTCACCTGAAAATCGCCACGGCCCAGGTATTCCAGTTCCAACCGGCCGGCGCGGCGGCGCCACCGCACCAGATCTCCGGTCCGATACATCCGGGCACCGAGGCGATAGGGATCGGCGACGAAACGCTCGGCGGTGAGCCCGGGGCGGCGGTGGTAGCCGCGGGCCGTCCCGGGGCCGCCGAGATACAGTTCGCCGGTCGTGCCCACCGGCACCGGCCGCAGCCACGGGTCGAGCACTACCGCTGTCGCGCCGCGCACCGGAGAGCCGATGGAGACCTCCTCGTCGGGGGCGAGTGGCTCGGTGATGGTGGCCGTCACCGAGGTCTCGGTCGGTCCGTAGGCGTTGATCAGCCTGCGACCGGCCCATATGTCGAGTAGTTTCGGGGCGAAGGCGTCGCTCCCGACGATCACCGTGCGCAGCTGCGGCACCCTCTCCGGAGCCAGCGATTCCGCGACCGCCGGCGTGACATCCAGATGGGTGACCCGATGCGCGCGCAACACCCGCGCCAACTCCTCGCCCGCATACGCCGCCGGGGGAACGACCACCACAGTGGCGCCGATGGACAGCGCGAGCAGCAGCTCCTCGACCGAGACGTCGAAACTCGGCGACGCCGTGTGCGCCACCACCGCCTCCGCGTCGACATCCGCGCCGGCCACGATACTCGCGGTCAGGTTCGCCAACCCGCGATGCGATACCGACACGCCCTTGGGCAGGCCGGTCGAACCCGAGGTGTAGATGACATACGCCGGATGGTCCGGTCGCAGAGTGGACCGGCGCTCGGTACCGGTGATCGCGGACGCGTCCCGTTTGGCCACGGCCCGTTCGGTGTCGGGATCGTCCAAGATCAGCGGGTGCACCGTATCCGGTAACACGGTCCGGGTCGCCTCGACGACCACCCCCGCGATCACACCGCTGTCGCAGACCATGTGCTCGATGCGATCGGCCGGATAGTTCGGGTCGATCGGCACGAACGCCGCCCCGGTCTTGATCACCGCGATCGCCGCCGACACCGATTCGATCGACCGGGGAATCGAAATCGCGATACTCTGCTCCGGTCCCGCGCCCGCGGCGATCAGCGTCCGGGCCAGCCTGTTCGTGTACTCGTCGACCCGGCGGTAGCTCAGCGTGGTCGACCCGCTCACAAGCGCCGGCGCGTCCGGGTCGCGCGCGGCGCCCGCCGCGAGTATCTCCGGCAGCGTTCGGATCTCGTCCGCGGCGGGACCGGAAATCGGCACCAGCTCCGCCCACTCGTCCTCGGACAACACCGATACCGTCGACAGCGGCGCGTGTGGGCCCGCTTCCAGGAACCGGTGCAGAAAGCGCAGAAACCGGTGATGCTGCGCCGCCAATTCCTCATCGCTGTACAGGTCCGGATTGCCCTGAAAATCGATATGGGTGGTGTTCGCGCCCACCCCCGGATACAGGTTGACGAACAGGTCATCGATCGGCCCGGAGGTCAATACGTGCAGCCGTCCGGTGACGGAACCGAACTGGACCCGGGTGTCCACCATCATCAGGTTCACCGACGGCCCGAACGATGCCCTCTCGTCCATCGGCAGCCCGAGATCGCGGATGATGTCCTCCTGCCGATAACGCTGCCGCCGCAGCGCGCCGGTCAGCTCGCCCTGTGCGGCGCGGATCAGCTCGCCCACGGTGGTGGTCGGCGATAGGCGCAGCCGCAGCGGAACCACATTGGCGACCATTCCGCCGGAGCGGCGCAGGCTCGCGGTGGTGCGCGCCGACACCGGAAGACTCAACGACACCTCGGGTGCGCCGGTCATCGCGGACAGGTACGCACCGAATGCCGCCACCATCGTCGGTGCGATACCGGAGGACACCGCGGCCGCGACCGAGTCGAGCAGCGCGGCCGTCTCGTCGGACAGCGCACCCGACACCCGGTTCGGATGTGCGTTCACCTCGGTGGTGCGACCGGCCAGGCTCACCGGATCGGCCATACCCCGCAGATGCTCACGCCAGTACTCGCGGTCGGAGGTGAAGCGTCGCGAGCCGCGATAGGCGATATCCGACTCGACGATCTTCGACAGCTCGTCGGCCCTGGTGTCCGGAGGTTCCCGGCCTTCCAGCGCCGCGTTGTAGAGCTCGCCCGTACGCTGCACCAGCACAAGAGCGCCCATCCCGTCCAGCACGAGGTGATGGATCCGCGAATACAAGAACCAGCGCTCGGCACCGACCCGCAGCATCACCACGCACACCAGGCGATCGGTGAGCGGGTCCAGCGGTGCGGTGTACTCGGCGCGCATCCAGGACTGGGCGGCCGCCTCCGGATCGGGCTCGCCGCGCAGGTCGATGACGCGCCGCCTGTCCTCCAGGGTGAGGTCGACGAACTGGAACGGGTGCCCGTCCACCTCCATGAGCCGCAGATATCCGGTGCCGAATTCGCGACCGGCGCGGCGGAAGGCCTCTTCGAGCAGATTCATATCGACCGGACCGCTCAGTTCGACGTACTGGGCGATGGAAATGGGAGTATCGCCCGCGATGTGCTGGGCGAACCAGATCCCGCGCTGGGCCGCCGAGAGTCCGAACGCACCGTTGGGGAGGAGGACAGCGGTATAGGTCGACGGAGAAGAAGGCTGTGCCATGAAGTGTCCTACCTTCCGATCGGGCCGGTGCTCTCTGAAGGAGGCTGCGGTACCGCAGCGCGCGGAGCACGGCGGTACCGGTGAATATCGGGCCGCGCGCCCGAGTGGACGGATCGCGCGGCCGGCGCGGAACCAGGGTCAGGCGGATCCCTGGGCCGCCGGGTGGTCGCCTGTGGTGAGCGGGGCGTCGGAATCGGTGTACACCGGTGTGCCGTCGATCTCGAGGACGGCGTGTTCGACCATGACCCGTTCGATCGGTGAGTCGACCGAGATCGCTATTCGGGTGCCCGGTTCGTCCCGGTGCCGCAGCGGTACCCGGGCGAGGCGGTTGGGTCGGCGGTCCGATTCGGGATAGGTGAGATCACAGTCAACGCTCGACACCACCACCGCGTTCGGATCGACCTCGGGAAACGCCTGGGGCGACGCCACGGTGGGGAGGTTGGCGACAAGCGATGCGGACCATGTATACATGGCGGGTATCCCTCGGGTTGAGGAGCCGGATGGGTATGTATCCGAGAATCCTGCCACCGCGGGGTTACGACAGCCCCCCGCAGCGCTGGTCCACACCCACCACAGGTGGGCAAACCACACCCCCAAGGGGTGGTTGACGGTTCAGTCGCCGCCGTAGGCGTTGAGCGTATCGGCGATATCGCCGAGCAGCGCCCGGGCCGCGGTCAGGCCGGTGGTGTGCCAGAGTGCGTCGTCCACCACGAAGACCCGCTGATCGCTCACCGCGCCGAGTTCGAGCCACGGATCGGATTCCATCACGGACTTACCGTGTTCGAGCCCGGCCTCACCCGCGAACATGACATAGATGACATCGCCTTCGGCCTGCACGGGGTCGGCCTCGTCGAGAGGGAACGAACGACCCCGCTGCGCGGTCGGGCGCTGGGCGCCGATATCGGCGAGCACACCCGCGGCGAAGGTATCCGACCCCACGACCTCGCCGCCGTCGGCCGTGAAACGGACCAGCGAGGCCTGGGTGAGCCGGGAATGGAGGGTGTCGCCGATCTCACCGGCCTCGGTGCGGTAGGCGCCGAGCGCGGCGTCGGCGGCGCCGGCGCGGCCCATGGCGGTCGCCAGCGCGGTGAACTCGTCCCGCCACGAGTCGTGCTCGCCGACCAGAACGGTGGGCGCGATGGCGCGCAGCGCGTCGTATCCGGCACTGTCGGTGGAAACCCCACCGAGGATCAGATCCGGCTTCAGCTGCGCGATGAGCGCCGGATCGGGAGCGTTGGCCGTGCCCACGCCCGGGATTTCCAGCACGCCGTAACCCAGATAGGACGGCTGGGTGACCGGACCCGGCACCGTGGTGGCGCCGACCACCCGCTCCCACAGGCCGACGGCGCAGGTGGCGTCGAGTGCCGAAGTCCCCAGCACCACGATGCGCTGCGGATCGGCGGGCACCTCGGAGACACCCGCGGCGTGTGTGATGGCGCGGGTGGGGCCGGCCGCCGGGTCGGGCGCGGTGGGCAGCGCGCACGCGCGCGTCGTATCGCGCCCCGGCCCGACCACTCCGGCGCCCGCGATCTTCGTGGTGGTGCGGATGATGGACGCGGAATCGTCCGGTGTGCCGGCGCAACCGGAGACGCCCAACGCCACACAGGCAGCCGCGATCACGGACCGGCCGACCAGGCGGCCGGTCCGCCCGAGCGGCCTGCCCGGGCGAACAGTGCGGATTCGGGTGCGTACAGCGCTCACCGGCATGCCGGTGAGGGTACATGCCCGAAGCGGTTCGGCTCTTCTCGCCGCCGACGCCGAACCCGGCTCCGCTCGGGCCGAGCGGCACCGTCATCCGGCCGGATCGGCCGCCCCCGGCGGGAACACCCGGTCCGGGCTCCGGAACTCATCGGTGCCGGACAGGGCCCGATCGGGCCGGCTCCGATGGACCACCCGCCCCGTCGGGCCCGCCGTATACGACACAGAGTAGGACCCGATCGGCCCGGCGATGAGGCACGGTCTACGATTCGAAGAGCGCAAGCGAACCCTTGGCCCTCCCGTACGCGGGAGGGCCGCTGACAGTGGAGCCTGCGGAGCGACCCGAGGCACCTTCAGGAGGATCAGTGACTGCCGTAGAGCCCCAGAAGCCAGTCCCTCGAGTGGAGGCGGCTCGCCCATTCCCGGCGCGGACCGGTCCCAAGGGGTCGTTCATCTACAAGATGGTCACCACCACGGACCCCAAGGTCCTCGGTGTCATGTACCTGACGACCTCGATGGCGTTCTTCCTCATCGGCGGCCTGATGGCCCTGATGATGCGTGGTGAACTGGCACGTCCCGGCCTGCAGTTCCTCTCCCCGGAACAGTTCAACCAGCTGTTCACCATGCACGGCACGATCATGCTGCTGTTCTACGCGACGGCGATCGTGTTCGGTTTCGCCAACATCATCCTGCCGCTGCAGATCGGCGCCCCCGACGTCGCCTTTCCGCGCCTGAACGCGTTCAGCTACTGGCTGTACGCGTTCGGCGCCACCATGGCGACCGCCGGTTTCATCACCCCGGGCGGCGCCGCGGACTTCGGCTGGACGGCGTACGTGCCGCTCACCGACATCCTGCACTCGCCGGGTGTGGGCACCGACCTGTGGATCATGGGCCTGGCCGTCTCCGGTCTGGGCACCATCCTGGGCGGTGTGAACATGCTGACCACCGTGGTGTGCCTGCGCGCACCCGGTATGACCATGTTCCGGATGCCGATCTTCACCTGGAACATCGCCGTCACCAGCGTGCTCGTGCTGCTCGCCTTCCCGCTGCTCACCGCCGCGCTGATGGGTATGGCCTACGACCGTCACCTGAACGGCCACATCTACGATCCGGGCACCGGCGGCATCCTGCTCTACCAGCACCTGTTCTGGTTCTTCGGCCACCCCGAGGTGTACATCATCGCGCTGCCGTTCTTCGGTATCGTGTCGGAGATCTTCCCGGTGTTCAGCCGCAAGCCGATCTTCGGCTACACCACCCTGGTCTACGCGACCCTGGGTATCGCGGCCCTGTCCATCGCGGTGTGGGCGCACCACATGTACGCCACCGGCGCCGTGTTGCTGCCGTTCTTCTCCTTCATGACCTTCCTCATCGCGGTTCCCACCGGGGTGAAGTTCTTCAACTGGATCGGCACCATGTGGAAGGGACAGTTGACGTTCGAATCACCGATGCTGTTCTCCATCGGCTTCCTCGTCACCTTCCTGTTCGGTGGTCTGTCCGGTGTCATCCTGGCCAGCCCGCCGCTGGACTTCCACGTCACCGACTCGTACTTCGTGGTCGCGCACTTCCACTACGTGCTCTTCGGCACCATCGTGTTCGCCACCTACGCCGGTATCTACTTCTGGTTCCCGAAGATGACCGGCCGCATGCTGGACGAACGCCTGGCGAAATGGCACTTCTGGACCACGTTCATCGGTTTCCACATGACATTCCTGGTCCAGCACTGGCTGGGCGCCGAGGGCATGCCGCGTCGCTACGCCGACTACCTGCCCAGCGACGGCTTCACCGGCCTGAACACCGTCTCCACCATCGGCGCCTTCGTCCTGGGCGCGTCGATGCTGCCGTTCCTGTGGAATGTCTTCAAGAGCTACCGGTACGGCGAGGTGGTCACCGTCGACGACCCGTGGGGTTACGGCAACTCGCTGGAATGGGCCACCTCCTGCCCGCCCCCGCGGCACAACTTCTACGAACTGCCGCGGATCCGCTCCGAGCGTCCCGCGTTCGAACTGCACTACCCGCATATGGTCGAGCGCATGCGCGCGGAGGCCCATGTCGGCTGGGGCACGGGCAAACACGAAACCCACGACGAGGAAATCCTGGTCAAGAGCTAGCGGAAGCCATCAGTTCGCAATGAGTGTGCACCCGTCACCCCCACGGCGGGTGCACACTCGTGTAGAGACACGGATGACACCCGCCCTCTCCCCGCACGGCCCAACCCTGGTGGTCGGGACCCACTCCAGGCCCCGGCCGACCGGACCCACGTCGCGCCGGCGACACCGCGCAGAAAGGGCAAGGCCCCGGGCTCGCGAAACCACAAAGGGTTGCGGCCCGTCTCGCGTTTCAGCGCCCGAAGCGCATGCGCCGAAGGCGCGAGTCTCGGGCGCTGAAACACGAGACCCGCAGGGCCGCAACCCCGCGCCGCCGGCAGGCGGCGCAATCAGACACAGGAGCGCACTGATTTGGCCGAGACCACCGTTCTCGTCACCGTGACCGGACCCGACCGGCCCGGTGTGACGTCCGTGCTGTTGGCGACCATGTCGCGGCATCGGGTGAGTCTGCTCGACGTCGAACAGGTCGTGATCCGTGGTCGACTGACCCTGGGGGTGCTCATCACCCGCCCGAGCGATCCGGAGGCGCTGCAGGACGAACTCGAGGAGGCGATGAACACCGTTGGTATGACCGTGGAGGTGGATATCGACGCTGATCCCACCCGCGGCCCCGTCTCCACACACGCCGTCGTGGTGTTGGGCGCCCCGGTGACCGCGCACGCGTTCAGCACCGTATCCCGGCAGCTGGCCACACTCGGGGTCAATATCGACTCCATCCGGGGTATTGCCGACTATCCGGTGACCGGGATGGAGCTGTTGGTCACCGTGCCCGAGTCCGCCGCCGACGAGCAGCTGCGTACAGCACTGGCCGATGTCGCGGTCGCCGAGCGGGTCGATATCGCGGTGGAGCGGGCGGGTCTGGCGCGGCGGGCCAAGCGGCTGATCGTCTTCGATGTCGACTCCACCCTGATTCAGGGGGAAGTGATCGAGATGTTGGCCGCGCACGCCGGGGTGGAGGAGCAGGTCCGGCAGGTCACCGAAGCGGCCATGCGCGGCGAGATCGACTTCGCCGAATCCCTGCGCCAGCGGGTGGCGACCTTGGCCGGGTTGGACGAGTCGGTGATCGAGGCGGTCGCCGCGCGTATCGAGCTGACCCCGGGCGCGCGCACCACCATCCGCACGCTGCGGCGGCTGGGTTTTCGCTGCGGGGTGGTCTCGGGCGGTTTCCGGCAGGTGATCGAACCGCTCGCCCACGAGCTGGAACTCGATTTCATGCAGGCCAACACCCTGGAAATCGTGGACGGGCGACTCACCGGGAGGGTGGTCGGCGATATCGTCGACCGGGCCGCCAAGGCGTCGGCGCTGCGCCGGTTCGCGGCCGAGGCCGGGGTTCCGATGGAACAGACCATCGCCGTCGGTGACGGCGCCAACGATATCGATATGTTGAACGCGGCCGGTCTCGGCGTGGCGTTCAACGCCAAACCCGCCCTGCGGGAGGTCGCCGATACCGCGCTGTCGCAGCCGTACCTGGACGCGGTGCTGTTCATTCTCGGTGTCACCCGCGACGAGGTGGAAGCCGCCGACGCCGAGGACGGGCTGCTGCGCCGAGTGCCGCTCTAATGGCGCTGTGTCTGATTGCGCCGCCTCCGGCGGCGCGGGGTTGCGGCCCTGGCGGGTCTCGCGTTTCGGCGCCCGAGACTCGTGCCTTCGGCGCATGCGCTTCGGGCGCTGAAACGCGAGACAGGCCGCAACCCTTTGTGGGCCTCGTAAGACTCGGCACATCGGGGCGGGCGGTTCAGGGCCGAGGTGGGTCCGACGGTGACGGATTCGATCGGGCGCCCGGCGGCGCCGCACGAGAGAAAATCGCTCGCGGTCGCTGGGTAGGCTGACCGAAGTCGATTTTTGGCATGGGAGAGTGGGTGGAACCGATCAACCCGGACAGTGCGGTGAGCTGCCGAGAATATGACTCCGTGGGGCAGGGGCCCGACGATTGTCTCCGGACCGACGAATCGACGCGGCCGGTGTTTTCGGTGGCGGCGGACAGCGGTTTCTCCGCGCGCCACGCGGAACTGGCGGCCGGTTACGGCGGTGGCGGCGACCCCGAGGATCCCGCTTTGGTCCAGGCCATGCAGATGGTGCTGCACCTGCCCAAAACCGATCCGCCGCCGCGTAGCGCGCTGCTCGCCGCGGCGGCCGCCGCGGCCGTGGCGCTGTGTCTGGACCCGAGAGTGGGGCCGGGCGGGGAGTGGGAGCAGCGGTATCTGGCCTGGAAGCGGTCCCGTATCCGGAAGGTGGCGCGGCGGGCCCGGGGGGCGCAGTGGCGTGCCGCGAACGAAGTGGAGGGCGTCACCGTCGATATCGACGGGGCGCAGGCGCGGGCATTCGTGCCAGGCCCGGTGGGGGCGGTCGATCAGCGTATTCGCCGGCTGCAGATCGGCGGCACCGACCTGGAACACGACGACCCTGGTCCGCCGCCATCCGATGTGCCGGTGCTGTGGGTGAACTC
This sequence comes from Nocardia brevicatena NBRC 12119, assembly GCF_000308495.1. GTDB lineage: Bacteria > Actinomycetota > Actinomycetes > Mycobacteriales > Mycobacteriaceae > Nocardia > Nocardia brevicatena. The sequence continues at coordinate 74,944 of NZ_BAFU01000066.1, read as the reverse complement.
GGCTCTCGAGATGACCCTCGGCAAGGCCGCCGCCCAGGTCGGCCACGCCGGTATGCTGCTCGCCGGTGCCCTGCCCCTGGAGGAGGCGAGGCAGTGGGCGCAGCGGGGATTGGGCTGTGCCGTCCGAGAAGCCGACTCCGAGCACTGGGCCCGGCTGAGCCGTATGGTCGCCGCCGGCACGGCCGTGGCGGTCCGCGATGCCGGTTTCACCGAAGTTGCCCCCGGTTCCATGACGGTTATCGCCACACCGGCCGGTCCGGTTTCCTGAGTACGGTGTGGCCCGATGGCGCATACCCGGTCACCTCGAGCCAAGATGGAGCGCGTGCCACACCCCGATCCCGATCTGCTCATCGACTTCACCGACGTTACCGTCCGCCGTTCCGGGCACACCTTGGTGGGCCCGGTGACCTGGCGGGTCGAACTCGACGAACGCTGGGTCGTCCTCGGCCCCAACGGCGCGGGCAAGACCTCGCTGCTCCGGGTGGCCGCCGCGGAGACCCATCCCACCTCCGGGACCGCCCACCTGCTCGGCGAAATCCTGGGCAAAGTGGACATCAGCGAGCTACGTCCACGGATCGGCCTGTCCTCGGCGGCGCTGGCCGCCCGGGTGCCGGCCGATGAACGGGTTCTCGACCTGGTGGTTTCCGCCGGTTACGCGGTTCTCGGCCGCTGGCGGGAACGCTACGAGGACATGGATACCGACCGCGCCATCGACATGCTCGAAAGCCTCGGCGCCGAACATCTCCTGGACCGCACCTACGGCACCCTGTCCGAGGGCGAGCGCAAACGCGTCCTCATCGCCCGCGCCCTCATGACCGACCCGGAACTGCTGCTGTTGGACGAACCGGCCGCCGGTGTGGACCTGGGCGGTCGCGAGGAATTGGTGGAACGCCTCGGCGATCTGGCCGCCGACCCCGACGCCCCCGCCACCGTCCTGGTCACCCACCATGTCGAGGAGATCCCGCCCGGCTTCACCCACTGTCTGCTGCTGAACGAGGGTGAGGTCGTCGCCCAGGGGCTGCTCGGCGACGTCCTGACCGCCGAGAACCTCAGCGAGGCATTCCGCCAGTCCATCGCCTTGGACCGTGTCGAGGGCCGCTATTTCGCCCGCCGCGCGCGCCGTCTGGGCCGCCACCGCAGTCGTGTCTAATGGCGCCGCCTTCGGCGCATGCGCTTCGGTCGCTGAAACGCGAGACGGGCCGCAACCCTTTATGGTCTCGTGAGCCTGGGGTTTGTCTTCCCCTGTGCCGCCGGTGCGTGACGTCGCTCCGGGCGGTTCGGACGCCGGGACGGGCCATGTCGGATTGTGTCGCCTCCTGGTGGCGTGGGTTGTGCCCCTGCCATCTCGGATCTTCCCTTTCCGCGTGATGTCGCTTCGGTTGGACCAGCGCGAGGCAGCAGGGGCGTGATCCCGGGGTTTGTCCGTCGCGCAGCGGCGGGTGTTCGAGCCCTGTCCCTATACGAAGGTGCGGTCTCTACACGAGGGTGCGCCTGTCGTACGGAGGTGAGGGGGCACATTCGTGCCGGTTGCCTTCGCCGGCTCTCGACCGGGGCTTCCTTGTCGTGGTTTCGTGTTCGTCCGATCCTGGCCGACTTCGGTCTCTACGTGTATGCGCCGGACAGTGCGGTTCGAACGCGGGACACTCGGAGCGGATACGCGGCAGTTCGTGGAAGTTGTGCCGTGGGGGCGGGGAACACGGGGTGAGCCGGGTGCCGAGGTGGTGAGGCGGTTAGTGTGCTGGTGTGAGTGAGACGACAGTGCCGGATTCTTCGGAGGTGCCGGAGGCCAAGGACGCCTCGACGGTCATGTTGGTCCGGGATGGCGCCGGGGGGCCGGAGGTGTTCCTGCAGCGGCGGGCGGGGGCCATGGCCTTCGCGGCGGGGATGACGGCGTTCCCCGGTGGGCGGGTCGACCCCTCCGACGCGGAGATCGACATCGAATGGGCCGGGCCGCCGCCCCGGTGGTGGGCGCGGCGGTACGGGGTCACCGAACCGCGGGCGAAGGCGCTGGTCTGTGCGGTCGTGCGGGAGACATTCGAGGAATGCGGGGTGCTGTTGGCCGGTCCCACCGCCGATACGGTGGTGGCCGATACCGCCGGCTACCGGGCGGCGCGGGCGAAAGTGGAGAGCCGGGAACTGACACTGGCGCGGTTCCTGGCCGAGGAGGGACTCGTGCTGCGCGCCGACCTGCTGCGTCCCTGGGCGCGCTGGGTCACCCCCACGGTCGAACCCCGCCGCTACGACACCCACTTCTTCGTCGCGGTACTGCCCGACGGACAGCTGGCCGACGGCGCGACCTCGGAAACCGATCATGTGCAGTGGTGCACCCCGGCCGTCGCGCTGGATACCTGGCGGGCCGGCGAGCATGTGCTGCTGCCACCCACCTGGTCGCAGCTCGACGCGCTGAGCCGCTACGACTCCACCGCGCAGATCCTCGCCGCGGAGCCCGACATCACGCCCATCCGGCCGGAGTTCGGCGAGGTGGCCGGTAGGAAACTGCTCCGGTTCCCGAACAACGAGCGGTATTTCGCCGAGCTGCCCGATCCGTCGCGGCTGGTCGGGTCCACGGGGATCCGGAATACCGATCCGTCGCTGCTCGGCGGTTTCGCGGGTGCGAACGAACCGGAGGGCACCCGGTAGTGTCTGGGTCCATGGCCGAATTCGTGACCCTGGATCAGCTCGACGGCGAGCACCCGCGCCGGGTAGCGGTGCTGCGGATCAACCGCCCGCCGGTGAACCTGCTGAATGCCCAGGTGGTGCGGGAGGTGGCGGCGGCCGCCGCCGAAGTGGCCGCCGATCCGCGGGTCGCGGCCCTGGTCGTCTATGGCGACGAACGGGTGTTCTGCGCCGGCGACGACCTCGCCGAACTCACCGAACTGGACAGCGCCCGGGCCGCCGCCATGGCGGCGGATCTGCAGCACGCATTGGGCTGCCTGGCCCGTGTCCCGCAGCCCACGGTCGCCGCCATCAGCGGTTACGCCCTCGGCGCCGGTCTGGAGTTGGCCCTCGGCGCCGACCGCCGCATCGCCGGCGACAATGTGAAGCTGGGTTTTCCGCAGATCCACGCCGGACTCATCCCGCTCGCCGGTATCCGCCGGCTGGCCGGCCTCGTCGGCTCCGGCGCCGCCAAGGACCTCGTCTACACCGGCCGTTTCGTCTCCCCCGACGAGGCGCTGAGTATCGGCCTGGTCGACCGGATCGTCGCCCCCGACAACGTCTACCCGGCCGCTGTCGCCTGGGCCCGTCAGTTCACCGCCGGCCCGGCCCGTGCCCTCGCCGCCGCGAAGGCCGTATTCGAAGCCGGCGCGCACGGCCACGACCGGGCTCGCACCGAATGGGCGGAACTCTTCGATACCGAGGACCGGCTGATCGGCACCCGCTCCTACGCCCGGAACGGCCCCGGCTCCGCGCGGTTCGTCGGCCGCTGATGGCGGTCGCCTACGCCCGGGCCGTGCCCGTGACCGGCGGCGGATCGGCGTCCGGCCCTGTCCATTAGGCTGTGCCACCATGACGGTACGCCCAGACGACCCCGCACCGAACCCGCGCGCCACCGCGGCGCAGGTCGAAGCAGCTTTCGAGGACACCAAGCTCGCCCAGGTCCTCTACCACGACTGGGAAGCCGAGACCTACGACGACAAATGGTCCATCTCCTACGACCAGCGCTGTATCGACTACGCCCGCGGACGTTTCGACGCCGCCGTCGGCCCGGTACAGCTGCCGTACGAGCGGGCGCTGGAACTCGGCTGCGGTACCGGTTTCTTCCTGCTGAACCTGATGCAGTCGGGCGTCGCCAAGCGCGGTTCGGTCACCGACCTGTCGCCCGGCATGGTGAAGGTCGCGCTGCGTAATGCCGAGAACCTCGGCCTGGACGTCGACGGTCGCGTCGCCGACGCCGAGACCATCCCCTACGACGACAATACCTTCGACCTGGTCGTTGGCCACGCCGTCCTGCACCACATCCCCGATGTGGAACTGTCGCTGCGGGAATGTCTGCGCGTCCTCAGGCCCGGCGGCCGTTTCGTCTTCGCCGGCGAGCCGACCACCGTCGGCAACCTCTATGCCCGCAACCTGGGCAACATCACCTGGAAGGCCACCACCACCATCACCAAACTCCCGTTCCTGCGGGATTGGCGGCGGCCCCAGGCCGAGCTGGACGAATCCTCCCGGGCTGCCGCACTGGAGGCCGTGGTCGACCTGCACACCTTCGACCCGTCGGAACTCGAGGCCATGGCCCGTTCCGCGGGCGCCGTCGATGTCGCCGCACACACCGAGGAGTTCGCCGCCGCCCTGTGGGGCTGGCCGGTGCGCACCTTCGAGGCCGCCGTTCCGGAGGAGAAGCTCACCTGGCGCTACCGGATGGCCATGTACCGGGCATGGCTGGGGCTGAGCTGGGTGGACGAGAAGGTCATGCGCCGTGTGGTGCCGCGCCGGTTCTTCTACAACGCCATGATCACCGGGGTGAAACCGGTCACCGCCGAATAAGTGGGATACGACTTCGATCCGGCGGATATCGAATACCTCACCAGTGCGGCCGGTGGTGTCGCGCTGCTCGAGGTCGACCGATTGGAGTTGTCCCCGGCTACCCGTGTGCGCGATGTGCAGCGGGTCCGTCGAGAGCACGGTGCGCGGGCGGCGGCGCTCGTCGAAACGGTGCGGTTGCGTCGCCGTGCGGCGGCCAAGCTGACCGACGCGCGGCAGTGGCTGTTCACCGACGACGCCCTGCAACAGGCCACCCCTACTGCGGTGGCCCGGCATCGGGCCGCGCGGTTGGCCGGTCGCGCCGTGCACGACGTGACCTGTTCCATCGGTGCGGAGCTCGCCGAGTTGGCGCGGGTCTGTCCGGCCGTTATCGGTAGCGATCTGGATACCGTCCGGCTCAGGATGGCCCGGTACAACCTGGCGCACCGGGATGTGCCGGCGGCCACGGCGACGGGCGCGGTCCCGTCGAAGCGGAATATCGTCCTGGTCCGCGCCGATGCACTGCGGCCCTGTAGTACCGACACCGTCGTCATCGCCGACCCGGCACGCCGCGCGGAGGGCAGACGCACCTACGACCCGGCGAAACTGCAACCGCCGCTCCCGGAGCTGCTCGACGCCTACGCCGGACGCGATCTGGCCGTGAAATGCGCACCCGGCCTGGATTTCGACCGCCTGGCCTGGCCGGGCGAGGTGGAACTCGTGTCGCTGGACGGCTCCGTTCGCGAGGCCTGCCTCTGGTCCGCCGGTCTCACCGATCCGGGCATCACCCGCCGCGCGACCGTCCTCACCACGAGGGGCGCCACGATGACGCTCACCGACGCCGACCCCGACGATATTCCCGAGCGCGAACCGGGAGAGTGGATCATCGATCCGGATGGTGCCGTGGTCCGCGCCGGCCTGGTGCGCCACTATGCGGCGCGGTACGGTCTGTGGCAGTTTGATCCGCGAATCGCGTACCTCACCGGCGACCAGGTCCCCGACGGCGTCCGTGGGTTCCGCATCCTGGACCGCCTCGACTTCCGGGAGAAGTCGCTACGCGCGGAGCTCCGCCGGCGCGACTGTGGACCCCTGGAAATCCTGGTCCGCGGGGTGGACGTCGACCCCGATCGGCTGCGACAGCGCCTGAAGCCCGCGGGTACCCGACCGTATACCGTGGTCATCACCCGAATAGGCCGCAGCCCGCTCGTTTTCCTCTGCACCGCACACCGCGGTGCGGAACACGGGACCTCGTAGGCTACGCCGCGCCGGTGCGGTGACAGCCCTCGGGCGCGCGTTCGGCCACCGGCCGCAGCGCTCGGCCCATCGGCATATCGGGAGTGGCGAGCACGATGGCGTTCACCGCGTTCGGCCGGGCGGATTCGTACGCCCGTGATCCGGTCACCGGGTCGTCGAGGCGGTCCCGTGCCTCCGCGAGCGGCAGGGCCTGCGACTCACCGCGATGCACCGAACACTGCGGCCGAAGGTGTCCAGTGGTCGCAGTTCTCGGACACCATCGATGGGCGCCGGCATGCGGGCTCGATGTCGGTGCCGGACCATCTATTCCGGCACCGACGACCAATACCTTCACGAACTTCTCTCCAGCGGCGCGAACGCGGGATCTATCCTTTCGTGCAGGTATGCCACCGGTGCGAAGACATGGTCATGTAGAACGCTTTCCTTGTATACGCACCGAGCTCCGTTCCGGTGCCCCGATGCGGTCCAGTTGGTGACCCCGGTGGTGAGAACCGTTCGCGCGATATACCGCCCGGCGGCGGACATGCTGTGGCCGATAGGCGTTCGTTTGTCGGTGAGGACGGGTGCGAGTTCGTGCTCTGCCATTATGGCGACGGAGTTCTCGGAAACGGCCCTGCCGCTTTCGGTGACCAGGACGGATCGGCGTAGGATCACCGGATCGGATTCCCGGCATCCCAGGGCCGACCTCGTCTCGTCCGGCAGTTCGTCTGCGGTTGTACGGCGCTGTTCCAGTAAGTCGAGGAATAGCGGTTCTCCGAGGAGGGCTTCCAACAGTTTTGTCATCGAGCCGTCGGATCGAAGCAGCATGCGTGTAACCGCGGGGAAGGTAGATTCTGCTGTGCCCGTGGGGAACTCCGTCATTGCGATGAGTCTATAGATCCGTGAACAGCCGTATTCCTATTGTGTGGAAGGCATATTGTCACCGTAGGCGGACAGTCGATGAGCGCGGCGCGAAAATATTGCCGTCCGCGTACGGTCGGGCAAACGGCGAGCGACCACGATTATCGATGAATATTGCGTAAGAGCACCATTTTCGGGAATTTTCGGTGCTCCCGATGGTTGCAGAAGGTCTGCGGCGAGTTCGCGGGACGATACGAGCGCGAAATTATCAATAGGGATTATCCCTCTATTTTATGAACAGTTTTCACCGGGTTCACGGATGGGAAGGGAAGCGGCACTTTCGGTGCCCGAACCGAAACGCACTGCGTCACCGTTCGTTCGGATCGCGTCGTACGTCGTGGGACGTATCCGGGGAGAGCTCTGGGTGCCGAGTGGTGCCCGCCCAGGGCGCTGACCGCCGAGTCGCCGGCGGGGCCGCACACATCCGGGACCCGGAAAACACACCCGGTGTATCGAGGGGCTGCCGAATGCCGAGTGGTTGTCGGTGCGCGGCGCTACGGTCTGTCCATGATGATGTACACGGCGCTGCTGCGGGGGATCATGCCCAGCAACCCGAATATGAGCAATGAGAAACTGCGCGCGGTGTTCACCGGGCTCGGATTCGAATCGGTGGCCTCGGTCCTGGCCAGCGGCAATATCGTATTCCGTGCCGACCCGGCCGAGGTCTCCGTTCTGGAGGACCGGGTCCAGAACGCCCTCAACGCCGAACTCGGTATCCCGGGCGGCACGATCATCCGTGACCACACCGAACTGCGCGCCCTGCTCGACAGCGATCCGTTCGAAGGGCTGACGCACGGCCGCAGCACCTATCTGACCGCGACCTTTCTCAAGGGCGCCGGCCGCGCACCGGTCGAACCACCCGGCGATCCCGATCCGCGCACCCGTGTCGTCGGCTACGACCCCGCCGCCCGCGTATTTCTCGCCGTCATCGACAACAGCACCCCCACCACCCCCAACTTCATGGCCTGGTTGGAGCGTACCCACGGCAAGAACATCACCACCCGCACGTGGCTCACCGTGCAGCGGGTCGTCAAGAAGATGGAGTCGCTGAAGTAGGGCCGCGGCCCGCCGGTTCATGCCTGCCGGCCTGCACCGTTCTTCTTCCGTTCGATGTCCTCCAGCGCGACGGCATACGCGGCCCGTGCCTCCGCCCCGGCCTCCCAGGCCTCCTTGCGGTTCTTCACGACCCTGGCCGGTGCGCCGACGGCAATGCTGTAGTCGGGAATATCGCCCTTGACCACCGCGTGCGCGCCGAGGACACAGCCACGGCCGACCCGGGTCTCCCGCAATACGGTGACCTTGGCGGCGATCCAGGTATCGGGCCCGATCCGTACGGGGCTCTTGACGATCCCCTGATCCTTGATCGGGGTGTGGATATCGTCCATCCGGTGGTCGAAGTCGCAGATATAGCACCAGTCGGCGACCAGCGTGGACTCGCCGATCTCGATATCCAGGTAGGTGTTGACTACGTTGTCCTTGCCGAACACCACCTTGTCGCCGATGCGCAGCGAACCCTCGTGGCAGCGGATGGCGTTACCGTCGCCGATATGCACCCAGCGCCCGATCTCCAGCCGACCCAACTCGGGGGTGGCGTGGATTTCCACGCGGCGGCCGAGGAACACCATGCCACGCAGGATGATGTGCGGGTTGGCCAGGCGGAACTTGAACAACCGGTAGTAGCGCACCAGATACCAGGGGGTGTAGGCGTGGTTGGCGAGCACCCAGCGCAGCGAGGCCGAGGTGAGGAAACGGGCCTGCCGCGGGTCACGCCGCCGTGAGCCACGCCGGCGTGAACGCAACGGTGCGCCCCACATGCTCGTCACGTCCTGTTCTCCTGTCATCGCCGATCCGTCGGGTACTGCGCAACAGCCTACTTTCGCGGTCCATGTCCCGGGCCGATACCCTTCCCGTTAACCTCGGACGGCGCGGACGCGGGGTGAGGACCACGATAGAGGGAGACGGCAGGTGCGAATCGGCGGCGGCGTACGGGCCGTGCCAGGGACCGGACGAGCCCTGGCGTATGCGGCGGCGCTGGTGGTGATGGGGACGGCCGCGCTCACCGGCTGCGGCACCGATACCGACGATATCGGCGTGGGCCCCGGCCTCGGCTGGCCCGCGGCCGGACACGATGGGCGCAACAGCGCCACCAGCCCGATCACCGGGTCGCGGGCGTTGCGTCCGAGCTGGTCGCGCCCGGTGGGCGGACCGGTGGTGCAACCGCTCACCCTCGCCCACGACGGACAGATGTTCGTCACCACCCGCACCGACGCCGACTGCAACATCATCACCTTCCAGATGGAGACCGGGCGCAAACGGTTCTGCAACCCATTGGGGCCCAATGCCGCCTACTCGCCCACGCTGCTCGACGGGATGGCCAACGTCTATGTCGGCGACGACAGCGGGGTGGGTTCGATGAACTATCTCGGGCAGCCGCGCTGGCGTATCCCGGTGGCGGGGGTGCCGGTGACCCTGCAGTTCACCGGCGACAGCAATCTGCTCAGCATTACCCACACGGGCCAGGTCGACGTGATCGATCGGCAGACCGGTAAACGCGTGGTCCCGACCCGGCAGCTGCTGGGGCAGCCCGATTTCCTGGCCGATCCCGGCCTGGACTGGCCGCCCCCGGGTGAGGGGCTCGAGGACTGCGCGACCGGCGGCCCCGAATGCCCGGTGGCCACTCTCGCGGCCGTCGACACCGATACCGGCCGCGTCTATGTCACCGTCCGGGAGGCGGGCCATCCCCGGGCCGCGCTGGTCGCGTTGCGTTATGCGGACGGGAAGGTAGACCAGGAGTGGCGGGTGGAGATCCTGGACGGCGGCAGTGCCACCGATCCGGCCCTGTCGGCCGACGGCAACACTCTCTACGTCGGCGACAACAGCAAGCGACTGCTCGCCCTCGACACCGCCGACGGACACACCAAATGGGCGGCCGATCTCGACTGGGAACCGCGTCGCGGGATCTCCGTCTCCGACGACGGGCTGATCATTCCGGCCGGGGACGAGGGCTATCTGCTCGCCCTGCGTGACCTCGGTGACCGGGCCGAACCGGTATGGGGGCGCAAGGATCTGGCGTTACGTGGTATGCCGGTGCAGACGGCGGGCCATACCGGTTACGTCACCGTGGCACTCGGCGACGGGTTGCACCTGGTCACCTTCGATACGGAAACCGGCGCGACCATCGACTCCGACCTGCTGCCGGGCGGGCAGGGCACCACCGCCGGAACGGCGGTCGGCCAGGACGGTGAGGTGGTGGTGGCGACCCGGATCGGTGAGGTCTTCGCCTTCGAACCCACGGACTGAGGCGGGAAGCGACCGTGCCCGCCGCGGGTTGGGAGTACTCTACAGCGGCTGGTTCGGGTCCCGCTCCGGAAGCGGGCGTCGTATGATCTCCGGTCGCCCCAGCGGGGTACGTACGCGGCGTTTCGCGGCCGTGTACACCTGGACGGTTTCGACGGCCACCACATCCCAGGAGAAATCTTCGGTGAGCCGTTCCCGCGCGGCGTAGGCGCGTTGCTGCGCGGCGGCCGGATCGTCGAGGACGGCTCGCACCGTGTCGACCAGTCCGTCGATATCGGCGGGCTCGAACGAGGCCCCCGTGACGCCGTCGATCACCGCTTCCCCGAGTCCGCCCGCGGTGGAGGTCACCAGGGGAGTGCCGGCGGCGGCCGCCTCCAGCGCCACGATCCCGAACGGTTCGTAGCGGCTCGGCAGCACGATCGCGTCCGCGCCGTGCAACCAGCCGAGCAGTTCCTCGTGTTCCAGCTGCCCCGCGAAATGCACCGCCCGCGTCACCCGGTGGGCCCGCGCGCGTTCCCGCAGCCATTCGAACTGGGTGCCCACCCCGGCGACGGTCAATGTGGTACCCGGATGGGCGCGCCGGATCCGCGGCAGCGCGGCGATAGCGTCCTGCACGCCCTTCTCGTATTCGAGGCGCCCCACATACAGCAGTCTCGGCGGTCCGCTGTGCGGCAGTCGCGGACGGAACGCCCACGCCCCCACATCGATCCCGTTGCGTATCACCGTCAGCGGCACCCCGTCGGGGCGGTAGAGCCGCTCCACCTCGTCCTGCATGGACGCCGAACAGGTGATGAGCGCGTCCGATTCGTTGGCCAGCCACCATTCCACCGAGTGCACCTGCCGGTTCACCCGCCCGGCCACCCAGCCGCTGTGCCGGCCGGCCTCGGTGGCATGGATGGTGGACACCAGTGGCACGTCGTAGTACTCGGCCAGCGCGATAGCCGGGTGCGCGACCAACCAGTCGTGCGCGTGCACCACGTCGGGACTCCAGCCGTCGCCGATACCGGGTTTGTTCAGGGCGATTCCGGCGCGCACCATGGCATGGCCCATGGCGAGGGTCCAGGCGAGCATGTCCTCGCCGAAATCGAAGATCGGTGGGTCCTCGGCGACTGCCACCACGAGCACCCCCTCGGCGATATGGGAGGCCGTGGGATGGGTGGTGGGATCGGTGCCGGTGGGGCGTCGGGACAGTACGACCACCTCGTGCCCGGCGGTGGCGAGTTCGGTGGCCAGGTGATGGACGTGCCGGCCCAGCCCGCCGACCACGACCGGTGGGTACTCCCACGACACCATCAAGATCTTCATCGTTGTCCTTCTGCCGGGGTGACACGCAGGCGCCGCGCGTCCAGGGCTGGGAACAGGCCGTCGGCCACGGACCATCCTGCCGCCAATCGGCGCGCTATGGCGAGCTGACCGGATTCCACGGCCGCGGCGATTTCCCGGACCGCGTGCGCGTGCTGGTGTGCCCGGTCGCGCGCGTAGCCGGCAGCGGAGTCCTTGCTCACCATGAACGCCCAGTCACTGGATACGGTGAGGATCGCCTCCCGCAGCAGTTGGTCGGCCACCGGGTCGCGGCCCGGCGCGGCGGCGTTCGCGCGGAGTTTACCGAGGGTGTCCAGGGCGAGGCCGACGATATCGGCGTTGAGTTCCACCAGGTCGCGCACCTGGTCTCCGGCCCATACCCGCCAGTCCTTGCCGGATCCCCAGGAGGAGTCGGTGAGCTCTACCGGTTCGCCGACGAAACCGCGGTCGCGGGCGTCGGCCAGGGTTCCGACGGTGATCCCGGCCTCCGGCAGCGCGCGCAGCACCTGTGCCAGCCACTGCGGCCCCTCGTGCCACCAGTGGCCGAACAGTTCGGTGTCGAAGGCGGCGACGACCAGGGCGGGGCGGCCGGTCCGCTCGGTTTCGCCGATCAACCGTTCCCGCACGGTCCGTACGAAGTCCGTGACATCGCGTTCCACGGCGGCGGCGGCGAGTTCCGGATCGTAGGGTGCCTTGTCCGGCCCGGCGACGGTCTTGCCGGTAACCCGCGACGGTTTCAGACCCGTGTCGTGGTCGTAGTGATGGAAATCACGGTAGGCGCCCTGGCCCGGGTATCCCGACTTCGGCGACCACACCCGGTAACTGACCTGGAGATCCCGCCCGAACGCCAGGACCGACGAATCCCGCACCGGACGACCCAGGGTGGTGTCGCCGCGCAGGGCCGGGCCGTCGACCATGAAATGCGTCACCCCCGCGTCGGCGTATCCGGTCTCCATGCCGGGGGTGAAACCGCATTCCGGCGCCCAGATTCCGGTGGGTGTGTGGCCCCAGCGCAGTCGGGCATCGGCCAGCCCCTCGACCAGCTGGAACTCCCGCAGCCGCTCGTCGATCAACGGCTGGAACGGGTGCGCCAGCGGCCCGCCGAGCAGTTCGATGGCGTCGGCGTCGACGAGTTCCCGCCACACCGGGGCGGCCCCGTGTCGCCAGCTCCGTTCGAATTCCGTGAGTGCGGCGGCGGCCAGGCGGTGCTCATGCCGGCCGAGCGCGATATTGCCCGCCATGGCCGCCTCGTCGGCGCGCAGCTGCCAGTTGCCCAGCCAGTGGTGCATACCGGCCAGGCAGTGCGGGTCGTCCAGCTGCGCCGCCAGCACCGGGGTGATGCCGAGGGTGAGCAGATGTGAACGGCCTTCGGCGGCAAGGGTTCTCAGCACGTCGACGACGGGTAGGTAGGAGGCGGCCCAGGACTGGTAGAGCCATTCCTCGCCGACCGGCCAGCGGCCGTGGTGGGCCAGCCAGGGCAGATGGGAGTGCAGGACCAGGGTGAACTGGCCGGGAACCGCGTCGGAGATGTGTGCGTTGCTCAAGGTTTCACCGCGATGGCCACCAAATCCAGGCCGGCGTCGATATCGTGGGGGGTCAGGTCGAAATCGTCGATACCGACCGCGGCTACGTCGGCGGTCAGTTCGGCGGGCCAGGGTTGCCCGGCCAGGGCGCGTTCGATCTGTGCATCGATGAACGAACCGCCGTGCTTGGCGTCCAGGGCCCGCAGGGTGGGCCCGTGGTGCACACCGGTCATCAGCTCGATCCGGAATCCGGCCTCTACCAGCAGTTCGGTGAGTTCCCCGGCGTGCAGTTCGCGGGTGTGGAAAGGGTTGAGTGGGGTATCCCGCCCGGGGGAGAAGGTGATCCGGTTGGGAGTGCTGATCAGCAGTTCGCCGCCGGGTCGCAGGACCCGCAGGCATTCGCGCAGGAAACGCGCCTGATCCCAGAGGTGTTCGATCACTTGGAAGTTCACCACCACGTCGACGGTGTCGGCGGCGAGCGGCAGATCGGCCAGATTGCCGCGCAGCATCGCCACCCGCGGATACCGTGCGCGCACGTGCGCGGCCGCGCCGCGGTCGTAGTCCAGGCCGACGACCCGGTCGGCGACCGCCGCGATCATGTCCGCGCCGTAGCCCTCGCCCGATCCGGCCTCCAGGACCACTTTGCCGACGCAGCGGTCCAGCAGTCGGGCATACACGATCTCGTGCCGGCGGAACCAGTAGTTCTCCTCGGCTATCCCGGGAACGGTGCGTTCGCCGGTCAGCGGCAGTGGCTCGACGGCGTGGGTATTGATGGGTGTGGCGGGAAGCAGGGCCTCGCTCATCCCACTGACGTTACTGGTAGACGTCGCCGCTCGGGTGGTCGGAGGGTCCTGCGACGCGCCCTTCACTACACTCGAATGGTAAGTTACCCATCAGTAACTTAACGTAGGGTAATGTCTCGCCCTGACCTACTCACAAGGACGTACGGCCGCCCGGATCGTGCGACCACCATCAGGTAACCAGAACAGGAGGTCGACGAAGACCGATGCCGAACATCGTCGTACTCATCAAGCAGGTTCCCGACACCTGGTCCGAGCGCAAGCTGACCGACGGTGACTACACCCTCGACCGCGAGGCCGCCGACGCGGTGCTCGACGAGATCAACGAGCGCGCCGTCGAAGAGGCACTGCTCATCAAGGAGGCCCAGGGCGGTGAGGTGACCGTGCTGTGCGCCGGTCCCGACCGCGCCACCGAGGCCATCCGCAAGGCCCTGTCCATGGGTGCCGACAAGGCCATCCACATCAACGACCCTGCCATCCACGGCTCCGACGCGGTGCAGACCGCGTGGGTGCTGGCCGGTGCGCTGGGCCAGGTCGAGGGTGTCGAGCTGGTGATCGCAGGCAACGAGGCCACCGACGGCCGCATGGGCGCCGTGCCCGCGATCATCGCCGAATACCTCGGTATTCCGCAGCTCACCCACCTGCGCAAACTCACCGTGGACGGGGACAGGATCACCGGCGAGCGGGAAACCGACGAAGGCGTGTTCAAGCTGGAAGCAACCCTTCCCGCCATCGTGAGCGTCACCGAGAAGATCAACGAGCCGCGCTTCCCGTCCTTCAAGGGCATCATGGCCGCCAAGAAGAAGGAAGTGCAGACCTTCGCCTTGGCCGATCTGGGCATCGACCCGTCGACCGTCGGTGTGGAGAACGCGGGCAGCACCGTCACCGCCTCCACCCCGAAGCCACCGCGCACCGCGGGCGAGAAGGTCGCCGACGAAGGCGACGGTGGCACCAAGATCGCCCAGTACCTGGTCGCCCAGAAGATCATCTGACCCGCGCCCCTACCGGTCGAGAAACTTCAGGAGATAAGACAATGGCAGAAGTACTTGTGCTCATCGAGCACGCCGAGGGTGCGCTCAAGAAGATCAGCACCGAACTGCTCAGCGCCGCCCGGGTTCTCGGTGAACCGTCGGCCGTGGTGGTCGGTGTCCCCGGCACCACCGACAAACTGTCCGACGCCCTCGCCGCCGCCGGCGCCGAGAAGATCTACGTCGCCGAATCCGACGACGCCGAGGGCTACCTGGTGACCCCGAAGGTCGACGTACTCGCCGGCCTGGCGGAGTCGGCCTCGCCCGCCGCCGTGCTGGTCGCCGCGTCCGCCGAGGGCAAAGAGGTGTCGGGCCGCCTGGCCGCCCGTATCGGCTCCGGGCTGCTGTCCGATGTCGTCGCCGTGAACTCCGATGGCTCCGCGGTGCACTCCATCTTCGGTGGCGCCTACACCGTCGAGGCCAAGACCAACGGTGATGTCCCGATCATCTCGGTGCGCCCGGGCTCGATCGAGATCAACGCCCAGGCCGGTGCCGGTGAGAAGGTAACCGTCGAGGTCCCGGCACAGGAAGAGGGCGTCGTGAAGATCGTCTCCCGCGAGCCCATCGTGGGCGGTGACCGTCCGGAGCTCACCGAGGCGAACATCGTCGTCTCCGGTGGCCGTGGTGTCGGCTCCGCCGACAACTTCTCGGTGGTCGAGTCGCTGGCCGACTCGCTCGGCGCCGCCGTCGGTGCCTCCCGCGCCGCCGTCGACTCCGGCTACTACCCCGGCCAGTTCCAGGTGGGCCAGACCGGTAAGACGGTCTCGCCGCAGCTGTACATCGCGCTCGGTATCTCCGGTGCCATCCAGCACCGCGCCGGTATGCAGACCTCGAAGACCATCGTCGCCGTCAACAAGGACGAAGAGGCGCCGATCTTCGAGATCGCCGACTACGGCATCGTGGGCGACCTGTTCAATGTCGCTCCACAGCTGACCGAAGAGGTCAAGAAGCACAAGGGCTGATATCGCGGTTTTCCGCGAACGATTCGCACAAACGTCCGGTGGATCCCGTCCCGCCGGGCGTTTGTCGTTGTTGGGCAATGTATCCGAACGGCCACTCCTGTCCGCTGTCGAGATGCCGTCGGCGGCCGAGGAGGTCTCGATACAAGCGGCTCGGGAAACACCGGTGAATCGTGGTGCGGAACTGGGCAAGTGCTCGCGGCCCGCCGGCGGTCGACCGAGCCGTATGTGCCCCGGTCGGTCGCATCGTTCCGCTTGCGGTGAGCGAGCGTCCGAACACGTGACAGGACAGATTTCGGACGATTGCCCTGGTGTGGAGTACCGGACGCTGCGAAGAGACCGGACCCGATCGCGGGGCTCGCCGTTGTCCTGAAGGGAAGCACTGTCGTATTGATGGACGTTGCTCCACACGTCAGGATCTCGCACACCGTTTCGGCAGTGCTCGTCGGTATGTTCGTCGCCTCGTTATTGACCTACCTGTATGTACTGCCGGCTCCCGAAGACACCGTTCTGGTCATTGCCGGGGACTCTCTACCCACTGCCCTCGGTGCAGTACTCCTGGCATGGCTGCACCACAGAACGATTGCCGAGCAGCGAGCCGGTGACCTTCCATCGACCGCAGTACCCGGCGGTCCGGCCTTCGGTCACACCGCCCGACCCGACCGAGAGACCGGTGTATCGGTTCGCACCTTCCCTGGCATATCAACACCCGGCATGTGCACCGTCGGCCGCAAAGTAAGGCGCACCGGTGACCGGCACACGGCGCGGCCGAACTTCCGGCGGCTGCCCACCCTGCTCGACGAGCTGGACATGCGCGATGATGCCCACCGGCGTACCGTCGAGTGTGTGAGCAGTGGTGCCGTGCCGGCGGTAACGGTGGAGGGCTCGAACCTGTGGGCGCGGGCGTTCGCGGCGCTGTATGACCCTCTGCTGTGGGTGGGCGAGAGGGCGGGTATGGGCGCTCGTCGTCGGGATTTGCTCAGCGGTGCGAGGGGGCGGACTGTCGAACTCGGCAGCGGTACCGGTCTTAACCTGGGGTACTACCCTGACGGCCTCGACGAGCTGATCTTGACCGAACCGGAGGCCGCGATGCGTGCGCAGTTGGCGCGGAGGCTGCGTCGCAGTCGACGTCGGGCGCGTGTTCTCGACGCATCGGCGGAACGACTGCCGTTCGCGGACGAAACCGTGGACACGGTCGTCTCAACGCTCGTGTTGTGCACTGTCGACGACCCTGACCCGGTGTTGCGGGAGATCGAGCGCGTGTTGCACCCCCGCGGCCGGCTGCTGTTTCTCGAGCACGTACGTTCCCAGTCGCCGCGACTCGCCTATTGGCAAGACCGCCTCGCCGGCCCGTGGCGCCGGTTTGCGGAGGGCTGCCACTGCAACCGTGCCACCCTCGAGCTGATCCGGGCAAGCGGGCTGGAGCTCGAAGACGTCCAGGAAACGTCGTGGCGGGGAATGCCCCCGATTGTTCGACCGCTGATCACGGGTGTGGCCGCCAAAGGCGATATCTGACCGGAGCTGCATCTCACTCGTCCGAGTAGCGGGGGACGGGGTCGCGGCAGTCCTGGACGCCGACCGTGCCGAGCAGATCGCCCACGAAACCGCGCGGGTGCACCGTCACCGGCTCGAGGAGATCTTGTCGTCCGCTCAGGTCGACCCGGTCGCGATGCGGACGGCCGAACCGCAGGTGTGGGGTGAGGTGGTGCTGCGCGCCGCCATGTGCCACGCGCGCCTTGGTGACTGCCCGGGGCCCTGCACTATTGCGAGCCGGCGCGGGATCGCCGTCCGAGGCCCGTTCCACTTTCCCGGGACTGCGGCATGCGGTGGCTTGATCACCCGGCCGATGCCGCGCGATGGATCAGTCCCGGTAGATCGCGACGTAGGCGTTTGTAGCGGTCCCGATGCTCAGGGGGCCCAAGCACGAGGCCGTGCCGTGACCGGACGGACCGAAGGAACCACTCCACGAACCCTGGTAAGGGCCGATAGCCATGAGGGGAAAGGCATTGGGCACACCGTGCAGGCCGAAACACTCAACGGTCAGAGCGTACTCCCGCCCAACGGGGGCGTCGTCGTGGCACGTCGCCGTCGCGCCGACCAGGTCCCGTGTGACAACGCAGTCCTGCGGCGCGGCTTGGGCCGCAGGGGAGCCGAGTACCGCGGCGAAGCCCGAAACCACAGCGGTGGCAACGACGATCCGTGTGGCGACGGTTGTCGTCCTTCTCATTCGAAATCCCATCTTCCACATTGCTTCACTATTGCTTGACCATCGATTGCGTACCGCGAGCCGTTACGGATAGAGGGACAACACGGCGTGCGTTACAAATTCGACCTGCGGAAACGCATTGCCCTCGAAGGTGTCTTGCGAACGAAGGTCTGCGGACATCCACGTGCTGCCGACTCGCATCGGATGCGGGTTTCTCGCGTCTGACGCGAGTGGCCGAGGGCAGCGCCGTATCCGTCCTGATCGGCGGCTATGTTCATATCCGCCCGGTTTTCGGCGAATACTACGGCGACCCCCTCCAGTCGGGATATGAAGCGGCCCCGACCGAATCCAGGATTCTGGCCGGGGCCGCTTCATCGTGGCGGGGAATCCCGCCGTGTCGTGGTTATCGGCGCGGCGGTTCCCCAAGAGGGCGTTACCGGCAACTTCGTTGGATTTTCCGCCATTGCTACCGGACCCGAACGCGAAAGCCCGCTTCGGTACAAACGTGATCACCGCTGATCCAGGCAACTTCGTTGTTTTTCGCGCGATTACTGCCGGAACTCCACACCTGTGACAGATCTCGCCGCAACCGCCGCAGCGGTGGATTGCCGGCCAATACTTTCGGCTGCGACAGCGCCACGGCCGGGTCCCGAAGTTCTCGACCAGCTCCGGAGAAGAACCGGTCATCCTGACTCCGATCGCCACGACCACGAGGCGATGGGAGGACGAGCACTGCCGACAGGACCAGCCCGACCAGCGGCATCGGGAACGGATAGCGGCCCGGCTCATGGACAGGGTTTGACCATTGACCACCTGGTTGCCTGGGCGCGTCGAATATGCGTGCCCTCTCATGCCGGAGGCCGCTCTGTTCGAATGGCTTGTCATGCAGCCGGTCACGCATCTGCCACCGAGGCGTCGTGTTCGTCCACCTTGTGGACTCGGGTGGTCGCCGCGGTGACGAGCTTGCCCTCGTGGTTTTCGGTGCGCAGCCGGGCTACGGGGCTGCCGTGACGGTCGATGAGTGTCGAATGGGGTTCGTTGCCGGTGAAGGCGTGGCGTTCTCCCCATTGGCGCAACGCCACGACGATGGTGAAGAGGTCCTGCCCGGCTTCGGTGAGTTCGTAGATGTGTCGCTTGCCGCCGGGAGTGGTGCTCGTGGTGAGGATGCCGTGGTCGACGAGCCTGCGCAGGCGATCGGTGAGGATGTTGCGGGCGATCCCGAGCCGCTGCCGGAATTCGGTGAAGGTCGCCGCGCCGTCCATGGCGTCGCGCACGATCAGCAGGCTCCACCGGTCGCCCACGAGGTCGACAGTTCGCGCGACAGGGCAGGTGGGATCGGTCCACGCGCGGTCGGACCCGAGTGTCGCGGTCATGAGCTTCCTCCCGATCGGTTGCAATTCGAAACTATTATGCCCTACTGTCAAATGGTTGCGTTTTGCTACCGATTCGGGAGGTGTGATGGCGACAGGAGTCACAGGATCGCAGCGATTCGTCTTGGCGCTGGTGTGCGCAGTGGCCGTATCGACGATCTATGCGATCCAGCCGGTATTGGAGGCGGCGGGCGCCGACTTGGGATTGGCGCGCGAGTCACTGGGCGGACTGGTCGCCGCCGGGCAGATCGGCTACTTCGCCGGTCTGGTCCTGCTGGCCCCGCTCGGAGACGTGGTGAATCGTCGTCGCCTCATCACCGTGCACCTGGTACTCACCGCCGCGGGGGCTGCGGTCGCGGCCGCTGCCCCGAACAGTGCCGTCGCGGTGACGGGGCTGGCGATCGCGGGTCTGTTCGCGGTCGTGGTTCAGGTGACCGTCGCCTATGTCGCTGCCATCTCCGCGCCGAGCGAGCGGGGACGCAATATCGGCGCGGTCACCTCGGGTGTGGTGATCGGTATCCTCGGCGTCCGTGTCCTCGCGGGTGTCCTGGGCGACACGGTCGGCTGGCATGCCGTGTACGCGCTGCTCGCCGCGCTCTGCGTGGCTCTGGCCCTCACCGTCCGCGCGACACTCGACCCTGACCACAGAACTCCCGGTATGCGGTACGCGCAGGTGCCGGCATCGCTGGGGCGGCTCGCGCGCACGGACCGCCTGTTCCTGAGCCGAGGCCTGATCACCTTCTTCCTCTTCGCGTCCTTCGGAACCCTTTGGAGCGGGCTCGCCCTCCTCCTCGGCGCCGAGCCCTGGAACTTCGGCACCACGCAGATCGGCCTATTCGGATTGGCGGGCCTGGCCGGAGCGCTCGGCGCCGCCCGCGCGGGGCGATGGGCCGACTCCGGGCACGCGCAGGCGATCACCGGTTCCTCACTGGCGTTGCTCACCGCCTCCTGGCTGCTCATCGCCCGGACCGAAACAACCCTGTGGCTGCTCGTCATCGGCGTCGTCCTGCTCGACTTCGCCGTCCAGGCAGTGCATGTCAGCAGTCAACACCTGCTGACCGCAGCGCACCCGCACCGCACCGGCAGCGTCATAGGCGCCTACATGACCTTCTATTCCCTCGGGTCCGCCCTCGGCGCGATCACGACCACCTGGGCATACGGTACCTGGGGATGGCCGGCCTCCTGCTGGGTCGGCGCGGTCTACTCCCTCTCCGCACTGGTTCTGTGGGGACTGACCCAGGTCACCGGCAGCACCCTCCACAGTGCCGCGAGTTCGCCCTGTCCTCGACCGAGGCATCGAGACGCGGCGCCCCTGCAATGCTGACAAGCAGCCGGTATCGAGGTCGACATCGGCGGTAACCAGGGGTTCCGGTAGATCGCCGAAAAAGCAACGGATATGCCCGTTCTCGCTGGTCGGTGCAGCTACAACGGAGGACTAGAACGAGGCCGGGCAGGCCCCAGGTCGATGTCCGAGTTACCGCACATGGTGTCCGCTATCTGCGGTAAGCGCCAAGGGCCGGATTCCTCGAAATAGTCGGTGCGCAGCCGCCGCAGGCTCTGGTCGAGCGAGCAGGTCAGGTTCTCGCGTTGATTACCCGAGGTATTGGGATCACCAGGGTCGCGGGTCAGCGTGTACTCGGTGCCGATGAGGAATCGGTCGCAGCGGTCGACCACGGAACCGAGCCTCTCCTCACCCGCGCCGTAGGCGGAGGCGGTGTCGACGAAATCGCCTCCCGCGTGGGCGAAGACCTCCAAAATCCGCCGGTACTCGTCGGCGATCGCCATGGTGCCCGGAACGAGTTCGGAGACACGCCATCCGGTTCGGCCGAACAATCGGTATCGCGTCATGACGGCAGTCCGCGCCGGACAACCGGGCCCGAGAGGGACCGGGACAGGGCCACCCTCGGGCGGAGCCGGTCGGTTAGCCGGCGGGTGTGCCGAAGGAAGCCAGGATGGTCTCGGTTCGGGTGCGGGCGGCCTGGGCCATCTCCGGGTGGGTGGTGACATAGACCCGGTCCGATTCGATCGCCGCGACGATGATCTCCGCGGCCTGCTCGGGGGACATGAGGTCCTTGGCCATCTCCTCGACGTGCTGCGCCAACGGCGCGAGTTTTTCCAGCAGCTCGGACGGTAACGCGGCGGCCGCGTCGCCCTGGTCGCGGGAGGAGGCCACGCCATCGATCAGGCCGCGCATCATCCGGGTGTCGACCGGGCCCGGGCATACCGCGGTGACATGCACCCCGGGTGCGAGGAGCTCCAGTTCCGCGTGCAAGGCCTCCGAGATCGACAGGACCGCGTGTTTGCTCGACGCGTACGGCGCGCCGAACGGCCCAGTGGTCAGCCCGGCCAGCGAGGAAGTGTTGACGATATGCCCCCGGCCGGCCGCGATCAGATACGGGACAAACGTGTGGATCCCGTTCACCACACCCTCCACATTGACCGACCACAGCCGCCGCCATTCCGCCGGATCGACTTCCCAACAGGGCCCGCCGGTCGATACACCCGCGTTGTTGACGATGAGATCGACCCGGCCGAATTCGTCCAACGTCCGCTGCGCCAACCGCCGGACCTGGTCGAGATCGGCGACATCGGTGGGTACCGCGAGGGTCGGGTCGCCGATTTCCTCGGCGACCCGCTCGAGCGGCTCCGCGTCGACATCGGCGAGAACCACGCGCAGAGCCCGGCCTGCCAGGGCGGTGGCCAGCGCCTTCCCGATCCCGTTCGCGGCGCCGGTGATGACCGCGACCTGCCCGGCTTCCAACTTCATGGACCCACCTTCCGATACGGATGTCGCCTACCCGAGTGCCCAGGGCGCGGGCAGACCGGTACCCGACCGATCCTCGTCGACGAGACCGGGTGAGCGCATCGCCCTACGGAAACGATTCCGGCTCGTCCCTGAATACCGTATGGGCGAGTCGAACCGAGCCCTCGCGATCAGCGGGCGGCGTGTCGGAGACACGTCCAGAGCCCTACGCACAATATCGGCGGAACAGCCGAGGAAATCCGGAGCGACAGCTGGGGACCGGCCGATACGGGAAGGTCCGTTACGATCACCGCCTGTGGCTGACACTGTGATCTGGACGGTGCGGCCGTCCGTGGACGAACCCGAGCGGTGGGACGGAACCACAGGATGGGCTCGCCCGGTCGCGTGGATCGCGGGCCTGTTGGGGGCAGTGCTCGCGGTGGCGCTGCCGTTCCTACCGGTCGAGATGGAGTCCGCGTCGGTGACCTGGCCGGAGGCCGGGACGGCGGACAGTGTCGAGGCGCCGCTGACCGCCTACGCGCCGGCCGGGCTGTCGGCCCACCTCCCCTGCGCGGCGTTCACCGCGCTCGCCGAATCCGGGGGTGTCGCCGTATCGACCGTGCCGCGGCAGTCGCCGGATATGGAGCGGTACGGGTTCGTGGCGAAGGTTGTCGCCGATACCGTGGACCGCCCGGGGCGGGTCGACATCGTCTCCCGCAATACGCTGCTGTGGTCGGCTCCGCTGGAGACGGTCCGCGGGCAGGGGTGCTCGGTCGGCGTCGAGATGTCCTCGGCGCGGACCGTCGTATCGGTCGACGGGACAACGGTCGCCGGCGCCACCGTCGAGGCCGATATGCGCCCGCAGGTCGTGGGTGTGTTCAGCGAGCTGACCGACACCGTGCCCGGCGATATGCGTGTCGATATCGACGTCGACTCGCGTTTCTCCACCTCGCCGACCCCGCTGAAACTCGCCGTTATCGTGGCCTGCCTGCTCGCGACCGCGGTCGCGCTGGTGGCGCTGCACCGCTTGGACGGCACCGACGGCCGATGGACCCGCCGATTCCTGCCCGCGCGCTGGTGGCGCCTGCGGCCCACCGACCGGGTGGTATTCACGACCCTGCTGGTATGGCATTTCATCGGCGCAAACACCTCCGACGACGGCTACATCCTCGGGATGGCCCGGGATGCCCGCAACTCCGGCTACATGTCGAACTACTACCGGTGGTTCAGCGTCGACGAGGGCCCGTTCTACACCCCCTACACCGACGTGATCTCCTGGCTGACGCATGTGTCGACGGCGAGCCCGTGGGTTCGGCTGCCGACGTTGCTGGTCGCCGTGCTCACCTGGTGGGTGGTCAGCCGCGAGGTGCTGCCCCGGCTCGGCCGCGCCGTGCACAACGACAAGGTCGTGGTGTGGACCGCCGCCCTGGTGTTCCTGGCGTTCTGGCTGCCGTACAACAACGGGCTGCGGGCCGAACCGTTCGTGGCGTTGGGCGTCGTGCTCACCTGGGTGTCGGTCGAACGGGCCCTCGCCACCCGACGGCTGCTGCCCGCGGCGATGGCGATCATCGTCGCCGCGTTCACCCTGACCGTCGCCCCGTCGGGGCTGATCTGTGCCGGCGCGCTGCTGGCGGGTGCCCGGGGGCTGGTCGAGATACTCGTGCGGCGGGCGAGGACCGTCGGGTATCTGCCGTTGCTGCTGCCGGGGCTCGCCGCGGGCCTGGTCGTACTGGCCGTGGTATTCGCCGATCGGACCCTGGCGGCGGTGCTCGAAATGGTGCGGGTGCACGGGCGGATCGGTCCGGGCGAACCGTGGTTCTTCGAATTCCTGCGCTACCAGTATCTGCTGCAGCTCAATGCCGACGGCTGGCTCACCCGGCGTTTCGGCATGTTCGTAATGCTGTTGGGCCTGCTCGTCTGCGTGGTGACGATGCTGCGCCGCGGCGGCCACATCCCGGGGACGGCGGTGGGACCGTCGCGGCGTGTCATCGGCATCACCGTCGCCGCGATGGCGCTGATGATGTTCTCCCCCACCAAATGGACCCACCAATTCGGGGTTTTCGTCGGACTAGGCACCTGCGTCGCCGCCCTGACGGCCGTCGCCGTCGGCCCGCGGGTCATGCGGCCGCTGCGGAACCGGGCGCTGTTCGCCGCCGCGGTCTTTTTCGCGCTGGCCATGACCTTTGTGGGCGCCAACGGCTACTGGTATGTGTCCTCGTGGGGGGTCCCCTGGTGGGACAAGCCGCCCACTCTGGCGGGAACGGGCCTGTCGACCGTGGCGGCGGCCGCGACGGTGTTCGCGCTGGCCGTGGCCGCCTGGTTCCATATCCGGCCGGAGACGCGACCGCGTCGGGCGCACCAACTGCCGGCTCGTATACCGATCCTGGTGGTCGCGTCGGCGGTCATGGTGCTGTTCGTGGTGCTGTCGTTCGTCAAGGCGGCCCTCGCCCAGTACCCGGCGTATTCGCTGACGAAATCCAATGTGGCCGCGGCGTTCTCCGGCGGGTGCGGTCTGGCCGACGACGTACTCGTGGAAACCGACCCCAACGCGTCCATGCTGCGGCCGCTGTCCGGCGATATCGCCACCGCCCTGGCCGGAACCGAGCCCACCGGCTTCGATCCGAACGGTGTCGCGTCGGTGCTGGCCTCCGACGAGGTCGAAACCACCACCGGCCGAGCCAACTCGGTCTCCGACAACCCGGACGAACTGCGCGACGCCGCCCGGTCCGCGGGTTCCCAATCGGATACCTCGCGGGGCACCGGAGTCAACGGCGGCAGCGTCGCCCTGCCCTTTGGGCTCGACCCCGCGAGCACCCCTATTCTCGGCAGCTACCAGGATGGCGACCAGACCCCCGCCGCGCTGACCACCGGCTGGTACGGCCTCCCCGACACCAGCACCGGCGAGCGCGGGAAGATCATCGCCATCGCCGTGGCCGGCCGAATCCGTTCCGTCGACTCCGACGGCATCGAGCACTACGGTCAGAGCCTCGAACTCGAATACGGCCGGACCCGGCCCGACGGCAGTGTGCAGGCCCTGGGGCGGGCGCTGCCGATCGATATCGGCCCCTCCCCGATGTGGCGCAACCTGCGTGTACCGCTGGACCGGCTGTCCGGCGACGCCGACGCGGTACGCCTGGTGGCCGATGACCGGGATCTGAACCAGGATCAATGGCTCGCGGTCACCCCGCCGCGCGTCCCGCGGACGACCACGCTGAACGACCTGGTCGGCTCGCGCACCCCGGTTCTGCTCGACTGGGCCGTCGGCCTGAACTTCCCCTGCCAGAACCACCTGCCCACCCGGGCCGGTGTCTCCCAACTGCCCGAATATCGCATCCTGCCCGACCGCAACGGCGCCACCATCACCAACCTGTGGCAAGGCCATGACGGGGGTGGCCCGCTCGGCTGGACGCAGCTCCTGTTCACCGCGCGCACCCTGCCCGCCTATCTGAACGACGACTGGGACCGCGACTGGGGTTCGGTCGAGCGGTTCATCCCGCTCGACCGCGACGCCCGGCCCGCCCGGATCTCACTCGACCCGGTGCGCCGAGGGGGGATGTGGAGCCCCGGGCACATCATCACCGCCTATTGACGGACGTCCCTCAGGAAGGCTGTGAGCTCCCAGCGGAGTCACAGCCGGCCGACACCGGGTCCGCAGCGAGCGGAACCAGCGTTGCGACTGTCGGAAAGTTGGTTTGCGGATCGACGAAACAGGCAGCGAGACAAAGAGTTCCAGTGAAGCTGAATTCGATGGCCAAGTTCGCGGCCGCCGTGTGCGGTATCGGTATCGCCGGTGCCGCGGTGGGCGGCGCGGCGGCCGCGCCGGTACACGCGGAGAAGAGGATCATCGTCAACGGTCAGGAACGCCCCGATGTCGACCGTGTGATCCTGCGCGAGAACATCGAACGCGAACTGCCCGGCTACCGTCTGCCCGACGGCAGCCCGGGTGTGCTGATCCTGCGCAACGGGGAGGTCCGGCCCGCGCCGCGAGGAGCCGTTCTCGACCAGCGGCCCCGCTCGTGAACCATCCGAACAGCCGAACCAAGCGACTCGAGTGCCACATCCCTCGCCACTCGGGTCACCGGTGGCGCTCTCTGCCCAGGGCATGACCACCGGCAGCTTCGACGCTCACTGCCCGACCGTCGAGGCGCCCACCGGCCCGGCCGCGACACGCGTGCCGGGCCGGTGGACATTTGTCCGAACCTTCGGGCCGTGCTCTCAGGGTCTCCGGTCCGTCGAGAAGGGCCCGCTACCGCCGAAGACCAGCTTGGTGAAGCGCTCCCCGATGAGCCGGTGGGTGGCGGCGTCCGGGTGTAGCCCGTCGGGTAGCGGCAGCTCGGCGAAATCCTTCGGCCCGTACAGCTGCATACCGTCGAGGTAGTGCAGATTCGGGTCCTCGGCGGCCCGCTGCTCCACGATTCGGGACAGTTCCTCCCGAATGACGGTGAGCGTCAACTTCCCCGCCGCGCGTTCGCCCGGCTCGCCGGTGGCCCGGAACCGCAACTCTCCGGCGCGGAGGGCCTCCAGGTCGAACGCGCCCGGGCCGGGGGTGTCCTCGTGGATGGGGCAGTAGAAGGGTGACACCACCAACAGCGGCGCGGTGGGATGGCCTTCCCGAATGGTGTCGAGGAACCCGTGCACCGCCGGGGTGAAGGCACGCAGCCGCATCACATCGGAGTTGACCAGGTTGATGCCCATCTCGAGACCGATCAGATCGGCGGGGGTATCGCGGATGGTGCGGGCGGTGAACGGGTCGAGCAGGGCGCTGCCTGCCAGACCGAGGTTGATCAGCTCGACTCCGTCGAGGCCGGCCGCCACGGCGGGCCAGGTGCTCGACGGGCCGGCGGCATTGGAGCCCTGGCTGATCGAACTGCCGTGGTGCAGCCACACTCGTCGGTCGGTATCCACCACCGGTTCGATCTCGGCGTCGGCGCGCAGCGCGACCAATTCGGTGGTCTCGTTGTACGGCAGCCAGATCTCGACGTCCTTGAGCCGCTCGGGGAGACCCGTGAAGCGGAGTGTGGCGATTTGGCCGGGACGGTCCTCGACGGCGCCGGTCATCAGGTCGACGAGCTGTATCCGGCCGTCGGTGGTGAAGACCCGGTCGGTGCGATGGCCGTCGACGACCAGGTCGTATCTGCCCTCCGGGCGTGGCGGAGCGCCCACGTAGACGCGCTTGCCGGGCAGGGTGTCGAGTTCGAGGGCCGTGGCGCGGGTGCGGAAGACCACCCGCACCCCGGAGGGCTGCGACTCCGCCATCGTCAACTGTGGATCCGAGCACTGGGCGCGCGCCCACGCGGGTAGCCGGTGGGGTAGCACGCCGTGTTCGGTGCGCTCCAGTTCCAGGGCGCCGCGCAGGAGGTTCGGGGTGATGGCCGTGCTGATCCAGTGGGGCTCGGTGTGCATCGCCTCTGCCTGTTGGTCGGGTTCAGGACGGTCTGTTGATACCACCTGTCCCGGTCCGCCCCGGAGCCGGGCGATGGACCGGGCCGTGGAGCGGTTCCCGGATCACGTCGAACGCGGCATCAAGACTGTCCACGACCAGTGTGGTCGGGGAAGATTGGAGATTCCTCATTGCGTTCCTCGGTATCGGCTGCCGGACGTCATAGTGGCTCACTTGTTTCCAGGTAGGGATGGCCATCCCGGGGGCCTGTTGCGTTTGTTCTCGTGTCGCCTGGTTGCTCCGGGTGAGCACGGGGGAGGGGACTGGTGCCGAAGGGCCGGCACTACGGCTCGGCAGTTGTCGATCGCGTCGAGAGTGGAGCTAGGCGGAGTGCAGGGCGTCCAGCAGGGTGGTCAGGATCGGGGAGCGACGCGTGTCCGAGCGCAGGACCGCGGAAACCGGTATGCGCAGGCGGTGGTCGGCGAGGGTCATGGTGGCGATTCCTTCGGTGGGGCTGTTGGCGTAGAGCACCGTCCAGGCGTCGGGATGGTTGATGAGCTCCATGGTGGCGGTGTGGTCGGGGGGAATGGGTGGGCCGTAGGTGGGGCCGACGGGGAGATCGGCGAAGGCGTTGCGGATCACGGTGTGCAGGAGGACCTGCTCGGATTCCGGGGGTAGGAGTAGCGGGTAGTTGCCGAGTTCGTGCAGGGTGACATCGGTGCGGCCGGCGAGGGGGTGGGTGGGGGCGGTGGCGAGCATGAGGTCCTCGATCCAGAGTTTCTCCACGGTGAGGCCGGGCTGGTCGACGCTGCCGCGGATGAGTGCCAGGTCACAGTCGCCGTCGGCGACGGCGGCTATACGCTGGCGGAAGGGTTTGATGACGAATTCGATCTCCGCGCCCGGATGGGCTTCGCGGGCACCCGCGATGGCCGACAGGGAGCGAGTGGCGAAGGACATATTCGCGGCCAGTCGGATTCTCGGCCCGGATGTGCGCACCGCGGCCCGGATGGCGGACTCGAGGCTGAGCATCTGCTTGGCCAGGGGCAGGAGTTTGGTGCTGGCGTCGGTGGGGGCGACGGAGCGGGTCGAGCGTTCGAAGAGTTGGACGCCGAGGTCGTGTTCCAGACGGGCGATCTGGTGGCTGATCGCCGACTGTGAGATGAAACACCGTGCCGCGGCCCGGCTGAAACTGAGCTCCTCGCACACCGCGACGAAGTACGTGAGCTGGCGAAGCTCCACTTCGATCTCCATTCATGAGCGATACAGATAAGAGTCTCCTTAATTATGCGCTCTGAAGGTTGAAATATCTCTGTCGATAATTACGGTTCGTCATGGTGAAGGAGGCTGATATGCAAAACATCGCTATGGTCGACACCGGAAACGAGTATGCGGATGTCGTCATCGTCGGATCGGGCTTCGGCGGGCTTGCCGCCGCCAAGCAGCTGGCCAAGTCGGGTGTGGACTATGTATTGATCTCGAGCACGCCGGAACACCTGTTCCAGCCGTTGCTCTACCAGGTCGCCACCGGGGTGTTGGCGTCCGACGAGATCGCGCCCCCCATCGCGGGCGTTCTGCGCCGCAACCGTGAGGCCGACGTGCGGCTGGGCAAGGTCGTCGGGATAGACCCGGATATCGCCGAACTCACCTACGAGACCGCCGAGGGCACCCGCCGTATCCGCTACGGTTCGCTGATCGCCGCCACCGGCGCGAGCCAGTCGTATTTCGGGCGCGACGATTTCGCCGACAAGACCTTCTCGCTGAAAACCATCGACGACGCCAAGCTATTACGGGCCCAGATCGAGCGTGTCTTCACCGAGGCCGAGAAGGCCGATCCGGAAACCCGGGCCAAGCTGCTGAGCTTCGTGGTGGTGGGCGCGGGCGCGACCGGTGTCGAAGTCGCGGGCCAGCTCACCGAACTCGCCAAACGCTACTACAAGCAGGACGTCTCGGTGACCCTGGTGGAAGGCGCGGGCGAGGTGCTGCCGCCGTTCGGCGGCGGGCTGTCGGAATACGCGAAGAAATCGCTGAGCCGCAGCGGGGTGGAGGTGCTGCTCGGCACCTTTGTCACCGATATCGAAGACGGCCGGGTGACCGTCAAGGACAAGGGCGGCGTCGAACGGCAGATCGAGGCCGAGACCATCGTGTGGTCGGCCGGTGTGCAGGCGGGCGGGTTCACGGCCCTGTTGGCCCAGGCCACCGGTTGCGAAACCGACCGGGCCGGGCGGCTGCTCGTCAACCAGGACCTCACCGTCGGCGGCTACGCCGATATCTACGCCATCGGCGATATGACCTCGCTCAACGGCTACCCCGGCCAGTCACCGGTGGCCATGCAGGAAGGGCGCCACGTCGCCGACATCATTCGCCGCAAAACCCTCCCCGGCACCCCGTTCGTGTACTGGGACAAGGGCAGCATGGCGGTGATCAGCCGGTTCAGCGCGGTTGCCAAACTCAACGACCACATCAAGTTCCGCGGCGTCATCGCCTGGTTCATGTGGTTGGCGGTGCACCTGTTCTACCTGGTGGGATTCCGGAACCGGTTCGTGGCCGTGCTGTCGTGGCTGGTGGCGTTCATCGGGACGGGGCGGCCCGGCTTCGCGGAAGTCGAGAAGGAGGCCAAGCGGAGGTCGTCGGAGCGGACACGCGCCGCGGCGTGAGAGTCGGCGCCCGAATACGGTGGGGAACACGGCCGGTGCGGGGCGGCCGCGCCGACTCGGGAGAAGCCGACGCGGACCCGCGACGAACGGCCGTCGACGCCGTGGTGAATACCGGGTGTGACGTACATCTCGTTCACCGAGTCGGCATCGACGCGACACCCGGCGGACGCTCCGACGCAGTGTGCGAATGGCCTGCTTACGGGTATGGCTATTACGTCCCTGCCGACTGCCCCGGCCCGACCGACGGACAGCGGGGAACAGAGGTCCGGATACGCACTGGTCGTCTCCTCCGACGCCGAACACCGCCGGGCGGCCCAACGGCTCCGGTACAACGTCTTCGCCGCCGAACCCGGGTTCCGGATCCCGGACAACGGCACCGGGCTCGATGCCGACCACTTCGACGAACACTGTGATCACCTGCTGGTCCGCGACGAACTGACCGACGAGTTCGTCGGCTGCTACCGAATGCTGCCGCCGGACAAGGTCACCGCGGCCGGCGGGTACTACACGGCCACCGAATTCGATCTCACCGACCTGGATCCCGCCGGTATGCGGATCGTGGAGATGGGCCGCGCCTGCGTGGTGCCCGAACACCGCAACGGTTCGGTGCTCACCCTGATGTGGGCGGGGATCCTGCACTACATCCAGCTCACCGGATACGAGTGGGTGATGGGCTGCGTCTCGGTGCCCATGCAGGACACGCCCACCGATCCGGTAGGGGTGAACGTGCGGGGCGTACGGGACTTCGTCCTGGCCCGACACGGCTGCGAGCCCACGCGGCGGGTGCGACCGTACCGTCCGGTGGTGGTGGACGGTCGTCCGTTGGACGAGTTGGCCTCACCCCCGCGCCCGAAGCTGCCGCCCCTGCTGCGAGGGTACCTGCGGCTCAATGCCGAGATCTGCGGTGAGCCCGCGCACGACCCCGATTTCGCGGTCGCGGATTTCGTGGCACTGCTCGGCCTGGACACCATCAACACCCGATACCTCGACCGGTTGCGCGGCGCCGCCGCGGCCTTCGACGGCGGGCGGTGAGTCCCGGTGGTGTTCCGGCCGAAGACGATCGAGCGAGTCGCGTCGGCGGCTGCTCCGGGCGAGGGCGTCGTGGCGCTGCCGGCGGTGGAGCACGCCGCCGAAACCGTGCCGGTATCCCCCATGCACGCCTGGATGCCGTTGAGCCCCTGTGCGTCCGGATGTGTGCGGCACACCGGGGAGGCGGGTGTGCTGCGAGCCGCCGGGCGAGTGGTGGCCGTGGTCGCGGTGCTGGTGACATATCCGCTGGTTCACCTGCTGACACCGGCCGGTCTGCGTTCCGGCGTACAGCGGCGTTTCGCCCGGTTCCTGTTGCGCGGCTGCGGTATCCGGCTTCGGGTGGTCGATCTGCGGGTATCGGCGAACGATGACGAGGCCGGCGACCGAGCCGAGCCGCGGGCGCGGTCCCGGGCTCCGCGGTATGCCGAGCCCGGGACCGGGGTCCTGGTCGTTGCCGGGCATATCGGCTGGACCGATATTCTCGCGCTGGCCGCCGTGCAGCCGCTCGGTTTCGTCGCTCGGGCGGATCTGATCGACTGGCCGCTGTTGGGCGGGCTCGCCCGGCTGATGCGGGTGGTGCCGATCGACCGGGAGCGGTTGCGTCGCCTGCCCGATGTTGTAGACCAGGTGTCGAAACGGTTGGCGGCCGGGGAACGGATCGGTGTCTTCCCCGAGGGCACCACCTGGTGCGGACGCGCCTACGGTCGTCTGCGGCCCGCCCTCTTTCAGGCTGCGGTCGATACCGCGACCCCGGTGCAGCCCGTCCGCCTGCGCTATCTCGACCGGAGTGGAAACGATTCCACCGTACCGGGTTTCGTCGGCGACGATACCCTCCTGGCCTCGGCGAGACGAGTACTGCGGTCGCGCGGGGTCACCGCGGAACTGGTGTTGGCGCCGCTCGAACAGCCGGGAACCGATCGCCGGGAGCTCGCGCTGCGCTGTGAACGCGCGGTACGTGCCACGGATTTGACGGATGCGGAGCATGCGGTACTCGCCGAGGCGAACCGCCACGTGAACGAATCGGCTCGCACGGCCTGATGTTTCCACGTTGCTCTCGGCCGCATCCGGCCGGGACGGGTTCGGCCGATCCCATGTCCACTGTCCGGCAGCTCTCGTCGCGGCAGGCGGCGAGAATCACGGTGAGACCCTGGCAGGGCCAGGTTCAGGCGGTACGGCCGAGATGGTCCGCCGTTCGGGTGGTTTCGGGTAGGCGGTATTTCGGGGCGAGACGCAGGATGAGGTCGCAGGCGGTGTCGAGGTCGGTACGGTGGCCGACCGAGACGAAGACCGGTTTGACGTTCGCCTGGGTGCGCAGAGCGCGGCCGACAGGTTCGTCGTCCAGGAGCAGGGGGGTGTGATCGCCGCGGTGGATGCCGGGTTGGTCGTAGGAGCCGACGGCGGTTTTGCCCACGCCGATGCTGGGGAGGTCGGTCAGGACGCCGAGATGGCAGGCGAGGCCGAATCGGCGGGGGTGGGCCAGGCCGTGGCCGTCGCAGACCAGGATGTCCGGCTCGATGTCGAGGCGAGTGAGGGCCTGCAGCAGCGGGGGAGCTTCCCGGAAGGCGAACAGGCCGGAGATATAAGGGAATTCGGCTCTGCCGTGGACCACGGCGGTATCCAGGACGCTCAGACTCGTCACATCCACGACCGTGACCACGGCGATGAGCCGGTCGTTGTCGCGATAGGCCACGTCCAGACCGGCGGCCGTCCGGATGCCGGCCGGTCCGGGCTCGACGCGGACCAGCCGGCGCAGGCGCTGCTGAATGGCGAGGGCCTCCTGTTCGGTGGACGGCCAGTCGTGCAGCTTCCGGACAGAGGGCATGAGGTGATGGTATGTGCCGTGAACCCGCGGCATCGGTACGGCGGATCGGCCCCTGACATCCGAGCCGATGCGTTCACCGAGGCGGCGAGGCGCGTCGGCTCGGATGTGGTGAGAGGTCGGTCCAGGTCAGAAGGCGCTGCCGGTCCACGGGAGCACGAACGGCGGCAGCAGGATGGGCGGAGGGGGTGGGGGCAGCAGGTGCGGGGCCGGCGGGAGATGCCGGGGCGGGTTGTAGTCGTGATCGTGCCGGCCACGGTCCCGCTCGTGGTCGTGGCGGCCGTTCCACCCGTGATCGTCGCGGTCGCGGTTCCAGCTGCGGTCGTCCCGTCCGCGGTCGTGGACACCGGGACGGTTGCGGCCGGGGCGGCCGTTGTTCCAGTCGGAGTGGTCGTGGCGATTGCGATTGTGTCGGCCGTTGTCGATGCCGCGGTCCCTGTCGTGCCCGTTGTCGCTGCGGCCTTTGCCGGGGCGGTCGACATTGTCGAGTTGGATGCCCGGCGCCGGCGCTGGGGCTTCGGCGGGGGCGGATACGGAGACGGCGGCCATCGGTACGACGGCGAGTGCGGCGGTGATCGCGATACGGACGAGTGCGCGTCGCGCCCGGGGCTGGGTCGAATTCATCGGAAGGTCCTCGTTCGGTTGTTGCCGCCGGAGGGTCCGGAGTGTCCGGGGCGGAGGGCGCTGCGCCGGCGTGCTTCTTACACCGAAAACCGTACCGTTAAATAATGGCACATTCAATAGGTGTCCATATTTCTCGTGATGAGGGCGGTGGGAGTGGGCAGGAATAACGGCGAGCGGGCGACGGCTATCCTTGACTGGTCATGAAGTCGGCGTTTCCGGGTGCGGTCAATGGTGTGCCCACGACGGTCTACCTCGATCATGCGGCGACCACACCGATGCTGCCCGCCGCCATCGAGGCGATGACGGCTGCGCTCGGAATGCTCGGAAACGCCTCCTCGCTGCACGGTGCCGGACGGATGGCGCGGCGGCGGCTGGAGGAGGCGCGCGAGTCCATCGCCGCCGATCTGGGGGCGCGGCCATCGGAGGTGATCTTCACCTCCGGTGGGACCGAGAGCGACAATCTGGCGGTCAAGGGAATCTACTGGGCCCGGCGCGACGCCGAGCCTGTACGCACCCGCATCCTGGCCGGTTCCATCGAACACCACGCGGTGCTGGACGCCGTGGAATGGCTGGAGAAGCACGAGGGCGCGCGGATCACCTGGCTGCCCGTGGACGACGAGGGAACGGTATCGCCGCAGACGCTGCGGGCGGCGCTCGACGAACACGGCGACGAGGTGGCCCTGGTCACCGTGATGTGGGCGAACAACGAGATCGGCACCATTCAGCCGATCGCGGAACTTGCCGCGGTGGCAAGGGAATTCGGCGTTCCGATACACAGCGACGCGGTTCAGTCCGCGGCGCAGCTACCGATCGATTTCGCGGCGAGCGGACTGGCGGCGGCGAGCTTCGCCGGGCACAAGGTCGGCGGGCCGCACGGAATCGGGGTGCTGCTGCTGGGTCGGCAGGTGCCGTGTGTACCGCTGCTGCACGGCGGCGGACACGAGCGCGACCTGCGATCGGGAACCTCCGATGTGGCGGCCGCGATGGGGCTGGCTGCGGCACTGCGTCAGACCGTCCACGAAATGCCCGCTCGGACAGCGCAACTGGTGGCCATGCGGGACGAACTGATCGCCGGTGTGCGGGAACTGATACCCGACGCGGTGCTCAACGGGCCGACCGGCGAACGGCGGCTGCCGGGGAACGCGCATTTCACGTTCCCGGGCTGTGAGGGCGATTCGCTGCTCATGCTGCTGGACGCTGCGGGTATCGAATGTTCGACCGGATCGGCCTGCACCGCGGGAGTGGCCTCGCCCAGTCATGTGCTGATCGCGATGGGTGTGGAGCCGCGGCAGGCGCGTGGCTCGCTGCGGTTCTCGCTGGGGCATACCTCGGTACCGTCCGATGTGCATGCCCTACTCGAGGTACTACCGCAGGTGGTGGAGCGGGCCAAGGCCGCCGGTCTGGCCGGTGCGAGAGGAGGTGCGTAGCGTATGCGAGTACTCGCCGCGATGAGCGGAGGGGTTGATTCGGCAGTGGCGGCGGCACGGGCCGTCGACGCCGGCCACGAGGTTGTCGGGGTGCATCTGGCACTGTCGTCGACACCGGGGACACTGCGCACGGGGTCGCGCGGCTGCTGCTCCAAGGAGGACGCCGGGGATGCCCGCCGGGCCGCCGACGTGCTCGGAATCCCGTTCTACGTCTGGGATTTCGCGGATCGGTTCAAAGAGGACGTGATCGACGACTTCGTCGCGTCGTACGCGGCGGGCGAGACGCCGAATCCCTGTCTGCGGTGCAACGAGAAGATCAAGTTCTCGGCGCTGGCGGACCGGGCGGTGGCGCTCGGGTTCGACGCCGTGGTGACCGGGCACTACGCGCGCCTGGACAACGGAGTGCTGCGCCGTGCCGTGGACACCGACAAGGACCAGTCGTATGTGCTGGCGGTGCTCACCGCCGAGCAGCTGTCGCGGGCCATGTTCCCGGTCGGGGACACGCCGAAACCGCAGATCCGGGACGAGGCCGCGCAGCGCGGGCTGGCGGTGGCGAACAAGCCGGACAGTCACGACATCTGCTTTATCCCGTCCGGTGACACCCGGGCGTTTCTCGGGGCGAAGATCGGTATTCGGCCGGGCGCGATCGTGGACGCCGACGGCACCGAGCTGGGACGGCACGAGGGTGTGCACGGATTCACGATCGGGCAGCGCAAGGGACTCGGCCTGCCGGGCCCGGCCGGGGACGGGAAGCCGCGGTATGTGACCGATATCGATCCCGAGTCCGGGACCGTGCGGGTGGGCCGGGCGCAGGATCTGCGGGTGTGGACGGTCGAGGCGGAACGCGCGGTGTGGACGTCGGGCCGGGCGCCCGACGGGCCGTTCGACTGTGTCGCGCAGGTGCGGGCGCACGGCGGGACGGCGCCGGCGGTCGCCGAGGCGGTGGGCGCCGGGCTGTCGGTGCGGTTGCGGGAACCGTTGAGCGGGGTGGCGCGCGGCCAGGCCGTGGTGCTGTACGCACTCGATGCCGACGGGGACCGGGTGCTCGGCAGCGGCACCATTTCCGCGACCTCCCGGACCGTCGCGGCCGGTGCGACGCGGTGAGCGCCTCCGGCGTTTTTCCGGTCGGGGTCGCGACGGGGGTGGGGTCGTGGCCGGGAACCGATCCGCGGGAGGCGGCGGCCGTCGTGGTGGGGGAGCTGGCGGGGCTGCCGCATCTGGTGGAGCTGCCGGCGCGCGGCGTGGGCGCGGATATGGTCGGGCGCGCCTCGGCGCTGCTGGTGGACCTGCGATTCGACACCACCCCGCGCGGTTATCGGCTGGCCGCCCGGCCGGGCGCGGTGTCGCGGCGGGCGCGGGATCTGCTGCGCACCGATCTCGACACCCTGGAAGAGGTGTGGGAGACCGCAGACCTGTCCGGGGCCGGGCGGACGGTGAAGGTGCAGGCGGTCGGTCCGCTGACTCTGGCGGCCCAGGTCGAGCTGGCGAGCGGACATCGGGCCCTGACCGACCCGGGTGCGCTTCGGGATCTGGCGGAATCGCTGGCGGAGGGGGTGGCCGGGCATACCGCCGAGGTCGCCAAGCGGCTGAACGCCGAGGTGGTGCTGCAACTGGACGAACCGGCGCTCACCGATGTGCTTGCGGGTTCCCTGGCCGGGGCGAGCGTGCTGAACACGGTGCCCGCCCTGCCCGAGCCGGAGGCGTTGGCGGTGCTGGACACGATGATCGGTCACCAGCGGGTGCCGGTCATGGTGCACACCTGCGCCGAGAAACCCGCCCTGGGCCTGCTGCGCCGCTGCGCGGCCACGGCGATCGGATTCGATATGGCGACTATCGGGACCACCGGGCAACTCGACGATATCGGCGCCGCCATCGACGCGGGTAAACACCTGGTCCTCGGTCTGGTACCCACCTCGGCTCCGACCGGTCCGGCGAATTGGCGCACGGTCGCGGAATCCGGTGCGCGACTGGTGGACCGCCTCGGGTTCGCGCGCTCTACCCTGGTCGAGCGGGTGGCGGTGAGTCCGGCCTGCGGTCTTGCCGGGGCCTCGACGGCGTGGGCGAGGAAGGCGTTGCGGTTGGCGGTCGACGTGGCCAAGGCCTTCGCGGAGGATCCGGAGTCGCTCACCGTGTCCTGACGTCCGGCGGGTCCGGGTGCGATCGGCATGTCGCGGCATGCCGGGTTCGGTGTCGCTGCCCGTGCGGGCCCCGGCCGGCGAGCGGGGTCGCGGGGGTGGTCCGTCCGGAGAATCCCTCGGCGACGTGCGGGAACGTGATACGGCCCTGTCGGGAGGCTCGACTAACCTGCGAGAGGTGAGCGATCTCGGACTCCCCGCTGAACCGGATACCGCGG
The DNA here is from genome assembly GCF_000308495.1 of Nocardia brevicatena NBRC 12119. Lineage (GTDB taxonomy): Bacteria > Actinomycetota > Actinomycetes > Mycobacteriales > Mycobacteriaceae > Nocardia > Nocardia brevicatena. The sequence goes on along the minus strand of NZ_BAFU01000066.1, from coordinate 37,818 downwards.
CCCCCGAACCGGCGTCCGCCCAGCAGCGCGCGCAATGGCAGCAGCTCGCCGACGAGGTGCGTGAGCACCAGTTCCGGTATTACGTGCGGGATGCGCCCATCATTTCCGACGGTGAGTTCGATGTGCTCTTCCAGCGGCTGCAGGCCATGGAGGAGCAGTACCCGGATCTGCGCACCCCGGATTCGCCCACCCAGCTGGTGGGGGGCGGATTCGCCACCGATTTCACGCCGGTGGATCATCTGGAGCGAATGCTGTCGCTGGACAACGCGTTCACCGTCGAGGACATGCGGGCCTGGGTAGGCCGGGTGGAGGCCGAGGCCGGGACCGGTCTGCACTATCTGTGCGAGGTGAAGATCGACGGTGTCGCCCTGAATCTGGTGTACCGCAAGGGTCGATTGTGGCGGGCGGCCACCCGTGGCGACGGGCGGACCGGCGAAGACGTCACGCTCAACGCCCGCACCATCGACGATATTCCGGTCACCCTGGCCGAACATCCGGACCATCCCATTCCCGAGGTGCTCGAGGTGCGTGGCGAGGTGTACATGCGGCTCGAGGATTTCGAGAACCTGAACGCCGCGATCGTGGCCGAGGGTAAACCCCCGTACGCGAATCCGCGCAATACCGCCGCGGGCTCGCTGCGGCAGAAGGACCCCTCGATCACCGCGCGGCGCAGGCTGCGGATGTTCTGTCACGGCATCGGCCATATCGAGGGCTATACCCCGGATTCGCTGCACGGTGCCTACGAGGCGCTGGCCGCCTGGGGGCTGCCGGTGTCCACGCATACGGTTCGGGTGCAGGGCATCGACGCGGTGCTGGAACGGATCACCTACTGGGGCGAACACCGCCACGATATCGAGCACGAAATCGACGGTCTGGTGGTCAAGGTCGACGAACGGTCGGTGCAGCGGCGGCTGGGTTCCACCTCCCGGGCGCCGCGCTGGGCGATCGCCTACAAATATCCGCCGGAGGAGGCCACCACGAAACTGCGGGATATCGCGGTCAATGTCGGTCGCACCGGGCGGGTCACCCCGTTCGCGGTGATGGAACCGGTGGTGATCGCCGGGTCCACGGTGTCCATGGCGACCCTGCACAACGCCTCCGAAGTGGTCCGCAAGGGTGTGTTGATCGGCGATACCGTCACCATTCGCAAGGCCGGTGACGTGATCCCCGAGGTGCTCGGACCGGTGGTCGACGCGCGCACCGGCGACGAACGGAAGTTCGTCATGCCGACGCACTGTCCGGAATGCGGGACAGAACTCGCTTACGAGAAAGAGGGCGACGCCGATATCCGCTGTCCCAACGCCCGCACCTGTCCCGCGCAATTGCGGGAGCGGGTGTTCCATGTGGCCGGGCGCGGGGCGTTCGATATCGAGGCCCTCGGCTATGAGGCGGCGATCGCGCTGCTGGAATCCGGTGCCATCACCGATGAAGGCGACCTGTTCGACCTCACCGAGGAACGGCTGAAGACCACTCCACTGTTCGTGAACAAGAACGGCAGCCTGTCCGCGAACGGCCGCCGGCTGCTGGAGAATCTGAACGCCGCCAGGGACCGGCCGCTGTGGCGGGTGCTGGTGGGCCTGTCCATCCGGCATGTGGGACCCACCGCGGCCCGCGCCCTGGCCGCGGAATTCGGCAGCCTGGAACGGATCGAGCAGGCCTCGGTGGAGGAGCTGGCCGATACCGACGGGGTGGGCCCGACCATTGCCGCCGCCGTGATCGAATGGTTCACCGTCGACTGGCATCGGGTGATCGTGGACAAATGGCGGGCGGCGGGGGTGCGGATGGTCGACGAACGCGACGAATCCATCGCGCGCACCCTCGAGGGGTTGTCCATCGTGGTCACCGGCTCGCTCCAGGGCTTCTCCCGTGACGACGCCAAAGAGGCGATTCTGCGGCGCGGCGGGAAGGCCGCCGGGTCGGTGTCGAAGAAGACGGCCTTTGTCGTCGTCGGGGATTCACCCGGTTCGAAGGCCGTGAAGGCCGAGGAACTCGGTGTGCCCGTGCTCGACGAGGACGGGTTTCGTCTGCTCCTGGCGTCCGGACCGGAGAGGGTGCGCCCGAAGGCGCCGGCCGAGGAGGACACGAACGAGTAACGCCTCCACCGCATCCACCAGGTAAGGTGCGGGATTCGGAGGCGCCGGGGCCGGCGTATAGGCCTGCCGAGTATCGGGCCGGTGGCGCGGGGGTTTCGGTTGGCGGGGCCGAGGCGGGAGGATGGCGGCATGCTGCGCAGTTTTCGGGTGACCAATCACAAATCGTTGGCCGAACCTCAGGAGTTGCGGTCGGTCCGCGGCAACGGTCCGGTGGCGGTACCGGTGACGGCGGTTCACGGTGGTCCGGCCGCGGGGAAGTCGAACCTGATCGACGCGCTGGCGCAGATGCGTGATGCGGTACTGAATTCGGTGGCCGGATGGGACCCCTATGCCGGGCCGGTCCGCAGCCCACATCTCGGGCACGCGGACCGGCCCACCGAATTCGAGGCCGTCTTCATGGCGGAGGACTGCCCCTACACCTACGGATTCCGGTTGGCGGCCGCCGAGGTGGCCGCGGAATGGCTGTACAGCCATCCGCGCTCGCGTAAGCGGATCGTCTTCGAACGGTTGGCCGGACAGATCCGGGTGGGCCCGATGTTCGAGGCGGCCCGCTACGGCATCACCGCGCTCATGCCGCTGGTGCGGCCCAATGCCCTGCTGCTCGGTCTGGCCGGACAGATGTACGCCGAAGCGCTGGTACCGGCGTATCGGTGGTTCGACACCATGCTCGAGGTGGTGCACGGCGGTACCGATCCGGCCGCGGTGGAGCTGCGGCTCGGCGCACACCTGTCCCGGTCGACCGAAAACGCCGCCCGGCTGCTCACCCTGCTGCAGACGGCCGATCTGGGTATCACCGACCTGCTCATCGCCCAGAACGATCCCGGCTACGCCGAGTACCTGAGCGAACTCGACACCGATATCGCCGGGTTGGCCGAGCATATCGAACGGTGCGCCGCCTCGCCCGCCTACGCACAGCGACTGGAACAGGACAGTGGGGTCACCCCGGTGGCGCTGGAGCGGGAACTGGCCAATATGCGCAATGCCCGCGACGCCCTGTACACGCGCATGGTGGCCCGGCACGGTGTAGGTCTGCGCTTGGTGCACGACGGTGTCGACCCGGTCTTCACCATTGCCGAGGAATCCACCGCGACCTTGGCATTGCTACGGCTGCTACCGGTCCTGCTCGACGCGCTGGACACCGGCCGCGTGCTCGCGGTCGACGATATCGGTACACATCTGACAGTGGAGGAAACCGATCGGCTGGTGCAGCTGTTCCAGAACCCGGAGACCAACACCCGTGGTGCGCAGCTGATCTACACTACCGGCGAGCGGTCGCTCATCGACCGCGGTAACGGACGCTCCCAGCGCACCCGCTCGGCGGTCTGGCAGATCCGCCGCACCGAGCACGGCACCAGCACCATCGATGTCCGTTGACCGGTCGGTCCGGGCATCCGGCGGGCGGGGCCGATCGTGACGGGTCCGCCGTCCGGCGCGGTTTCACCGGCGATCCGTCATCGGCCCCGCGCCCGACGGAGTGTGGGCGCGGGCGCGCCTAGCATGGACAGAGTGTTCGAGGTTGCGATGCTCGTGATCATGGTGGGCGCCCTGGTGGGGATGCTCGCGCTGGTACTGCGCGGGCGGCGTGGAACGCGGATACCGGAGCAGGCGGAGGTCGGAACGCTCTACCTCACCGGGGTCAGTCCGCGCCCGGATGCGGTGGGGGAGCAGTTCGTGACCGTCACCGGTAATCTCACCGGTCCCACGGAGCCGGGCACAGTGGTCTACGGACGGTTTGTCCGGGAGGTGCACGAATGGCCGTCCATCGGCGATACCCTCACCGTCGTCTATCCGCCGGGTAAACCGCAGAAGTGGCAGATCGCCCGGCCCGAAACGGGAAGCCTCGGCAGTTGAACCGGTTCGGGTCGGCGGCAGCCGTGCGGATGTGGCGTCGCTCAGCCGAGGACGGTGGCGACGATCCCGGCCAGGTAGCCGAGGCGCGCGACCTCCGACGGGCGGAAATCCGGCCCGCCCGGACGTCCCAGCAGCAGCGTCTTACCGGAGTCGCCCAGGGGGGCCGCCGCCAGCTTGGTGTCCATATCCCGCCAGATCGTGGGTACCCAGTCGCCCTCGGGGTCGAGGACGGTGGGTTTCTCCAACGGCATCCACGGTGTCGTCGCCGCCTGGGTCTGCGGCGCGCTCTGGCTGCCGACCACGCGGTAGCCGCCTTGCGGGCCCATATCCAGTACGGTGCTCCAGCCGACTCGCAGTACCCGCGGGACACCGTCCACCAGCACCTGGAGCCGGTCGTCCCGGGCGCCGGCGACCTGGTCGATCAGCTCCAGCTCCCGGTGGGTGTCGAGGATCCCGGAATATGGTCGGATCGAGTCGACCCGAACATCGGTGAGCGATTCGGCGGCGGTGATGAGCGTATCGGGGAGTGCGTTCGGGGCCACTTCGACGACCAGATCGTCCACCGCGAAGCCCGCGCCGCGTTCCACCACGTCCAACGAGAGGATGTCCGCGCCGACCGAGCCGAGGGCGACCGCTAGCGCACCGAGGCTTCCCGGACGATCCGGAAGTTGCACGCGGAGCAGGTATGACACGTGCGTATCCCTTTCATATACGGCCGAGGTCCTCCACGAGTACCCGGTCTGACAATCCTTACACCCATTGCGTCCGGTTATCGAGTCAAAAAGTCGGATGAATGGTCCGACGGGGTGTCATGGGCGGGTCCCGGGTGACCGGAACGGGCGCACCCGCGGCCGTGTGGGCTGCGGGTGCGCCGGCCTCCGTCGATGAGACCGATCCGGCTCCACCTGCGCTTCGCCCGAGCGCGACGGTGGCGGGTCGGCCTTCGGGCAGTGCCTATTAGGCTGTGCTGTGCCTGTCCATTCGCAGTCGAGACAATCAAACATACGCACTAGCCGAAAGGGGTTCGCGGTGACCGCCATCTCCCGCGACGAGGTAGCACACCTCGCCCGGCTGTCCAGGCTCGCCCTGACCGATGCCGAACTGGATCAGTTCGCCGGTCAGCTGGATTCGATCCTCAGCCATGTTCGGACCATTTCCGAAGTCGCGGCCGCCGATGTGCCCGCCACCGCCTCGCCGGATCCGGAGACCAACGTGACCCGCCCGGATGTGGTGACACCCGGTCTCACCCCGCACGAGGCGCTCGCCGCCGCGCCCGCGGTGGAAGAGCAGCGGTTCGTCGTCCCGCAGATCCTGGGGGAGCCGGAATGAGCGGTCAGCGCACGGAGGAGGTAGCGCAGCGTGACCACGGAGGGCGCCCGCGCATGCCGAAGGAGAGCACAGTATGAGTGAGCTGACCAGGCTGAGCGCCGCCGAACTGGCGGTGAAGATCCACGCCCGCGAGGTCACCTCGGTGGAGGTCACCCGGGCGCATCTGGACCGGATCGCCGAGGTGGACGGCGAATACCACGCGTTTCTGCATGTGGCCGAGGAGCAGGCACTGGCGTCCGCGGCGCAGGTCGATGCCGTGATCGCCGAGGCCGACGCGCCCGTCTCGCCGCTGGCCGGGGTGCCGCTGGCGCTCAAGGACGTGTTCACCACCACCGATATGCCGACCACCTGTGCCTCGAAAATCCTCGAGGGCTGGGTGTCGCCGTACGACGCGACCCTGACCCAGCGGCTGCGCGCGGCGGGTATCCCGATTCTCGGGAAGACCAATATGGACGAGTTCGCCATGGGCTCGTCCACCGAGAACTCCGCCTACGGTCCGACCAGGAACCCGTGGGATACCGGCCGCGTCCCCGGCGGCTCCGGCGGCGGTTCATCGGCGGCGCTGGCCTCGTATCAGGCACCGCTGGCCATCGGCACCGATACCGGCGGCTCCATCCGCCAGCCCGCCGCGATGACCGCGACCGTCGGCACCAAGCCCACCTACGGGACGGTGTCCCGATACGGTCTCGTCGCCTGCGCCTCGTCGCTGGACCAGGGCGGTCCGTGCGGGCGTACGGTGCTCGACACGGCGCTGCTGCACGAGGTGATCGCCGGATACGATCCGCGCGACTCCACCTCCCGCGACGTACCGGTCGCCCCGGTGGTCGCCGCCGCCCGCGAGGGAGCCGCCGGTGATCTGCGTGGCATGCGGATCGGCGTGGTGAAGGAACTGCACTCCGACAGCTACCAGCCCGGGGTGCTGGCGTCCTTCGACGCCGCGGTCGGGGTGCTGAAGGAACTGGGCGCCGAGGTGATCGAGGTGTCGTGCCCGCACTTCGAATACGCGCTGTCCTCGTACTACCTGGTGATGCCGAGCGAGGTGTCATCCAACCTGGCCCGGTTCGACGCCATGCGCTACGGCCTGCGTGTCGGCGACGACGGCACCCGCAGTGCCGAACAAGTGATGGCCGCCACGCGGGCCGCCGGGTTCGGTCCGGAAGTCAAGCGGCGCATCATGCTCGGTACCTATGCCCTGTCGGCCGGATACTACGACGCCTATTACGGGCAGGCGCTGAAGGTGCGTACCCTCATCGCCCGTGATTTCGCCGCCGCCTACGAGCAGGTCGATGTGCTGGTCTCGCCGACCAGTCCTTTCACGCCGTGGAAGCTGGGCGAGAAGGTCGACGACCCGCTGGCCATGTATCTGTCGGACCTGTGCACCCTGCCGACCAACCTGGCCGGCCATCCCGCCATGTCGGTGCCGTCGGGGCTGAGCAAGGACGACGGTATGCCGGTCGGTCTGCAGATCATGGCGCCGGCCCTGGCCGATGATCGGCTGTACCGGGTGGGTGCCGCGTACGAGGCCGCGCGCGGGGACATCGCCTGACCATCCGAGCGCGCCGCCTCCCGGTGGTGGTCTCCGCGACCGTCACCGGGAGGCGGGAGGGTTACCCTGTGTGGAGATGTTCGGCCCGGCGGGCGACGCCGGTGGTCATCCCGGGGAATCCACGTCGGAAACCGCGCCCGAACAACAGTCCGACCAGTGGTGACAGCCGGCCCGCGAGTTCGAAATGGGATTCGTAGCGGGTGCGACCGGCGTCGAGCGGGATCACGGTGTGCGACCGCAGGCTGCGCAGCGCACCGAGCGGGATCGGTTTCATCGCGTAGCTGAATTCCCTGCCGGGAGTATGGCTGCGGATGTATTCCCGCATGCGGATGGGGCGCGGCGTGAGCTGCCGGACGACCATATCGATCGGTGCGCCGACCTCGAGGGTCGATCTGCAGCGGCTGATGAACGGATTCCACTCGCCGTATTCGTCCATATCAGTGAGCACCGACCACACCACCTCGGCGGGCGCGTCCACCTCGATCACGTTGTCCACAACAAGCACACCCCAAACTAGAACGTGTTTCAGAGGTGGGTCAACTCGTGCAGAGCCCGGGGCGGGGCCTCGACCAGGGGAGCCGGGGTGCGGCGGCGGCGCAGCATCATTCCGCACGCCACGATCGTGGCGACGGCGAAGGCCGCCGCGCGCCACAGCCACGGGCGGGTCGGGGTATCCGCCGTAGCGGCGCTGACCAGGGTCTCCTCCACCGGCACACCATATTCCTGGCGGCGGGAATTGAGCTCTACGGCCGTGGCGGCGATCTCGGCCACGGTATCGCACTGGGCGCGCAGCAGCGGATCCGTCCGCGTGGCGCACGCGGCGTGCATACGGAGATCGAGCGCCTGATCGAGAGCCTGACGGGCCCAAGGGCCCAGCGGAACACCCCGACGAGCCGCGTAGCGGAGCAAATCGTAGCCGAGATCGTGTGCCTTACACGGGGTATCGAATTCCGGCGGCAGCGACACGGGCGAGGAGCAGGCGCCGTTCGGTGCGACCAGCAGGCCGTCCATGGTGGCGGGTCGATAACCGATGAGCTCCACGAAATCGGCCGGAATCGCGGTCTCCGAGCCCGGTCCGCCCGAGGTCAACTCGACCACCGCGGCATCGAGCGGCGTCACGGGCCCAGTATCGGGGCTTATCGCGTCGGCGGTGGGAGCCAGAACGGCCATGGTCACCAGAGAGGAGAGGGTGGCGGCGGTGAAGGCCGCGGACCGCGGAGCCGGACATCGGGGGCGACTGCTCGCAGAGATCATGAGGGCCCACCTTAGGGGGCCGCGCCGCGCATCGTCCTACCGCCGGGGGCCTTCCCCATACCCGTTCGAGGAGCGGCCACGGCCGGGACTACCTCCCCGGTAGGGGGTGGAAGTCACTCGCTGGTACGAAGCCGGGCCGCCGGCCGTTTCCTAGCATCGAGGGTATGACCGACGCGAGCGCCACCGATATGCCCACCGGGCTCGAGGATCCCGGCGCGCCCCCCCACCGGAACCGCCTCGCCCGAGTCCGAGCGGGACGTCTCCTCGACCTGGCCGTCGTCCTGCTGGCGCTGGTGCTGTTCGCGGTGGCCTGGCCGACCCTGCACATCACCCATGCCGTGCCCGCGGTGGCCCAGCCGTTCGTCGCCGCCTTCGCGGCACTGCCGGTACTTCTGATACGGACGAACGCCACACTCGGCTGGGCGATCTCGGCCGGATCGGCGCTGGTCTTCGCGCTGCTCTTGCCGAATCGCCCCGACCACGAGATCCCCTTCCAAGTGGTGCACATCGTCGCCCTGAACTTCCTGCTGTTCGCGGTCGCGCTACGGGTGCCGCTGCCCATGGTCGGGGTGGTATGGGGTGCCACCTCATTGCTGCTGGCCGCCGAAGTGTCTCCCGTCACGGACACTCCACTGTGGATGTGGCCGATATCCCTGGGCAGTGTGGTGTTCGTGGCGCTGCTCATCCGCTGGGTGGTGCTCGCTCGCCGGGAACTGGCCCGGCAGGAAGAGGTCACCGAATTGGAGCGGGCCCGGCGCGCCGTCCTCGAGGAGAAGGCGCGAATCGCGCGCGACCTGCATGACGTGGTGGCCCATCGGATGTCGTTGGCGGTGGTGCAGGCGCAGACCGCGGCGTATCGGATAGAGGGAGTCACCCCGCAGGTGCGGGCGGAATTCGAATCCATCGGCGCCAACGCTCGGGAAGCGCTGAACGAGGTTCGTGGTCTGCTCGGAGTGCTGCGCAGCGACGGACAGGTCGCCGAGCGGACGCCCACGCCCACCGCGGCCGATGTGGTCTCGCTGTTCACCGGGGCCGAGCGCGCCGGGATGGAGATCACCTGGACGATAGACGGTGCGCTCGATGCCGTACCGGATGCGGCGGGTCTCGCGCTGTATCGGATTGCGCAGGAAGCGTTGTCGAATGCCGCCCGGCACGCGCCCGGTGCGGTGGTACGAGCACGGATCACCTGCGGTCCTGACGTCGAACTGGTGGTCGTCAACGAGGCCGCTGTCACGCCCGTCCCGGCGAGCGGCGCCGAGGGCCACGGCCTGGCGGGTATGCGGACCCGTGCTCGCGCGGTCGGTGGGGACGTCACGGCCGGGCCGCGCGCCGACGGCGGATTCGAGGTGCGGGCCCGGGTGCCGTCGGTCCACCCGTGACGGGACCGGCGGTGTCCCCGGCCGCGGACCCACGAATTAGGGTGGGTTCGTGGCGATAACCGTGTTGATTGCCGACGATCAGGCGATGGTGCGCCAGGGGTTCGGTGCTCTGCTCTCCGCTCAACCCGATATCAGTGTGGTCGGTGACGCGGCCGACGGCCGGGCCGCCGTGGCCGAGGCGCGGCGGCTGCGGCCGGATGTCGTGCTCATGGATGTGCGCATGCCGGAGATGAACGGGCTCGACGCGGCACGTGTCATTCTCGGATCGAACTTCGATCCACCGGTGCGGGTATTGATGCTGACCACCTTCGATATCGACGACTATGTGTACGAGGCACTCGGAATGGGAGCGAGCGGATTCCTCCTCAAGGACGCCCCGGCGGACGAACTGGTCCGTGCGGTCCGGGTGGTGGCGGAAGGTCAGGCGCTGTTGGCGCCGACGGTGACGCAACGACTCATCGCCGATGTGGTGCGGCGGCGCACGGTCCGACGGACACCCCCGGCCGAGCTGGCCACCTTGACACCACGGGAACGGGAGGTACTCGAGCTGATCGCCAAGGGGATGTCCAACACCGAGATCGCCGAGGCGCTGTTCGTCGCCGAGCAGACGGTGAAAACCCATGTCTCCAAGGTGTTTACGAAACTTCGCCTGCGCGATCGGGCCCAGGCGGTAGTCCTGGCCTATGAGTCCGGCCTGGTCACACCCGGCTGAGCCGCCCGCGGGGTTGTCCCGGACCGCGGACGCGGGTATGTGCCGTCATGATGGTGACGCGCCCCCGGCGCCCGGTAGGCTCGCGGGGCCGTCTGTTTCCCGAAGGGGGTTGTCGTTGCTGAACAGCGGTGACGTATTCGCCGGGTTCGCCATCGAGCGACTACTCGGACAGGGCGGCATGGGATCGGTGTATCTGGCCCGCCACCCCCGACTGGGCAAACCGACCGCCCTCAAACTGTTGAACCGCGACCTGTTCGCCGACGCCGCGGTACGCACCCGATTCGAACGTGAAGCCGACCTGGCCGCGCACCTGGACCATCCCGGGATCGTCGCCGTCTACGACCGCGGTGCCGAGGGCGACCAGCTGTGGATGTGCATGCAGTACATCGACGGCGCGGACGCGGGAACGGTCAATCCGCTGACGCTGCCGCCGGAAAAGGCGGTGCAGATCATCGAGGGGGTCGCCGAGGCCCTGGACTACGCACACGGGATGGGGGTACTGCACCGCGACGTCAAACCGGCCAATATCCTGCTCGCCCGCGCCAAGGACGGTCAGGGCGAACGGGTGTTCCTCACCGACTTCGGGCTGGCCCGACTGCGCGCGGAAACCACCCGCCTCACCCAGACCGGGATGTTCACCGCGACCCTGGCCTTCGCCTCACCGGAACAGATGACCGGCGGCGAGCTGGATCCGCGGTCGGACCAGTATTCGCTGGCCTGCGCGCTGTACTGGCTGCTCACCGGGATGGCACCGTTCGATTCGCCGAACCCCGCCGATATCATCCACGGAAACCTGCAGCTCGCCCCCCCGCCGCTGGCGGTGAAACGCCCCGGCCTTCCCTCCGGGCTGGACGCCGTGCTGGCCCGCGCCATGGCCAAACATCCCGCTCATCGGTTCGCCACCTGCGCCGAATTCGCCGCCGCCGCCCGGCAGGCGCTGAATACGCCGGTGGTTCCCTCGGGCTACGCGGCCGGCGCGGGGGCCATGAGCTCCGGATATCCGGGCGCACCGGTGGCCGCCGCCGGCGCCGTACCGCCCCGTTCCGGAGTCGGCGGTGGAGGCGCGGCGCCCCTATCGACGGATGCCGCGGCGCGGGCGGGCGGAGACGGCCCGCAGCCGGAGCGCGGGGCCGCGCCGGACGGTCCCACCGTCGCGGTTGTCTCGAATGAGAGGCCCGCGGCAGTGGGGGAGAACGGACAGGCCGTCGGCGGGACCGCGTACCCGCCCCGGCCCGGTGGCCCGGTGGCGACGGGGTACGGCGCCCCGTTGCCCGGCCCTCCCGGCGGATACGGTACGAATCGGCCCGATATCCACCACTTCCCTCCGAAACGAGGCGGCCGCGCGCCGTTGGTCGCCGCGCTGGTACTGGTACCGATCGTCGTCGTCGCGCTGGTACTGGTCGGTGCGCTGTTCGTGGTCGGGCAGGGCGACGAAGATGATACGGGCCCGACCGCCGGACCGGAGGGCGGTGATGTCTCGACCCTGCGGACCGATCCGCCGTCGCCGCAGGCAACGGACCCGGTGGACCGCACCCGGGCGCTGTTTCCGACCCTGCTGCCGCAGGGAACGGGCCCCGCCGGACAGGGGTATCAGAAGGCCTCCTGTTTCTGGTACGAACCCGGCGACCCGGTCGGGGGTCTCTCCGATGTGTTGGAGACCGCGCCCTGGGAGGTGCTGTGGGAGTGCCGTAGACACGACGAGACCCAGGCGCATATGAGCTACAAGATCCTCACCTACGACAATGCCGCCGACGCGCGCGCCGTGGTCGAGGAACTGCCGCCGCACGAGAGTATGGCGGGCTCGAAGAGCGGTGCGCTCTACACGTCGCACACCTGGAGCCGGCCCGGTCCACCCGGCCACAGCTACACCACCATGATGGTCGTCAGTTTCGAATCGGACCCGGGTCGCTCGAATTCCCTGCTCTATGTGAGCTATTCGGGGGAAGACGATCCCGGTGCCTCGGCGTTGTCACCCGATATCGCCGTGACGCGGTGGTGGGACGACGCACCGCTGTAGCGCGGCTCCGATGCGGCGGAACAGGTCAGGCACCGACCACCGAGGTGTCGCGGCGGCCCGTCCCGGTACGCTCGTCCGACCCGATCCGTCCGTCGCCGAGCGTGACGATCCGATCGCAGTACCGCACCGCGCCCTGATCGTGGGTCACCATCACCACCGAGTTACCGGATTCGGCGACCGAACCGAGCAACTCGAGAATCGACACCCCGGTTTTCGAGTCCAGATTTCCGGTGGGTTCGTCGGCCAGGATCAGCGGCGGATCCATGATCAGTGCCCGCGCCACCGCCACCCGCTGCATCTGTCCCCCGGACAGCTCCGTGGGGCGGTGCGCGGCCCGATTGCCGAGACCGACCCGGTCGAGGAGTTCCAGCGCCCTCGGTTTCGCCTTGCGCAGCCCGGTCCCGTCGAGCAGTTTCGGGACCGCGACGTTCTCCCACGCCGACAGGGTGGGCAGCAGGTTGAAGAACTGGAAGACGAAACCCACGCAATGCCTGCGGAATTCGGACTGTCGCTGCTCGTCGAGATCGCCGATCTCCTCGCCCCGGAACCGGATGGAGCCGGAATCAGGACGATCCAACGCACCCAGGAGATGCAGCAGGGTGCTTTTCCCGGAGCCGGACGGGCCGATCACCGAGGTGAACTCGCCGGCCTCGAGCCGCAGGTCGATACCGTCGAGCGCGCGGACCGCCTGGCCGCCGACCCGGTACTCCTTGACGACATTCGACAGTTCCAGCATGGCAGGCTGCGTCATCGCATCCCCCGTCCCTTCCGCGGATGGTCGTACAGGTGTCCGCCCGCGGGTTCTCGTGCGCTCGTCGGAGAGGCCGAGACCGTCCGCGTGGTCGCGCACGTTACCTCATGCCACGAGAACCCGTGACGCCGTTCGGGCATCGAGCACCGCGCGGAGCACGGGCTGTTCGGCCGCCAGCTCGAGATACGCCTCGGCGGCGGTCTGTCCGCGTTCGGCCGCCGTCTCCAGCTTGGTATCGAGATGAATCTTCCACCGATACCGCAGCGCCGCAACTACTCCGTCGGGATCACCGAACAGCCGATCCAGATCGGGGATACCGTCGAACAGGTCCGGGCGGTCGGGATCGACGGCCGCCCGGTCCAGGATTGTGTGCAGGATTTCGGTGCGCAGATGCTGGTCTTCCCAGGACATGGCCGAGCCCTTTCTGTGGTTGGGCGTGCGGGCGTCGCGCGGATGGTGCGACGACGTGTTTCACGCTACGAATCGGCGCAGGCGTTGTCGTCGTGCCGGGGACGCGAATCGATCTCCTACCGTGGGCGGAGCGGTGAACCTGCCGCGGGACGATGTGACCGCGTCCCGGCGCCGGCTAACCTGGAGTTGTGTCTGCGAGCCGGGTCACAGCCCACGACCCCGTGTCACGGGAGACCGTCCGAGGGGAGTCCTCCGGCCGGATGAGGCGGGCGGCCTTCCGGGCCGGTCGCGATATCCGGGACCGACTCCGGTCGTCGATGCACCGTATCCGCCTGCCGGGAGTGCGCCGTTCCCTGTCCGAACTGCCCTTCGACTATCCGCCGAGTATCGTGATCGGCGCCGATGTGGCCTATCTGGTGATCGGGGTGGCGGCCTGCGTCCAGCGGCACCACTATTTCCCGACCCTGCTGCCCCTGCTGGCACTGGTGCTGCTGTTCCTCTCGTTCCCCTTGTTCGTCTACTTCGCCATCGTGCCCTCGCCGGTGCAGCTGGGTTTGTCCGCCGTGGCGGCCGCGGCCCTGTTCTTCGTCCAGCCGGTGGCCGCCGATTTCGCGCCGTTCGTCCTGACCGTGGCGATCGGGGAGATCGCCGCCATCGCACCGAAACGGATGAGCGTGCTGTGGGCCCTGGCCGCGGTGGCCGAGTTGATCGTCTTCGCCGAGCTGGGCGCACTACTGTGGGATGACACCCGGTTGCGCACCGGGGTCCCGATGTACGCGATGGGGATCCTGCTGGGCTGGCTGGTCGGTGTCATGCTGCAGAATCAACGGCGGTTCCTCTACCAGGAACGCGAGTATCAGGGTGCCCGGGCCGCCCGGGCCGCCGTGGAGGAACGCGGCCGTATCGCCCGCGAGGTACACGATGTCATCGCGCATTCGCTGAGCATCACCCTGCTGCATCTCACCGCCGCCCGACACGCGCTGGCCACCGACCGCGATGTGGACGAGGCGGTGGACGCGCTCACCGACGCCGAACGGCTCGGGCGACAGGCCATGGCCGATATCCGGCGCACCGTCGGGCTGCTCGACACCCGGCCGTCCGTTCGCGGCGCCGAACCCGGTGCCGGGGATATCGGTGCGCTGATCGACGACTTCGTCCACGCGGGGCTCACCGTGCGTCGCCGGCTCACCGGCGACCTGGGGGCGGTATCGGCGGCCCTCGGTCTGGCGCTGTACCGCATCGGCCAGGAATCACTGGCCAATATCGCCAAGCACGCGCCCGGCGCGGAGGTCGATTTCCGGTTGGCCGTCGGCGCCGAATCGGTATCGGTGCGGGTGCACAATACGGTGCCCGGTGGTCTGCCCGCGGGGACCGGCGGGGGCAGCGGTATGGGTATCGCCGGGATGCGGCAGCGCACCGAACTGCTCGGCGGGCGACTGCGGGCCGGGCCGGACAACAGAGGATGGACGGTGCACGCGAAGTTTCCCCTCACCCCGGCCATGGCGTCGGGGCAGGGCGGCCGATCGCGGTGCCCGTGGTCGAGCCGGACGTCCGACTCGGAGCACACCGGTCCGGCCACCGTCGACCCCGATACCGTCTACTCCGACACCGTCGACACGGCCCGGCAGGAGCGGCGATGACCAGGGCGACCACCGACACCCCCGACGATCTGCTCGACGTCCTGGTCGTCGACGACCAGGAGCTGGTGCGCGGCGGCCTGCGGCGGATCCTGCGCCGCCGGGACGGTTTCCGGATCGGCGAATGCGCCGATGGTGACGAGGTGTTGGCGGCGGTCGCGGCGAACACCCCTGATGTGGTGCTGATGGATCTGCGGATGAAACGTGTCGGCGGGATCGAGGCCACCCGGACGCTGCGGGCCCGCGCCGATCATCCGCCCGTGCTGGTGCTCACCACCTTCGACGACGATCAGCTGCTGTCCGGTGCGCTGCGCGCGGGCGCCGCGGGTTTCATCCTCAAGGACTCACCGGCCGAGGATCTCATCCGGGCGGTGCGCACCGTGGCCGCCGGCGGCGCGTGGCTCGACCCGGCGGTCACCGGCCGGGTTCTGGCCACCTATCGCACCACGCGGCCCGCCTCGGTGGCGGTCGGCACCGGGCTCGCGGACCTGACCGCCCGCGAACTCGAGGTGCTCGAACTGATCGGCCGCGGCCACGCCAACAGTGAGATCGCCCACGCTCTCGGAATCTCCGAAGTCACCGTGAAAAGTCATATCGGGCATATCTTCGGCAAACTGGGTCTGCGCGACCGCGCGGCGGCCATCGTCTTCGCGTTTGACCATGGGGTGGTCTCCCCCGGACAATCTCCTGTCTGACGGGCAACACGGTCGGACGCCGTCTGCCCGGAATGCGGAGGAGGTCGGGTGCAAACGCCTGGGGCCGATATCGGAGGCCGGTTCGGGCCGTACGAGTTGCGGTCACTGCTGGGCAGAGGGGGGATGGGGGAGGTCTACGAGGCGTACGACACGGACAAGGACCGGGTGGTCGCGCTCAAACTGCTGGCCGACGAGCTCGCGCGAGACCCGGAATACCGGACGCGGTTCCGGCGGGAATCGCAGCTGGTGGCCCGGCTGACCGAACCACATATCGTCCCCGTCCACGACTGGGGTGTGATCCACGGGCGGCTCTTCCTCGATACGCGCCTGGTACGAGGTTTCGACCTGCGCACGCTGCTGCACGAGCGGGGCGCGCTGTCCCCGGCCCGCGCCGTCGGCATCATCGAACAGGTCGCGGCCGCGCTGGACGCCGCGCACGCCGTCGGACTCGTGCACCGCGACGTCGAACCCGCCGATATCCTCGTCACCGACGTCGATTTCGCGTATCTCACCGATTTCGGCATCGCCCACGCCGCGAGCGACAGCGCCGTCACCCAGGTGGGTATCACCCCCGCCCCCTACACCTATATGGCGCCCGAGTGTTTCGATACCGGACCGGTCACCGCCCGGGCCGACATCTACTCGCTGACCTGTGTCCTGCACGAATGTCTCACCGGCGCGCCGCCGTTTCCCGCCACCGGCACCAGCGTGCTCATCCGCGCCCACCTGTCCCAACCGCCACCGCGGCCGAGCGCCCAGCGCACCGGGATACCGGTCACGCTCGACGAGGTGATCGCCAAAGGCATGGCCAAGAACCCGGAGGATCGGTACGCGACGGCCGGTGCACTGGCCCGCGCCGCACGTGCCGCGCTGGTCGGGCCGCGGACAGCGGTCGGTCGGCCGGGGGTCCCGCCCGCCCGTCCGGCCGGCACCCCGAGCGCGCCCACGACGGGCGGTTTCCCCACGCTGGTGATCAAGATGCCGGACCGCGGCGCCGGGGACGGATCGCCGGAATCGACCGGGGAACGGGTCCTGCCCGCCATCATCCCGAGTGACCCCACCGAGGTCCGGCCCTCCGACACCCAACTCGTCCCGCTGCCGCCCGCCGAACCGGACCCCCACACGTCGGCCGGGTCCGTGCGTCCGTTCCCGGACGCCCATTTGTACCGGGGCGAGCAGGTGCACCCGGCCGCCGTCCCCGGCAGTGCCACGCCGACCGGGCCGTATCCGCTCGACGATATGACCCGCGTCCACGACACCGGTTACCCGTCCGGTCCGCCGACCGGGGGTTTCCGAGCTCCTGCCGTACCGGATCGGCAATCCCCGTATCCGCCGGAGTGGCCCGCCGACGGCCATGGAATGTCGGGGTTCCCCTCGCTCGATACGCCGGCTTCGGAACAGCCCCTCGGTCCGCCGGCCGGTCCGCGACCCGAACCCGACGAATACCTCGGCGACAGCGACCATGCCGGCGGGTACTCGCCGTATCCCGAGGAGCCGGCCGAATACGGTGCCACAGGTGGCGCTCACGACCCCTATACCTCGGAGGTCGACGATTCCCCCGCTCGCTCGAAGTCTTCCGTTCGCGGTCGGCGCGTTCGGTCCGAGCGCACCGAGTCGCGGCCGGACCATGGTGTCGCCGTACCCATCCTGGTCGGGATCATGGTGGTCGCGGTGGTCGCGATCGCGGCGGTGCTCGGGTCCCGGCTGTTCGGGTCCGACGAATCCGCCGCCCCACCGGTCGGCGCCGTCACCCGTTCCGCGGCGCCCGTCGTAACGTCGACGGTGCCCCGGGCGACCACAGTCCCGCGGTCCACGACCCTGGCCACCTCCACCACCGCGGCCCCGGCCACTCTGCCCGTGGATGCGCGACCCTGCCCGCAGGCACAGGCCGGCACCGGGAAGTTCGGCAGGTCGGCGACCGGCACCTCGGTCACCAGCTGCGGTTTCGCCGAAGAGGTCCGCAAGGCGTATCTGGAGAACGCCGACGCCACCGCCACGGACGGGACACCGGTCGTCGTGGAGGCCGTCAGTCCCGTGACCGGCCGGAGCTACGCCATGACCTGCACCGCGGAGAAGGGACTGGTCACCTGCAGCGGCGGTGAGAACGCGGTGGTCTACGTCTACTGAGCCCGGGGTCGCCGCACACCGGTGCTTCACAACCGGCCGAGCTCGTAAAGGCGCGAACAGCGCCGGGATGGAGTACGGTTTTTCGACCGTACTGCCGATATCGGGATAGTGAGAGTCCGTACCACGATGCGCCGAGATGTGTATACCCAGAAAACCCGGTACGTACCCTTGGCTCGGCGGTTGATCGTGGCGTTCGCCTGTACGGGTCTCACCGCGCTCGCCGGCTGCGCCGCCGAACCCGCCCCTCTCGCCACGGAAACGCCCCGCTCGCTCATGACCTACGCCGACAGCGGCGAGGCGATGTCGGTCACCGTGCCGGGCACACTGGCCGCCGGATTCACCGAACTCCAGGCCGAGCAGGCGGGGCGGATCGGTCTGGCGATCATGCCGGTCGGCGGTGACCGGCCGGTGGTATTCGGCAATTGGACCACCGGTCCGGCCTGGTCGACCATGAAGGTGCCGCTGGCGATCGCGGCCGTCCGCAAGGATCCGGACGGGCTCGACTACTCCGTCTCGGCGACCATCACCGCCTCCGACAACTTCGCTGCCGATGCGCTGTGGGACTCGCTGGGCACTCCCCAGCAGGCCGCCGCCGCGGTGCAGGGTGTACTGCGGGAGGCCGGGGATACCGTGACCACGGTGCCGGCCAAACGCGTCCGCGCCGACTACTCGGCCTTCGGCCAGGCCGAATGGGCGCTGGCCGACCAGGTGACTTTCGCTTCCCGCTTGCCGTGTCTATCCGATTCCGCGGCGGTGGTCGACCTGATGGACGAGATCGGCACGAACCAGCAGTGGGGTCTGGGAGCGGAGTTCGACAAGGCGGAGTACAAGGGCGGTTGGGGGCCCGACACCTCCGGCGGCTATCTGGTCCGACAGTTCGGGCTGGTGCCCACCGGCGGCGGCAAGATCGCGATCGCCGTTGCGGCACAACCCGATTCCGGCACCTACTCCGACGGGATAGGCATGCTGAACAAGATTGCCGACCTGCTATCGGAACATCTCGGCGAGTTCACCGGCGGGGTGTGCACGTCCTGACACCCTTGGCGAGGTGGTCCGGGCCGGTGTAACCCGATCGTCATGGGGGCGGGGGATCGACGCCGGCGTAAACCGGGCAAGATAGCGCCATGCGCATCGGAGTCTTGACCGGAGGCGGGGACTGCCCGGGGCTGAACGCTGTTATCCGCGCTATCGTCCGCACCGCGAACGGTCGGTACGGCGATGCGATCGTCGGATTCGAGGACGGCTGGCGGGGCCTGCTGGAAGACCGCAAGATCAAGATTTTCAACGACGACCGTACCGACCGACTGCTCGCCAAGGGCGGCACCATCCTGGGCACCGCACGCACCAATCCGGACGTACTGCGCCAGGGACTCGGCCGCATCCGGCAGACCCTGGACGACAACGGTATCGAGGCCTTGATCCCGATCGGCGGGGAAGGCACGCTCACCGCCGCCAGTTGGCTGTCCGAAGAGGGTGTTCCGGTGGTCGGCGTGCCCAAGACGATCGATAACGATATCGATTGCACCGACGTCACGTTCGGCCACGACACCGCGTTGTCCATCGCCACCGAGGCCATCGACCGGCTGCACACCACCGCGGAGTCGCATCAGCGGGTCATGCTGGTCGAGGTCATGGGCCGGCACGCGGGCTGGATCGCGATCAACTCCGGAATGGCCGCCGGCGCCCATCTGACCCTGGTCCCCGAGGAACCGTTCGATGTGCGGGAGGTGTGCGCCATGATCAAGCGCCGCTTCCAGCGCGGTGACAAACATTTCATCTGCGTGGTGGCCGAGGGTTCGCATCCCGCGCCGGACACCGGGTTCACCCTCCGAGAGGGCGGTATCGACGAATTCGGGCACGAACGCTTCACCGGCGTCGCCCAACAGTTGGGCCCCGAGATCGAACGTCGGATCGGCAAGGAGGTGCGCACCACCGTCCTCGGCCACGTCCAGCGCGGCGGCAGCCCCACCCCCTACGACCGGGTCCTGGCCACCCGCTTCGGCCTGCACGCGGCCGAGGCGGTACACGCGGGTCATTTCGGCCAGATGGTCGCACTGCGCGGAACCGAGATCGGCCTGGTGCCATTGTCCGAGGCCACCGAGCAGCTCAAACGGGTGCCGGCCGAGCGGTACCAGGAAGCGCAGGCCTTCTTCGGCTGACAGCGGACGGACCGCCATCGGCCGGACGGGTGGATACCGGCCCCGCCCGACCGGTCCGGGCCGGTGGATTCGCCCCGGTACGGCGGGCTCGTCGGTACAGTGGGGCGCATGCGCACCGGTCGGATGGTCCTGCTGGTCTTGTCCATGGTCGTTGCGCTGCTCACCGGCTGTTCCCTTACGGAGCCCGGCAGCGGTGGCACGGTGCGTGGAGAATGGCACGGGACGATCGAGCTTCCCGCGCAGCCGTTGGCGGTCGGGGTGAACTTCACCGGACCCGACAGCGCCACCATCGATATTCCGGCCCAGGGCATCGTGGGGGCGAGTCTCGACAAGGTCGTCACGGAGCCGGGACGGGTGGAATTCTCCGTCCCCAACGTTCCGGGCGATGCCGCCTTCCATGGTCGCCTCGATACCGGAACCGGTCGCATCACCGGCGATTTCACCCAGTCCGGCCGGACGTTCACGTTGGCCATGGAGCGCGGTGCGGTGCGCGGGCGGGAGCGGCCGCAGGAGCCGAAACCGCCGCTGCCGTACGTGTCCGAGGACGTCACGTATCGAAGCGGTGATATCACCGTCGCGGGCACGCTCACCCGCCCCGAGGGCCAGGGCCCGTTTCCCGCGGTCCTGCTGATCACCGGCAGCGGACCGCAGGACCGCAACGAAGAACTCATGGGGCACAAGCCGTTCCTGGTGTTGTCGGATGTTCTCACCCGCGTCGGATACGCGGTCCTGCGCGTCGACGACCGCGGTGTCGGTGGCACCGGCGGGGTGCTGCAGGAAGCCGGCTATGACGATTTGACGACCGATATCCGGGCCGGGCTCGATTTCCTGCGTGGGCGCCCCGAGATCGATCCGACCCGGGTCGGGTTGCTGGGCCACAGCGAGGGCGGCTATCTCGCACCGCTGGTCGCGGCGCGACCGGACAGCGGTGTGGCCTTCGTGATCTCCATGGCCGGTCCGGCCGTATCGGGCGCGGATATCCTGTTGAAGCAGAACCGGGAGATACTGCGCGCTGCGGGCGCGTCACCGGAGGAGACGGACGCCCACCTGGCCTATATCACCGAGCTCGTCGGGGCGCTGCGCACCGGAGACCTGGAACGGGCCCGACACATCATCCGAACGCACAACGAATCCCAGCCGGAGGAGAAACGCGTTCCGGCCGACCAGCTCGAATCCATCGCCACCCCCTATACGGCGGCCATGGTGGGCTACGATCCGGCCCCGGCGCTGTCCGCGCTGCGGATGCCGGTGCTGGCGTTCTTCGGTTCCAAGGATCTGCAGGTCTCCGCGGCGCAGAACGAGCCGGTGATGCGGCAGCTGCTGGCCGACAATCCCGACGCCACCGTCCGTACCTTCAAGGGGCTCAATCACCTGATGCAGCCGGCCGGGACCGGTTTGGTCGACGAATACGCCACGATCGAGACGACCATCGACCCGGTGATACTCGGCGCCGTTACCGACTGGCTGAAACAGCGTTTCTCGCGGAAGTGACCGTCGGCGCGGGTCGCGCGGCGGCCCCGGTCTCCGGTGAGCGCACCAGCGGCCCGGGGCGCGGTGGCACGCCATAGACTGTTGACCATGAGCGCACCAACCGTCGAACTGATGGATTACGCCGATGTCGTGACCCGGTACGAACCGGTTCTGGGCATGGAGGTCCACGTCGAGCTGTCCACCGAGACCAAGATGTTCTGCGGCTGCCCGACCACGTTCGGCGCGGAGCCGAATACGCAGGTCTGCCCGGTGTGCCTCGGCCTGCCCGGTTCGCTGCCGGTGGTGAACCGGAAGGCGGTCGAGGCCGCGGTACGGATCGGCCTGGCGCTCAACTGTTCCATCACGCCGTGGGGCCGGTTCGCGCGCAAGAACTACTTCTACCCGGACCAGCCGAAGAACTACCAGATCAGCCAGTACGACGAACCCATTGCCACCGACGGCCATCTCGATGTCCCGCTCGACGACGGCAGCGTCTTCCGGGTCGAGATCGAACGCGCTCATATGGAAGAGGACACCGGTAAGTCGGTGCATATCGGCGGCGCCACCGGGCGGATCCACGGCGCCAGCCATTCACTGCTGGACTACAACCGGGCCGGTGTGCCGCTGATCGAGATCGTCACCAAGCCGATCACCGGTGCGGGGGAGCGGGCGCCGGAGGTGGCGCGGGCCTATGTCACCGCGTTGCGCGATCTGCTGAAGGCGCTGAACGTCTCCGATGTCCGGATGGAGCACGGTTCGCTGCGCTGTGACGCGAATGTCTCGCTCATGCCGGTCGGGGCGACCGAATTCGGCACCCGCACCGAAACCAAGAACGTCAACTCGCTCAAGAGCGTGGAGGTCGCCGTCCGGTTCGAAATGCGCCGGCAGGCGGTCGTTCTCGCCTCGGGCGGCACCGTCGTCCAGGAGACCAGGCATTTCCACGAGACCGACGGCTCCACCTCACCGGGCCGGCGCAAGGAAACCGCCGAGGACTACCGGTACTTCCCCGAACCCGATCTCGAGCCCGTCGCGCCCGCCGCCGAATGGGTGGAGGGCCTGCGCGGCACCATTCCGGAGTACCCGTGGCTGCGCCGGGCCCGCATCCAGTCCGAATGGGGTATCTCCGACGAGGTGATGCGCGATCTGGTGAACGCCGGCGCGTTGGACCTCATCATCGCCACCGTGGACGCCGGCGCTCCCGCTACCCAGGCCCGCTCCTGGTGGGTCGCCTATCTCGCCGAGAAGGCCAACGAACGCGGTGTCGAACTGGCCGACCTGCCCATCACCCCGGCCCAGGTGGCGGAGGTGATCGGGTTGGTGGAGGCCAAGACCGTGAACAACAAGGTCGCCAAGCAGGTCGTCGACATGGTGCTGGCCGGTGAAGGCGATCCGGCGCGGATCGTGGAGACCAAGGGTCTGGGCATGGTCACCGACGAGAGTGCCCTGCAGGCCGAGGTCGAGAAGGCGCTGGCCGCCAACCCCGATATCGCGGACAAGATCCGCGGGGGCAAGGTACAGGCCGCCGGCAAGATCGTCGGCGATGTCATGAAGGCCACCCGCGGCCAGGCCGACGCCGCCCGTGTCCGTGAACTGGTCCTCGCCGCCTGCTCCTGAACGCCCCGCCCTACCGCCCGGCGAGGTACGACAACGGGACCAACCCTGTCACCGATCCGGTATAGCGGCGTAATCCCACCCAAAACGCACACGCCCCTCGGCCCGCCGAAGCAGGGTTACGCCGCGCCGTCGATCCTCGTGCACACCGCAGCCCGACCCATACCTGCCGACCGGCACTCCGCTGTAAGCAGCACTCCGCCGTAAGCTCCGCCCCCAACGCAACCCCTCGGGAGCCGCGCCGTCGCGGCCCCGTTCGCGGCCGTCTCGCGTTTCGGCGCCCGAAGCGCATGCGCCGAAGGCGCGAGTCTCGGGCGCCGAAACACGAGACCTGAAGGCCGCGAACACGCCGCGCCGAAGGCGCGGCCAAAGACTCAGTCCGGTCCGCCACCACCGGCGGAGGGCGGCGGGATGCGTACCACGCGGTCGTCGAACGGGCCAGGCTGTCCACCCTCGGATTTGTTCACCGTGCCGACCCAGATGCTGCCGTCGCCGCCCGGCGCCGCGCCGAGTAGGCGACCGTATTTGTTCTGCGCCACCAGCGTGGGTTCGGCGGTCACCGCGTGGGTGGTGGGGTCGGCGGTGGCCATGGCGATGGCCTTCGCCTCGGTGAGGGCGACCGCGACACCGTCCGCGGTTACCGCGCATCCGGCGACACCGGGGCGGTCCGGCCAGGTCCACGCGGTGGCGACCTGCCCGTCAGGGCCGAGGCGTTGCAGTCGGTCCACGCCCGGGGCGCGGTCGGTGATCCAGACCTGGTCGCCGCCCAGGCAGATATCACCGGCGCTGCCGATCCCGGTGGCCGCGATTTCCGGGGTGGCGTTGCCCGGTGCCGGAGAGTTCAGGCGCAGTAGTTTGCCTGCCAGTGAGCCGCGGTCGGCGGCGGCGCCCGGGTTGCCCGTATCGCCCGTGAGCACCAGCAGTTGGTCGGGGTCGCGCCAGTCGAGGGCGCCGCGGTTACCGGTAGCGCCCTTGGGGATTCCGGTCAGGATCGGCTTCGGCGGGCCGCCGGGGGCGAGGCGTACCACCCGGTTGTCGCTGCCGGTGGTGATATAGGCGTAGATCAGCCCGTCCTCGCCGTAGGTCGGGGACAGCGCGATATCACTGAGCCCGCCGTCGCCCGCGGGGTCCACATCCACGCGGGCGATCTCCACCGGCGGCTGTTGCGGGGCCACCTGCAGGATACGGCCGGTGCGCCGTTCGGCCACCAGTGCGGTGCCGCCGAGGGAGATCAGCCCGCCGGTGGTGTCCAGACAGGTTGCCACCACCGCCGGGTCGGGGTCCATACACGGACCGCTGGGCCGGGTGGTGGAGGTGGGTGCCCGATCCGGTTTCTTCGGATCGATGTTCGCGCCGTGCAGCGTGGGTTCCGGGGTGAACGGGCTGGACGCAGAATCGTCGAATCGAGCGCATCCGCCCAGGGCAAGTGCGCCGAACAGCACTCCCACCATCACATGTCGCGCGCCAACCGCCTTCATACCTCCCAACGTAACGGACACCGCTGTCGCCGCGCCTCTCGGTGGTGGCTCGGACACGCCAGTCGCAGTGAGGGTGTGCGCCGCGCCGGCGGCCTACGCTGGATGCGTGAGTGCCAAGCCGAGAGACGGGGCCGCGTCCGAGTCGTCGCCGACCATGGGGAAACCGGCGTCCGGAGGTGGTAACGGGGCCGGTGGGACGCGGGGCGCGGTATCCACCAACGGAGGGGATGTGGGCAGTCCCTATGACCTGCCGACCGGGCAGTTCACCCCGGTCGGTCCGGGAGGCAAACCGCTACCGCGCACCGAGGAGGAACTCGGCCTCGACCCCGAGGTCGAGGATCCCACCGTGCGGGCGGCCGTCCCCCCTGGCCCCGGCCCTCAGGGACCGGACGAACCCACCGTGGGATTGCCCCGGGGCGGGAACAACACCTATTCCTACGCCAGTATCCCGCCCGCGTCGAACCCGCCGAACGGTACCGCCCGGTTGCGCCATAACGGCGACTACCGCCGCGGCACCCTCGATTTCGGCCTATTCCTGCTGCGGTTGCTCCTCGGCGCCACCTTCCTCTATCACGGGCTGCAGAAACTGACGGGCTGGTTCCACGGGCCCGGCCTGGACGGCACCCGGGACATGATGGAGCAGGGCGGGTGGCATCAGCCCTCGCTGGCCGCCGCGCTGCTCACCGCGGGTGAGGTCGGTGGCGGCGTGCTGCTCGTCCTGGGGTTGGCCACCCCCTTGGCCGCCGGTGCGGTGCTGGCGGTGATGCTCGACGCCTGGGCCTGGAAACAGGGGATGCACCCCGGTTTCCAATACAAGGCGGGGCCCGGCGCGGTCGAATACGAGTCCGTCCTGGCGGGAATCGCGGCGATCGTCATACTCACCGGCCCCGGTCGCTGGTCGTTCGACCGTGGTCGGGGCTGGGCCACCCGTCCTGGCGGCGGTTCATTCGTGGTGCTGGTGCTGGCGATCGCCGCCGCCGTGGGCACCTGGTGGTATCTGCACGGCGGAAACCCGTTCGTCGGTATCGGCCCGTTCGACTGAGCACGCGACCGAGTCGGTGGCGTGACCTGCTCAGGCGAACGCCCGCGCGACCGAGAGACTGTCCTCGTAGACGTGGTAACGGGTGATGGTGCCGTCCCGCACGGTGAAACGCAGCGCGCATCCGGCGGTATAGGACCGACCGGTGGGCGCGGCCGTCTGTCGGATCTCGGTCAGTACCACGGCGTTGTCACCGTCGACCAGGACGGTCGGCGGTGCGGTGTCGGCGCTCGGTGCGGTGGGAGCGTGTGCTTCGGAGAGGGCGCGGAAATGGTCGGCCACGTCGGCGCGGGTCGATCGCGGACGAATCCACGGCGTCGCGGGGTGTTCTCCCTCCGGCCAGTTGACCTGCCAGTCGACGGTTTCCGAGAACAGGCCGGCAATGGTATCCGGATCGCCCGCGGCGACGCGGCGCAGGAACTCGGTGACGACGGTTCGGGTATCGTGCTCGCTCATGACCGGAAGCCTACGCACGGGCCGGCCGGGGACAATGCTCGTCGGCCGGCCGGCCCGTGCGGCGCGGCGTCAGGGGATGCGGCGGACGGCGCCCTTGTCGGCGGAAGTCGCCATCGCGGCATAGGCGCGCAGTGCGGTGGTGACCGGACGTTCCCGGTGCAGCGGCTGCCACGGCCGTTCGCGTGCCTCCATCTTGGCCCGGCGTTCGGCCAGGACGGTGTCGTCCACCAGCAGCTCCAGGGTGCGGGAGGCGACATCGATGCGGATCGGGTCGCCGTTTTCCACCAGGCCGATCGCCCCGCCGCCGGCGGCTTCGGGGGAGATGTGGCCGATGGACAACCCGGATGTGCCGCCGGAGAATCGGCCGTCGGTGATCAGCGCGCACTTCTTGCCCAGGCCCGACCCTTTGAGGAACGCGGTGGGGTGCAGCATCTCCTGCATACCCGGCCCGCCCGCCGGCCCCTCGTAGCGGACCACGATCACATCGCCGGGTTGGATCTTCTTCTCCAGGATCACCGACACGGCTTCTTCCTGGGATTCCACGACCACCGCTGGACCTTGGAAGGTGAACAGCTCCTCGTCGATTCCGGCAGTTTTGAGCACCGCGCCGTCCGGGGCGAGGTTGCCGCGCAGCACCACCAGGCCGCCCTCGGCGGTGTAGGCGTGCTCGATATCGCGGATACAGCCGTTCGCCGCATCGGTGTCCAACGACGACCAGCGATTCTCGGTGGAGAACGGTTCGGTGGTGCGCACCCCGCCGGGGGCGGCGTGGAACAGTTCGACGGCCTCCTCGGAAGCCTTGCCGGAACGGATGTCCCAGGTGTCGAGCCACTCGTCCAGGGTCGGCGTGTGCACCGTGGTCACATCGGTTTCCAACAGTCCGGCCCGGCGTAGCTCGCCCAGGATGGCAGGGATACCGCCGGCCCGGTGCACATCCTCCATGTGGTAGTCGGAGTTGGGCGCGACCTTCGACAGGGTGGGCACTCGGCGGCTGGTCTCCTCGATGGTCCGCAGATCGAAGTCGATCTCACCCTCCCGCGCGGCGGCCAGGATGTGCAGCACCGTATTGGTGGAACCGCCCATCGCCACGTCCAGGGCCATCGCGTTGCGAAATGCCTTGGCATCGGCGACATTGCGCGGCAATATCGAATCGTCGTCGTCGCGGTACCAGCGATTGGCGATCTCGACGACGATTGTGCCCGCCCGCTCGAACAGGGCGCGCCGCGCGGCATGGGTGGCCAGGGTGGAACCGTTGCCCGGCAGCGCGAGTCCGAGCGCCTCGGTGAGGCAGTTCATCGAATTCGCGGTGAACATCCCGGAACAGGATCCGCAGGTGGGGCAGGCGCTGCGCTCGACCTCGGTCAGCCCTTCCTCGGTCACACTGCTGTTGGCACTGGCCGCGATCGCGGTGATGAGATCGGTGGGGGCCTGCGCCACGCCGCCGACAACCACGGCCTTACCGGCCTCCATCGGTCCGCCGGAGACGAACACCGTGGGAATGTTGAGCCGCATGGCGGCATTGAGCATGCCCGGGGTGATCTTGTCACAGTTGGAGATGCACACCAGCGCGTCGGCGGTGTGCGCGTTCACCATGTACTCCACCGAATCGGCGATGATCTCCCGGCTGGGCAGCGAATAGAGCATGCCGCCGTGGCCCATGGCGATACCGTCGTCGACGGCGATGGTGTGGAATTCGCGCGGTACCCCGTCCGCGGCGCGCACCGACTCGGCCACGATCTCGCCGAGGTTCTTCAGATGCACATGTCCCGGGACGAACTGGGTGTAGGAGTTTGCGATCGCGACGATCGGCTTGCCGAAATCGGTATCGGTCATGCCGGTCGCCCGCCACAGGGCGCGGGCGCCCGCGGCATTGCGGCCGATGGTGGTGGTGCGTGAACGAAGCGGTGGCATGCTGGTCCTGTGTCTAATCGCGCCGCCTCCGGCGGCGCTGTTCGCGGCCCTGTTACCCCAGGTCTTCCCTCCCTCCGCGATTCCGTTGTCGCGAAATCGCTCCGGTCGGTCCAGACCCGGGGCGGGCCGCGAACCAGGGGTGCTCCGTTGTTGGCGGTGTTGTTCGCGGCTGTGGTGCCTCGGGGCTTGCTCCCCGTGCGATTCTGCTGTGTGAAATCGCTCCGGTGGTCCAGACCCGGGGTGGGCTGTCTCGATTGCGCTGCCTTTTCCGGCGGCGCGTGTTCGCGGTCCCTTGGGGCTCGGGCCTTTTCCTCCGTGATTCCGTTGTCGCGAAATCGCTCCGGTCGGTCCGGATCCGAGGTGGGCCGCGAACTCCGAAGGATACGGGACTGGAGGGTTATGGGCCCGGGATATTCAGTTCATGACCGCTCCACGCTACTCCGGTGAGGAGGGCGGCGTGGTACCGGTGTCGTCGTCCGAGGGAAGGCCGTCGCCGTTGTCGGGGGACCCGGTTCGGGTTTCCGGGGTTTCCGAGGCATTGGTGTCGGGAGCGGTGCCATCGCTCGTCTCGGAGGCCGGGGGTGGGGCGAAGGGGTCGGGTATGCGGCCGCCGGAGGCGGTCGCCAGGTCGCGGAGGCGGTCGTAGCTCACCGCGGGTAGTTTCGCCTCGGTGTCGTCGTCCAGGTGGGCGCGGACGAAGCCGCGCTTGGGGATACGCAGGCCGCGGATCCGCTCCCATTCGACGAACCGGGAGCCGAACATCGTCCGCAGGCGCAGCCCTTCAGGGGTGACGGTCGTCCGGGTGCGCAGCAGCCAGACCGAGACGACGATCGGGAGCAGCAGCAGCCACCACAGTCCGGCGGGCCAGCCCACGATCGGGAAGAACACGCACAGCAGCAGCATGAACACGCCGAGAAAGGCCAGGCGCGGCACCCGAATGACCCGTGTCACACCAGGCCGGACGGATGTGCTACCCGTATCGGTCCCGGCTGTGGGGATATGGGACGATTCAGGAGGTGGCACGGACTGATGCGGTGATGACACCCCACCATCCTCGCATCATGGTGGATGGACCCGAGCACCGCCGTCGTCCCACATAATGGGAACGTGGCGCTCAGCTGTTTGACTCCGCACCAC
Organism: Nocardia brevicatena NBRC 12119; assembly: GCF_000308495.1. Classification (GTDB taxonomy): domain Bacteria; phylum Actinomycetota; class Actinomycetes; order Mycobacteriales; family Mycobacteriaceae; genus Nocardia; species Nocardia brevicatena. Next base: position 8,755 of record NZ_BAFU01000066.1, on the reverse strand, counting down.
GCGCACACATACCGTCGTGCGCGTGAAGCGAAACGAGTTGCTCGTAATCGGTCGGCGCGTCCAGCGTTGAGCCCGACTACCTGAGTCGAATACGTCAGCTCGCGTTGCGACGCGCCACCCTCGAACAGCCTCTGGCTGTCGAGGGCTTTTTTGTGTCGGGAGCCTGAGGTGTCGGACCAGGGACATCGGTACGACGAAGATGAGTCGAGACGAGATATGTCGGGCGACGTGATGTGCCGAGATGACGTGTCCGGACCACGACCGCGGTCCGGGATCGGTGGCGGACATACCGGGAGACCGGGCCACCGGCCGGGCAACCGGGGTCGAAACGACAAGCAGTAAGGAACCAAGACGGTGAGCGCACCAACAACTCGGCCAGGGCCTTCCTCGGCCCGTAGGCCCGCGCCTTCGAACCAGCCGGCCCCCGCCGGTGTTCCGACGAACGCGGCCACCCGCCGCCAGGTCCCGCCCGAGCGGGTCACCGGCGCGCAGTCGGTGGTCCGGTCGCTCGAGGAACTCGGCGTCGACACCGTATTCGGTATTCCGGGCGGTGCGATCCTGCCCGTCTACGATCCGCTGTTCGACTCCACCAAGGTGCGTCACGTGCTGGTGCGCCACGAACAGGGCGCGGGCCATGCCGCCACCGGATACGCCCAGGCCACCGGCAAGGTGGGAGTGTGTATGGCGACCTCCGGGCCCGGCGCCACCAATCTGGTGACCCCGATCGCCGACGCCCAGATGGACTCCGTTCCCATGGTGGCCATCACCGGCCAGGTCGGCCGCCCGCTGATCGGCACCGACGCCTTCCAGGAAGCCGATATCTCCGGCATCACCATGCCGATCACCAAACACAACTTCCTGATCACCGACGGCGCCGATATCCCGCGCATCATCGCCGAGGCATTCCATCTGGCCGCCACCGGTCGCCCGGGTGTGGTGCTGGTCGATATCCCCAAGGATGTGTTGCAGCAGCAGACCACCTTCAGTTGGCCGCCGGAGATGCGGCTGCCCGGTTACCGTCCGGTCACCAAACCGCACGGTAAGCAGGTGCGCGAGGCGGCGCGGCTGATCGCGCAGGCCAAGGCTCCCGTGCTCTATGTCGGCGGCGGCGTTATCAAGGCCGAGGCGTCGGAACAGCTGCGGCAGCTGGCCGAACTCACCGGAATTCCGGTGGTCACCACCCTGATGGCGCGCGGCGCGTTCCCCGACAGCCACGAGCTCAACCTGGGTATGCCCGGTATGCACGGCACGGTCGCGGCGGTGGCGGCGCTGCAGCGGTCGGATCTGCTGATCACCCTCGGTGCCCGGTTCGACGACCGGGTGACCGGCCGGCTGGATTCCTTCGCGACCGACGCCAAGGTGATCCATGCCGATATCGACCCGGCCGAGATCGGTAAGAATCGGCATGCCGATGTGCCGATCGTGGGTGACTGCCGTGAGGTCATCGCCGAACTGCTGGAAACCCTGCGCTCGGACCCGGCCGGCATCGAATTGGATCTGGCCGACTGGTGGACCTACCTCAACGGGGTCCGCGACAGCTATCCGCTGGGCTGGACCCCACCCGCGGACGGATCGCTGTCGCCCGAGTACGTGATCGAAACCCTCGGCCGGCTGGCCGGACCCGATGCCATCTACTGCGCCGGTGTCGGCCAGCACCAGATGTGGGCGGCCCAGTTCATCAAGTACGAGAACCCGCGCACCTGGCTCAACTCCGGTGGCGCGGGCACTATGGGCTACGCCGTGCCGGCCGCCATGGGCGCCAAGATGGGCCGACCCGACCGCGAGGTGTGGGCGGTCGACGGTGACGGCTGTTTCCAGATGACCAACCAGGAGCTGGCCACCTGCGCGGTGGAGGGTGTCCCGATCAAGGTGGCGATCATCAACAACGGCAACCTGGGCATGGTGCGCCAGTGGCAGACGCTCTTCTACGACCAGCGCTACTCCAATACCGAACTGGGCACCCACGGTCTGCGCATCCCCGATTTCGTGAAACTCGCCGAGGCGCTGGGCTGCCACGGTATCCGGGTGGAGCGGGAAGAGGATGTCGAGCCCGCCATCCGGGAGGCGCAGTCCATCAACGACCGGCCGGTGGTGATCGATTTCATCGTCGGCAAGGACGCCCAGGTGTGGCCGATGGTCGCCGCGGGCACCAGCAATGACGAAATCATGGCCGCCCGCGGTATCCGGCCACTGTTCGACGAAGACGAGCAGGCCGCCGAACCGGCCGTCATCCACGAGGCCATGTCCCACGGGCGGGATCAGGCGCGTACGGACGAGGGGAACGACCCCGCATGATCGGTCTGCGCCCGGAGGAGGCAGCGTGCGTAACCACGAAGGGCGCTGATCGGTCATGCCGAAAGGACACAGCATGAGCACCACCCACACCCTCAGTGTTCTCGTCGAGGACAAGCCGGGCGTGCTGGCCCGGGTGGCGAGCCTGTTCTCCCGCCGGGGGTTCAATATCGAGTCCTTGGCGGTCGGCGCGACCGAGGTCAAGGACATCTCCCGGATGACCATCGTGGTCACCGTGGACGATCTGCCGCTGGAACAGGTCACCAAACAGCTGAACAAGCTGGTCAATGTCATCAAGATCGTCGAGCAGGACCCGGAGACCTCGGTCGCGCGCGAACTGATCCTGGTGAAGGTGCGCGCCGATGCCAGTGTGCGGACTCAGGTGATCGAGGCCGTCACACTCTTCCGGGCGAAGGTCATCGACGTGTCGCCGGACGCGCTCACCGTCGAGGCGACCGGGACCCGGTCCAAACTCGACGCACTGCTGCGGATGCTCGAACCGTACGGTATTCGGGAGATCGTGCAGTCCGGCGTGGTGGCGGTGGGCCGGGGACCCAAGTCGATCACCGCGACCCGCTAGCCGGCAGAATCCGCGCATCGCGGTAGCCGATAGATCGTATTTCTCCGTGCCCGCCCGAGCGGGTGCCGACACTTCAGAAGGGAAACCACCATAGTGGCAGTCGAAATGTTCTACGACGACGACGCCGATCTGTCGATCATCCAGGGCCGCAAGGTCGCGGTGATCGGCTACGGCAGCCAGGGGCACGCGCATTCCCTGAGCCTGCGCGACTCCGGTGTCGAGGTCCGCGTCGGCCTGGCCGAGGGCTCCAAGTCCCGGCCGAAGGCGGAGGAGGCCGGGCTCACCGTCGGTACGCCCGCCGAGGTGTCGGAGTGGGCCGATGTGATCATGCTGCTGGCTCCCGACACCGCTCAGGCGTCCATCTACACCAACGACATCGAGCCCAACCTGGCCGACGGCGACGCGCTGTTCTTCGGTCACGGGCTGAACATCCACTTCGGTCTGATCAAGCCGCCGGCGAACATCACCGTCGGTATGGTCGCCCCGAAGGGCCCGGGCCACCTGGTGCGCCGTCAGTTCGTCGACGGTAAGGGTGTGCCGGCACTGATCGCGATCGCGCAGGATCCGAAGGGCGAGGGTCAGGCCCTGGCCCTGTCGTACGCGAAGGGCATCGGCGGCGCCCGTGCCGGTGTTATCAAGACCACCTTCAAGGAAGAGACCGAAACTGATCTGTTCGGTGAGCAGGCCGTGCTCTGCGGTGGCACCGAGGAACTGGTCAAGACCGGTTTCGAGGTCATGGTCGAGGCGGGGTACGCCCCGGAGATGGCCTACTTCGAGGTGCTGCACGAACTGAAGCTGATCGTCGACCTGATGTACGAGGGCGGTATCGCCCGCATGAACTACTCGGTCTCCGACACCGCCGAGTTCGGTGGTTATCTGTCGGGTCCGCGGGTCATCGACGCCGACACCAAGAAGCGGATGCAGGACATCCTGCGCGATATCCAGGACGGCACCTTCGTCAAGCGGCTGGTCGCCAATGTCGAGGGCGGAAACAAGGAGCTCGAGTCGCTGCGCAAACAGAACGCCGAGCACCCGATCGAGGTCACCGGCGCCAAGCTGCGCGGGCTGATGAGCTGGGTGGACCGGCCGATCACCGAAACCGCCTGAGACGCGCGCCGCATTCGTTTCGGCACGTGACGAAAAGGGGCTCGTCCGCTGGGTCGGACGAGCCCCTTTCATCTGTTGGTCAGCTGCTGCCGAACAGGCCATGCGGCAGGACGTGTCGCAGCCACCGGCCCGGATCATTGTCGTGCCATCCGCGGTTCCGGTCCCGGTCCCGGCCACGGTTCCAGTCTCGGTCGCGGTTCCAGTCCCGGTCCCGGCCACGGTTCCAGTCCCGGTCCCGGTCGTGGTGCCGGGGATGGTGGATATCGGTGACCGTCGGGGCGGGGGATGCCGGTTCGGCCATCGCCGGTACCGCCGCCGCCACCGGTATCGCGGTGAGTGCGGCGATCACCGCGATACGTGCGGCTGTCCGGCGTATCGCGGTCGATCCGGTTGTCGAGAACATACTTCGATTCCTTCCTGTCGCGCATCGGTGCGGGCGGCCCGAACACCGGATGCGCCGCCCCGCCGGGGTGTGGTGACGCCCCGGAGAGGAAATAGCGTTGCCCTGTGGGCTTGCCGCTCGGTTGTCGAAGCGACTTCACCGGGCGAACACTCGGTGCGGGGGCCGCTCACCCGGCCGACGCGATCTCAGTTTTGCTCATCGCGGCGTCCGCCGGCACCGATGTGGCCGAATCGGACGGAAAATCGCTCCCGAGTACTAGGTGGGAACCCTGATGCTCGAGACGGACGGCTCGGGGTGGTGCCATAACCGGACGCCACGTGGGGCGTTCTACCTCACATCCACCCGAATTTCGTGTGGAGGAACTTCTCGCGCCGTGGCATCGTTAACAGAGAGATCAGGCTCATCGACGTGATTTGCCTGGCTCCCTACAGGAAGTATGAAGTAGCAAGATGGCTCAAGGCAGTGTGAAGTGGTTCAACAGCGAGAAGGGCTTCGGCTTCATCGCGCAGGACGGAGGCGGTCCTGACGTCTTCGTGCACTACTCGGCGGTCGCCGGCGCAGGTTTCCGTACCCTCGAAGAGGGTCAGCGGGTGGAGTTCGAGATCGGCCAGGGCCAGAAGGGTCCGCAGGCTCAGGATGTTCGCTCCATCTGAGTGATGTCACCGACGGGCCCCGCACCGAATAGGTGCGGGGCCCGTCGTGTATTCGGGGACAGTGCTTTCACGAATCGGTAACGCGGCGTTTCTCAGCGCGCGATTCGATGTGCGAAATTGTGTCCGCAGTCATATCCGGTTCAGCCCGGAAAATCATGGGCACCACATTTCAGGGGGTATTTCTCGAGTAGATACGGGCTCTCTGTCACGTGGGGTCGACATCTGTCCGTCATCTTCGTGGTATCGCATCCTTCGAGGTCGAAGACACTTTTTATGGCATTCATCGCGCGGCTCGCGGGATAATTGTGTTGTATGCCACTTGTATTGTCGGTTTTGTAACCGCGCAGAACGGGCGGCCGATGTTCCGTGTGACAACCGATCGGCACGGTCGAATGAACACGGAAAGGAATTCGTATGGTCCCCATTATCATCGAAAGCGGCAGCGCCACCCTGAACGTCCTGCTGGAGAGCATCGGGCCGCTTCTGTTCGGCGCCCGCTGAGGTAGCGACACCCCTGTTCTTCTATGCACTGCCCCGGATTCCGCGTGGAGTCCGGGGCGGCGTCGTGTCCCCGGACGGCCGAGGCCCGTGTCCGCCATCCCGCGACATATGGCGGCCGACTGCCAGGTGGGGATCGGGAGCCTAAGCCGGCCCACTAAGCTGGGCCGCGGTAAACCACCATCCCCTTTCCTTCCAGGAGTAACCCACAGTGAGCCAAGCAGGCCGTCCTGTAGTTCTGATCGCCGACAAGCTCGCCCAGTCGACCGTCGACGCGCTCGGTGACGGCGTCGAGGTCCGCTGGGTGGATGGCCCGGACCGGCCGGCGCTGCTGGCCGCGGTCCCCGAGGCCGACGCGCTGCTGGTCCGATCCGCCACCACGGTGGACGCCGAGGTGCTGGAAGCGGGTAAGAATCTCAAGATCGTCGCGCGTGCCGGGGTCGGCCTGGACAATGTCGACGTTCCCGCCGCCACCGAACGCGGTGTCATGGTCGTCAACGCCCCGACCTCCAATATCCACACCGCCGCCGAGCACGCGGTCACCCTGCTGCTGGCCGCGGCCCGGCAGATCCCGGCCGCCGACGCCACCCTGCGCGAGGGAACCTGGCAGCGCAGCAAGTTCAACGGTGTGGAGATCTTCGACAAGACGGTCGGCGTGATCGGCCTCGGCCGGATCGGTCAGCTGTTCGCCGCTCGCCTGGCCGCCTTCGAAACCAAGGTCGTCGCTTACGACCCCTACGTTTCCCCGGCCCGCGCCGCGCAGCTCGGTATCGAACTGCTGAGTCTGGACGAACTGCTCGAACGCGCCGACCTCATCTCCATCCACCTGCCGAAGACCCCGGAGACCAAGGGTCTGCTGGGCAAGGAGGCCATTGCCAAGACCAGGCCGGGCGTCATCATCGTCAACGCCGCCCGCGGCGGTCTGGTGGACGAGGAGGCGCTGGCCGAGGCCATCAAGTCCGGGCATGTGCGCGCCGCGGGAATCGACGTCTACGAGACCGAACCCTGCACCGACAGCCCGCTGTTCGGGCTGCCGCAGGTCGTGGTGACCCCGCATCTGGGTGCCTCCACCACCGAAGCGCAGGACCGGGCCGGAACCGATGTGGCCAAGTCGGTGCTGCTGGCCCTGGCCGGAGAGTTCGTGCCCGGCGCGGTGAACGTCGCCGGCGGTGCGGTGAGCGACGAGGTCGCCCCCTGGCTGGACCTGGTGCGCAAACAAGGTGTGTTGTTGGGCGCGCTCTCCGACGAGCTGCCGGTGAGCGTGGAGATCCAGGTGCGCGGTGAATTGGCGGCGAGCGAGGTCGGGATACTGGAGCTGTCGGCGCTGCGCGGAATCTTCTCCGCCCATGTCGAAGAGCCGGTCACCTTCGTCAACGCCCCGGCGCTGGCCTCCGAACGCGGGATCAGCACCGAGGTCACCACGCATTCGGAGAGCCCCAGCCACCGCAGCCTGATCGATCTGCGCGCGGTGTTCGGCGACGGTCGCACTCTCAACGTGGCCGGTGCCCTCACCGAACCGCAGCAGGTGGAGAAGATCGTCAACATCAACGGCCGCAACTACGATATGCGCGCCGAGGGCCTCAATCTGGCGATCCTCAACTACGCCGACCGGCCGGGCGCGCTGGGCAAGATCGGTACCGCGCTGGGCGCCGCCGATGTCGATATCCTGGCCGCCCAGCTGACCCAGGACGTGAACAAGGAAGGCGCCACCGTGGTGCTGCGGGTGAACCGCGAGGTCTCCGCAGACGTCCAGGCCTCCATCGCCGAAGCGGTCGGCGCCACCAAGGTCGTCCTGGTCGACCTGTTCTGATCCCCGAGACCCGGGACGTGCCGTCCTCTCGCGACCGGCACGTCCCGGTATACGGTCGCGTAGAACCGAACGGAGCATTGTCTTTATGAAGCTGGCTGTCATCCCCGGTGACGGGATCGGTCCCGAGGTCATCGCCGCGGCGCTCGAGGTGCTCGACGCGGTCGTGCCCGGAGTGGAGAAGACCGAATACGACCTGGGCGCCAAGCGCTATCACGCGACCGGCGAGGTGTTGCCGGAGTCGGTGCTGCCCGAGCTGAAACAACACGACGCCATCCTGCTCGGCGCCATCGGCGATCCGTCGGTGCCCAGCGGTGTACTCGAACGCGGACTGCTGCTGCGCACCCGTTTCGCGCTGGACCACCATGTGAACCTGCGCCCGTCGAAGCTGTTCGACGGGGTCACCGGCCCGCTCGCGGGCAACCCGGACATCGATTTCGTGGTGGTCCGGGAAGGCACCGAGGGCCCCTACACCGGCACGGGGGGCGCGATCCGGGTGGACACCCCGCACGAGGTCGCCACCGAGGTCAGCACCAATACCCGGTTCGGTGTCGAACGGGTGGTGCGCTACGCCTTCGCCAAGGCGCAGGCCCGGCGCAAGCACCTCACCCTGGTGCACAAGACCAATGTGCTCGCCTTCGCCGGTTCGCTGTGGCAGCGCACCGTGGACGCGGTCGCCGTCGAATTCCCCGAGGTCCAGGTCGCCTACCAGCACATCGACGCCGCGACCATCCATATGGTCAACGATCCCGGCCGTTTCGACGTGATCGTCACCGACAACCTGTTCGGTGACATCATCACCGACCTGGCCGCCGCGGTGAGCGGCGGAATCGGCCTGGCCGCGAGCGGCAATATCGACGCCACCGGTACCAACCCGAGCATGTTCGAGCCGGTCCACGGCAGCGCCCCCGATATCGCGGGACAGTCCAAGGCCGACCCCACCGCCGCCATCCTCTCGGTAGCGCTACTGCTCGATCACCTCGGCAACAGCGAAGCCGCCGCGCGCATCCACTCCGCGGTCGCCGCGGATCTGGCCGCCCGCACCGGCACGGCGTCCACCACGGAAATCGGCGACCGTATAGCAGCTGCCCTCTGAGCTCGCCGAACCGAGTGTCGACCCGGACATTCCGTAGGGGCTCTCCGATACCATCGAAATACCTGGGCCGCACCCGAGAGGGAGGCCTGATCATTGGAGGGCAGTATGACAGCGTGGCACGCCACCCGTGATGCCGGCTTCGGCCCCTACACGGTGTTGGATCTGCACGACCTGCCGGAAGACGGCAAGGGGTTCGAACTCGAGGATGGGTGGCTGATCGAGGTGGCGGCGGGGGCTCGGCACAACTGGATCTCGCGTACGCTCGCACGGATCATCGAGGCGGCGCTCGGTGATGCCTCGGCGATCGTCTGCGACGGGG
>NZ_BAFU01000067.1 GCF_000308495.1 Nocardia brevicatena NBRC 12119 | reverse complement strand
GGATTCGATCCTCAGCCATGTTCGGACCATTTCCGAAGTCGCGGCCGCCGATGTGCCCGCCACCGCCTCGCCGGATCCGGAGACCAACGTGACCCGCCCGGATGTGGTGACACCCGGTCTCA
>NZ_BAFU01000068.1 GCF_000308495.1 Nocardia brevicatena NBRC 12119 | reverse complement strand
TCGTGTCCTTGCGCTGCTCCGATCCAGATCTCATGGCCGATCCGCCGCCACGCGGGGTAGGCATCCCATGCGCACTGGTAGTACTCGCGGAATGCGTCGTGCAGGAGCACGATCCCGCCCGTGTTCAAGGCCGTCTGAGCTACCAACAGACACCTCCTCCGCTTGCGGCCATCGACCAGAATCGCATCGAAACCCACCCCGAGCTGGGTGGGCTCCGCTACATATGAGTCGAGGTCGGCATGGCGATGGTCTTCGCAGCCTGCCAGGGCAGGCGTAAGCCTCCCGCCGTCGTAGACGAGGGCCGCCACTCCCCAGAATTGCTCCATTCCGGATGGTAGCGGCTGCTCATCGTCCCGTCGCAGCATCCGGTACTGGGACCACAGGCTCAGATACGGATCAACACGGGTCGTCATGAACTCCCTGTCGTGCTCAACCGTTATCCAGCGGAATGTATGCCCTCGCTCCGCGAGGCTGCGGGTGAATGTCAACGTGCTCAGGCCGCTACCCCACTCCAAGAAGCTCGCCGGCCGGTTGTTCCGGAGGCATATCTTCAGGAAGATCGCTTCGAGCAGGTCTGCGTCCTCCGGAGACATCCATGCCTTCGGGCTATCGCTGCCCTCACCAAGGGCAGCGACGCCTTCGCAGTAAAGATCCTCGTCCGCTAACTTCACCGAGCCTCCTTCGGCAGTTGCCCATCGTTACGGTCGGCTAACCAGGCCGCCCCGGTGCCCCATGCGGCGTCCTCGCCGAATACGGCATCGACCGCGCCCGCATCCAGCGCACGAAGCGCATCGTCGATGGTGAGCACAATGGGCTCCTCATGCAGATTGAAGCTGGTATTGATCAAAGCCACGCGGCCCGTCTGCCGCTCGTACTCCTCCAACACGGCGTGCATGAAGGGATCTGCTTCGTGCGTGATCACCTGCGGCCGGACGCTTCCGTCAGCGTGAATGACGGCGGGATGCCCTTGACGAAAATCAGGGTGGGTTACGTACGCCGTGGTCATGAACGGAGCACATCGGTCGTCCCTAGACCACCCCGACAGAGCCAATCTGGCTGCGCGGTCGGTCATCACCGGCGCGAACGGCATGAACTCCGTTCGATGGAGCCGCCGGTTCAGGTCGTTGTTTATCGTCGAGCGAGAGGCGTCGACCAGAATGCTGCGGTGGCACAGCGCGCGAGGGCCGAATTCACATGCGCCGCGAACCAGGCCGACCACTTGGAAATCGATCAGCTGAGCAACCAGCCACCGCACGGCTGATTTTGATGAAGCAAACCGCACCGATGGTTCACGGCTCACGCTCTCGCCGCATGGGCCGGGACCCAGCGCCATCCCGTCCCATCGGATCTTCGCCTGGCCAGTGCGTCGATGGTGGGACGCTGCCACTGCCCCCAAGGGGAGGCCGCCGTCGCCCATATTCGGCTGAACGAACATGGCTTCGACATCTGGGAGTTCACGGATGCGGCGATTCAGCTGTACGTTTGCCATCACTCCGCCTGCCAATGCGATCCGGCGAAGCCCTGTCCTTCCGACCCTGCTGGCAACCAATCGGCATAGCAGGTCTTCGACAAGGGCTTGGACGCCGGCCGCCAGGTCTTCCCGCTTGAACGTCAGCATGCGCTCGAGCGTCTTGGGAGGGATCTCTGAATCGCTCGGAATGAACCACTCGCCGGGATTGGCCTGGATCCGATCGTTCGACCACCCGACAAGTTCGGATAGGAACGGCATCGACTCGCTCGGGTCACCGTGGGCGGCAAGGCCCATGATCTTGCCTTCGTGGCGGTTGGTTCGGAAACCGAGAGCCGCAGTTACCTGACTGTATATATGTCCCAGGCTGTCGATACTCGAATACCACTCGAACTCATGCACACCACGGGCATCTCCACGGCTGAGCGTGATCGATTTCCTGTCTCCGCGACCGTCGGCCGTGACGACGAGCGCCTCGTCGAAGGGACAGAAGGCGAACGCAGACCACGCGTGGCTAGGGTGGTGTTCGTATGCTCTGATGCGATCTACCGGCACCCCGAAGGCGGCGGCCTCGGCGTACCCGGAATCGCGGATCGCCGCGTCACGTGAATGCTCCGTATCGAGCCGGGTTAGCATCACTTCAACGGCTCGACGGTCATCTGCCTGACGAGCGACGCGCTCGCATAGGCCGGGAAGTAGCTGGTTCGCGTTGTCGCCCCGAAACCAGCCGTAGGCCCACTCGTCGACATCGCGAAGCTTCAGTCCGGCGGAGTCCAGGAGATGCTGGATCGCATTGGCCGGGAACCCAGTCTGCTGCTTTTCCCGCGTGAACCGCTCTTCGGCAACCGCGCCAACTACTATTCCATCCACAGCGAGAACAGCGCTGGCATCCAGATCGTTTGCCCAACCGATCAGTATCGTCATCGGGCTTCCTGCCTGCGCGCGTCAATCGGCCGCCGGGCCAGGTGGCGACCATGCGATGCCGAACTGGAACACGGTGCCATAGTTCCCCCTGCCTCAAGATTCGGCACCCGAACATACGGGGCCCTTCCAGCTGAGTGATGGTACAGGCGTATTGCATTGTAAGCCAGGGTCTTTCACTGTATTTGCAGTTCACATGCGGTCGCGCCTGTTGGCATAGGGCGTACCGGCCCGGGTGCCGCCGGGTCATGTGGAGGCCCGGAGACTCCGCTCTCCGAGCACGGCAGGGCGCCCGCCGAACATCGCCCACGTTGGGCTTCCCGGAGACGCTCTTCTCTCGGGTACCCCAGAATGCGCTGCTCGCCGATGATCGCCTCATCACCGAGCCGAATACGTAACCGGGTGATGCCGAGGTCGATGTCGCCCGCGCTTTGTTTGGCCGGTCGTCCGGCTCGGACAAGGGCGACTGCTCTGCTCCGGAACTCGGGAGGGTAGGGACGTGGCATAACTGTCAGCCCTTCGCAGAAGGTCGTCAGTTAGCCACCTGATCTGGCCCAAGCGGTGGGGCCGGTCAATCCGCCTGAATCGTCGAGAGCACCCGGCTACGCTACCAGCGTCGCCGCTCGCCCAACCGCGCAGGTCAAAGCGATAAAAAGCTAGTGTTCCGCGCTACGAGCACGACAATCTGAAGGACGGAGCCAACACCCTTCGACCCGAAGGACGTCAGTTAAGTGTCCGAAACCCGCGCTATCGCCGGAAACCCGCGTTCTATGCAAGATGCCGTTCCCTCAAGGCCGGCGCGGCGCATGGGCTTCGCTGCGCTATGCGCTTGTCCAGCGTGCAGGTGTTGTGCGGTTTTGCATGCTTCGCAGTCGGGCGGTGAGTTCGGTGTGGGCGCGGGCATCGTCGCGTTGTGCGCGGCGGATGTAGCTGGTGAGGGTGTGCAGGTCGCGCATGCGGACCAGCGCGTCGAAGAGAGGTTCGCCGCGGGGGTCGTATCCGTAGGCGCGCAGAAAAGCGTTGATGTCGGCTTCCTGGATGCCGAACCTTCTGGCTTGCACCGTGTTGGCGAGGTCCAGCTCGCGCGGAGCGATCGAGGTTTCGTCCCAGTCACCGAGGAGTACCGTGTCGCCGGCCCAGAGGGTGTTTCCGGTGTAGGCGTCGCCGTGGACCATGCCTCGTCCCAGGATGGTGGGCAGGGTTCGATACTCGGCGATTAGCTGTTCAGCCTGCTCACTTAACCACCGTTGATCCTCCGTGGACAGCACCATTGGTGTGATATCGGGGGTGAGAATGCTGACGAGTCCGATTAGCGGCTCGTAATCGGGCAGCGGAAAGGGGGGTGCTGGGAGGGCGTGGAGGTGTGCCAGGATCTCGCCGAGTTGCTGTGGTGGTGGACGGTTGGTTCGGTGCTGGGGATAGTAGGTCCAGAACGTGACCGTCGAGCCGGCGACATCGATCGCGTGGTCGAAGGCTGGTTCGGTCACCGGCAGACCATGATCGGCGAGCCAGCGGGTGATGGTGAGTGAGGCTTTCGCGCGGAGTCCGGCGTGGTCGTTGCCGTTGATTCGGGCCACGACGCCGGTCGATGGTAGAAGGTAGACGGTGTTGCTGTGGGCATGTAGTAGCTCGGCGTCCTCGGCAGGGAATCCGGCCAGCTGGCACGCGGTGGACAGGATGTTGCGGGTGGGCGTCATCCCGGGTGCCGGGACGAGGTGAGCATGCTGATCTCCTCGCTGAGCTCGGTGATGATCGGGTCGTTGGCATAGTGGGTGTTCAACAGGGCGGTGTCAACCGCGCGCAAGCCATCGGCGATGGGCTGGATGCGTTGTTCGGCTGGTAGCCGGAGGACGGGTGTCAGGACCTCTTTGGCGCCGTCTAGCTCGCCCGAGTGGATGCGGCCGATCGCGACGTCGGCGCGGGCGAGTGCTTCGTCACCGTATGAGCGTTCGGTCGCGGGTCCGTTCTCGTAGGCAGATATAGCCTCCAGCGCCCACCGTTGGGCGTGATCGAATTCGCCCAGTAGTCGGTGGGTGGATCCGAGGTAGTAGGCCATTTTGCTGGGCGGAAATCGTAGTGCCCCGCCGAGCATGGTGAGGTCATCGTGGGCGGTAACTTCGGCGGCTTCTACGCTGCGCGTGATGGCATCGTGGGCTTCGTCCGGCCGTCCGACCCGGGCCGCGCAGCGGGCTTCGATTGCCGCCAGCCGTACCTGTTGCTCGCCGGTCGGTGCGATCGATGCGGCCTTGGCCGCGAGAGTCATGGCTTCATCCGGGCGGTTGTTCCATTCCCAGATCAGGGCGCGGGTGCCTGCGGACCACGCCTGTAGTCCAGGGTGCCCGAGATTGACCCCGATCGCTTCCGCGGAACGAGCGTGGCGCTCGGCGGCGTGGGGATGGCCGAGGTTTTCGGTGACGTGGGCGAGGAGATCGATTGTGATGCCGCCCAAGAGCACCAACTCGCGGGCCCGTGCCGGTGCTGGCCCCGTGCGCAGGGCGGCGCGGATCTCGCTGCGCAGTGCGCGCAGACGGTCGACCAGCGGAAGCGGAGTAGCGCAGACGAACTGACAGCCGATCGCGGTGAGTTCATCGGCGACCTGGGCGCTATCCAGTTGGCCGCCGGCTGCGATGACCCATTGGGCAAACTCGGCCGACTCCCGTGCCGCGGTTGCCAGATCGTCATTGCTGGTGGAGGAGCTTCCGCGATCGATGAGCTCGACGAGGCTGCCGCCGGCATCTAGGGCCGTGTCGATGCGGGAGGCGATATCCGGTGTCGGCGTGCGCTTTCCGCGCTCTATCCGGCTCAATGCGCCTCGGTCGTAACTGATCAGGCGGGCGAGTTGGTCGGCCGTGAGACCGCGTGCGGTCCTCAGCCGCTTCATTGCCGAACCGAACTCCCCGCTCACCAATACCCCTTTTTGCTTACCGTGCTGGGGCCATCTGTGGGCCAATTCTTTTGGCCCACAGATGGCCCCAGCAACCCCTGGTCAAGCACACCCCTGACCCGCCAGCATCGTAACCAGCACCCGGTCGGCGCGCTTGTCTCCGCGGAAATTCGGCAAGCGGCGGTGTCCAGTGTCGGCGCGAACCGTACACCTCACAGGGCTCGCGACGACAGCGCGCAGGACGCCGTTTCCGACGGGGTGCCTGTGAGTCGATCCCATTACGACAGATACTTCCCGATGCTTGGAGCGTGTTGTGAGCAGGCTATCTACCCAGCCCGGAACGGCTCGGGGGCCGGGAACCTCGGCACCTGAACCGGTGGTTATCCAAGGGTCACCGGTTGCGCCGGACGATCGCGCTGTGCCGCTGTACACCGCTGGGTTCGCTGCTGATCCGGCTCGCTGGTATCGGGAGTGGGAGGGCGAGTTCGGGTCGCTGGTTCCAGTGGAATTAGCTCCGGGGGTGCCGGCGACCTTGGTGCTGGGGCACCGGGAAGCGTTGAAGATTCTGCACAATCTCGATACCTTTCCCGCCGACCCGAGTGGGTGGCAGCGCCGCCTACCTCGGGACTGCCCGGTTCGGCCGATGTTGGAGGCAGGCCCGACACCGGCGCGGACCGTGGGGGTCGAGCATGCCCGGTACCGGGGAGCGCACGTCGCGGCGTTGGCGCGGGTCGATCAGCACATGCTGCAGGCCGACGTGGAACGGTATGCGGTCGCGTTGATCAACGCGTTTTGGCCCGTGGGGTCGGCGGAGCTGCGGGCGCAATTCGCCTACCCACTTGTGCTCAACACGGTAAACCAGCTCGTGGGTGTATCGGGGGATGCCTCGGCTGCGTTGACACCCGCGCTTGCGGCGCTGACCGATGTTCGCGATGTCGACGCTGCTGAAGCCGGACGGCGACTGCTGTACTCGGTGCTGTACGAGGTGGTACAGGGCAAGCAGGCGGCACCCGGCGAGGATGTGGCGTCGTGGCTGCTAGCGCACGAGGCGAGCTTGTCGGGGGCCGAGGTGGTGGCCCAGCTCGCACTGATCTATGAGATGGCTGTCGAACCCACTACGGCGTTGATCTTGAACACCGTCCGGTTGATCCTGACCGACGAGCGGCTTGCCGCCGCGCTGGGTGGAAGCCTGTCCACCCGCGAGGCCCTGGATGAGGCGCTGTTCACCGACCCGCCGCTGACGAACTGGTGCGTGCGGTACCCGCAAGTGCCGCAGTTGATGGACAACGGTGTCTGGTTGCCCGCGCATCAACCGGTGATCGTCGGTCTGGCCGATTGGCGCCGCGATCCTGTCGCTCAGACAGATCGCCGTGGTAACCGTTCGCATCTGGCGTTCGGTGCCGGGATTCATGGCTGCCCCGCCGACGGGATCGGGCTGCTGATCGCCACTGTGGCTATCGACCAGCTCATGGACGCCATTCCGGATATGCACCCGGCCGGGCAGCTGGTGTGGCAGGCGAGCCCCTTCCATCGGCTCCTGGCCGCGTTGCCGGTGGCTTTCGACCCTGTCCGGTTACTGCCCTAGGCGAAACACCCGCACCTTTCCCGCCCGGTCGTTGTGATGCACGTGTTGTAAGGAAAACGAGAAGCTATGCTCAGCCCCCAGTCACTGTCGCGCAGCGGCACCTGCTCAATCGAAGATCTCGGTCCCCGCACTCCGCTCTATACTCCCGCCTTCGCGCTCGCCCCCTACGCCGCCTACGAGCGCATGCGCCAGGGCGGGCGAACGCTGGCCCCGGTCGAACTCGCGCCGGATGTCCCTGCCACCCTGGTTATCGGCTACCACACAGCGGTGCGGATCCTCAATGATCCCGACCGGTTCCCGGCCGATCCGCGGGTGTGGCAGAAATCCCTGTCGGAGGATCATCCGCTACTGCCGATGCTCGGTTGGCGACCCAATTCGCTGCGCTGCGCCGGGAAAGAACATGCGATCTACCGCGGCGCGCTGCAGACCGCGTTGTCAGTAGTCGATTTGAATGCGGTTCGAGAGCGCACGATCCGGGTTGCTGCCTCGCTGATCAACCGGTTCTGTCAGGCCGGCGAGGTCGAACTGATCGAGCATTTCATCACTCCGCTGGTGTTCACGGTGCTCAACGAGACCGTCGGCTGCCCGCCCGGGATCGGCGAGCGGCTGCGTGTGGCGATCGCGGCGATGTTCGAAGGCGTCGATACCGAGCACGTGAACGCCGAAGTGGCGGCAGCGTTGTTCGAGTTGATCGAACTCAAACGCCGCACACCCGCCGCCGATATCGCGTCCTGGCTGGTGCACCGGTGCCCGAACCTCACCGATGAGCAGCGAATGCATCAGCTGGTCACTATCTACTCTGCAGGGATCGAGCCGGTGCGTAACCTGATCGCGAACACGATCCGGCGGATGCTGACCGCTGTCCGTTACCGCCACGACAACAGCATGTTCACGCCCCCGGTGCGCGATGCGGTCGAAGAAACCCTCGCCGACGACCCCCCGATGGCCAACCTCTGTAACAGCTATCCGCGCCAGCCGGTTCTGGTTGACCGGGTGTGGCTGCCGGCGGACCAGCCGGTGCTGGTGAGCATGGTCGCCTGCAACACCGACCCTGCGATCGTCGGCGACAAAGGCTGGACCGACAACAAATCGCATCTGGCCTATGGCAGCGGCCCGCACACCTGCCCGGATATGGCGCGGGAAATGTCGAAACAGATCGCGATCGAGGCCATCGCGCATTTCTTCGACGCCTTACCCGAAGCTGAGCTGACCGTTCCAGCCGACGAGGTCCCGTGGCGTACCGGCCCGTTTCACCGTGCCCCCGCGGCCGTGCCCGTCGCGTTCCCACCGACACCGCCGTTGATCATCGCGCCGGCATCGGCCCACCGATGACACCCAGGCGCTCGATCTTCGGCCGCTGCGCCCGTTATCCCCTGGATTCCGCACTACGGAAGCGAGTGACACCATGACCACCACCACTACCGATCTCGTCACCCCCGTCGGTTACCGCGGAGAGGACCCGACCGTCGGCGCGTTGCGTGCCGCGCTCTTCGGCGAGCATCTCGGCACTCAGCGCACCGCGATGGACATCATGCTGCGACTGGGCAACGTGGCTCCCGAAGGCGGCGTGACCTACGAGCAGGAGGCCGGTATCGGGCCGATCCTGTTGCCGTCGCTGCTGGCAGAGGTCGGGCTCCCGGCCCGCAAGATCGCCCAGGATGTTCACCTGCGGGGCGCGCTCTGCGACAGCGCAGCAATCGCCGCAACCCATGTGCTGACAGTGCTGAACGGGCACTTCGCGTTGACTACCCGCGCGATCCTGGAGCTGGGCAACGGCAGCGATTACCTGCAGCGATGCCTGGATGAGCTGGACAGCGGCGAGACGCTGGGCGTGTTCGCACACACCGAACTCGGCGGCACGAACCGTGCCGGTGATCTGCAGATGATCGCGGTGCGTGATGCTGCGGCCGGTGGTTACCGCCTCTATAGCACCAGCCTCGAGGCAGTCAAAGCGATGGCCAACCTCGCCGATCCCGACGTACCAACCATCGCCGTGTTCACAGCGCGGCTGATGGACAACGGTGAGGACCGGGGGGTGCTGGCGTTCGTGTCGCGTTTCCGAACCGTGGAGGACGGTCTGGCCGAGGGAGCAGAAATCCACATTCTGTCACCGAAACTCGGCTCAGCCATGCCACACGCCCTGATCAAACTGAACGGGCTGCTCGTCCCCGACAACGGAGTCCTGTGCGGGGAATGGGGCCGTTTCGACGACACCGGGGCCTTCGTCTCCGAGGTCCCGGTGCGCCAGCGGTTCCATCGAACGGTCGGGCCGTTGATCCACGGGCGCCTCGATCTGGGTATCGCGATGAACCGCAGCGCCGGGGCTGGGGCCGCGGCTGCGGTCGGGTTCACGGCTCAACGTCCCCACGGTGACAGTGACGTGTTGCAGCGCGATATCGTCACCGCCATCGCCGACACATATGTGTGTGGCGTGCTGGGGCGGATGGTGCGCGATATGGCGGCCGGACCCGATATCGAGCCGCCGCTGTCACTGTGGGTGTTGGTGATCAAACCACTGTTGACCACCCTCGCCCAGGACGCGCTGATCGTGTGCCGGGAACGGCTGGCCGCGCACGGGATTCTGCGATGCAACTACCTCCCGGATGCGATCGCCAACGCCTTCGGCGGGAAAACCGCCGAAGGCGACACTCGCGCTCTGCAAGTCACCGCGGGGCGGTATGCGAAAACACTGTGCATCCTCACACTTCCCGGGACACCGGCAGAGAAGCCGTGGTGGCTCGAGATGATCGTGGCTCGCGAAGACCACCTTGCCACCGATCTCTACCTCGCGACCGGCATCGACCGCGAAGAGTACAAGCCCGACGGGGATGCGCTGGGCCTGGACTCGCCGCGCGCCGATCTGGCCCACACCACCGGGATACGCCTCGCGGTGACCGCCGCGCTCATCGCCGCCGACACAGCCCTCGACCCCCACGCAGCCACAGTGATGCACTCCGTGGCCGCGGTGGTCGCACTGGAGTTCCTCGCTTCGCTCGGGACGTGGTTCCAGCGGCGGGGATTGCAGTCCGACCAGCGCGCGGCCGAGATCGAAACCGACCTGCTGCAACACCGCCGCGTCCTCATCGACAACCTGACCATCTTGGCTGCGGCGTTCGATATCCCGCAGCTGCCCGGAGCGCCGGTCTTCGCGCCGGATTACCTGCAGTCGTGGCGTGAACGCACCGGCTGGAACACCGACAGCTTCACTCAGCCGCAATGACCCTGGGACTGCGGTGGGGCTCGGGACCGGACCGGGACTCGTGGATGCGCCGCCACGGTGACTGTGCGAGCAGTGACACCGAGTTCGCCTCGCTGGGGGAAGCGATATTCGTCCGCACCACACACAGCGGACACGGCCCGCAATGCCTGCAATCCCTGGGCGCTGTCGCCTACCTCGGCGGCCGCGCCGACCCCGACGAGTACGAATAAGCACCCATTCGAAGTGGAGGTCGCTATGTCATCTCTTGAAGACGGTGTCCGCCGAGCCCGATTCCCCGCCACTACGCAGCACCGGACGAGGACCCGGTGCGTCGGCCTGTGTGACACGAGGGCCGGGAGTGGTCCGCCGGCGGGCCTGCCGCCCGTTCAGCTACGCCCGCGCCGAAACCCTCGGCGTGGGAGCGCTCGAGAAACCCTGTGATCGGAGGAAGCATGCTGTCTACCAGCTCATCCGACGCCCCTGACGAGAAGGCGCTGCGCCACCGGATCACCGTGTTGTCGCGTTCGTTGCGGGAGGTGACCGCTGTCGAGCACCTCCAGGAACCCCGGTACGTCGGCTACGACATCATCCGCGGCGCGGACGGCACCACCTATGGTCGCAAGAAAGCGATCTTGATGTCGGGTGGCTGTTCGGTGCCGACCTGCACGATGTGTCCGTTCACCAACTACAACAACTTCGGCCTACACGGCGCGAACGGAGAGGGACTGCGCGAACAGGTCGCCACGCTGCTGGCCCGCACCGACGAAGAGCCGGACTACGACATGCTCGCCCTCTACAATGACGGGTCGTTCTTCGCTCGCCGCGAAGTGCCGGCCGAGATACAACTCGACATCGCCCGGAAGGTTGCAGCCACTGGCGTGCGCCGCCTGGTCGTCGAAAGCCTGCCGCAGTTCCTATCCGCTGAGACCCTGGCTCCTTTCGTTCAGGCGCTCGGCGACGTGCAGCTCGAGGTGGGGATCGGGTTGCAATCGGCGGACCGGCTGGTCCGCGAAACCCTGGTCAACACCCGCATCACCCGCCGGTCGTTCGAGGACGCAGTGGCATTGATGCAGGCACACAATGTGGTCCCCAAGGTGTACTTGATGATCAAACCGCCGTTTCTCACCGACGGTGAGGCCATCACCGACGTGATCTCTTCCACGGAGTATCTGGCGGCGCTCGGGGTGGAGGGCGTCACCTTGTGTCCGACGAGGCTGGCGCCGAACACCGTTGCGTGGTGGCTATATCAGCGCGGGCACTACCGGGCACCGAACCTGTGGACCATCGTCGATGCCATCCGCGGCGTGCACACCATGGCCGCGGTGAGGGTAGCGCATATCAATCTGCGCGGCAGCGATTTCGACTCCGTGTACCCGGACTCCTGCGAACGCTGCGCTGACGCCATTCTCGACGGCCTGGTGTCCTACAGCATCAGTGGCAGCCTCGCCGACCTACCGAGTGCCTGCGACTGCCGACCCAGAACACGCGCGACCGACCTCGACTACAACGCCATTCTCACCCGCACAACGGCAACCCTCGACGCGTGCGAGCTGACCGCATGACGCGATCACCATTGACCCGAAACGATCAGGGCCACATCGCCTATGGTCTCTCCCCGCCATCGAAACCAGCACCGCGCCATATCGGGCGTTGGCTTCACGACTCGGGTGTCGACCGTGTTGAACGCAACCCTGTGGCCACACTCTCCCAGGCCCGGCCGGACATCAGAGTCCGAATCCGGGTAACGCTCCCACCGCCCGGCGTGGGCGGTCAGTCGTGTGGTGAGACCTGTCGGGCACAACTCATGGAACCTCACCGCGGCGTTCCCTGTCATAGCGTGCTTGCGGGTTCTCGTCGTCCTCGCTGCGCTCACCGCCCTGGCAAGGAGTGCGGCGCATCAGCGGGCCGAAAGCGATGACGGGCTGCGCTTTGCCCATCACACCGCGCCGCCACGAGCGACTGTGCGGAACAAAGCGCGCCAGAGCAGGTTTCCTGGGAATGGCCGGGCGGCACCATCGGCGGCCCTGATGTCATCCGGGCATTCCACTACGCCTACTACACGTTGCGATCCGGTACTGTGGCGCGAAGTCGTGGCCGCCGACGCGCGGGCTCCCTCTGCGGCCGATATCCAGGCAGGGATCGATTCGTTACCGGAGCACACCCTTGGGTACTGCGTCCAGATCACCCACGCAACCCGCCCCGATGGTGATGTGCACCGATATCGCGTGGTCAGGGCGAATCGACGAGACGCGCGTGGCCGCGATCGCGGTATGGAGCCCGCCGATCCGATCGCGCGAACCGATCGTCGGCGAGACCGAGCTGGTCCCCTCCCGAGTCGACGCCGAGATGCTCTCAGCAGGCGATCGCGGGTGTGCTGTAGAGGCCGTGGGTGATGAGGATGTCAGGGCATGCGCTGTATTCGTCGACTTCGAAGCTGAGGGACAGGTGCTTGTTGGCGCCAGGTACTCGTATTCCGGTCGGTGCCGAGCGGGACCATCGGTAGGTGACCTGCATGGGGGTGCAGTCCCAGACACGGCGGAAATCGGGGTGTGTTCGTAGTGTCCGGAACAGCGTTCGTGCTCGGGGCAGGTCGCGGTATCGGCCCAGTGCGGCGCGCACGAGGGTGACGACGTAGCGGAGTTCGTCTTCCCAGTCCTCCATGGTGTCGCGGCCGGCGGGCGAGAGTATCCACAGAAGGATGTTGTCGTCGGCCTCGGCGAGGCCGGGCATTACGCGGTGGAACAGGCGGTTGCCGTACAGGACGGTCTGCAGTGGGTCGAAGTAGGCGCCCAGGACTTCTTGGGCGTCGAGGTGATCGAGGTGGTGTTGGACGCCGAATTCGGTGAGGTGGCGGCGTAGCTCGGCAGCCGGCGGAAGAGCAGCCGACGGTTGGCACAAATCGTGCAGGTGCTGTCGCTGCGCGGTGTCGAGGTCGAAGGAGTCGGCCAGTTTGGCGAAGATACGGGGGCTGGGAGTGGTCCGTTTCCGGATGAGCTGGTGGAGGTAGGAGCCGCTGATCCCGGCTTGGTGGGCGGCGGATTCGCGGGAGAGGTGATGCTGGTGTCGTAGGTATTCGACCGAGTCGTGGAAGTCGGGCATGCCGGTGAGCACGGGTAGCTTGGGCATGTCACTGCGCTCGTCTCTGCGGCGGTCGGTGGGCGATGCCTGCCGGGCATGAAAGACAAGGTGCTGGTGCGGGGCGATGATGATCGAGGCGGATGAGGGTGGTTTCCATTCTTGTACTCCCTGCTCGGTCGGTCCCCGCTGGTGTGCGGGCGGGTGAGGTTGCGGCGCGGATCTGTCAGAGCGGCGGGCGGTCGTGGTAGGCGAGGAAGAAGTGGAGATCGGGGGAGCCTTGCGCGCCGAGGTGGATTCGCGCAGTGCGCGGCTCGCCGGTGACGGGGTCGTGCACGAGTACGGGTTGCTCGGTCCGGGCGCCGTAGGCGACCGAGAGGCTGGTGTCCCAGATCTGGGTGAAGCAGTCCGAGCCACGAAGCTGCCGGTAGAGGGTGAATGCGCCGGGGGTTGCGCGGTGGCGGCCGAACGCGCCGCGCAGCGAGGCGACCAGGTGAGCCGCGGCGCAGTCCCACTGAACGAGCAAGGTTTCAGCGGTGGCAGCCGAAGAACCGGGATGGAAAAACCACAACGCGAGGTTGTCGCGGTAGTGCTCGACATCGGGCAGCTCTGCCCGGAAACGGTTGTTGGCCAGGACGACATTCCACAGGGGATCGAGGTAGGCACTTGCGAGGTTGCGGCGGTCGAGGTAGGCCAGTTTCGCGTGGTGCTCGGGAGATCCTGCGCGGGCCCGTAATTCGGCCACTGGTGACAGCGGGATCGGTGGCTGGGCGAGGTCGCGGGTGTGGCGCTGTTGGGCGTGATCGAGGTCGTAGATGCCGACCAGGTGGTCCAGCACCGCCGGCGAGCACGCGACGTTGCCGTACTCGATCTTCTTGAGCAGCTCGGTACTGACGTGGAGGAGGTCGGCGGCGCGCGCCCGGGTGAGCTGGCGCTCCTCGCGGACCCGGCGCACCCAGCGGCCGAAGTCGGGCAACTCCGATTCGGCGCGGCCAGGGCGTGCGGCACGACCTGGGCGCCGTCGCCGACCACAGGCCGGGTTGGTTGTCTGGTTCACGTCAAGCCCCTCCTACTACAGTCTTCCGTAGACCCTTCACCGTGAGCTATGTTGAAGGGTTAACTCCCCCGAGTTGATCTCGTTCTTACCAGAAAGTAAAGACTCGGCCAACAGCATTCGCTGTGAAGTGGCTAATAAATAGCTGAAGCTCTCGGTGTCGCCTGAGTGCAGCATTTTCCGTGTCGTCCGTCAATCGGGACAGGCGTCCGCAGAATTCTTCGACTGACACTCCCATTACCCCTTTGCCCTATCGACGCAGGCCACAGTGTGCGTCGACAGGGGTAACGGCTTTGACAGCAGAATAATTACCTTTCGAAAGGCTGGCGCAGCAGGGCTTTCCGGGGCTGTGATGGTGAGGTATCGCACCTCCTCCGAAAGGGAAACCTGTGGATCTCTACTCGATTCTGACGCTGCTCAACGCCGGTGTGTCGCTGGCCTCGAATGCGCTGACACTCGCCACGCAGGCGTTCGGTCTGGCCTTGCCGTTCCTGTGATAGTCCGGCTCCTTTCCCTCTGATTGAGGGAAATGAGGATCCGGGTCTCCCGGCTGCGATCCGTAGCCGGGAGCTGCGGGAATCGACCGCACTCATGCGCAATTCTCGATCATTGCTGATTTTCTTTCTCCTTCGATCGGAAGGGTTATTTGTCGTGCCCGAAAAAGGGAATATCTCCTTGGTTGCAGCCAGGCTTCCAGAGTTGGGCTGCCAGACCGGGGGCCGCCGCCCTCGCCTGCACCATGGGGGGCGGGTGCTGTGGGGTGGCCGCCTGGTCGCTGCCGGTGCGGTGCCGGTGCTGATGCTGCTGACCGCTCAGCACGCGAATGCGGTGACGCTGGATCCGATCGCCGACCAGCCCGGGGTCACCGCGCCGGCCCAGCCTGGGACCGAGGCTCCCGCGCCGCCTCCGGCCCCGCCCGCGCCTGCGGTGTATCCGGAACAGCCGCCCGAGGTCCGCAACGGTACAGCGCTTCGTCCGGAACCTTCGCCCGCTCCTGCGCCGCCGGTGTCTGTGATGGAGTTGCATGCGCCGGTGCCGGTCGAACCGGTCGCTCCGATCGAGCCGCCGCCGGACATGATCCGGATCGGCCAGGCCGAGTTCGTGGAGCCGGAGTGGTTGCCGCCGGAAGTCGGCGACACGATCAACACGGTCAGCGCCGATCTCGAGGCTCAAGCCGCGACATTCCTGGATTCGGTCGGTATCCCGGCCGGGCGTTCGGATCGGGTCGCGGGGGCCACGGTCGCCGGTGCCGGGGTCGGTGGCGCGATCGGCGGCGCGTTGACCGGTGTCCCGGCCGCGGCTGCTGGTGCGGTCGTGGGTGGCCTGATCGGCGGCACCATCGGCGGGATCGCCGGAGCCGCTCTGGGCACCGTGGTCGCGGTGCCGGTCATCGGCACAGTGACCTCCGGCGTGGCCGGTACCGCACTGGGCGCAGCGGCAGGAGCAGTCGTGGGCGCAGTGGTGGCCGGGGTACCTGCCGCAGCGGCCGGTGCACTCGTCGGCGGCACCGTGGGCGCGGGCTTCGGTGCGGGCGTGGGAGTGGGGCAGCCGTGACCCGGCGACCCCTCTTCGCCGCGGCCGTCGTGGCGGCGGTGGCTGGTGGCCTGTCCTCGCCGGGGTCGAGTGCGGCGCAACCTCCCGTAGCCGGCCAGGGGTGCCCGGTGTTGTGGGTTCTCGGGGTGCAGGGCACCGGCGAGTCCTCGCCGGATGCCTCCGAGACCGCCGACACCGGGATGCTCGGCCACCTGCTCGGCCCAGTAGTGGCCGCCGCACCGGACCTGGTGGCACGCACCTACATCCCGTATCCCGCCGCGTTCGGAGGAGCAGTAGGCACCGGCGGCGGCACCGACCCCTACACCCACTCGGTGAGCACCGGTATAACGGCGCTCGCCGATACCGCCGGGCAGATCGCCACAGCTTGCCCCGGCACCGCCCTGGCCGCCGTCGGATACTCCCAAGGCGCCCAGGTGGTCTCGCAATTCGCGCGGACTGTCGGGGCCGGGCAGGGACCGGTGGCGGCCGATCGAGTCGCGGGAGTCGCCCTGTACTCCGACCCCGAACGCGCCCCGGGCTCGCCGGTGATCCCCGGCCGCCCCGGTCAACTGGCACCGGACCCGGCCCCCGGTACCACCGGTGCGGCGGTGTCGCAGGTGGCGTTCACTCCAGCGCCCGCCCCCGGTGGAGGGATCGCGACCACCTCCGGCGTCGACTACGGCGCGCTGACCGGCCGCGTCGCCGACATCTGCGTCACCGGTGACCTGAGCTGCTCGGCCCCTGATCGCGCCGCACTGGTGCAGGTCGCCGCGCAGATCGCGGCTCAGGCCGACCTGCGCGACCCCGTCGCCGCGCTCGGCTCGATCGGGTCGCTGCTGTCCGGAGTCCTCGGTGACACCTGGACCACCGTCGTGAACAACGACTTCCAGGTCGGTGCCCGCTCCGTGGACTACGTGCCTGCCGCGCCTTTGGCCCAGCGCCTCACCGACGCGGCCGACTCCCGCACGCCGCCTCCCGGACCCGACGAGGCCACTGATGCGGCGGCTCGGTGGGCGCAGGTCACCACGGTGGTGGCCGCGGATCCGTTCGTCCAGTTGCCTCGCCTGGCCGCGCAGTTGTCGGCGGCGTTCGGGCAGCTGGTCACCGATAACGCCGATCTTCTCGACCCCAGGGTGTGGCTTGGCTACACCGATATCCCCGCCCGCCACACCGGCTACGCCGCCGCCGGGCTGCTCGCGACCGGTGCGGCGTGGATGACCGCCCTCGCCCACGACCTCGCAGGGAGACACCCGTGAACATCATCGACTTCTATCAGACGCCGAACCTGCGCGAGGGGCTGCGGCCCGGCGATCTCATGCGCACCCGCCCGGTATTCACCCCGCAACTCGACGACGCCGCCGACGCCTGGCAGATCGTCTACGTTTCCAGCAATTCCCGCTCCCAACTCATCGCCGCCTCCGCGATCGTGCTGATCCCTGACACCGCACCGAAGCCCGGCGAGACCGCGATCCTGATGTACTGTCCGCCCTTCCACGGCCTGGGCGGGGCGTGTGCGCCCTCGCAACTCCTGGCGACCGGTTCCGAACCCGACACCGCCCCCATCGAGGCCGCCTTGGAGCGGGGGTGGGCGGTGGCCATCGCCGATGGTCACGGGCTCGGCGTCGGACCTGGCCCTCACACGTTCCTCGCCGCCCGTACCGGGGCCCGGCTCGTGCTCGATCTCGCGCGCGCCGTCTACCGGGGCGCGAACCTCGAACTGCCCGTCGCGCCGGTGGTGGTCTGGGGATACGCCGACGGCGGGCGCGTCGCTGCCGCGGCGGGGGAACTGGCGCCGTGGTACGCCCCCGAAGTGGACCTGCGCGGGGTCGCCGCCGGCGCGGTCGCCTCCGACCTCGCCGCCGTCGCCCCGGCGATCAGCCGCGGCGCGACCGCCGGGCTCGGGCTGGCCGCGCTGATCGGGCTGTCCCGCGCGTACGATCAGCTTCCCCTGCGCCATGTGCTCACTGCGGACGGTGGGATCGCCGCCGCCGAAGCACAGCACCTCACCGGTGTCCAGCTGCTGCAACAGTTCTCCCATCCGCTGGCGCACTGGTGCCGACGCCCCGATCCCTGGAACGACCCGTGGTGGCGGCGTGTGCTCGCGCTGGAAACCCTCGCCCACGTCAATTCCGCGGTGCCGCTGCACCTGTATCACGGGGAACTCGACACCCTCGTACCCGTGCACGCCGGCCGGCGCACACTCATCGCCTACCGCCAACGCGGCACCACGGTCAGCTGGCGCGAGTACGACGCCGACCACCGCGCCACCGCACAGCAGGCCATCCACCATGTACTCGCCCGGCTCACCGACCACATCACGGCCCGGCCGGCAACCGCACCCCTGCAGATTCAGACCGAGGACGAGCACACGAGCCGCCCCTGACCCCCGGGGAACCCTGCCCGCACCCTCGGCCCTTCCCATTCGGGGTGCGGGCAGGCCCCGGGGCATCCACTGTGCCGAGATCAACCTTCACGAGGCGAGATGAATGGCGAGGTACCCCTTCTACCCCTCCGACGACGACGGCGCATGGGTCGACCTGCCGCAGCTGCGACCGTACGGGCATCTCGTTCCCGGCCACGACGCCGACGAGCCCGGCCCGCCGCCTTCGCCCGAGGACGACTGGATCGTCCCGTTACGCGACCCTCCCGGCGCCGCCGACAGCGGCCGGATCTCCGCATGGTGGTTCGGTATCCGGGACCGGTTGCCGGGCCGGGCGTGGGCCGTGCTGGCGGCCACGATCGCGGTCTTGGCCGGGGCCCTGATGGTGTCGGTCGATAACACCGGCGACGGCGGGGAACCGGTGCAGGCCACGGCCGTGCCGCCGAGCCCGACTACCACGGCGCTAGGCCCATGTGAGGGGTTGTCGGGCGCGGTGGTCACCGACCGCGCTGGTGATCCCGCCACATTGGCCGGGGCGATCGCTTCGTTCGAGGCCGCCTACTACATCGACCGCGACGCCACCAAGGCTATGCCGCTGCTCGCGCCCGAGACCGGGATCACTGCTGAAGCCCTCGCCGCGGGCATCGTCTCGATCCCACCGGGCACGCGGCATTGTGTGGCGATCACGCCGATCACCCCGTCCACCGCGAATGTCCATATCGCCGAGCTGCGTCCGGACGGTCAACGCATCGACTACCTCCAACTGATCAATACCCGCCCCGCCGACACCGGTGCCGCGGTGCTGATCGCCAACATTCAGAAGCGGGGATAAAGGGATGAGGACAGGCTCGCAGACGCCGCTGTTGATCGCTGTCGCCGGACTGAGTCCCCGCGCCGGAACCACCACAACCACCGTCGCGCTCGCCCGTACCTGGCCCGGCCCGGAAGCCGCCTTGGTCGTGGAAGCCGACCCCGCAGGCGGACAGCTCGCCGACATGGTGGGAGCGGACCCGCATCTGGGATCGTCGAGCCTGGCCCGCAGAACGATCCCCGGCGAGCCCATCTCCCCGGATCTGCTGGCACAGCATGTGCAGTTCCTACCCGGAGGCGAGGCGCTGCTGGCCGCGCCACCGGGCCACGACGCCGAGAGTGCCGCCCTGGTAGTCGAACTGCTCACCGGCCCGCACGCCATCTGGCGAGGGACCGGTGTGACCGTGTTCGCCGATTGCGGTGTCGGTGAACCGGACTCGCTCCCGCATCCGGTGTTCGCTGCGGCCGATGCCTGCCTGCTTGTGGTGCGCGCCGACCACATCGACCCGGAGACCGCCGAGCAGCGCATCCTGGCGCTCACCCGCCGTCGACGCCCTCGGGGAATTGTGCTCATCGGTGCCGACCGCGACTACGCCACGGCGATCGGGCTGCCGGTCCTGGGTACCCTGCCCGCCACTCGGGCCGGTGCCCGTGCGCTGCTGCTCGGCCGACGTGCACGGCGGCACCTGACCTCGCCGGCCCGCCCCATCACCACCGCCGTTGACCTCCAGCTCCGCGGCGAGGGCCACCGAGAACGCCCCGCCCAGCCGCTCACCCGCCACGTTGGCCGCCCTGAGCGCCCGCGCCGCCGCACCGACAGCGAGCCGAGGATCTACCGGATCGACCAGCCGTCACCGGCGCGCCCACCCACACCGGAGCCGGTGGCCGCGGAACACCTGGTAGCGAGCGCGAGGCCACCAGCCCTGGAAAGCGAGGTCGAGGACGCCGGCCGGCCGGGCGAGGACGACCTCGCCGCGGCACCGGAGACCAGCCCGGACAACGCTGCGCCGGAGCCTGATTCGCCTGCCCTGTCGGTGTTCGTCTTCGGGGCCACCAGGATCTTGTGGCGTGCACCCGGGTCCGGTGAGCAGGTCGATATCACGAGCCAATTGCAGCCGCGTAGCCGTGAACTCGTGGCCCTGCTGGCACTGCACCCGGAGGGGCTGAGCCGATCACGGGTGATCGAGCTGATCTGGGGCGGGCAATCACCGGAGCGCTCGGCTGCACTCAGCAATACCCTGTCGCGGCTGCGCGCCTCGATCACGACCGCGACCCGCGGGCATGTCACCAGCGTGCTCATCGACGACCGGCTGCACTGCCGCCTATCGGCGAACGCGGCCAGTGTCGACTACTGGGACTTCCTCGCCGCCGTCGCCGCGCGCCGCCACGCCGGCAGCGACACCGACCGCAGCGCCGCATGTCGGGCCATCACCTCCATCGCCACCACCGACCTGGCCGCCGACCTCACCGGCTCCTGGACCGAACCGCTGCGCGAATCCGCTCGCCGCGACACCCACAACGCGCTGGACTGGCTGGCCACCCACGACGCCGACCACGACCCCCGCACCACCCTCGGCCTGCTCGAGCAGACAGTCGAAACCGACCCCTACAACGAAACCGTCTGGCGCGACATCCTGCGCCAGCACGCACTCCTGGGCGAATACGCTGCCCTCGCCCGCACCTATACACTCCTGACTCGCAGACTCAGCGAGATAGGCGAATCTCCGAGCCGAGAAACACGCCAACTCCTCGAACAACTCCGCCGAGGCGAAGACAGAAATCCACCCAAAACCGGAACCTGACAACCACACCGGAAATAATCGACCCGAACGCGCCGGAAACTTACAGAATATCCGGTAATCTATCCGCTGAAACAGCCACATCCGCAGGACTCTAATGCCCGGAATGGGCGTTCCAATATCGGTTTGCCGAGTATTGTTCTCCGAAATTCGTGGCGGTGGATCGCATCGGAATATCCGGAGGGGTGCTCGCCGGAACATATCGGAAATCTTGCACGACCGATACGTGGGGAAATACGTGGGGAAATGCATGCGGAGAAACGTGGGGTGATCCAACTTCCCCACCCCGGCGCGCATATAGACGCAGGTAGAGGGGTATATATCCGCGCGGATGGCATCCAGGATTGTCTATACACAAAGCTGTATAGACATGCTCGGCCGGGTCGCGTGCCGGCCTCTGTCCGGCTATAGCCCTGCTGGCAATCTCCTCCCACTCCCTTGAATCCCCTTATCTCCATTCCTCTTTTATTCTCCATCCTGCTTTCCGGGGCGAATAGGTTATTTCTTTTGAAGACCCGCCACCGCCGGCCTTGGGTATGTGTGCATTTCTTTCTTGTGTTGCGCGGCCGAATTTGCGCGATTGAGGCGGAATTCCGTAATTATTTCTGCCTTTTCGGGTTGTGAGCACACTGTGCGTCGAGCTAGCGTCGAGCCGTTCCCGGAATTCGCCGGGAAATCCACGGAAATCCTATTGGTGGCCTCGCTACACGTATGCCACGATCCCGCATTGATGCGTGAAATGGGATGGAACTTTCAGGAGATGAAATGGCTAACAACGCGACCCCGGCCCCCGCAACTGGTGCTCGTTTGGGCAATGGGGAATTGCGGCGCATGGTCGCCGGTGCGCTGGTAGATGCTGCGGGTGATGAGCTTTCGCCGCGTGAGATCGCGAAAACCCTCGGACGGTCGTCAGGGGCTGTCGGGAATGCGCTCGAGGCCCTGACCGGTGCCGGGCACGCCGACCGCACCTCGGCCTCACCCCGCCGCTACCGCGCCAACCCGAACACCGCCGCCGCTGCCACCCCGGCCCCCACCGCCACGCCTACCGCACCCGCCCCGGCCACCGGCGGATCCGCCGCCCCGGCCGCACCGCGCCCCCGCAAGGCACCCAAAGCCACAACACCCAAAGCCCCGGCGCGGACCGGGACCACGGTGGCGCGCCCGAACGGGCAGACCTACCACATGCGCAAACTGGCCGGGCGCGCCGACGTGGAGGTGTTGCAGACCATGCGCACCGCCGAGGTCCCGGTCCTGCTGTACGGCCCGCCCGGGACGGGAAAAACCTCGCTGATCGAGGCCGCCTACGGTGACCTGCTGACCGTGCAGGGCGACGGGGACACCACGGTCGCCGATTTCGTGGGCGAGTACACCCAGAACCCCGACGGTACTTTTGTTTTCGTGCATGGGCCGCTGGTCCGGGCGATGCGTGAGGGCCGGGTGCTGTTCATCGACGACGCGACCCTCATCCCGCCGACCGTGCTCTCGGTGGTGTACCCCGCGATGGACGGCCGCCGCGAGATCGTGATCAAAGCCCACGGCGGCGAGGTCATCACAGCCGAGCCCGGGTTCTTCGTCGTAGCCGGACACAACCCCGGCGTGCACGGCGCGATCCTGTCCGACGCCCTCGCCTCGCGGTTCGCGTTCCAGGTGCAGGTCGGCTCCGACTACGACCTCGCCGGACAGCTCGGTGTGGAACGCCGCGCGGTGAAAGTGGCCCGCGAGCTGGCCAACCGGCAGGCCAAAGGCGAGATCGGGTGGGCACCGCAACTGCGCGAGCTGCTGGCGTACCGCAAGATCGCCGCCGCCACCGATACCGCTACCGCCGCCGCGAATTTGGTCGGGGCCGCCCCCGAAGAGGACCGCGACATCGTCGCCGCCGTGGTGAAAACCGTGTACGGCACCCGCCACGCCCCGCTGGCTCTCGGCCCCCGCCTCTGACCACGCGCCACCCACCCCACCCACGAAAGGCACCACCAGCCATGACCGGCCACGTGATCACCGCCCCTGCCCCCACTTCCCCGGGAACCGCCCCCGTACCCGCCCCGGCCTCTGTGCCTGTCACCGGTGGATGGGCCACGCTCTCGGCTGCGATGACCGCCGAGGCCCCGCCGATCGCCGACCGTGCCGACTTGACCGTAACGATCGCCCCCGGCGCGGCGTACGGGAATCCGGCGGTGTTCATCCCGAGCCGCGCGGCCATCGAGATCGACGGCACCCGCCTGTTCATCGACCCCGCCACCGCCCGCCCCGAACGCAACAGCGACCGCAACCGCTACCCGGCAGTGTGGGGCGCGCTGGTACACGAGTGCGCCCACGCCCAACACACGCGGTGGGAGCCGCCGCTGGTGGCGCACCCCGAGGTGGTCGAGGCCGCGATGCTGCTCGAGGAGTCCCGGATCGAGGCCGCCCAGATTCGCCGCCGCCCCGATGACCGGCATTGGTTGCGTGCCAGTGCCACCGAGATCGTGATCGGCGACAACGGCGGCGCGCTCGCCGCCGCCCAGATTCCGCCCACCCCCTACAACGCGGCCCGCAACGCAGCCCTCATCCTGGCCCGCCACGACGGCGGCATCCTCGACACCGCCGAATGCGCGCCCGCCGCCACCGCGATCGAGGCCATCCTCGGCACCGACACCCTCGACGAACTCCGCGCCATCTGGCGCGAGGCCCACACCACGGCCGACACCGACACCGCCACCATGCTCGAACTCGGGCAACGCTGGCTCGATATCGTCGGCCCCGACCCCCACACCGACCCCGACCCGGCCTCGCCGCTTGGGGCCGCGATCGGCGACACCGTGACCAACATCGGCAACGCGGTCGCCGATTCGCCGGTGGAACCCGACCCCGCCGAGATCGCCGCCGCCGCCCGCCACGCCGCCCAACGCGCCGCCGCTGAGGCTGCCTCGCAAGCGGGGAAGGTGTTCGGCGACGGCTCGGGCCGGGGACGGACCGAGAGCAGGCGACGGACCCGCGCCGCCTACTCGCAAGAGCACACCGCCGCCCGGGTGCTGGCCCGCGCACTCAACACCGCCGCCACCCGGGAACGGACCACAGTGCGCACAACTTCGGCAGTGCCGCCGGGCCGGTTGCGGATGCGCGGCGCGCTGGCCCGTGAGGCCCAACGCGCCGCCGGGGCCATCCCGACCGCCGAACCGTTCACCCGCACCACCCGCAAAACCGTTCCGCAGCCACCGTTGCGGGTCGGTATCGCCTGTGACGTGTCCTCCTCGATGGAGGCGTACGCCGCCCCGGTGGCCTCCGCCGCGTGGATCATCGCCCGCGCCGCCGAGCTGGCCACCATGCCCGCCGACACCGCGACCGTGACCTTCGGGGGCTCGGCCAAACCGATCACCTACCCCGGCACCGCCCCCACACGGGTCACCGAATTCAGTTGCCCGGATTACCTCCACGTCATCGACGACGCTGTCGAGGCTCTCGACGGTGCCCTCGGCCTGGCCCGGCCCGGCGCAACCCGACTGTTGGTGATCATCTCCGACGGCCACTACAGCGGCGGCAACCGCCACCGCGCCCAGACCCGAGTCGACGCGCTGCGCGCTGCTGGGTGCGCGGTGTTGTGGCTCGCACCGGCCGACAGCGACCCGGACCCCCTGTCGGGGGTGAATGTGCACATGGTCACCGACCCGGCCGCCACCGCCGCCGCTATCGGCCGCGCCGCCACCACCACCGTCCGCAACACCTAACCCCACCCCGCCCTCGGGGCGCGGTCTGGCACCGCGCCCCCTGGGGGCGGCAAAGCCGGGACCCACCGGCGGGCAACTGCCCGCCGCCTGGAGCGACGCACACCCCTGACCCCCACCACTACCGACCGGCCCCCGGTATCGGACGCCCGCTCGTTCCCGATACCGGGGCCACCCCGACCACCACGCCTGATGGAGGACATGACATGAACCACCCCACCCACAACCCCGCCACCGCCACGGGTCGCTCCGGTCCCGGTGCCGCCGACACGGCACGGACCCGACTGGCGGCGGCGTTCGCGCTGCCGTTGGGGCCGGTGCGTGAACAGCGCATCACCGAGGCCGTCCTCGAACTCGTCACCGCCGAGATCGGTAGCCGTCACCCCGCGATCACTACGGTGTTGTTCGACTGGGAACCCTACGGCGGCCTCGGCGTCGCCGGATTCCGCGACTCCCACGGCAATCCGGTCGCCGATCACGACCTCGATCTCGACATCACCTGCTACGCCACCGATATCCGCGCCATCACCGACACCGCCCTCACTCGTTCGCGACCCCATGAGCCGGGTCTGTTCCGACTCGACCTCACCGCCGCTGTCAACGACGACCGCACGACGGACCAGCCCATTCCGACGCCCCCTCGGGTGGGTGACCGGGTCCGGATCACCGGCCCGCTGCCCGGCGACCCCGCCCCCTCAAGGTCGGCACCATCGGAACCGTCACCCATCTCGGCGCGCCACGCCTGGGACAGATACACGTCGACTGGGACAACGGGCGCTCGCTGATCCTGCTCGACAGCGACCCGTTCGAAATACTCCCGGCCGAGTCCACCGACAAGCTGTAGCGACCACCCGACCATGTGGAGGCCGTCCATCAGGGCGGCCTCCACATGGTCGGCTGTCCCGGGGTTCAATCGTCGTCGCCCTGCCGTGGCCGTCGGTGCTCATGCAGGCTAGAGTGTTGCCTCAGCGAAATTGGCTCTTCTGCTGGGTGCGGGAGGATATGCTGCGTGTGGAGTGTCAGGCCGCGCACGCGCTCCTCTTTACTCGCCTGAGTTGCCTCGCCCACGCCGGTTCGGTGACGCTGATGGCCAAGGTCCTTCCCGGGGCCCGCGTTCACACCTTTCCCCTGTTCGCATGCTGTTTCGTCGCAGGCAGGGTGGCGTGGGCACCTCTGCCGGGAACGGACGAGAACATGTCGAAGAACAGCAGTGCGCGCCGGCGCCGCCGGGCTCGCAGGATCGAGGCCGAGGACGGCGTGAAATACCGGCACGCTCTCCGGCGCGGAGAAGAACTCGCCGCACAGGAGCGTGAGCAGGCCGAGAGGAACGCACGATTGCGGCCCGTGAAGTTCGAGATCGACGGGGTCGAAAAGTACTGGCGGCGCGAGGATGCCGAACAGCTCGGCCAGGACGGTTTGGCGGATCCGACCTGCGCCGATGTCGTTGCCGCGGCGGATGTTCTGTTGCCGAAGGTTCGTGCGCTTCGGTCCGTCAAGCTGACGCCGACGACTGTGGTCGTGCCCTCCTGGCAGCAGCACCGGGTGACTCAGAACGAGGCGAACGAGGAATTCCGTACCACGATCGGGGAGGTACTCGGCAAGCTGGAGCGTGTGCGTGAGGACGCCGGCCTCGACTGTATGGAGTGGACGACTGTTCACGCGGCCTACTACGGAGTGCGCGTCACACTCAATGGGCTGGAACGGACCACCGGCGGGCTACTGCACGATCGGCTCGAATCGGCCATGGCCGCGGCCGACATACTGTCCATGACCGCCGAGGCCGTCCACAGTAGAGGCTGCCTACTCGGCGCGGATCGTTCCCGCCGCCTGGCCTGGGGATACTCGCCATGCGAGGGCGGTGAGATCCGTGTGCGTGTACGGATCTTCGACGACGACACCATCGTCACCGTCCCGGGGTGCCCCCGCCACGCCGCCGAAGAGATCGTCAACTGCGACTACGACGTCGAAGACGGCCTGACCCGTGTCGAAGTGATGGGCGGCACGACCACCGACCTCGACACGATCTACGACCTCGCCGAACAGGTACGCCGCGAACGCGACCAACTCCAGCGCGAACACCAACAGAACACATCCGGGGGCTGGAGCGTGCCCGAGCCGCCGTGGCACAACCGCCAGGATCACTGGTAGTCACCCTGGGGCGGGTGCTTCGCTGACGTGTTGCCGATGCAAGTCATAGGCGGGGTCGACAATCGCGGCGTCGCCATGTCGGCGGGGAGGCGCGCTGCCGAGTTGGTGCGAGCCAACTGTTCTCCGGTGTGCGTGGTGGTCGGGTGCAGGACGATCGAGTCCACTGACCCTCGCTGCCGGCGAGTCCGATTCCTCTCGTGTCGAGGGCATTACTGGATCTGACGAGAGGAATTCGGGGCGCGGAATTTTCTTTCACGGTCCGCTTGACAGCAGCCGGGGTATCGAGCGTCCATAGGAGCGGCACCCACGCCGAAACCCGGGGGGATTTCGGCCCCGATCCGGTGTGGTTGCCGTCCCGGCCGGGACATGACCCGTATTCACCCGAACCACATTGTTGGAGGGATCTGTCATGTCCACACGTAAGAAGAAGAACGCCACGGCGCCTGCATCGGCCACGCCCGATCCAGCCCGTGACACCGCCGCTGCCGCCCCGGACAGTGGATCGGGGGCCCCGGGTGTGCCCGTGTTGCGCAACGACACCGACGCGGCGCTGTGGGCCGCCCTGGGCACCCACCCCGGATCCACCACGGCCGCACTGGCCGATGTGGCCAGGGTCGGGGTGTCAACAGCCCGGCGCGCGCTGCTGAGTTGGGAAACCGCCGGGGCCGCCCGTTCCCACAGTGACCCCGAATCGCCCCGTGCGGCCAAAACATGGACCACAGTCGAACCGGCTGCCGCGCCCGAACCAGCGGGCCCAGAACCGGTCGCGCCCGAACCGGCGGCTCCAAAACCGGTTGTGCCCGGACCAGCCGCGCCCGCCGAGATGGACACGACAAACGCCGATTCCGACGCGTCCGCTGATCCTGGGCAGGCAGTCGCGGCCGTAGCAGGCCCCACGGGCGATGGTGACGGCGACCCTGCCCCGGATATCCCGGTGAGGGGTGATGACGCGGCAGCGGTGCAGCCGGAGGTGGGTCCCCGGTTGCGTTCGGGTGCGTTGCGGGGACAGGTCGAGGACTTTCTGCGTGATCACCCGGACGCGGAGTTCAGCCCGCATCAGATCGGTAAGGCCCTCGACCGTTCCAGTGGCGCGGTCCACAACGCGCTGGTGACCCTCACCAAGGGCGGCACCGCCCAGCAGACCAGCACGGCTCCCAAACGGTTCGCTCTCGCTTCCGCAGAGACAACCGACCGCTCCCGGAATCCCGGGCACCAACCGCAGGCACCGGCGAACTGACGGCCCGAATTTTTGGAGCATCTTCTGATGGATATCACTGTTCTCGTCGCGCGTCTGGATGAGTCCTACACCGTTTTCGGTACCGGCGAATTCATTCACCGGGTCAGGGAGGTCGCTTTCCGGGTGACATCGGCCGACGAGTGCGGCCACCGTGACGGCACGATCTGTACCGAGTGCGCGCCGTCATGGCAAATGGACTACGAATTCGACGAACCGTTCCCGTTCGAGCGTGCGCGGCGGGTCACCGTCGCGGATCTGATCGCGGCGGGACGGGTGCGGGTGGGCGATCGCATCGCGAACTCTGAATTCGACGTTGCGGCGGTGATCACCGCCTGCGGTGGGTTGATGCTGCCCGACGGCCGCGTCTTCACCAACCCATCGGCCGCTGCCCACGCCGCCGGAGCTTCCTCCTGACATGCGGTGCCGGGTTCCCCGAGGGCCCTATCCCCGGGGAACCCAGCATCGCACTCCAATTTATCTCGTCTGAAAGGTTTCCCCGATCATGTACAACATCTCTGTTCCGGCCGATGTCGCAGCGGCCCTGCACCGCGTGTTCGCCAGCTCCCCGCACGCCGCCGACAGTCTCGAGCTGTGGCTGGCGGTCACCGCTGAGGCCGCCCGCCACCTCACCGCGCCGCCCGAATCGGATAGTTCGGCGCAGTGGTTGCCGGTGTTCCTCGCCTACCGCCGCATGCGCACCGACGCCGAATACCACACCGGGACCGCCGCCGTGCGGATCACCACGGGGCCGCTGGCCGGAATCACCTACACCGATCCCGACAGCGCCGCCCGCGCGGTCGCGACCGTGGCCCCACTCCCGGCCCCCGACAGCGCCGGGGACGAGGACGGGGAGGGGGTCGAGATGCTGAACCTCGTGCCGACGTGGCGGTTGCCGATCACCGCTGACCCGGCCGCGCAGACACAGCCTGCGGTGTCGCCGTTGATCTCCTAGCCCACCTACATTCCGAGACGGCCGGTGGGGCCGAGCATCTGCTCGGCCCCACCGGCCGCTCTGGTCGTCGGGATGCGGATGCGCGGTTCTACTTCGTGGCGTCGATCGTCTGTGTAAGCCAGTTCGCCAGCAGCGCGGCGGCGGCGGTGTCGTGGCCGGTGGATACTGCCGTGTCGCTGTCCTGGTGGGCAGGGTCGCCCGTGCCCGTGCCCGTGCCCGTGGTGGCGGTGTAGGTCTGGGCGAGCGAGGGAAACCGTGTGCCGGTGAACGCTGAGGCGGTAGCGGCAAGTAGGTCGGCGGCGACCGGCGCCAGTCCCGACAGCGCCAGCACGGCGCCGACAGGGTCCCCGGCGATCAGTATCTCGGCCGCGTTCCAGGCGATCTCCTGGGCACGGCCGACGTTGGTGGCGATGCGGGTGATATCGAGACCCGCGAGGACCCCGACGACCTCGGAGGCGATGGCGGCAATACCGGTGGTGTCCAGCGGCGCGGCCAGCGCCAGAGCGCGGGCCACCAGCCGCAGGTCGATATCGGCGGCCATCGCGACCAGAGGGTGGAACTGGTTGTTCAGGTCCCCGGCGACCCGGTGCAGCCCAGGAACATCACCTCTACCAAGCAGGGCGGGTAGTTCGGCGAGGTCGGCGACGATGGCGGGCACGTTCGCGGCGAAGGTGGCCAGCCCGTTCACCACGGTGACCACCTGCGCGAGAACTCGAGAGACGGTCAGCTCTCCCGTCGAGGGCCAAGCTGTGACCGGTGCTGTCGGCGTGGGGGCCTGTCCCGGGCTCGTGCGCAGGGCCGGGGTGGCGGTAAGGGCGCGCACCACCGCGTCGAACGCGGGCGATTCCTGAGAAGAGGTCGAGCAGTACAGGTCTGAGTCCGGGCACAGGGTGCGGACCCGGTCGGTGAGCTCACCGAAGTCCAGCGGCCGGGGGCCCGCGACACCCGGGCCGGCGACGGGAGTGCCCAACTGAGGGGTGCTCGGGCCGCGGTGAGGGTCGGAGACGAGTCCGACCGCCACCACCTGTGAGGCCGAGAGCGGGCCGTAGTTGTTCCCGATCTCCGCGGCGAGGTCACCGACGGTTGCGGCGCCTTCGGCATTGCCGGCCAGGACTACGTGCGTTTGCGAGCACAGCGCCGCCAGTGTCGTGGTCAGTTGTTGGCGGGTGGATTCGGTCGAGGAGTGTGTGGTGTCGGCGGTGAGGGCCCGGACGTCGATGTCGGTACCGTATCGGGTGGTCAGTGATTCGGCGACCGGGGTGAGAACCCCCACCGGCTGAGCCGGATCGGTTGCCGGTGTCGTCTCGAACGTGCCCGGTACCAGCAGCGCGGTCCACCGCGGGCAGTCGGCGGTGCCGGGGCCGGTTGCCGGGTCGGCGGTGGCGACACCGGCCCCGAAGGCCGTGACTGTGGCGATGGCGGCGCCCAGCACTGTGTGGGCGACCCGGCGGCGAATGCTGACGGTGCGGTGGTGGGTATGGGGGCTGAGCATGGGAGATCTCCTTGTCGGGTGAACGGCCCGGGTGCCGTGCTTTCGGCCGAGGCGAGTGGGCGCGCGGTAGCGCGTTATGGTGGGCTGGGTCAGGGTTCGTGGTGGGAGTCGGCGTGGGTGGGCGCGCTGTCGGTCGGGCGGGTGGCGGTGTAGAAGTCGTCCTGGGACCAGCGGTAGGGCGAGATCTGGACGGGCTGATCGAAGGTGGGTGCGTGCACCATCTGTCCGCCTCCGAGGTAGATGCCGACGTGGTGGACGTCGGAAGCGGTGCCGTAGAAGAGGAGGTCACCGGGCAGGAGTTGGTCCTCGGCGACGGGTTCGCCGGTGTGGACTTGGTCGTAGGTGGTACGGGGGAGAGAGATTCCAGCGGAGCGGTAGGCGGCTTGGGTGAGTCCGGAGCAGTCCCAGCCGCCGTTGACGTCGGGCCCGTTGCCGCCCCACACATACGGTTGGCCGAGTTGAGCGCAAGCGAAGGAGATCACCTGCGCGGCAGCATGGCTCGTGGCTACTTGAGGATGGCAGTCGCCGCTGTGGGTGTCGGGGGCTCGGTAGCGGGCGGCTTGGTCGAGGACTTGGTCGACGTACCAGTCGGCGTGGTTGTAGGCGAATATCGCCGCGTGCAGGTCGGCGGGTGCGCCGGAGTCGCACAGGTAGAACGCGGCAGCATGGATCGCGTCGGAGGGGTGGTAGCGCGAAGGCGGACTCGCGCCGCCAGCGGGAAGCCGATGCCGGGTGGTGACCGACTCGAACGTTGCGGCCAGGAACTGCATCGGCCCGCCGGCACCGGACGCGTTCTCGCCCGAGGTCACTCCGGGAAGAGGTGAACGGCCGTGGTCGGTTTCGATCTTGCCGATCGCGGCGAGCACCGACCAGTCCAGTCCGGGGCAGTCCCCTGCGGCGGCCTGGTAGAGCACCAGCATCTCGGCGGGGATGTCCTGGCGGGCTTCGGGGCTCGGGGGCGCGCCGGTGCCGGGCGCGGTCGGTGGGGCGGGTGTGGTGAGTGCGTGGTCGAACACGACGACGGCGCTGACCACGGCCGCGATCACGACCGTGAGGAACACAAACGCCCCGAATCCCGCTCCGATAGCCTTGACCAGCATCGCTATCTCACCGGTGCTCGGCGGTCGGCGGGTTCGGCGGCGGTGGCGCGAGAACGATGGTTCCGCTCAGTGGTGCCCAGGTCGATTCGGGGTCGAGGCTGTCTTCGAAGGGGGTCCGGTGCGTCCAGAGGGTGGCGAGTTCGTGCAGGGGTTTGCGTCCGGAGTCGGTGTGCAGCGGCAGCCACACTCGTTCGGCCGGACTCGTTCCGGAGATCGAGTCGAGGAATTCGGCGGCGGCGGTGGCGACCGGTACTGCCTCGGGGTCGGGTAGCCGTTCCCAGGTTCGTCGCAGGACGGTGCGGGCGTTGATTTCGCGGGTGGTGGTCGGCACCCAGAACAGGACCGGGGTGATGGCCCCGGTGGTGCGGGCGAGTTCGGCGAATCCATGGAGTTTGGCTGCGACCCGGGGCAGGGCGGTGGTGCCGAGGTCGTATTCGAGGAAAAAGTCGAACACGGTGTCGTGGTGGGTGTAGCGGCCGTAGGCGTCGGGGCGTGCGAGGTCGCCCCAGAGCCGTTGGCAGCGGGTCTGGGACCACCACCTCACCACCTGTCCGCCGCCGGGGCGGGTGGTGAGGGCGGTGAACCATTCGTTGACGCCGAGGGTGTGGGTCAGTTGCAGGCTGTGGGCGACCGAGAGGGTGGTTTGGTGGTTGTAGCCGAGCTCGCGCACGGTCACGGCAGCTTCGGCGGCGAGGATCGCTGCGCCGGCCGGTGCGAGGGTCCAGTGGTAAGGAGCGGTGCCCCGAGTTCGATAGGGCCGGAACCGGTCCAGGACTCGGTAGGTGTGCAGGATCGGCAGGCGGCGGCGAGCGATCCTGGCGGTGGGGAATGCCAGGTCGGCGAGCTGGTCGGTGGTCAGGACCCGATGCTCGTAGACCATCCGCAGAATCCAGCGGTCACGCCCGGTCAACGCACGCACCAACGAGACCTTCTCCGGGTCGGAGGACGGTGACCAGGCCGGGCGCGGGGCGCGGGTATCGGCTTGCCTGTCGGGACGGGAAATCATCGGTGCGGGCGCCTTTCTCAGGGAACGGCAGGGGGCTGGCCTGTGAGCTGGTCGCGGGCAGCGGCGGCGATCTCGCGGGCGCGGCCCGGGGTCGGTGCGGGCAACCGTTGGGTGGTGAGGGTGAACGGGCGGGCGTTGCGGCCGTCGACCAGCAGTCGGGCGGCGGCGTGGAAGGCATCGAGGTGGGTCAGGTCGTGCTCGGATAGCCAGGGTTCGGTGTGGCGGGCCAGGTCGCGGGCGTCATCGGGGCTGACGGCGAAGATGACCTTGTTGCGGGCATTGGCCGAGATTCCGTCGCGGAGTTCGCGGGAGAGCTGGCCGAGGTTCTGATGTGCCAGCAGCAGCGACAGGCGTAACCCGCGGGCTTCGGCGAGCATGTCCTCGATCGGGGTCGACAGGTTGAGGAAGTTCTGGGCCTCGTCGAGGACGAGTGCGGCGTCGGGCCGGTCGGCGGCGGGCACCCTCGCCCGCGCGGTCACCGCCTGCCATGTCCGCGCCACCAGCAGCGACCCGACCAGACGCGAGGTTTCCTCTCCCAGCGAGCCTTTCGGCAGCCGCGCGAGGCAGATACCGCCGTTGTCGAGGATGTCGGCGAACTCGACGGTTGAGGGCCCGCCCGCGATGGCCGAACGCACGAACGGCCTCAACAGGAACGCGCGCAGTTTGTTGAGCAGCGGCCCGGTGAGCTGTGCGCGGCCGGTATCGCTCAATTGCTCATAGCTATCCCAGAACCCGCGCAACACCGGATCTTTGGTGGTGCGGGTGACACGGGCCCGCAGCGCGGGCTCGGTGAGCAGCCGCGGCAGATCGGCCAGGGTGGCAGTGCCGGGTTGCGCGCACAGGGTGAGCAGGCTCGCCCGCATGATGTCGTCGGTGCGCGGACCCCACCACTGGTGAAAGATCCGGTGAAAGATCGTGACGAGGTTGTCGACGGCGAGATCGGTTCCCGCGCGACCGATCCGGCCGATATCGAGCGGATTCACACACGGCGGCGGAGCAGCCGAGTCGGCGTCGAACAGCGTGACCCGTTCACCCATCCGGGAAGGCAGCCGGGACAGGACGTCGGTGACGAGGTCGCCCTTCGGGTCGATCACGATCACCCCGCGCCCCGCGTCGGCGTCATCAAGGATCGTCCGCGCCAACAACGTGGACTTGCCGACACCGGTAGGACCGAGGATGTGCATGTGGTGGCGGGCGTCGTGGACTTTGACCGCGACCGGGCGCCGAGTCCCGGTATCGGCCATGCCCAACGGTTTCGTGTGCTCCCCGCCGACAGGGATCTCCGGGGCGGGGGACAGGGCACGGGCCCCGGCGCGCTGCAGGCCGGGGAGCCCGTCATCGGTGGGCAGATGCGCGATCGTGGCGAGTTCGGGCACCGACAACACGTCCCCACGCCCGAGACGGCGCTGCCTGATCACCGTGGCGAGACGGAAGGGGCGACGCCGACGCCGGTAGAAGTTGTG
This sequence comes from Nocardia brevicatena NBRC 12119, assembly GCF_000308495.1. Lineage (GTDB taxonomy): Bacteria > Actinomycetota > Actinomycetes > Mycobacteriales > Mycobacteriaceae > Nocardia > Nocardia brevicatena. The sequence continues at coordinate 171,954 of NZ_BAFU01000068.1, read as the reverse complement.
GTCGGTGCACGCCCCGAACACCGTCGCAAGAGCATCAGCCCGCCCCCGGGCCACCGCTCGCGCTCGCGCTGTCGGAACGCTGTCATCGGGGTCGGTGGGGATGGAGGCGGCGTAGCGGACCACGGTCTCCCAATGGGCACCTCGTGCTTTGGCCGCGGCGGCGCGGACGGCGGCACTGAACTCCAGCGAGGTCTGCCGGTCGCCGGCCCGCCCACCTCCCACACCAGCGGCGGTGTGGGAGGCGCGACCGGTGGTGGCACCGGGCGTGAGCAGGTTCAGGGCCTCGCGCAGCAACCCCACGAGGACCGCTGTCGGGGCGGCGGTGCTGGCCGTGGCGCGGGTCGCGCGGGCGACACGGCGGCCGGTGACCGGGCGGGCGAGGATCTGCACGCAGGCGACCTGACCGGGGCCGAGGTCGTCGGCGGCGGTGATCAGGTTGCGCACCAGATCCCCGGAGTGATCCGTACTCAACGGCAACCCCTCCCGGCGCCCGAGCCGCAACTCGCCCCCGGCCACGACCCGCCGCACCCCCTTCACCGGGACCGGTAGCGGGGGCCGGGCGGGATCGAGGGTGTCGGTGTGCGCGCCGGGCCACGCGGACGCGATGGCCCGCTCGATCAGGCCGGGCGGGATCGCGCCGGGCACCCACAGCCGGATCACGGCTCCCTTCTCCGGGGTGACGGTGTATTCGAACCCGAGATGCGGCTGCCCGAGCAGCGCCCGTGCCCAGGCCGGGCGCAGCTGCCCGATCAGATGCGCCCAGAAGGCAAGCGCGCCTTTGGCGTCGACCTCAGGCGGGGTGCGCACGGTGATCTGGCGAGCACGGGCACGCAGCCGGCGCCGACGCCACCGGAGCAGAACCGAGACCGTGGCAAGTACACCGAGCACGGTGGGCACTACGACCAGCCCATCCACGGACAGGAGTGCGTGGTCGATCGCGTCGCTCAGGTCGGTCAATGCCTGGCCGGGCGCGAGGAGCTCTCGGCCCAGCCATCCCTGCTCGGGGGTCTGTGCGGTGTTCACGCGGCCACCGATCCCGGCCCGGTGGTATCGGGTGTCGGCAAGGTTGCCGACGTGCCGAAGGGGAATTGTCCGTTCGCGCGGCGTCGTTCGGTGGCGCTGGCCGCCATTTCGGGTTTGCGTAGGATGACGACGTCTTCGTGGGCGATGAGGTGTATCGGCAGCCCGGCAGCGCGTTGCTTGACGACGAAGTCGCGTTGGAAGAAGCTCGACCGCGCGACGAGTTCGCCGTCACTGAGCCGGCCCAGCAGTGCCACGCACCGCTCCACCGGCACGAGCCCGGCCAGCTCGCCGCAGGTGTAGAGGTGGCTGGGTAGCGGTACGAGTTCGGCGTGCTGACGCCACGGGCGCGCGGTGATCACCACATGCCCGCCGGGGGCGAGGTATTCGACGGCCCCGGCGAGGATCTTGGTGAATCCCGAGAGCAGCCGGCCGAGTCCGACGTTGGCGAGGTTGCCCCGGTCGAGGACTTGGCCGTAGCGGTGGTTGGACTTGCGTATCGGCTGGGTGCGGTTGGCGCGGACGTGGCCGTGCAAGCTGTCGCCGTAGGGCGGGGAGGTGATCACCAGACTCGCCTGGCCGCGCAGCTCGGCCGGAATCAGGGCGGGTAGCTTGCGGGCGTCTCCGTGGTAGACGGCCGCGTCGAGATCGATGCCCGCGTCCCGGGCCAGGCCGATGTTGGTGCGGGCCAGGTCCGCCCACCGCGACTCGTACTCCACGCCGATAGCGCGGCGGCCCAGGTGCAGCGACTCGACGAGGGTGGTGCCGATCCCGCACATCGGGTCCAGGACGAGGTCCCCCGGGCGGGTGTAGGTGGCGACCGCGTGCTGGACGATGGCCGGGAACATCTTGGCCGGGTGGGCGGTGCTGTCCGGGTGGTAGCGGCCCCGACGCTGCGCGGTGGGAGCGTTCTGGGCCGTCGCCCACACCGACACCGGCATGGTGGCCGGATCGGTCTGTGCGGGGATTGCGGAGTCGATATCGGCGTTGTTGGTGGCGGAGGGATCGAGGGCCATGGGGGCGTCCTTCAGGTGAGAGTTCGGGCAGGGCAGGGGTTGTGCCGGGTCAGCCATGGGCCGGCTGGAGGAGAACGAAAACGTCGGTGTGCGCAACCCGGTGGCGCGCGACTCTCGAGGCCGAGTCCTCGAGGTCGGCGGCGGTGATAGTGGTGCCGCTGACGGGCGCGGCGATGATGTGCTGGAGGTAGAGCAGATCGGCGGCTTGGGCTGCGGCCACCACCGAACCGGCGGGATCGAGCAGGACCCCGGAGTCGCTGTGGCGGCACCGGGAGAGAACAACCAGCAAACCGCCCATCGCCAGCACCTCGGTCGCGATCGTGGTGACGTGCTCGGCGGCAGCGATCGGGTCGAGGTGCTCGGCCAGCAGGCTCGCGACAACCAGATCCACCGGCTCCCCGCAGCGGTCCCGGCCGGTGGGCGCGTCGAGGGCGTGGCGGTCCAGATCGCTGATCGCGGCGAGAGCGTGGGCGGTGTCGGGTTCGAGGATCCGCAGGGTGCCTCGTGCGGTGGGGGCGGGCCAGCCGACCAGCATCACCCGCGACCCTGGCTCAGAGAACTCGGCGATCGTGCGGGCCAGAATCGGGCCGGGCCAGCGGTCGTCGGGATGCGGTGGTTCGGGACCGATCGCCCACAAGGTCGAGGGGACCCGGACAGTAGCGGTGGTAATGGCGCGGGGGCGGCGGGAGCTGGCGGTCATTGCAGGGCCTCCTGGCGAGAGAGCGGTGTGCACTCTCTTACTTCCGCCGAAACGCCGATTTCGGGACACTGCGATCGAAGAATTTTTCTGAGAATTTCGTGAGCCGAAAATTCGAGGCGCAATGCTGTTCGGAGCGAAGGCTCGGAGAAATTTATTTTGAAAACTTTTCAGAGGGTTGCCTCCGTGTTCGGAGGGTCTATCCGCCTCCTATCTGAAACATATCCAATTCATATCCTGCATCTATCCGGCCGCTCATACCTGCTGGTAGACGCGCATGAACGCGGCGTCGATGTAGAGGTCCCGGCATGGACTCGGTCCGGTAGCCGAGAGGTTGCCATCATGTCCAAGATTTGACTTGGATGTGTTTTAGATGGGGTTTGGGTGTGATTTGGATAGGGTTTGGATGCGTTTCGGATAGAGGTCGCCGGTGTCCTTGTGAGGTCGGAATTTTTCGATCTAGCAAGGAGCTTCTTGTGAATAATTCGAGCCTCGTGAAATATGCGGGTCCGGGCGGTGAGCCGGGCTCGCCACTGGCAGTGGTCCGGGCGGGTTTCGACCGGATCGCCGCCGCGGTGGTACCCGCCGATCCGCGTCCGGTACCGACAACGGGGGCCGCAACTGGTAGCCCGATCCGGACGTGGGACGAGTTGCGCGAGCGGCTGTGGGATCAGGCCACGCCGATCGAGGAGATCGACGCGATCTGGGTGTGGCTGCTCGAACGAGTCCGCGCCGAGGCCGACGACGCGATGCTGGTGTGCGCGGGGCTGGCGGCCCCGATGCTGGCGAGGTCAGCCGGGAAATACGCCGCGCTGGGCAGCGGGCACCGCCACGACATCGAATCCGAGGTGCTGGCAGGGTTCCTGGCCCGTCTCGGTGACGTCAACGTCGACCGGCCGGGACTCTGGCATCGGCTGCGCTGGGTGGCCTACCGCGCCACACGCAAAGCAGCGAACCAGCAGCAATCCCTTGCTGCATCGGTAGGCGACCTAGAAGACGACCTCGGTCCGCTCGCGCTGCGGGCGCGCTCGATCATGGCCGGACCGGGCCATCCCGACACGGTCCTGGCCCACGCCGTGGCCGCCGGAGTGATCTCCGAAGAGGAGAGCGAACTCATCGCAGCATCGCGATGGGAGAAGCGGACGCTGACCACGCTGGCCGCCGAGCGCGGCGTGTCGGTGTGGAAGCTACGCAAGGCGCGTCCCCGCGCCGAGCGCGCACTGGCAGCGTGGCTGAGCGAGCGCCTCCACGACCTCGACCCCGAGCGGACGAGCACGGTCGAAGCCGAGGCAGTCACCGCACTCACACCGCCCGCCCCCTCACCCCGGCGAGGGCGCCGACCGAATCGGCACACCCCGGCACAGGCGCAGTCGAGCACCTACAACGGGCAGGAGGCTGCGGCATGAACACCCACCGTAAACACCTCACCCTCGCCCAGGCCCCGATCCGACTGCGGGTGCTGCGTCGCCGGTGGCCGACCCTCCTGGCGACGCTGGGCGCCACCGTGGCGCTGCTGGTGCTCGTGGCCGGATCGGCGTCGGCCGCACCGCCGCACACCGACGTGCTGGCGATCGCCTCCTCGCTGGGCGAGGTCATCGACAACGCACGCAGCTGGATCGTCGGGATCCTGGCCGGGCTGGCGACACTGTTTTGACCATCGCCGGTGCCCGGTATCTCCTCGGCGGCGGCGATCCCAGCGAGATCGAAAAAGCCAAGACCGCGTTCCGCGCCGCCTGTCTCGGCTACGCGCTCGCGATGCTGGCACCGGTCATCGTCACCGTGCTCAAATCCATCATCGGAGCCTGACCGTGAACACCACGGCCCAAGCCCCACCCGCACCTGCCAGGCACTTGCTCATGTCGCGTGCCGCTGCCGCGACCGCAGCGGCGGTACTGGCCGCGGTCCTGATCGCCGTCATCGGCGCGGCCGGTGCCGCCGCCCAGCCCGCGACACCGACACCGCCCGTGCCGGTCACACCGACACCGGCCACACCCGCCCCGACGGCCACACCACCGACCACGACAACTCCGCCGAGCCGGTGGGTGACCCCACCCTCCACCACACCGGCCTCGCCCACCCCGACCACACCCGCCACCCCGTCGCCGACGGAATCGGGGGCCGGGTCGGCCGAGTGCGGGGTCACCGACATCAACGGCTGCGTGGAGAACGCCATCGACGGGTTCTTTCAGCGGATCGTGGAAACCGCGCTCAATCCGTTGCTCGAACTGCTGTCGGAAACTTTGCTCACTACTCCGGAACCCGGGCAGATACCGGAGATCGGGGTGCTGTGGAACCAGTCGTGGCAGATCGTCACCGCCCTCTATGTCCTGGTCGTGATGGCCGCCGGGGTGCTGCTCATGGCTCGCGAAACGCTGCAGACCCAGTGGTCGATCCGCGAGCTCGCACCTCGCCTGGTGGTCGGGTTCGGTGCCGGGGGACTGAGCATGATGATCGCCACGGCGGGCATCGGGTTCGCCAACGCCCTCGCCGGCGCGGTAGCCGGCGACGGTGTCGACTCCGGGTCGGCGGCCGACGCGCTGGCCGAGCTCGCGGTGACCAGCGGCCAGAGCCGAGGCGTTTTCCTGCTGTTGCAGCTGGCGCTGGCGGTGATGCTGCTCGTGCTGCTGATCTCCTACGTCGTGCGGGTCACGATCACGATCCTGCTGATCGTGGGCGCCCCACTGCTCCTGATGTGCCACGCACTGCCCGGCATCGACGGCATAGCCCGATGGTGGTGGCGCTCGTTCGCCGCCTGCCTGGCCATCCAGGTGGTGCAATCACTGACACTGGTAACCGTCCTACGGGTACTGCTCACCCCCGGCGGCTGGCACCTCTTCGGCCCCGACGCCAACGAAATCGCCGACCTGACCGTCGCCTTGGCATTGATGTTCATCTTGATCAAGACCCCGATGTGGCTGCTGTCGGTCCTCAAGATCGGCCAAGGCCGCAGCTTCGCCGGATCGATCGTGCGAGGCTACATCGCCTACAAGACCCTCGGCCTGCTCAAAGGAGCCACCTCGGGCAGCGCCGCGACCGCCGCCTCGGCGCCACCCGCCCAGCGAGCCGCCCGCCTCCCGCGAGCCCCTCGCACCGGCTCAGCCGGCACTGGACCTGCGGACCCGTATGCGCGGGTTCGCTCGACACGCGACGGGCAGCTCATGCTGCCTCTCGAGGGTGTGCGTCGCGTACGGCGGGAACCGGGCCCGGCACGCACCGGATCCACCGGTCCGTCCCCGGGTCGCGCGCCGCGTGGGCGGCAACTCGCGTTCGACTTCGCCGAACCCGACCCCTATCGGGGAATCCGGCCCGGAAAGGGAGGCCAGTACCCCTTGCCGATCGCCGTGCGTCGGGTACGGCCCTCGCCACCACCGCCTCCCCAACCCTCAACGGCGCGAGCGGCTGCGCGGCGTCGACCGCAACAGCTCTCTTTCGATTTCGCCGAACAGCCACCAGCCGACCCCTACGCGCGAAACCGGCCCACCCGCAGCGGCCAGTACCCGCTGCCGTTCCCGGTGACCCGGGTCAAACCCGCACCACCGCCACCGAACCCACCACAACCATCCATACCCGCGCGTCCAGCGGGGCGTCAGCTGCATCTGCCGATGCCCGACCTGCCCGTGCGCCGCCGCGCGCCACGCGCTCCCCGAGGAGGAACTCGTCGATGAGCAGCACGATCGTTCGTATACCTGCTGATGTCGATCGCTCCGATCGGTTGATCGGCCCGTTCACCGCCCGTCAGCTCGCCATCCTCGCCGCCACCGCACTACTGCTGTACTCGGCGTGGATCGCGACCCGGGCCGTCCTCGCACCCGCGGTGTTCCTTGCCGCTGCCGCTCCGATCGCGGTCGTGGTCACCGTCGCCATCTCGACCCGCCGCGACGGGCTCTCCACCGACCTGCTGCTGGTCGCCGCGATCCGGCACCGCCTCTCATCCCGCCACCTCGTGACCGGCACCGAGGCAACTGCACTCGCGGCGCCGAGGTGGATCACCGACCGCGCCACGCGATCTCGCCCCCGCCCGCCGCGCCCGGCAGCACTATCGACTCAGGATCAGCGGCTACCGGAAGCGGTGACCCCCGGCAGTACTGGTGTCGGGGTGATCGATCTCGGGGGCGACGGGCTGGCTGTCGTCGCGGTCGCGGGCACCTTGAATCTGTCGTTGCGGACCCCGGCCGAGCAGGACAGCCTCGTCGGGCAGCTCGCGGGCTGGCTGCACACCTTGCGCCAGCCCGTACAGGTTCTCATCCGCTCGGCCCGCCTTGACCTGACCGCCCACCTCACCGGCCTGCATGCCGCCGCCCGCGAAATGTCTGCGGAGCTGGCCGTCGCCGCAGCCGATCACGCCGCGCACCTGAACGACCTCGCTGCGGGGGAGTACCTGGCCCGCCGCCAGGTACTGCTCGTCTGGCACGAACCACTCAACCACCTCGCCACCACCTCGCCGCGGGCCAACCTGTTCAGGCGAAACCGGACCCGGCGTGCCATGTCGACCGCCGTGCGTCGCGGCGCGGAGTCGCGGCTGCTGCGTCGGCTCAACGAAGCCGCCGATGTCTTGTCCCCGCTGGGCGTGACCGTCACCGCCCTCGACGACTTCCAAGCCAGCGCGGTCCTGCGCAGTTGCTGCAATCCCGAGGGCCTCGTCTCCGCCACGGCCGACGTCTCGTCCGCGACGGCCGTGGTCACCGCCGCCGGATCGGGCGAAGCCGGGGCGCCGGACCCGTTCGCCGGGCCGGAGGCGGCCGGGTTCGCGCCCGAGTCGTTGACGATCGGCACCCGACACCTGGAGATCGGCGGCGACTGGGCCGCCACCATCGCGGTCACCGGATACCCCAGAGAAGTCACGGCCGGCTGGCTCGCTCCGCTACTGACCCATCCCGGGCGCATCGAGGTCGCCGTGCACATCGACCCCGTCGACCCGGTCACCGCCGGCACCCAGTTGCGTCGCCAGCTCGCGCGTCTGGAGTCCTCCCGCATGCACGACGCGGGCCGGGGCCGCCTGTCGGATCCGCAGGTCGATGTCGCGGTCGAAGACGCCGCTGAGTTGTCGGCGCGCGTGGCCCGCGCCGAAGCGCGGCTGTTCCGGGTGGGGATCTACCTCACCGTCCACGCCGACACCGAAGCCGAACTCGCCGACGAACTCGCCGCGGTCCGCGCGCTGGCGGCGAGCCTGCTCGTGGACACCTGCACCCTGGCCTACCGCGCCGCGCAAGCCTGGGCCACCACCTTGCCCCTGGGCTTGGATCTGATTCGGGTGCGGCGCACCTTCGACACCACCGCCCTCGCTGCGGCGTTCCCCTTCGACTCCCCGCAACTGCCCGCCGCCGACCCGGCACAGGCCGAACGCCCTTCGGGCGTGTTCTACGGCCGCGACGCCGCCTCGGGCCTGCTGTTCGTGGACCGCTTCGCCGCCGAAGCCCACAACCACAACCTGGTCGTCCTGGGCCGCAGCGGCGCGGGCAAGTCGTATCTGGTCAAGACCGAGATCCTGCGCTCGCTGTATCGGGGGATCGAACAAATCGTCATCGACCCCGAAAACGAATACCGCCGCCTCGCCCACGCGGTCGGCGGCACGCACCTGCGGCTCGGTGCGGAAGGGCAGCGGCTCAATCCCTTCGACCTGGAAATCCACACCCGCCCCGACGGCAGCCGCAGTGCCCCCGCCGACGCTCTCACCCGCCGCAAACTGTTCCTGCACACCCTCGTCGCGGTCCTGCTCGGCAACCAGAACCCCACCCAGCGAGCAGCCCTCGACACCGCCCTGACCGCCACCTATACCGCCGCCGGAATCACCGACGACCCCGCCACCTGGACCCACCCGGCCCCGACCCTGAGCGCCCTACGTGAGCACCTGGCCCGACTCGCCACACCCACGGCCGGCGAGATCGCCGACGGACTCTCGCCCTACGTCGGCGCAGGCGCCTACGCCGGACTGCTCGACGGACCCACCACCACCGACCTCGACGGCGGGTTGGTGGTGTTCTCACTGCGGGAGCTGCCCGAGGAACTCAAGACCATCGGCACCCTGCTTGTCCTGGACGCGACATGGCGGCGGGTCTCCAACCCCGCCGACCGGCGGCCCCGGATGGTCACCGTGGACGAAGCATGGCTGCTCATGCGCCAACCCGCCGGAGCCCAGTTCCTGTTCAAGGCGGCGAAGAGCTTCCGCAAACACTGGGCCGGGCTCACCGTCGCCACCCAGGACAGCGCCGATGTCCTGTCCACCGAACTCGGGCGCGCGATCGTCTCCAACGCCGCCACCCAGATCCTGCTCCGCCAAGCACCCCAAGCCATCGACGAAGTCGCCGCAGCATTCCGGCTCTCCGAGGGCGAGCAACAATTCCTGCTCTCCGCCGCACGCGGCAGCGGACTACTCGCCGTCGGCGGCACCGACCGCGCGGTATTCGCCTCGCTGGCCTCACCCACCGAGAACGCCCTGATCACCACTTCTCCGGAGTTCCTCGCTTCTGTCGAGAATCCAGACGGGAACTCCGTAGCGCTCGACACCGACACCGATATCGACCTCAACGCATTGCCCACACCAAACCTACACAGCCATCCCGGCGACGGCCTCGACGCCGACGACGTCCTGGACACCGATATCCCCGAGCCGGACGCGGCATGACCCCGGTCCACACCACACCGACCCCGCGACCGCCCGAACCCGCCGGAGGAGAAAACGTGCCAGACCACACCGACCGCCACAACCCCCTCCAGCCCGACGCCGCCAGCAGTCTCGACGGACGAGGCGACAACATCGTGCCGCTGCACCGACCGAAGAAACGGCGCCGCATCACCGTCGAACAGGTCGAGACCGAACAGATGACACCCGACGAATACAACCAGGCCGTTACCGTCTTCGCGACTCTTATCAATCAATGGAAATCTCCCACCAGCACACCGGAATGCGACGGAGAAATAGCAGCATGAAATACCGATGTCTCGAATAATGGAGCTATCCTGAATTTCACTATTCACGCACTGCCCAGTGCGTGAATAGTTTTGCATCGCCCGCCGCCGATTCGAGCGAGAGAGTCAGATAGAGGAGCCATTGCCGATGACCCATGCAAGAAAAAAGAATAACGTCAAGCGCGGATTTCACGCGCGATTGGAAGAACTCGAAACAGTACGAGTCGCCATCTACACACGCCGCTCCACCGACGACGACCACCAGCCCTACTCCATCGACGCACAAACCACGCGCCTCGAAGCCTACGTGGCTTCCCAGCCCGGCTGGCATATCGTGCGACGCTTCTCCGACGACGCCTCCGGGGCCACCACCAACCGCAAAGACCTCCACGAAGCCCTCCGCGCAGCCCGCGACGGGCAGATCGACGTCCTGCTGGTTTACCGGGTGGACCGATTCTCCCGCAACCTGCGCGACATGGTGACCCTGCTCGACGATCTCGAACAATACGATGTGGTATTCCGCTCGGCAACCGAACCATTCGACACCTCGACCCCCATGGGCCGGATGCTCGTACAAATGCTCGGCACCTTCGCACAATTCGAACGCGACACCATCATCGACCGTGTCATCGCCGGAATGGAACGCAAAGCCGCGAAAGGGCTCTGGAAAGGCGGCAGGCGACCCTTCGGCTACACCGCCGACAAAACCGCACACACCCTCATTCCCCACCCTGGCGAATCCCCGATCGTTCGCCTGATATTTCAGCTCTACACAAACGACCGCCTCGGCTCCACCACCATCGCCCGCATGCTGAACACACGCGGGCACCGCAACAGTGGCGGCGGCACCTGGTCCGGCTATTCCGTTCTGCGGATACTCGCCAACCGCATCTATCTCGGAGAACTTACCTTCCGCGACATCACCACCACCGACTGCCACGAACCCCTCATCGACCCAGCCGCCTTCGCCGAAGCCGAACGCATCACCACCCAGCGCACCACCGAACCCGCCCGCCTGCGCGCCAACAGCTACGACTACGACTTGACCGGGAAGATGCGCTGCCCCACCTGCGGCAGCGCCATGGTCGGCTCACGCAGCCACGGCCGGAACAAGAAGATCTACCGGTACTACTTCTGCCATAACCGCAACCGCTACGGCACCGAGAAATGCGACGGCTACCGGATCGACGCCGACGCCGCCGAAACCGCCGTCCTCCACGCCCTGACAGCCTTCTACCGCGACAATGACACACTCATCGCCGACGCCGTCACCGAAGCCCAGCGCCAGCACCACGCCGGACAAGCCACCGACCACCAAGAGCTGACCACCGTCCGCGCCAAGATCACCGACATCAACACCAAGATCGACCGCTACCTCACAGCGTTCGAAAACGGCACCATGGACCCCGAACTGGTCAGCTCACGACTCACCGAACTACGCGACTCCAGCCGACAACTCACCACCCGCCGAGACGAACTCCTCGCCACCGTCGACAACGCACCGACCCTCCCCTCCCCCGCCGCCCTGACCGACATCGCCGACCACATCGCCACCATCATCGCCTCCGGCAACGACCAGACCCGCAAAGCGATCATCGACACACTCATCGCCAAAATCAAGATCACCGGACCCGACACCATCGTCCCCGTATTCCGAATCCCCCAACCCGGCACCGACCACGACACCCCCGTCAACGCCCCCACAAATGCCTCCGGGGCGCTGACCAGCGGTAAACCGTCGGTCAGCGCCCCGGAGGGACTAGTTCGTACAACTACTAATTTGGTGGAGCTGCCGGGAATCGAACCCGGGTCCTCCGCAGTGTCACCAAGGCTTCTCCGTGTGCAGTTCGCTGTGCCTCTACTCGGATCTCCCGGTCTCGCGAACAAGCCGGGATGACGATCCCAGTCGCTGTGTGCTGTCCCGTGCTACTCCGCGACCGAGCCGCACGGTGAGCCCTCTAGCTGATGCCGGCACCGGGAGCGAGGGCGAATCCCGGGCCGACAGAGACGCTGTCGCTTAGGCAGCGAGAGCGTACTCGCGCTGATGAGAATCGGCGCTTAATTGGTTGCAACGACGCTTAACGGTGGTCTCTTGCCTGCACCGACACGCTTCCCTTGAATCAACGTACGCAGTCGAAACCGTTCAGCCCCGTACGTCCCCGGCATCTTGCCGCGGCCAGCTATGTTAACACCTCGCTCGCCGGATGCATTCCCATTATTCGGGCGCGTGCACCCGACCGTATCCGCGCTACCGCATGCCCTTGACACGGCGGCCGATTTCCCTGGTCACCTCGCGTTCGGCGGTGCGGCGGGCGATGTCCTGCCGTTTGTCGTAGTCCTGCTTACCCTTGGCCAAGGCCAGTTCGACCTTCACCTTGCCGTCGGAGAAGTACATCGACAGCGGAACGAGGGTCTGGTTGCCTTCGCGGGACTTGCCGACCAGGCGCTCGATCTCCCGCCGGTGTAGCAGGAGCTTGCGGACCCGGCGCGGCGCGTGGTTGGTCCAGGTGCCGTGGCTGAACTCGGGGATGTGCAGCCCGCGCAGCCATACCTCGCCGTCGTCCACGGTGGCGAAGGCGTCCACCAGCGAGGCCTTGCCCTCACGCAGACTCTTGACCTCGGTACCGACCAGCGCGATCCCGGCCTCATAGGTATCCAGGATCGTGTAGTTGTGCCGTGCCCGGCGGTTGGTCGCGATGACCTTGCGCCCCTTCTCCTTCATAACGTCAACCTTAAGGCTCCGGGGCAATCGGTTTATTCCCGGTGCGCGGGCGGGTCGTTATGGTTGCAGCATCAGGTAGAGCACCAGCACCGCAATGAACGCGCCGAGCAGTAACAGGGTAGACAGCCGGGGCAGGTGGCCGCGTCGGCGGCGTGGGAGGCGGCGGCCGAGCCACGTGATCTCCACGGCGGGATCCCCGCGGCGGGCGGTCGCGCCGGAAGGACGGGGTACTTCGCCGCCCTGAGTGCCACCGCCGGCGTCCACTTCCTCCCCACCGGAGCCGTCACCAGTTTCCATGTCGCATAACGCTAGTCGGGAGCTTTCCGCCGCGCGGGAATACCGGGCCGGGGTGTCCAACAGGATCCGGCGGCCGGTCCGAACGAGTGGTGCCCGTTGCTCGCCGGTGGGAGCGTCACAGTGCGGGATCGTCCGCCGCGTCCGTGAGTACCTCGAGCACTTGCTCGCCGTAGCGGGCCAGCTTGTTCTCGCCCACTCCGGTGACACCGCCCAGCCCGGCCAGACCCGCCGGTTTGCAGGCCGCGATCTCGCGCAGCGTGGCGTCGTGGAAGACCACGTAGGCGGGCACTCCCTGTTCCCTGGCGGTGGCGGCCCGCCATTCGCGCAGTTTCTCGAACAACTCGGCATCCGGGCCCGTGAGCTCGGCCGTGACGCTCTTGGCGGCCTTGGCGGAGCGGACGGCGCGAGCGGGAGCCGGACGCTCCGGTTCGCGGCGCAGGCGCACGGTGCGGCCGTCGAACAGCACCTCGCTACTGGCCTCGGTGAGGGTGAGCACGCCGTAATCCCCGTGCACGGCCAACAGGCCCTGGGCCAGCAGCTGTCGCACCACACCCCGCCACTCGGTATCGCGCAGATCGGTGCCCACCCCGAACACGCTGAGCTCGTGATGGTCGTACTGCTGGACCTTCTGGTTCTTCTTGCCCAACAGGATATCGATCACATGCCCGGCGCCGAAGCTCTGACCGCGTTCCCGTTTCAGCCGCAGCACCGCGGACAGTAGCTTCTGCGCGGCGACGGTACCGTCCCAGGATTCCGGCGGCTGCAGGCAGGTATCACAGTTTCCGCACGGCTCGGTGTGCTGACCGAAATAGGCGAGCAGCTGGGTGCGGCGACAGGTCACCGTCTCGCACAGGGCGAGCATGGCGTCCAGATGCAATTGCAGCTGCCTGCGGTGGGCGGCGTCGCCCTCGGAGGCGTCGATGAGTTTGCGCTGCTGCACCACATCCTGCAGGCCGTAGACCATCCACGCGGTGGAGGCCAGGCCGTCGCGCCCGGCGCGCCCGGTTTCCTGGTAGTAGCCCTCGACCGATTTGGGCAGGTCCAGGTGGGCGACGAACCGCACGTCGGGTTTGTCGATACCCATTCCGAAGGCGATGGTGGCGACCACCACGAGACCGTCCTCGCGCAGGAACCGGGCCTGGTTCGCGGCGCGGGTGCGGTTGTCCAGGCCGGCGTGGTATGGCACCGCGTCGATGCCGTTCTCGGTGAGGAATGCGGCGGTCTTCTCGACCGAATTACGGGACAGGCAGTAGACGATGCCCGCGTCGCCCGCGTGTTCGGTGCGGATGAAATCGAGCAACTGCCGCTCGGGGCGGTTTTTCGGTTCGATCCGGTACTGGATGTTGGGCCGGTCGAAGCCGGCGACGAACCGGCGGGCCGTGCCCAGATCGAGCCGGGAGACGATCTCGTCGCGGGTCTTCTCGGTAGCGGTCGCGGTCAGCGCGATTCGGGGGACATCCGGCCAGCGTTCGTGCAGGACCGACAGCGCCAGATAGTCGGGCCGGAAATCATGGCCCCACTGCGAGACGCAGTGCGCCTCGTCGATCGCGAACAGGGCGATCCTGCCGCGGTCGAACAGGTTCGCCGTCGATTCCAGCCGCAGCCGTTCCGGTGCCAGGTACAGCAGATCCAGTTCCCCCGCGAGGAATTGCGCCTCCACCGTGCGCCGCTCGTCCGGGAACTGGGTCGAGTTCAGGAATCCGGCCCGCACCCCGAGCGCGCTGAGCGCGTCCACCTGGTCCTGCATCAGCGCGATCAGGGGCGAGATCACCACCCCGACCCCCGGGCGGACCAGCGCGGGGACCTGGTAGCACAGTGATTTGCCGCCGCCGGTCGGCATGAGTACCAGTGCGTCGCCGCCGTCCACCACATGCCGCACGATCTCGTGCTGTTCACCCCGGAAGCTCTCGTAGCCGAACACCCGATGTAGCACCTGGTGGGCCGCATCCGTTCCGGGTTCGGTGGCGGGAGGTTCGAGGTACACGGTGTCGGCGGTATCCACGGCGGCCATCCTACGAGTGTTGCCCGACACGCGAAGCCGCGAAAGTCGAGCGACGGCCGGTCGAGCGGATACAGTCCACATGTGGACAAGATGGGGTTCACACCGATTCGCCCCCGGATGCCCGCGCTGTTGGTTTGTCCGGCATGACATCGGGGATCCTGAGGTCGCGCGGGTGTGTGGTGATGATCGCGCTCGCGGTCGCGGCGGGTATCGGTTCCGCGGTACCCGCGCGGGCACAACAGTTCCCGCCGATGTGCGCGGACGGATGGGAATCGACCACGATCGTCGAGGGCGTCGGCGAACTGGAGAACCTGGATTCCGACGGTTCGGGCGGTTTCTATGTCACCGGGATCCAGGACGGGTTCCTCGCCCACATCGCCGCCGACGGGACCTTCGAGACGCTGCTCACCGGGCTCGATCACCCGGCCGGCGTCCGGTTGGTGGACCGTTCCGTGTATTTCCTGACCGGCGACGGCCTGGACGCCGCCGGTCCCGGCACCCTGCGGCGGTACGACCTGGACACCGGCGCGGTGACGGTCCTGCTCACCGGCCTCGATTCGCCGAACGGACTGCTGGTCCTCCCGGATGGCGACCTGGCGTTCAGCGTCATGGGCCTGAAGGGCGGGCCGGCCGGTATCGCCCGCTACCGGCCGGCCACGAGCGAGTTCACCGAAATCTGGTCGCCGCTGCCACTGCCCAACGGTCTCGCGCTTGCCCCGGACGGTGCGTCGATCTACACCGACAATATGACGATGCGGGTTTTCCGTATCCCGCTCGACGACCCGGCCCATCCCATGCCCGTGACCGGAATTCCCGAGCTGGTCTCGGTTCCCGACGATATGGAAGCCACCCGCGACGGTGACCTCTTCCTCGCCGAACACGCGATCGGCGCCGTCTACCGCATCGATCCGGGCACCGGGAAGAGTTGTGCGATCATCTCCGGTCTGATCAGGCGCCCCGATCCGGTCCGCATACCGCCCGATGGCGCCACCTCGGTCCGCATCGCTCGCGACGGCGACTCCTGGGCCCTGTTCGTCACCAGTATGGACGGCACCCTGCGGCGGCTGCGCCCACCGGCCGGTGTGGACCTCACGCCGGCCGATCCGCGCCGGCGGTAGCGCGATGAGCGGCCCGGGATCGGCGGCACGGTCCGCGCCGAGGCCGGCGCCTCGGTTCCGCGGCACGGACCGGGTGGTGTCGATGGACAAGACGGTGGATCCGCGAAACCCGTAACGGGACCGTGGTCGGTGTCGGTGCGATCCGCCGGCCGCCGGTCAGGGGGAATGTATGCCCCCACCGGTCGGGACGGGGTTTTTCGAAAGGGTGCTCCGCGTGGTCGACAGCGGGTCGTCCCCGGCGCCGCGCGGTACCAGAAGCCCGAGGGAGGTCCCGGTGATCACGTCGGCGGTGACCGAGCCATCGGGGTGTCTGCGCCCGTACACCGCGATCGCGGCGCCGACGCGAAGCGCCTTCACCTGGGTTGCGATCAGTACGTACACCTTGGTGCGGGGGTGGGTGTGGACGGTGGTCTTCTTCCCGCCGAAAGGGCTGGCCACGATGAGGGTGGAACCGTCGGTCTCGATGATCTTGCCGAATGCCACTCCCACACCGAGGTCCGCTTTATCGGAGGTGGACCGGGTAGGTGGAGCGGTCGGCCTCTGGGAGACGCTGGGTGTCGGGGTGGAGTCGGCCGCCTCGGGGACGGTGGTGGTGGGGGTCGCGGCGGCGGGAGTGTGCAGGGCGGGTTGGCCCACGCTGAAGTAGAAGGTCGCCACCAGCAGTACGAGACCGAGACAGAGGCCGACGAACGCGGCCCTGCCCGGCTGCCATTCGGGTGCGGGCGGGATAGCGGGCTCGGGCGGCATGGGCGGAAGGTCGGGACCGGGAGACGCTGTGGGGGTCCCGGTCCCGGGGCGTCCGTCGAGCTGCTCGGTGGGTTGAATCGAAGCGCGGCGTGACGAGTACCACGGAGAACGCTCGCTGGACATATCGTCACAGTACGGCCTGCATAGTCCTCTCTATTGTCAGAAATGGGAGGTACTTCTCGCGAATACCCTTGTTCCACTTGGCTATTGGAAAATCCGAACCGGTCGGTCCGCGCGGTGCTGTCGGAGCGCCGGCTCGCCGACGCTGCCACGGTGGCCGCGGCGCAGGATGCGCTGCGCGGCGCGGACGCGGTGTTGTCGGCCGTGTCGTGGGGCGGCGTGGAGGAGACGCTGCGCCGTGTCGGCGCGGACGAGGGCGCCCTCGCGGATGTCCCGGTGATCGATCCGACCAACACCGTCGAGCATGGTGTCGGTGTGCTGTTGACCGAGCCCGGCGCTTCCGGGGCCCAGCGCATCGGCACGTCGGCTCCCGAGGTCCGGGTGGTGAAGGCGTTCCGTCTATCCGATTCCCGCGAGTCACTGGAAGAGTGCGGGGGCCGGATCGACGACCGTCGTCCTCTGTGGTGACGATCCCGCGGCCTTGCGGGTGGTCGGGGGACCGGTGCGAGACGCGGGGCGGAGCCGGCCCATGCCGGGGTCGTTGACGCGGGCCCGGCAGATGGAGGAGACCGCCGGCTTTGTCATCGGCCTGGTGTCCGGCGGTAGCGCGTGGTACCCGCGCTCCCGTGATCGCGGGTACGGTCGGCCGGGCCCGTCGAGGTCCGGCGAGGGTGCAGGGACTCGACGGGCCCGCCCGGAAGGGGGCCGCTAGCGGGCCGAGCGCAGTGTTCTCAGCGTGACCGCGAGGCCCACCGCGATACTGGCGGTGGCTACCAGGGCGTCCGCCACGGATTGGGTGATGGCGGCGATCCCGACGGTGAAGGTGAGGCACGTGGCCAAGGCCAGCAGCGCGGTGCCCCATTCCATGCCGGCGATCCGGGCAGGTCGGTTGCGCAGTGCTGTCATGTTCTTCGAGTACCCCGGGTTTCGGGTTATAAAACCGTTATGGTCGTGGTTTTCGGGCAAGGGGGAGGTGACGCGTGGGTTTTCCGCGCTGGTGGCAGCGTGGCGAGCCATGGCAGAACCTTCCGTGTCGTGCTCGCGCCTCTATTGGCACTCAACTGTAATGACTCGTTCGCTGACGAAGGTGCACGCAGCAAATTATGAGACACCGATCACACACGCGCTGTCCGAGCTCTTGCGGTGGATGTTCCGCTTCCACTGTAGAGCCGGAAATTGCTTGGTGAAAGTTATTTTCGAGGGTAGAGCGTGGTCTAACTCGGACGAATCGATACGGTCGTACAGCTGGAACTCATGGGTAGACATGGCACCTACGAGAGAGGGCAAACGCTCAGCGATCATCGACGGTGTCGAGCCCTCGGTGTATGAAGGATCGCCACGGCCTGTCCGGTATATCTCTTCGGACACTCTCCGCGTTAACGAGAGCGTTGCGCGGATAGTTCCCCACGAGCCAACTCGTGACCGAAGAGGCCATGCTCCCAGGGCCGGTGATCGCGGAATAATCGGACGTGACGTTTCCCAACCGGTAATGGACGGGCCGAGCGGTGGAGGAGGTGAGCGTGACCGCAATCGAACCCCTACCGCATGCGACACCGGACGACGCCACCCTGGTCAGCAGGGCCCGCGACGGTGATGTGCGGGCCTATGAGCAGTTGGTGCTGCGCTATCAGTCCCTTATGTTCCGGCTGGCATGGAAAATGCTGAACGACCGGCCCGACGCCGAGGACACCGTTCAGAAGGTCTTCCTCACCGCGTGGCGCCGCCTGCCGCAACTCAACGACGACGCGGCGTTCGTGGGCCGGCTCTACCGGATGACGACCGATCAATGCCTGAACCTGATCCGGTCCCGTCGGTCGCGGGTCGACATGGACCCGGACAGCACCGAGCCGACTCGCGCGGACACCCGCCCCGAGCACGCCGTCCAGGTCGGCACCCGACTGGAAGCCCTGAACGCGGCCCTGCAGGATCGCCTGACCCCCGAGCAGCGCGTCTGCTGGCTGCTGCGCGAAGTACACGGGCTCTCCTACGCGGCGATCGGCGATATCGTCGAAGCCGACACCACTGCGGTACGCGGACGTATCACGCGGGCCCGCGCCCAATTGTCCGAGGTGATGAAGCCATGGCGGTGAACGAGACGACCGAACCGGACTATCGGCTGCCCTGCGGCCGCGACCTGGAACAGGTCTGGGAGCGGCTCGACGCGGTGGAGTCCGGGCACGCCGACGCACACGAGATCGACTGCCAGCACTGCCGGGCTGCCCGCGAAAGCCTGAAGGCCCTGCGTGAGGCGACCCGGCAATTGATCGACGAACCGGAGGCACCGCCCCCCGATCTGAGCGAGCGCATCATGTCCACCGTCCGGGCCGAGATGCGTCGCGGCCGCATCCTCGCGCTACCGACCTCACGGCCCGGCCAGGTGCAGATCAGCGAACAGGCGGTGGCCGCCGTGGTGCGCTACGCCGCCGATTCCGTGTCGGGAGTGCGGGCCCGCCGCTGCCGGGTTGCCGCGGCCGACGCCGGGCCCGGTGGGGAACACCTGGTCGATATCGAACTCACCGTCGCGATCCGGTTCGGCGCCGATACGGCCGAGTCGCTGACGGCCGTGCGCGAGCGGGTGCGTATCGCCCTGCCCGAGCGAATCGGTACGGCGGTGCATCGGTTCGATGTCCACCTGGGTGATGTCTACACCGAGAACGGTTCCGGAGACCGGCCATGACGGCCGGTCCGCTGTCGGTCGTGGTGGAACCACCGGTGATCGCCGCTGTTGCCGCCGGGGCCGCTGCCGCTACCCCGGGTGTAATGCGGCTGGAACCGGGTATCCGGGGACTCGTGTCCACGGTGCTACGCGCGGGCCGCCGGCGCTGGAAGGGTATCGACCCGGCGCCGGCCGAAGGGGTACGGGTGCGCCGCGGCGAGACCGGCCTGCTCGTACAGGTCGATATCGCCATCGCGGCGGGCCGGCCGGCGGTGGAGGTGGGACACGCGGTGCAGGAGGAAGTGGCCCGGGTGGTGTGGGAGCAGACCGGGCAACGGGTGGCGGAGGTCTGGGTGACCATCCTGGATATCGAGCCGGAGGTGCGGTGATGGCCGACCGACGCGCCGGCGACAACATCGACAACCGAATCTTCGGCGCGGTCGAGAGCGTCACCGGTATACAGCTCGCGATACCGATCGTCCGGGAGAACTCGGTCCGTTGTCCCTGGGACAGCAGGAAGTTCGCTGTGGATCTCGCGCCCGAGGTGGTCGAGGTCCGGGTGGTCGCCGCCGCGCTGCCGCTGCCACCGCTGCTGGATCGGGCCGCCGCGGCGATTCGTGCCGTATTGGCCGGTACCGCGTGGGAAGGGGCCGAGCTGCGGTTGGTGGTCACCGAACTCGACGCCGCGGCCGTTTCCGGACGGGAGGCCATCCGGTGAGCACCGCACCCGTCCCCGTGTCCCGCGCAGCGGATATATACGAATGGAACGTATTTCAACGTGATCAGGAGGAATCGAATGGCTCCGTCCAGTGCCGAGACCGCTTCCGGTCCCCTCGACAGCGGTACATCACTCGGTGAAAAGGCTCGTACGGCAACGGGCTCGGCGGATATGCCGCCGGCCGCGCCGCCCGCCCCGGCGGGTAGGGAACATGCCCTGGTGACCGAGAAGGGCACCACCACCATCGCCGATATCGTAGTGCAGAAGGTGGCCGGATTGGCCGCCCGCGAGGTCCCCGGGGTGCACGCCCTCGGCGGTGGTGGCGGCCGGGCGTTCGGCGCCTTGCGCGACCGTATCCCCGGCGCCTCCTCCAGTATCGGGCAGGGCGTTTCGGTCGAGGTCGGGGAGAAACAGGCGGCCGTCGACCTGGAGATCGTGGTCGAATACGGCGTGCATATCGCCGAGGTGGCCCGGGTGGTGCGTCGCAATGTCATCATCGCGATCGAGCAGATGACCGCGCTCGAGGTGGTCGAGGTCAATATCAACGTCAATGATGTCCATATCCCGGGAGACGACGAGTCCGACGTCCCCACCGGCCGGGTGCACTAGCCCGGCGCTCGGAGAGGAGCCGATTGTGAACGCCACCTCGATATGCCTGCTGATCAGCGTCGCGCTCGGTCTGGCCGCCGCGCTCGGTGGGTTCGGCGCGTTCCTGACCGTCGCGGTATTCACGGCCGGAGGTCTGCTGATCGGCCGGTGGCTCGACGGTGAGATCGATCTGGACGGACTGCTCCGGTCGGCACGACAGCCCCGGAACCGCCGATGACCGTGGATATCGGGGCGCTGCCGCCCGCCGAACCACCGGGCGTCACGACGGTGAGCGGTCGTGCGGTGCGGCGGATCGCCGCGCATCTGGCCGCGGAGGTCCCGGGGGTGGCGGGGAAGGCCAAGGTGGAAGCCGTGGTCTCCGGCGACTGGACCGCGCTGAGCGTGCGGTTGCCGGTGCGGTATCCCGAACCGGTCGGCCGGGTCACCGACGCCTGTCGGGCGCATCTGCGGCAGCGCACGGAGGAACTGACCGGGCTGGGCGTCGTCTATATCGATATCGAGGTGACCGAGTTGGTCGCCGATACCGTGCCCGTCGGGAGGGTGCGGTGATCCGCAGGCCCCGCCGGGCGGTAGCGGCCGCACTGGTCGCGCTGGCATTGTTGGCGGCGTGCATCGCGGTGGGGGTGGCGCTGGTGCAGCGGCTGATCGGGGTGCGCGAATACATTTCCTATGATCGGGTCGCCCGTGAACTGCACGGCCTCACCTGGAACGAACCACAGGTTCTGGTGGCCGGTATCGCGGCGGCGGTGCTCGGGGTGCTGCTGCTGGCGGCGGCGCTGCTGCCCGGCCGCGCCCGGGTGCTGCCGCTGACCGGCTCGCGCCCGGACGGTATCGACGCCGGTATCCGGCGCCGTGACCTGCGGGCGCTGTTGCGCGCCGGTGCGGCCGAGGTGGACGGCGTGATCTCCGCGCGGATTCGACTCCGACGCGACAAGGCGCTGGCGATAGTGCACACCGACCACCGCTCCCACGATGATATGGCCGCTGCCGTCTGTTCCGCCTTGAGCGAGCGCGTCCAGGAAACCGGCGCGTCGGTGCGTCGGGTGCGTGCTCAGGTGCACAGGCCGCATCGCGAGCGTCGCACCGCCCACCGCCGGCCCGCGACGCTGCGGCGAAGGACCCGCGGTCCCGCCGTATACGGCCCGCCCCCCGCCGACGGCACGGGCGCCGGGGGCGGGGCGACCGGATCGGCGCTGCCGGACGGTGCCGAATCGGGGGAGGATCGGTGACGCGAAACGATCGTCCCGCCAGACTGAACCGCGCCCTGCTCGCGGTACTCGGGGTGGCGCTGATGGCCGCCGGTGGTCTCGCCGTGGCCGCGCATTTCGATCGGCTGCCCTGGGTGGACGCGGATTCGACTCTGGTGCCCGGTACCGCTGCCCCGCCGGACTGGGTGCTGTGGGTGGTGGTGGCGGGTGCCGTCGTGCTCGGGTTGCTGTGTCTGCGGTGGCTGCTGGCGCAGGTGTTCCGGATGCCGAAACCGCAGTGGTGGCGGATGGAGACCGAGGGCTCCGCAGGGAAGACGATGCTGTCGTCGGCGACCGCGGCGTCCCCCGTGGTCGCCGATATCGAGGCCATGCCCGAGATCCGCGCGGCCGCCGCGTGGCTGTCGGGACCCTTGACCGCGCCCGAACTGGACCTGCGGGTGACCGTCGAATCCGATGCCGATATCGGCGAACTGCGTCGGCGGATCCTCGACGAGGCGGTGGCGCGGTTACGGTGCGCGCTCGAGGTGGACGAGATCGCGGTGCGCCTGGAATTGCGCATCGCCGACGCCGGCCGACGTGCCCGTGTGCAGTGATACCTCGGGGCGGCGCCCTATGCCGGCGGATATGCGGACACGGCCCTCCTCGATGAGACGACAGTTCCACCGGCCGCCCGTCCCCGCATGGTGGTCGCGGCGATGACCGCCTGGTATCGCCGTCCCGGTCGGATCGGCGTCCTCACCGGCGCCGGTATCTCCACCGATTCCGGGATTCCCGACTTTCGTGGGCCGCGGGGGGTCTGGACCAAGGACCCGATGGCCGAACTGCTGTTCACCTATGACAACTACCTTGCGGACCCGACGGTGCGGGAGCGGTCCTGGGTGGCGCGCCGGGACAATCCCGCCTGGAACGCCGAACCGAACGCCGCGCACGTCGCGCTGGTGGAGTTGGAGCGGGCGGGCCGCACGGTCACCATCATCACCCAGAACATCGACCGTCTGCATCAGCGAGCCGGTTCCACCCCGCAACGGGTGCTCGAAATCCACGGCAATATGTTCGATGTCGTCTGCGTCGAATGCGACTATCGCTCGAGTATGACCGTGACGCTGGAGCGGGTGGCCGCGGGTGAGGCCGATCCGCCGTGCCCGGACTGCGGCGGAGTGCTGAAGGCGGGCACCATCATGTTCGGGCAGGCATTGGACACCCGGACCCTGTTGAAGGCGACACTGGTCGCCGAAACCTCCGATATCTTCCTGGCCGTGGGCACCTCGCTGCAGGTGGAACCCGCGGCGTCGCTGTGCGGGCGAGCCGTCGCCGCGGGCGCCGATCTGGTCATCGTCAATGCCGAACCGACGCCGTACGATTCGATCGCGACCGAGGTCGTCCGGGAATCGATCGGTGAGGCGTTGCCCAGGCTGGTGCGGCAGATCCTCGGGCGCTGAATCCTTCGGTCGACTAGCCGACCGGTCCGAGTACGCGATCGAGATAGTCGTTGGCGAATCGGCCGTCGGGATCGAAACGGTGCCGGACAGCGGCGAACCGATCCCAGTCCGGGTAGCGGGGACGCAGGGTCCCCGCGGTCTGGAAGTGGCGTTTGCCCCAGTGCGGCCTGCCCTCGTAGCCGTCGAAGACCTCCTCGCAGGCCCGGAAATACGGTTCGTGGTCCATGCCCCGATACATGTGTACCGCGATATAGCAGGTATCGCGGCCGGTCGCGGGGGACAGGAACGCGTCGTCGGCGGCGACCCAGCGCACCTCGACCGGCATCGGGGAGCCGAATCTCGCCGAGAGCCGTTTGAGCGCGCGGATCGCCTCGGCCGAATGCCGCCGGGGTATCGCGTATTCCATTTCGGTGAAGCGGAACAGCCGCGGGGAGGCGAACACTCGATAGGAATGGTCCACTTGGCGCCGGTAGCTTCCCGCGTAGGCGGCGCCGCGCTGGATATACGGGACCAGCGCCGGAATCCGTCGTCCCGCCCGGCACAGCGCGTCGAAGGCATAGTTCGACAGCAGGATATCGGCGAACCAGTCCACGGCCTTGGCACGTGGCCGGGCGGGCAGCTCCACCCGGTTGTTGCGTTTGGTCATGGCGATCGAGCTGTGGCCGAACATGTAGAACTCGAAATGATCGTTGCTGTCTACATGGGAGTCCAGGTCGGCGAGCACCTCCTCCACGGGCATCGGCCGTTCGATACCTTCGAGGACGAACGACGGCACCAATCGCAGGGTCAGCGCGGTCACCACGCCCAGGGCGCCCACGCTCACCCGGGCCGCGCGCCAGCCGTCCGGATCGGACCGGCCATCCAGTTCCACGATTGCGCCGTCCGCCGTCATCAATTCCACCGCGTGTAGCGCTGCGGAGATATTCGGCAGTTTCGCACCGGTGCCGTGGGTGCCGGTGGCGGTGGCTCCCGCAATGGTCTGCACATCGATATCGCCGAGGTTGGGGAAGGCCAGGCCGCGTTCGTGGAGGGCGGTGCTGATGGCGTCGAGGCGCATACCGGCCTGTACTCGGACCAGCCCGGTGTCCGAGTCGATATCGAGGACCCGGTTCAGGTGGGACAGGTCGAGCAGGACCCCGTCGGTGAGGCAGGTGTCGGTGAACGAATGGCCCGCACCCGCGACACGTACCCGATGGCCGTCGGCGGCCGCACGGGCGAGCGTTTCGGCCAGTTCGGTGTGGTCGCGTGGGGTGGCCAGTCGCGCCGGCGCGCACCGCTGGTCGCCGGCCCAATTCACCCATGAGTTGGTCACTCGTCCAATTTAGGGGATGGTCGTGGTGCGCGCTACCAGAATGTCCGCTGGTGCGCCGTCGTTCAGGGCGGTGATGAAAGCGGACGCGGGAGGGCCGCCAAGGCCCGAGCGTGCCTCAAACCGGATGCTTTGCTGTTCGATGTACTGCCGCAGGGCCGTGACCGGTGCACCGCCGACCGATCCGGCGAAGTAGGAGCCCGACCACAACCGCTGCGCCCGCCAATAGTGGCGCACCAGGTCGGGGAACTCTTGACGCATCCGTCGCGAGGACACCCCTTTGAGGCTGTTGACCAGCTTGGAGAGTGCAACTTTCGGTGGGAAGTTCACCAGCAGATGCACATGGTCGGCTCGCTGTTGAACTCGACCAACTCGCACTCGAAGTCGGTGCACACCGCCCGCATGATCTGCTCCATCCGCTCGAGATGACGCGTAGCGAACACTCGATGCCGGTACTTCGTCACGAAAACCAAGTGCGCATGGAGAACGAAAACGCAATGCCGACCAGTGCGGATATCATCGTCTTCGGTCATAAACCAATATGGCACACTCGATCTTGTGCAGCTCAGATACAACTTCCGCGTCTACCCGACGCCCGGCCGGCGGATCGCGTTGGCGCAAGCGTTCGGGTGCGCACGGGTGGTGTACAACGACGCCCTCGCTGCTCGCGAAACTGCACGGGCAGGCGGACTGCCTTACATCAAAGACGCTGAACTGTCGAAGGCGTTGACGGCTGCGAAGAAGGACCCCGACCGGATGTGGCTCGGCGAGATGTCGTCGGTGGTGCTGCAACAAGCGCTCGCCGACCTGAACACCGCCTACCGGAACTTTTCGCCTCGATCACCGGGAAACGAAAGGGCACACGGGTCGGGCCGCCCCGGTTTCGGTCTTGTCGCGATCATCGACAGACGATCCGGTTCACGAAGAACGCCAGGTTCCAGATCACAGCGGGCCGGAAACTGCGGTTGCCGAAGATCGGGGATGTGAAGGTTGCGTGGTCGCGGGAACTGCCGGCGGAGCCGTCGTCGGTGACGACCGTCAAGGACGCCGCGGGCCGGTATTTCGCGTCGTCCGTGGTGCAAGTAGATGCCGAGCCGTTGCCCGAGGCCGGCACCGAGGTCGGTATAGATCTCGGATTGTCGACGTTCGCTGTCCTGTCGAACGGCAAGACGATCACCTCACCACGCTTCTTGCGGCAGGCCGAACGACGGTTGAAAAAAGCTCAGCGGGCTGTGTCTCGCAAACAGAAGGGCCCGGCCAACCGGGTCAAGGCCCTGTCAGGATCGCCAAGGCTCACGCTCGCGTGGCCGATATGCGGCGGGACTGGGCGCACAAGCATTCCACGGCGATTATCCGCGAGAACCAAGCGGTGTTCGTCGAGGACCTGTGCGTGAAAGGTCTCGCCCGCGGCCGGTTGGCGAAATCGGTCCACGATGCCGGGTGGGGCATGTTCATCCGCATGCCGGAGGAGAAAGCCACCCGGTATGGGCGGGCCTTCGGCACAGTGGACCGCTGGTTCCCGTCCAACCGCACGTGCTCGGTGTGCGGGGCGGTCGGGGACAAGAAACCGCTGCATGTGCGCACCTGGACGTGCACGTGTGGCATCCTCCACGACCGCGATCTGAACGCGGCCATCAATATTCTCGCGGCGGGACGCGCCGAGAGCTCAAACGCCTGCGGAGGGGCTGTCGGTCTTTCCGCCTAGTGGGAAGCGAGCCCCTGTGAAACAGGAACCCACCGACAGCGCCCCGCGGGGCGCTGGTAGGAATCGCCCGCCTTCAGGCGGGCGAGGATGTCAAAGAAGACGCTCTCGTCCATACCTCGATGTGTCGTAACCGCTCGTCGACGCGACCGGATCTCAGCGGCGGCGTATCGGACAGTAGGCGCCGACCGCCCCCGCCCCGAAGTCGGTCGGAGCGCCCACCTCCAAGTCCCGACGCGGGGTGCCATCGGCCCGGACACCGTTGAGGACGATGCCCAGATAGCGCCGCCACAATTCCGAATCGACCGGTCCGGCGAATTCCGCCGCCGCGTCGACCATGCGGATCATCGTGAAGAGGTCGGACGCCTCGATATCGGCGACAACCACACCCGCCGCGCGCGCCCGATCGACAACGGCCGCCACGGCGGGACCGATCCGCTCGCGAATGCTGTGGAATTGCTCGCTACCGCCGCGCAGTTCGAGTATCACCTCGCCGAAACCGCGGTTGGTCGACATATGGCGGCAGGCGTACTCCATGAGTCCCACCAACCCCAGCCATGGATCCGGATGGCGCAGACTCTCCTCCGCGACCTCGGCGAACGCGTCCACGTGCCGGCAGAAGACCTCGGCGATGAGCTTCTTCTTGTTCGCGAAGCGGCGATAGACCGTGCCCACCCCCACACCTGCCCGTTCGGCGACATCGTCGAGGGTGATCTCCAGCCCGCGGACGGCGAACAGTTCCTGCGCCGCGGCCACGATGCGCTGCTGGTTGCGTGCGGCATCGGCGCGGAGTCGCCGCGCTCCGGGGTCGGTCGTGGCGTGTTCCACGCTCGAATCGTAGCAAGGCGCGGCCGTCCCGAGGGCCGCGTTCCGTCGCACGCCGGTGCCATTTCGCTTGGGCGCCCGAAGTTTTCGTGATCTTGCTGGGGGGAGGGAAAGCGCTTGCGGCCCAGCGGAATACCTAGGATCCGGTGGCGCTTCGACCTGCGCACGGGCCGCCGTACCCACTTCACGGGAGTACACCGATACCGTATCCGCGGCGTCCATGGCGATATACCGGGGTCCGCCCTGCGCCACGAGTCGCGCGGTGGTGGCCCGCGCGGCCGGGACGCGTCCTCCGGGCCGCTCTCCCCATCGATATCGTCGACCGCGCGGCGATCGGCGTCCCGGTGGTTCCGATCGCCGATATGTGGGTAGCACACAGATTGCTACGCCCTTCCCAAGGTGTCGGTGTGCTCGGCGGATTCGCAACGTTTTCCGGTTACGGCGCGGAGATTCATACACTGCTCGAATCGAGGGCCGCGGGTGTGGCACTCGGATATCCGGTGGGGACGGTGGTGATTTGCCTCGGTGCCGTGGCGCTCGGGATGATGTCGACGCGGTGACCGGCGGGAAGTGCGTAGCGTGGCGGGACAACGAGAACAGCACGACGAAAGGGCCGGACAATGACCGAATCATCCGTGCGCGGGGGCCGCGGGTCGCGATCCCGACAGTACGGGGGTGCTCGGTGACGGCCGCCTGCGAATGGAGCCCGGCCGCGGCCTATCCGGCCGCCGAGACCGCGGGGATGTTGGCATGATCACGATGACGAGTCGATCGCAGCCGACCATGAAGGGAGTTCCGACCATGGCCCACGATCGCGCCGGACGACCCGCACGCCCCGACGATCTGGTGGATATCGCCGGGCTGGTCACCGCCTACTACAGCCGTGTCCCCAACCCGGACGACCCGGCGCAGCGTGTGGTGTTCGGTACTTCCGGCCATCGTGGCTCCAGCCTCGACGGCACCTTCAACGAAGCGCATATCCAGGCCATCACCCAGGCCGTCGTGGAATACCGCGCCACCCGCGGTATCACCGGACCCGTCTACCTGGCACGCGATACCCACGCCCTGTCCGAACCCGCCTGGACCACCGTGCTCGAGGTCCTCGCCGGTAACGGTGTCGGCGCGGTGATCGACTCCCGCGGCCGCTACACCCCCACCCCCGCGCTCAGCCATGCCGTGCTGCGGCACAACCGCGCCGAGGTCCACCACCAGGCCGACGGCATCGTGGTGACCCCGTCGCACAATCCGCCCCGCGACGGCGGTATCAAATACAACCCGCCGCACGGCGGCCCCGCCGACACCGGCGCCACCGACGCCATCGCCGAGCGTGCCAACGACCTGCTGCGTGGCGGCCTCGCCCAGGTGCGCCGCGCACCGCTCGCGCATGCCATGTACACGGTCGAACACTACGACTACCTCGACCACTACATCGCCGACCTGCCCGCCGTACTGAACATGGACGCCATTCGCGGCGCCGGTATCCGACTCGGCGCCGACCCGATGGGCGGGGCCAGCGTCGACTACTGGGAAGAGATCGGCCAGCGCTACGACCTGGAGCTGGAAGTGGTGAACCCCTCCGTCGACCCCACCTGGCGGTTCATGTCGCTCGACAGCGACGGCGTCATCAGGATGGACCCCTCTTCCCGCCACGTCATGGCCTCCCTGATCGCCATCAAGGACGACTACGACATCTCCACCGGTAACGACGCCGACGCCGACCGGCACGGCATCGTCACCCCCGACGCCGGGCTGATGAACCCGAACCACTTCCTGGCAGTCGCCGTCGAATACCTGATCGCCAACCGTATGGGTTGGGACGCGCTCACCAAGGTAGGCCGCACGGCGGTCACCTCGTCCATGATCGACCGGGTGGCCAAGGTACTCGGCCGGGATGTGCACGAGGTTCCGGTCGGGTTCAAATGGTTCGTGCCGGGCCTGTTCAGCGGCAGCCTCGCCTTCGGTGGTGAGGAGAGCGCCGGCGCGTCGTTCCTGCGGATGGACGGCGGGGTGTGGACCACCGAGAAGGACGGGATCGTGCTCGCCCTGCTCGCCGCCGAGATCGCCGCCGTCACCGGGGAGAGCCCGTCGGCCCGATACGCCGAACTCGAACGCCGCTACGGCAGCCCCGCCTACGCCCGGATCGACGCCCCGGCCACCAAAGAACAGAAGAAACTGCTGGCCGCGCTGAGCCCCGAACAGGTCACCGGCACCGAGGTCGCGGGTGAGCCGATCACCGAGGTGCTCACCCGGGCCCGCGGCAACGGTGCCCCACTGGGCGGACTCAAGGTGACCACCGAGAACGCCTGGTTCGCCGCGCGTCCCTCGGGCACCGAGGACAAGTACAAGGTCTACGCCGAATCGTTCCACGGCCCCGAACACCTGGCGAAGGTGCAGGCCGCGGCGGAGGAAATGGTGGGGCGGGCACTATCCGGGGGATAGTGGACCGAGTGAGCAGTAGAGTCGGCCCGTTACCCCTAGGTAAACGCCCTCGAGAGGAAACCCTGCCCCGCGAGATCTGGGTGCTGGTGGGCGCGTCCTTCGTCATCGCCATCGGATTCGGTCTGGTCGCGCCCGTCCTCCCACAGTTCGCGCTCGGCTTCGGCGTGGGAATCGCGGCCGCGTCGGCGATCGTCAGCGCGTTCGCGTTCATGCGGCTGCTGTTCGCCCCGGTGAGCGGGCGGCTCGTGCAACTGCTGGGGGAGCGGCGGGTGTATCTGAGCGGGCTGCTCATCGTCGCCCTGTCGACCGGGGCGAGCGCGTTCGCGCAGACCTACTGGCAGCTGATGGTGCTGCGGGCCGCGGGCGGGATCGGCTCGACCATGTTCACCGTCTCCGCGATGGCCCTCCTCATCCGGCTCTCACCACCCGGACTTCGCGGACGGGCGTCCGGGCTGTGGTCCACCAGTTTCCTGATCGGCTCGCTGGCCGGCCCGCTGGTCGGCGGCGCGCTCGCCGGCTTCGGACTGCGGGCGCCGTTCCTCATCTACGCGATCGCCCTGCTCATCGCGAGCGCCATCGTGTACTTCAACCTGAAGGATTCGCAGCTCATCGAACCCGAGGGCTCCGGTCCCGTACCGACCGTGACCTTCGCACAGGGTCTGGCCCGGCCGGAATACCGCGCGGTGCTCTGGTCCAACTTCGCCAACGGCGCGGCGGTATTCGGGGTGCGGATGGCGCTGGTGCCGCTCCTTGTGGTGGAGGTGCTGGGACAGCCCGCCGGGATGGCCGGGGTGGCGCTCACGGTCTTCGCCGCCGGTAACGCGACCGTGCTGTTCGTCTCGGGCCGGCTCTCCGACCGATGGGGACGCCGCCCCCTGCTCATCACCGGCACCCTGCTGTGCGCACTCGGCACCGGCGGCCTCGGTATCGCCCCCGACCTGGCATGGCTGCTGGTTGCCTCGTTCGTCGCCGGACTCGGTTCGGGCCTGTTCACCCCCGCCCAACAGGCCGCCGTCGCCGATATCATCGGTCCCCGGGCCCGAGGTGGCCCGGTGCTCGCCGGTTTCCAGATGTCGGCCGACCTCGGCACCGTCCTCGGCCCCGTGGCGGTCGGCGCCATCGCCGATCGGCTGTCCTACGGTGCCGGCCTCGCCGTCACCGGCGCACTGCTCGCCGTCGCCGCGCTGGTCTGGCTGATCGTCCCCGAACCTCTGCGTCGCGACGTCCCGGTGGTCCACGGCGCCGAACAGGTGCTCACCGTCGAGGACGAGGCCGACAAACTCGCCGCTTCGTGCACCTGCGACGGCGGCCCCGGCGGCGGCATATCCACCACCGTCCCTGGCACCGGCACACCCCGCATCGACAAGGCCGGCGAACCCGCCGAATGACGCTGCGCGCATCCCGAGGAGCGTGATCGGAACCGCTGCCTGCGGCAAAGTGGAAAGGGTGAGCAGCTCACCGTCCGACTACACGCCCCGGCCCGTCTCCAGTCGCACCACCTACGCGCTGGGCGCCCTGGCCGTGGTCCTGATCGCACTGATCGTGTTCCTGGTCTACCGCTGGAGCTCCGGAGGCACCACCGAGGTCCGCAACAACGGCTACGGTTCGGTGCACCAGGCGGCGGTGGTGGTATCGCTGGAAAGCGACGCCATCCGCCTCGGGCGGGCCGACGCCCCCAAAACCATCGATATCTACCTGGACCCGCTCTGTCCCGCCTGCGGCATCCTCGAACGTCGCTACGGCCAGGAAATCGCCCAGAAACTGGACGAGGGCAAACTCGCCGTCCGCTACCTCTACGTCGACTTCCTCAACGACCGCTCCGCGAGCAAGGACTACTCCACCCGCGCCATTGCGGCCCTGCAATGCGTCGCCGAAGGCGGCTCCGGTCCGGTGTTCGCCGAATTCCACGACACCCTGTTCACCACCCGGCAACCCGACGAGGGCTCCGACCTCGGCGACGACGAACTGGCCACCATCGCCGCCGAGGCCGGTGCCACGGAAACAGCCCACCAGTGCATAGTCCTGCACACCCGCCATACCGCCGCCGAGGCCGCTGCCGCCGCGGCCACCAAGGCCCTCACCGACGCCTTGTCCGACAAGGCCGCCACACCCACTGTCTTCGACGGGGACACCAAGATCGATGTCAACGATTCCGAGTGGGTTCAGCACGTGGCTCCCTGATCGCCCGGTACGCCCGGAACCAGGCGATTTGGTTCCGGGTAACTCGGTGGTGTAGGTTCGTTCAGGCAGGTCGGGGAACAAACCGGCACATTCCGGGGCTATGGCGCAGCTGGTAGCGCACCACACTGGCAGTGTGGGGGTCAGGGGTTCGAGTCCCCTTAGCTCCACCAGGGGTTATAGCCGTTCGATATGCCCGATATGTCGGGTTTTACGACACTTTTCGACGACAGTGACCCTCACACCGAAATCCCCGGTGCGAGGGTCCTTTTCTTGTTGGTGTGGTGATCACCGGACCGGGGCCGAGCCGCTCCTCCCGACGACGTATCCTCCCGTGATGTGTGACCAGAGCCACACCGGACCGGTGGCGTAAAGTGGGGTTGCGACTCGCGGTCCGCTCGGCGGCCACCGAAAACGCCAGGACCCTGGTGATGAGGGTAGGTGGTCGTCGTGCTGTTAGAAGCTGCCGACCGGCAGGACCGCGACCGAGGCGCCCACGGGCAGCCGGACGGACGTCCACCAGCACTCACCTGGTGCCCCCTTGTGCACGATGATCTCGCCGTTCAGTCGGTGTTTCGGTAGGTGGTGAGAGTTTGTTTGACCGCGTTGGTGACGGGCGGTTCTTCGGTGAGTGGGGTCCAGGTGTAGGCGTCGTGTTCGGTGAGCCGGACGGGCTCGGGGGCGGTGCATTGGACGGTGAAGTTGAATTGGCGGCTGTGTTTTCCGCTGCCGGAGCGGTAGTCGAAGCTGTCGATGTAGCGGCCGATGCCGGTGACCTGGAGGCCGGTCTCTTCGGTGACTTCGAGGGTGAGGGCTTGGGTGAGGTTTTCGCCGGGTTCGACTTTGCCGCTGGGCAGTTCCCAGATGCCGCCCATGAAGTCGTTGCCGGGTCGGCGCAGCAGGAGGATGCGTCCGTCGTGCTCGACGACGGCGCCGACGACGAGTTGCTGGACACCGTCGCGTTCGGCCTTGGTAGTGAGGTCTTCAAGGTGGGTCGTCGTGGGGCTCATCCTTTTCGCCCTGAAGGAGCATCCGATGGTTGGCGTGCCTGTCGGACCGCGTCGGTGTACAGCTCGGTGGTCAGTTCCTCGGGGGTGACACCGAGTTCTGTGAGTATCATGCGCAGTTCTGCGAAGGCTTGGGGCAGGTCGGGTTCTTCGGCTTGGGTTTCCAGCTCGAGGTAGGTGTCGTCGATTTCCGGGACCTGGGCGATGGTGGCGAGCATGCGCCTGTCGGCGGCGGTGAACTCGAAATTTTCGCAGCGTTTGGTGAAGGACAGGGCGGGTTGGTAGCCGAGCCTGGTGATGATGTCATGCATGGCGTCGCGGTCGGTGATGAGGGTTTCGAATTCGGGTTTGGATCCGGTCGCTGCGTCGACGGCGGGATCTTTGAAGGTGAGCACATGGCGGCGGTTGCCGGAGTGGTCTTCGATGGTGCGGAGTCGGAATTCGCGGCCGGTGCGGTCGAGGTCGTCGGTGGTGGTGTCGTAATAGGTGTCCTGGTAGGACACGGTATCGGGAGTGGCTCGCTCGTGTAGGGCGGCGCGGACTCGGTCCGGGGCGGTCAGGCGGGCTTTGTATTCGGCCTCGATCACGTGTGCTGCCTTTCTGTCGCTGGTCAGACGACGCGGTGTCCAGTGATGAGGGTCTGTTCCACGGTTCGGCGGAAGGCGTGGTGCAGGACCCCGCTGGGGTTGGGTTCGATCCGGTGTGTGGGGCAGGCGTGGGCTTCGCGGTGGTCGGTAAACGCGGAGACGAACATGGTTCCGTGTGGTCCGTCGATGCTGATGATCCGCCATACCGGCACATGGTCATAGAGGTGGACCTCAACCCTCCGTCCGGCATCGACCAGTTCACGCAGTCGTGAGAGGGCCAAGCGGATGCCGGCGGCGAATGACTCGGCTGATTCGCCGATCTCCTGTGCACGGTAGGCGGCGGCAGCCGAGTCGGGGTCGAGCAGAAGGGCGCGTAGCCGTGCGTCGGCCGGGATGACCTCGCGCAGGAGTGAGTCCTTCAGCCCCAGGATGCCGAGCCCGCGCACCGCCATGACATCAATGGTGTCAGCACTGTGGACTGCGATGCGGATGTCCGCGGCAGCGTCGGCTTGGGATGGGTAGGTGCGGGTGATCTCGGCGGGATCGGCCGATATCACCGGGTCGTTCTGGGGTGCGAGTCCCAGGGCGATGCGGGCCGGGTCCGGCATACCCAGGCCGTCGGCCAGTCGCTGGTACGAGCTGAGGCTGGTGACCTGCCGGCGCCGGTTGATCAGTTCGTTGATCCGGCCTTGGGAAATGGCCAGGGCGGTGGCCAGGCGTTGCTGGCTTGCGCCGGTGTGCTGCTGCACCAGCCGGAGAATGCCGGCGACATCACGATCGGTGAGAAGGCGCCGGACTTCTGCACGGTCCCAGACTTCGGCGGGGACGACGACCGGCGTGAACGCGAATCCCTGCACGGCTGCCCCCATCCTGAACACCCACCTGGGCTTTATCTCACTGCGAGATTATCAGGTTGGCCGGTGATATCCCCGCTGTGTGATCGAAAACCCCTGTGCGCCTTGGCTTACTGGATGCATCGTCCACCGTGTTCGAAAGGCGTCGTGCATGCTCGAATCGACCCCACTTCTTCCTCTGTCCCGAAGTGCACCAGCCAGCACGGACGCTCGCGTCGACGGCGCCGGAAACAACGACGGATACATCCGGTCGGAGCAATCCCGTGCCATTACGGTCGAGCCGGGTTCGGCGAGGGACGCCACCGGGCCGGATGTTCTCGAAATGCTGCATCGTGCGCTGGATCTTGGTCTGGCGTTCAAGGGCCGAGATGAGATCTACGGCGACCGTATGCCGCCGAACGAGATTCGTGACCTGCTGCTGACCGAGCTCCCGGAAGTACCTATGAGGTATGAGGAGGTCTATCGGCAGTTCCGTGATCAGGTGCTGCCACTGTGCAAGAACGAGGCATCGCCGCGGTTTCTGGGTTTCGGCGACACCGGCGATGACCCGGCGGCACTGATGGGCGGTGTCCTGTCGCTGCTGACCCAGCAGAACATGATCAACCAATCGTTCGACTCGCCGAGCGCCACCTTCATCGAGATCGCGGTGCTGCGGTGGCTACGAGACCTCCTCGGGTTCATGAATCCGGCGGTGTCCGAGGTGAGCTCGGTGTGGGACGTGGGTGGTGTGATCGGTCCCGGCGGGACGATGAGCAATACGATTGCGATGATGCTGGCACGCGAGACTGCGGCTCCCGGCACCATGAGCGCTGGCATCACCTATCCGGAAAGGTTTTCGGTCGTCGTCCCCGAAGGTATCGGACACTACAGTGTCAAGGCTGCGCTGACATGGATCGGCTGCGGCGCCCGGATCATCGAAGTCCCGACCATCGGTTTCCGCTACGACCTCACAGCCCTCGAGCGCACGCTCAGTGGGCATCTCGGGCAGGTGATGGCTGTCGTCGCCTACGCCGGCGACAGCCGCACGCAGACTGTGGATGATCTCCGTGCCGTGCACGACCTCGTGCGCTCGTTCGATCCCCGAATCTGGCTGCACGTCGATGCCTGCTGGGGTCTGCTCGCCGCGTTCAGCCCGCGGTTGCGGCCGCTGCTGGACGGCATCGCGGAATTCGACAGCGTCACCGTGGACCCGCACAAGATCATGGCCATCCCATACGGGCTTAGCGCGCTACTGGTCCGCGACCCAGCAGCGTTGCGGACGGTATCCACCTACTCGGACCTGATCATGCAGGAGGACTTCGCGTTCGGCCAGGTCACGCCGCTTCTCGGGACAAAGGACTGGAGTTCGCTGAAACTGTGGATGAT
The DNA here is from genome assembly GCF_000308495.1 of Nocardia brevicatena NBRC 12119. Lineage (GTDB taxonomy): Bacteria > Actinomycetota > Actinomycetes > Mycobacteriales > Mycobacteriaceae > Nocardia > Nocardia brevicatena. The sequence goes on along the minus strand of NZ_BAFU01000068.1, from coordinate 136,413 downwards.
GATGCTCGGCCGTGGCCGTTCCGGCTTGGCTGCGCTCGCCGAGGACCGGGTCGCCGCGGCTCGTCGGTTTGCCGCGCTCGTCGATGCGCATCCCCGGCTCGTCCGGCTCAACGATCCCGATCTGGCGGTCGTCGTGTTCATGTACCTTCCCGGCGGAGTCGACGAGTCCGTTCCGCTGTCCGAGGCCGACATTGCCGCCGTCAACGAGTTCAACCTCGCCATCCATCAGCGGATGCTCGACGAGGGCCGGTGGCACCTGCATCAGTTCACCCTGCGCGACGATCTCGGCCGACTGCGCCACGGCGCGGTCCTGCGCCCGCTGCGGTTCATGGCCAACAATCCCGGCCTCACAAGCGAGCACATGCGCGACGTCGTGACCTACCTCGACCACCTCGCCGCAGACTTGGAGGGTGCCGCATGACGACCACCGATCAGTTCCGCTCGGTCTACGAGACCGAGGGCGTCTACGACCGTCTGCTGTTACGCCACTTTTTCGGCGGGATCGAGGACACCGAATTCGTACGGCGCCGGATGACCGACCTGTTCGGCACTCCTGACCCAGCACTGCGGATCGCTGAGCTCGGGTGCGGCACCGGCCGGATCACACGCATGCTCGCCCCCTACGCCCGTGAGCTCGTCCTGGCCGACTACAGCCCGGCAATGATCACCGCGGTCTCCCGGGGCTTTCCGCATGCGCGCACACTGTGCGCCGATACCCGGGATGCCGTCGCGGCCCTCCTCGCCGAGGGTCGGCAGGCGACTTTCGATGTGGTGGCAGCGTTCTGGTCGTTGAGCTATCCACTCGGCGAGTTCTTCGAAACCCTGTCTGCGTCCGGGGTCGTGCCGAACCCGGAACCGGGTCCCGCACGGGAGCAGGCGCTCTCCTTCATACACCAGATGATCGACCTTCTCGCCCCGAACGGACACTTGACGGCGCTGTTGTTCGACGCCGAAAGCCCGGAACAACGACTCGTCACCCACGGCTGGGAAAAGGTCGTGCCCTTCCCGGAAGGTGGCCGCTCCTACACCCGCAATCTCCTGATCGACGCTCTCCGGCGGCTGGAAGAGAATGGTCGAGGAACGCTGAACCACACCCGGCTCGGCGGAGTCGCCTGGGCACCGGATCCGGCGGCCGCTCGTGACTGGTTCTTCGGAGTCCACTTCAAACACCACCCCAAGTTGACGAACGATCAGGAACTCGCTCGGATCGTCGACGACTTCATCGACCGGCATACATTGCCCGACGGCGCCGTCGCACTTCCCAGCGGCGTTCACCTGATCGACTTCCACCGGGCAGACCATCCCCGCGCGTCCCTGCCTCAGGTACTGCCATGACCGACGAGTTGTTCGCCGCGGCGGCGGCCATCACGGCGGAATTCGCTCCGGACGGCTACGGACTTGCCTACGGTTCGCATGCCGGCGGGCTTGCCGGGCCGAACTCGGACCTCGATCTCGTCCTGATCGGCCGGCAGCGGCCGGAGAGTGCACGAATGAGGGCGTTGATCAGCCGGGTGGTCTCGCTGCACCACGCGTTCGGGCTCGACCTCGACACCGAGGTGGACTATCGGACGAAACTCTTCGCAACCCACGAGGATGTGAATGCCGCGGTGGAGTTGCGGTGCTTCGACCGGGTCGACGGTCGATTCGCCCCCGGACCGGTGATCGTCGAACCATGGTGGCTGAACTCGACCGAATTCGGCCGGCGACTGTTGCTCAATGCGCTCACCAGTCAACACATCTTCCTCGGCGGCGATGTGCAGCGCTACCGGTTCGATCGGCAGCGGGCCGAACACGGCATCGCCCGGCTCGCCGTCTCGATGATCGGCAACCACTCGCTTACGATCGCGGATGCGGTCGAGGCGTTGTCCCGGAGTTCCACCGGTGCCTGCGGCAAAGATTTCCTGGGATATACATCCAGCCCCTATCTTCGTTCGGCTGTTGCAGCAGGAGTTTTGGCGCTCGTCACCGCAGGCGACCTTAAGGTTCTTCCTGGTCTCCGTGTTCGGGCGACGGCCCGATCCCACCGCGACCCTCACGCATACACAGGCCCCTGAGATACTCGGTGCCTACCGTCGTTCAGGAAAGGAATCCCAGGTGAGTTCTGCCGGTGTTGTGCCGCTGCTCGGATCTGTCGCTGCCGTTGTGTCGGAGGCGATCGGCCGAGTCCGACCCGACCTGGCAGGAGCCGATCCGGTGGTGCGACGCTCTGACCGCGCCGACTTCCAGTCCAACGCCGCGCTGCCCTTGGCCAAGAAAACCGGGACAAAGCCCGTCGACCTGGCCGGATCACTGGTACGGCAGCTCGACGCCGACAGCTTCGAGGTGGTCGAATCCGTGACACTCTCGGGGCCGGGTTTCCTCAATATCACGGTCTCCGATGTCGCGATCTGGTCCCAGGTCGCAGCCCGGCTGGCCGATGAGCGGCTCGGTGTTCCCGCCGCCGAGACGGGGCGGCGGGTGGTGATCGACTATTCGGGCCCGAACGTAGCCAAGGAAATGCACGTCGGGCACCTGCGCACCACGATCATCGGGGACAGCCTCGCCCGCGTCCTAGCCTTCCTGGGTGCGGACGTGGTCCGCGCGAATCATTTGGGTGACTGGGGAACCCAGTTCGGGATGCTCATCCAATACATCGACGAGCACCCCGAAACACCGTGGCATCAAGACGAACTCGGCGACCCCGGGAACAGCGCGGTCTCGGCGTTGGATGCGCTGTACAAGGCCGCACGCGCACAGTTCGACGCCGACGCGGACTTCGCCGACCGTGCCCGGCGGCGCGTGGTCGCCCTGCAATCCGGCGACGAGCAGACCGTGGCCCGGTGGAAGGAGATCGTGGCCGAGTCGGAGAAGGCGTTCGCCGCGATCTACGACCGGCTGGGTGTGCTGCTCGGCCCGGACGACTATGCGGGGGAGTCGTTCTACAACCCTATGCTGGCCGACACCGTCACCGAGCTTCTCGACAAGGGCGTGGCCGTTGAGAGCGACAGCGCGATCGTGGTGGCCTCGGAAGAAGTAACGGGTCCCGACGACACCCCCGCGGTGCTGATGGTCCGCAAGAGCGACGGCGGCTACGGCTACGACAGCACCGATCTGGCCACCATCCGCTACCGCATCACCACCCTGCACGCCGACCGGCTCCTCTATGTCACCGATTCCCGCCAGGCCCTGCATTTCCGACTGATCTTCGAAGCGGCCCGCCGAGCCGATTGGCTCACCGACGCCGTCACCGTCGACCATGTCCCCTACGGTACCGTCCTCGGCCCCGACGGCCGGCCCTTCAAGACCCGCGCCGGCGGCACCGTCCGCCTGATGGACCTCCTCGACGATGCCGTCACCGCCGCCCGCAGTGTGGTCGCTGAGAAGAACCCCGACCTGCCCGCGGTCGAGCTCGACCGTATTGCCGAGCAGGCCGGGATCGGCGCGGTGAAGTACGCGGACCTGTCCACGAGCCGGATCAAGGACTACACCTTCGACCCCGCCCGTATGACCGCACTCAACGGCAACACCGGCGTCTACCTCCAATACGCTCATGCCCGAACCCGTTCGATCCTGCGCAAAGCCGAAGGCCTCAACGGTATTTCGGTGGACTCGGGCATTTCCCTCGAGCCAGCCGAACGAGAACTTACCCTCACCCTGGATGCATATGGAACGGTTCTCACCGAAGTCGCCGCAACCCTCGAACCCCATCGCCTGGCCGGCCACCTCTACGACCTCGCCCGAGCATTCACGGCCTTCTACGACACCTGCCCCGTCCTCACCGCCCCCGAACCGGTCCGCGGCAACCGCCTCGCCCTCACCCAGCTGACAGCCCGAACCCTCGCCCACGGCCTCGGACTCCTGGGAATCGCCGCACCGGAACGACTCTGAATGGGAGCAATGAGAGCCGAAGTGTGGTGGTCACTTCGAGTTTGGGCGTATTCGATTTCGAACGACGCCCCGTTGTCCCGCAGAGATGTCCCGATCACTGTTCGCGGTGGTGATGAGGTGGCTGTCCTTGCGCTTGCGGCCAGCTGACCTGAGGCTGTGCCGGCGGTAGGTGTGTGACGCCTCCGACATCGGGACGACGGCGTCAATGCCTGTACCGGAACGTCGCGGACAAACGCGCGGATGACTCGTCTCGGAAGCCCGGACTGTGCAGGCGGTGGTCGTGCTGTGCCTTCTTCGGCAGGTAGCTGATCTGGAGAACCCCTGCAGTCAGGTCTGCTCAGAAGGGTTTACCAGGGTTCGCTGGTTCCATAAGGTACTGCCGAGGGTCGCAGCCGCAATCGTGGATAGCTGAGACTCTTGTTCCTTGCTGGTGAATATTTCGAGTTGCTTGAGAATTCGTTCGTCACCATTCGCGGTAGCTCGGTTAGCGAGGGTGGTGGCCTGTTGTATTGCCCCTGCCTCGCAGTAGGATCTCACCAATTCAGAAACTCCACGGTCGAGGGAGATCTTTGCAGCAACGTCCATAGAAATTAAGGCCGAGACTTGATTAGTAGCATCGACTTCCCGGAGACACCACAGCAGATTGGCGACATCGTCTGGATCCTCTAAGAATTCCGGGCGGATCGCTAGTTGCGTCGCCTTGTATTCGGCACCGATATCCAGCAGAACCCTGACCAAGGCAGCCACACCCTCCCCCTGATCGTCGAACTCCACGCCAATAACGGACCGATCAGCCAGTGTCATTGCCTGTTCGTGCGCGCCGATTTCCCAAAACTGCTTCAGTAGTTTGGCCACGTAGAATCCGTCATCCGCGGGTACAGTCATGGCAGGGTTTCGCTCGAGTATCGCAGCGATCTGATTGTGAGCATCTACTTTTCTCAGTGCATTTAGGAGGTCGTGAAGCAGGTACAGGTCATCGAACTGACAGATACCGGCTATGCGGACTGCCAATGCTGCGGCTTGTTGGTTGGCGCGCACTTCTCCGAGTTTTTCGGCCACTATTCCGAGTTCTTCAAGAAGTGTGCGGATTCCCCATTCATCCTCAACTGAAACTTTTGCCATGAGGTCGATGTCGAGGCTTAATAGTGCTGCAATATGATCATGTGCACCGGCAATTCTCAATTCGGTCAACAGCGCAGCGATTTCATTGGCATCGTCCAACCTTCCCTTCACGACGATGGTGTTCCCTAATACGGCCACCTGTTCGAGGCGGGCGTCGAGAGAGCGGACCCCCTTCGTCCGGACCCGGCTGCTTCGGCTCGAGTCGAGCATCAGCAAGTACGTCATATCTATGAGGTTCGGCAGCCACATGGGGGCACGATCTAAACACGCTGCCGATGTCACCCCGGAGTTGCCTTCGGAGGACTTGGGGGAGGGGGAAGGAATCTGTGCGGCCGGGGTGCGAAGGTCCTGCTCCTGCATCGCTCGGAGCTTCTTCCACCGCTCATGCCAGATTTCCACCGAGAATTGGGTTTCGTCGATTGGCAGGCCGTCCTTGTCTGCGGCCGCCCGGCATCCCATGATGTACGTTGTAACGGTCGCCAAACTTGGTAACCGTTGCTCGCTATTGGCACGTTTTAGCGTGCTGGTGCCCACAGGGTTGGCAATCATCCTACTTGCGAGTCTCCGGACCCGCTCAGGGCTGGGATCGCCAGCTGCGATGCGCAACGCTCGGAGGTCAGCGACGAACCGCTCGATCTCCGATTCCACTTCCGCTCTCATCGGGTCCATTTTGACGGGTCCTTCGTGCTGCGTCCGGGTTACAGCGGAAGTGTCCAGGTAAGCACGACCGCCGAACCGGTCAGCACGCCAACGCACACCGTTAGCCGCCAGGTCCGGCCCCAATCGCTGATCGCCGTCCGGACCGTCTTGCCGATTTCTTGCCACATGCTGCTCTCCCGAATTTGTTGACCATTCGGAATTCATTGCAGCAGAGAGCATTAGCGCCGTCGACCGAGTGCGCAGGGTTGGTCTGTATTGGGCGAGTTCGGTGGGCGGTTCTGAACGTTTTGGCCGGGCTTGACCACAGGCCAGCACACCCTCGTATTCCCGCTTCGACGAGGAACTGTGACGTGTGCGAAGAAGATGGGAATCCCTCGGGCTCCGGCAGCAATGACGAGATCTGGGTGATGGATGCCGCAAAGGTGAACGATTGAAGCTCGGCTTCCTGGGCGGTTGTGGACCGATCGGGGAGTGATCGAGCTGGCCCATCCCGGGGATGCCGGACCACCGACGGGTCCCAGAAAGCTCATTCTTGGATTGTCCGGAGCCGCTCATTCGATGGAACAGTCTCCGCTGGCAATGTGGTCAGGAGCAGCTCCTTGGCTGGACCGCGTCCGTTGCGCGACGATGCGGTGTAGTTCAGGGTGACGCTTCGTCTCACGATCCGCCACGCCCTGGTACCGAGTAGTTCCCGACTATCGCAGTCGGGCTGCATCCGCTTCGCCGCGTAGAGGGCGTCGTCCTCGAGGAGGCGTGCGTCGAAGTCGTACGACAGGATCCACCGGAACTGCATATGCCTACGTAGGTACTCCGCGAGGCTTTCATGCTGGAGCATCGACATCCAGTCGAGGTCAGCCTCGGCGGTATTCTTGGTCGAGTCGAACGAGCGTCGGTAGAGCTTTCCAGACTTCGACAGGTACGGGGGATCCAGATAGGCGACTACCCGGTTTGGGAGCAGTGTCTTGTAATACGATGCGACCCCGCTGAGGGTTTCTCGCCAGTCGGCCCGCCAGACATCGATCCGGCCAACCGCCGCTCGAGGAAACGCTTACGCCACTTGCCGACAGTCGGCAGCGAAACCCTCTCCCGCGCAGCGACATCGGTGTTGGACAGACCCTCCGCACAGGCAAGCACGATCCGCGACCGCTGCGCCAACGCCTGCGCCGACTTCCGCCGACGCGCCCACCCCGTGAGCACTTCACGCTCCTCATCGGTCAACACCAACGGCTGCTTCCGCCGTCCACGCTCGGCCACAACCCTCAGCATCCCCGCCCCGACCGCCGCGCGCACCCCGACACGCCACAAACCAGCAATTCAACAACGGATTCCCGGTGCAGGACACTAGTGTCCACTGACCTGTCCCAACTCCATTGAAGCCGAAATCCCGATCGGATGCCGCAACCGGTTTGTACGCCTCGTGCTGGTACTCGCGTCGTCCGGCTAACGTGAGGGCAGCGGTGAGCCTCCTGTTCCGTGGACGATCGACGCCGTGAACTGTCGGGGAGGGATTTGCCTCGGCGGCGCTCCGCGACGCCACCGAGGCGAGAGTTATTCACTCTCGGCATGAATGGTCGTGCGCTTTGCGTGAAATTTGCGATGTGGCGGCAAGACTGCCTCCTCACGACACTTACTACGACAACGTCCCCGCCGACCACGCCGACTACGACATCGACGACATACCGTTTTCCGCAGGAAAATACCCCTGAGCAGGGGGTGAGCAAGCTGCTGGCAGTGTGGGGGTCAGGGGTTCGAGTCCCCTTAGCTCCACTCCTGTGATCAGGTCGGACCCGGTAATTATGCCGGGTCTTTCTCTTTCGAATCTCAGTGTGCCAAGACTCTGCCAACGGGTGGGAGGCGCGTTGGTCCGACGCTGTGACCTTGGTTGGGCGTTGCCGGGGAGCCTTCACGTATTCGGCCGGCTCGCGTGCGATCAGACCTTGCCGCGTGGCGTACTCCGTCACCTGCCGAAGCGCCACCAAAGCCGGTCGGATGGTAGCCGGCGCCGGCGGCTTGCTCTTCCTCGAGCCGGCCTCCGGCATCGTGGAAACCCATTCGTCCACGTGGGACTGCCGCAATGCCCGAAGCTTCATCGCACCGAGGTCGCGCTTCGCATACTTCAGGGGATCGCGGTAGTTGCGCAGCGTGTTCTCCCGTATGTCCCGGCGCGACTCGAGCCACTCGTCGCACACCTGCGGCAGAGTGATGTCGGTCCGGCCGGCGAAGGTTCCGGCGGCGACGGCTGCGGAGATCCGACGATACCTGCGCCGCGCTTCCGTCTCGGTGTCGTAGGTGAAGCGCTGCCGGATACGACTGCCGTCCGGCTCGGTGCCGGTATCGATCCGAAACGCTCGGCCGTCTCCGGCGCGCCGGAATTCGTCCCGAGTCGGAAATCGAACCTCCCGGCCCTCCATGGCGTTTCAGGTCGATGACGACCGGGCCGTGCTGATCGGCGATCCCCAACGCGGTCACGTGTTCATCGACAACAACGTCGCCGAAGAACGCATCCAGGTCTACGTCACAGGACAGTCAGCGGCCAAGATATCGGTCATTACACGATGGCGATCTCGAAAGCCAGTTGCCGGGGACCGATGACCGGTAGGGAATTCCCGACAATGGCGACCACGGCTTCGAAGAAGCCCTGGTAATCGTCGCCGGATGTACACTGACATGCACGAATTGCCATAGCCGCCCCATTGATTCGCAATCGTGCGGCCGATGTACGAGGACCGAGCCGATGAACGCCCATCGCCATTATCTCGACGGTGCCGCCTTGTCATCCGTTGCCTTTCCCGCCACGCCGGGTGTCGGAGGTGGGTTGTGACAAGTGCCGAGATCTGGCCCGAGGACCTGGAGCTGGATCCGAACGAGCCGGAAAGCCGAGAAGATCAGCAAACCGGGCCGGCGACGCCGTGGTCGAATCGGCGAGTACACCGACGTCCGCCCCCGGGTGCGATCGCGCCTGACCCTTCATATCCTCTGGGTCTGCCGCATGGCCCTGGGCCGGGTTCCGCGGGCGTCGTCGATCATGGCGGGCCGGACACTCGTTGGGCGGATGATGTCGGGCATCATGGTCCGCCGGGTCGGGTGGGGGAGGTTGCGCATGCGGCGCCGAGTGATGTAGCTGTCCCGCAGCCGGGGCAGGTATCGGCCGGGCCGGGGTTGGCCCAGGTGGAGCCGCCGCGGGTCGGTCCGGAGCGGGTCGGTCGGGAGCGGGTCGGTCCGGAGCGGGTCGGTCCGGAGCGGATCGGTCGAGATTCGCCCGCCGTCGGGACGGCCGGGCCGACCGCCGCGGACATGATGCCGCTGATGGCTTCCGCGCTGGACGGTTTGAACGCGGCAAAGGGTGGTTCGGCGCCGGTCGCCGGCGGGAGTGGCCCGATGCCGGTTGCCGGTACAGGCACCGACGCGTTGTCGGACACCGGTGACGGCGATGCCCGGCCGGCCGGGCTGTCCCCGGAGCAGGCGCGTGCGTTGCGGACGTTGGAGGAGATGGCCGCGCTGTACGGCAAGGGGGACACGACGATCCCAGAGGTCCGGAATCTGCCGCGGCAGTCGGATGACGTACCCGGCTATGGGGACGCTGTGACAGCGATCAACGCCCGGCAGTCCCTCCAACGTGACACCGCCGACACCTTCGAAGGCCGCGACCATCGGTTGGATGCCGTCCTGAACGATTTTTCCGGTGGGCACGCTGCCGGAAAGAGGGCCATGAACGGCGTACTGCAGAACGTAGGCAGCGCCTTGAGCGCAAATCCGCCACCCTACAACAGCGCACACGAAAAGCAGCAGGTCAACCAGATGTTCGCCACCGCGCTCGGGGACGGTGGCAACATCGTGTCCGGTGGGCAGCGGAACGTCGATGGCACCGTCGTCGCCATCGACGCGCTCACCAAGGAATTCGAGCAGGACAAGCAAGGCGAAAACGGCAGCGCATCACCCGAGACCAAGCGCCCGACCGGAAAAGCTGCCACGAAGAAAGCGAAAGCCATCAAGAAGGCGATCGCAGCGGCGATGGCGCAGAAGGGAAAACCGTATGTATGGGGCGGTACAGGCCCGAACGGTTGGGACTGCTCGGGCCTGACGCAGTACGCGCTGAAAAAGGCCGGAGTCGATATCAAACGAACAACTTGGGCTCAGCGCGACCAACTACGTAAGGTCACAGGAATACCAAAGGCCGGCGACCTCGTCTTCAGTAGTTCTGGAGGCCACGTCTTGCTATGCATTGGCAATAATCGGTTCATACACGCGCCCAAAACCGGTGATGTCGTCAGAATAATCAACCTGAAAACACTCACGAATAACTATCCGTCATACCAGGTCAGACGTTGGACACACCTGGTGCCGGCCAACGGATGATGCCCGTCCACCACGCACACGCCAACAGCCGCTCAGCAGTGGGACTCGAGACCCTGGACCTGGTCCACGCGCCGGCCGGGCGGCCTTGCGCTCACGCGCTCGGACTGCGTGTGATGACCACCGGCGGTGGTCATTGTCATCGGTTGGATCGCTCCGGCGAATATGCATCGGACGGTATGGGTGACCGCCGGTATTGGGCGGGGGCGCGGGCCGGGACTTCACTCGCCCATGTTCGTGGGTTACCGAGCGGGAACCACCTGCCCGGCGCGCTTTGCATCAGTGGGTCGGCAGGACGTGGGCGAGAAATGTGTCCGTGTCGGAGCGAGCTTGCTGCAAGAGTGTGAAATGGGTGGCCGGTGGATAGAGCAGCAGTCGGCTGTCGGCGCCGCCTTGCCGGAGTTGTTGCTGCAGCAGCATTGTGGTCGGCATGGGCTGCACGGTATCCACTCCGCCCTGCAGGAGCAGCAGCGGCCGGTGGTATCCGGTTGTGGGTACCGCCATGTAGTCGCGTAGCGCGGTGATCAGCGCCGGGTCGGACAAGGGCTTGGAGAACAGCTCCCCGAAGGGGCGGCCCGCGACAGCGTCTCCCGCTGACCTCAGGCATCCTTCACCGGCCTCGGCGATGGCGAGCACCTGCTTTCCCCGGTCGCTCAGGTAGTCGGTGACGCGCAGATCCGGGCGCACGTGATCGAGGCCGCCCATGATCATCAAGACCCTGAGCTGGAGCCCTTCGGGAAACGGCACCGCCAGGCCGGGCCCGGACAGTGTGGTGATCAGGTCCTCGTAGTTGCTTGTCGGGGCATAGGCTATTGTGCCGCGCAAGTCGAGTTCCGGAGCGTAGTCCGGTGACAATTGCGCGGCGAACAGTGCCGACTGCCCCCCGATGGAATGCCCGGCCGGCACGTACGAGTCCGATAGTGCGGGATCGTGGATGCGACCGGCCCGAACGATGTCGAGCACGGCGTGCCCGGCGGCCCGCCCGGCCAGGTATTCGTAGTGTCCTGGTGCGCCGAGCCCGATGTAATCCGTGGCCGCCACCGCGTAGCCCTGTGCCAGGTAGGCGGATAGCTGCGGTGTTTCGTCGAATGTGTCCGCGATCCCGCCCATGAGATTGGGTGCGCAGCCTTGCGCGATGCCGCTTGTGGAATGCCCCCATGACACCACTCGCCAACCGCTTGGAGGGGGATTTCCCGCGGGCAGGTAGATGTTTCCGGTACTGATCTGCGGCTCACCGTTTTGACCGGTGGTTCGGTAGACAAGCCGATATCCTGTGACGGCCGAGGGAATCAGCTCGGCTTCGTCCAGCGGTCGGGACGACACAATCGTTCCCGGTCCGGTCGGGGGTGGCGAGTCCGCTGTCGACGATCCGGTGGCCATCACCGAAAACACGGCGACAATTATCGTCACGATCGCGCGCCGCACAGGGAACGTTCTTCTCGACATGGAGCTCTCCTGAGTAGTGGGTTGGTGAATGGGAGTTCGGATGGTGTTTCAGCGACCGGCCGCGTAACCTTGCATTCCGCGTGGATTGGCGGCAGCCGAAAGCACACCTGCTTCGGGGTCACGGGCGACAGCGCAGATGCGTCCTTCCGACCAGGCGTCACCCATGGTGATCCGGTGGCCGCGTCGGCGCAGCTCGATCAGGATTTCGGCGCCGAACCGCGATTCCATGGTCACCCCTCCCGGATTCATCGAACGTGGATAGAACGAGCCGGGGAAACTGTCCTGATGCCAGTTCGGTGCGTCGATAGCACCCTGTAGATCCAGCCGGCCGCCGCTGGGAGTAGCGGCGATCATATTGCCCCAGCGGTCCACGACGTCGAGGTGGCAGGTGTCGCCGTGGGCGGCGCGTGTTGCGGTCACCGTCGGTTCCCCAACGCCTGCCGGAAACTGTTCCGGCACAGTGGAAACTGCATGGCTGCTCACCCTCGGCGGTCGGCCGTCCGGGCTTCCGGGCCTCAGCCGGCGGGACGCCTCCGGGGTGATCGCAGCACGGCGCTCCGCGTTGTATGTCGGAGACAGCAACGCCTCCAGGGGCATATCCGTACCATCGCCATACCGGGCCTCCCGGTCCGCCATCGCGAGCTTCGAGCCCTCGATCGGTGCGTGGTAGTAATCGGCCGTACCGTGGTCCAAGTGTTCTGGCAGCAGGGCCGGCTGTTGCAGGAACACCGGATCCTGGCTCCAGAGACCGGGCTTGGCGATCGTCCGGCCCTTCCAGGTGTAGGCGGCCGGATCCTCGTAGGTCGCGGTGTAATTCACCAGGTCGTTACCGGTCGGGGTGCCGGTGTGACGCTCGCCCGGGGTGTCCGGCGTGGGCTGCGCGGCGGTGGCGGTCAACGCTTCGGTGATGAACCCCTCTCGCCATGTGCGTCGCGCGGTTTCGATGTGGGCCTTGCGGTCCGCATGTGCGGCCTCGGCTTCGGAGATCAACCGCCGCCAGTTTCGTGCCGGTACCGGGTTCTTCAACAACTGTCCCGGTGCGGGCGGCTTTCCGTCTCGTAGGTACACCGTTGCCGAGGTGATCCACTCGGACTCGAAGAGGTTCTGCATCGCGGACAAGGTGTACCGGACATCCCCGAGCACCGGGTGCCCGCGCTCGGCGTACCAGATGGCGTGGGCCAGTACGTCGGACAGCCGCTTCGTGCCGTGGTCGCGGAGCAGCGGCATCCAGGCATCGAAGGCACCCGGCACTGCCGCGGCCGGCGGGCCGGTTCCGGACACCAGGCCCAGGCCCGGACGGGTGTAGTGTTCGATCGTCGCGCCCGCCGGTGCGGGCCCTTGTCCGCACAGAACCCGCGGTGCCTGTCCCGTCGGCGTGAGAATGATCGGCACTTCCCCCGCCGGCCCGTTCAGGTGCGGCTCGACCACATGCAGTGTGAACGCCGCGGCCACCGCCGCGTCGAATGCGTTACCGCCGTCCTCGAGGATCGCCATCGCGGCCGCCGAGGCGAGCCAGTGCGTGGACGAGACCGTGCTTTGGGGCCGAAGTACGCTGCGAGATCGTCGAGAACCATATCGCGGCGCTGTTTCGGTGTGAGGCGCGCCGCGGTCCGGGCATGAGTGGCTTCGAGGAATCCGACCAGGACCGCGGGTTCGGTGTCCGGCGGCCCGCCATCGAAGACCGTGCCGAGCGCGCGCCGATCGCTGTTGGCCTGCCCGGAAAGACCCTGCGTGCGCCAGAACGGCTCGTCGTAGACCGCGTTGACCTTGATCGTCCGGCCCATCGGCAGACGTTGTAGCAGCTGGGTGCGCTCGGCGGGCAGACCCGGCGTGAATCGTATGCGCGCTATCAGCGGGGGCGGGACCGCGATAATCGCATGCCGTGCCCGCCACTGTTGTTTCCCGGCCCACACCCGGACGTCGTTGTCGCTCCACTCGATCTCGGACACCGCGGCGCCGAGGACGATGCGGTCGCCCATTTCCTCGGCCATGGCGATGGACAGCCGCTGGGTGCCGCCGACGACCCTGTCCTGCTGCGCACCGCCGCTCGTGTTGATCAACGAGTCGATGCCGCCGCCCGAATGGATGTAGAACTGCGCCCACAGGGCCGACATCTCGTCGGGCTCGGCACACCAGACCGCCTGGGTGACCAGCCGGAAGAACGCGCGACCGGTCGAGGTGTGCGAGTGCTTGCGGAGCCAGGTGTCGAATGTCCGACCGTCGAGCGTCCTCGCGTGGGGCGCTGTCCACGGTGCCTGTAGTGGTACCCGTCGTGCCGAGCGATCGAGTCGCAGCCGCGTGAGGCCGATGTCGGCGAGCACGAGCGGGTTCAGTCTCGGTATTCGGCCCCGGTAGCGGCGGATGCGGCCGCCGAATTCGCCGATGTTCGCACCCCGATCGTGCGTGGGGTACGTGGAGAACCCGAGTTCGGTCAGCAGCGCCGACACCCGGTCCTGGCCCGGGCCGACCCACATGCCGCCGACCTCCACGTACGCGTCGCTGCCCGGTACCTCGACATTGAGGGTTCGCCCACCCACTCGCTCCCGAGCCTCCAGCACCAGGACATCGCGTCCGGCCGCTGCGAGCGTGCGGGCCGCGGTCAGCCCGGCCGCGCCGGCCCCCACCACGATGACGTCTCTGAGGCCCAACATCCACATACGCCTAACATCTCAGATACATTGTGTATGTAAATGTAGTCTTGTCGGTGTGACTGTCAAGGGACGACGTGCGGAATACGCCGAAGCCACCCGGTCCGCCCTCGTGGAGACGGGCCGTCGGCTGTTCATCGAACAGCGGTACTCCGAACTCTCCGCCGACGAGATCGCTCGGGCCGCCCGCCTGACACGAGGCGCGGTGTACCACCACTTCGGCGGCAAACAAGGACTGTTCGAGGCCGTGTTCGAGCAGGTCGAACAGGAACTGACCGAACGTCTGACGAGCGCGATCGGTGAGCCGGGCAACTCCTGGGACACCGCCACCCATGCCTTGAACGTGTTCCTCGACGAATGCACCGACGCGGCCTATCAGCGCATCGTGCTGCAGGAGGGGCCGTTCGCACTGGGCTGGGACCGATGGCGCGAACTCGACGAGCGGTACATGGTCGGCCTGATCCGCGACTTGGTCGACCAGCTGGTCCGAGCCGGTGTTTTCAAGCCCCGTCCGACCGAGCTCACGGCCCGCGCCATCTACGGACTGCTCACCGAACTGGCCTGGAGCATCGCCGACGCGACCGACGAGAGGACGCGGCGCGAAGCGGGACAGATCGCGCTCGACATGATCAGTTCCCTACGCCGCACAGCCGAGTGACGATGAACATCCGCACATCCCATCCGATCGTGGACGCGGTGCTCGAACGGCACCACGGCCGGCTCGGCGACGATCTGCCGGTCTACCGCAACCATGTGCTGCGTGGTCTGAACTACCAGCAGCTGTTGCTGGGCGAGCCGGTGCCGGACCTCGCGGCGCTCGCATGGGCCGTGCACGACCTGGGGATCTGGACCGCCGCAACCCTCGACTACCTGGTGCCTTCGGCAGACCTTATCGCCGAACACGCTGCCGACTTCGGCGTCACGGACATCGACCGAGCCCGGCGAATGGTCCTCGAGCACCATCGACTACGCAGCATCGACGATCGGCTGACCGAGACATTCCGGATCGCCGACCGGATCGATGCGAGCCGCGGCCTGCTGCGCAGGCCGTTGCGCCGTACTCAGGTCGAAACCGTGGTCGACCGGCTGCCGTACCTCGGATTCCATCTGTTCCTCGCGCGTCGCGTCACCGGATACGCACTCGGTCATCCCGTCCGCCCACTACCGATGATTCGCTGGTGATCCGCGTGACAGGGCTATGGCGCCCAGCAGCAACGGGGTCTACACGAAGGGAGTCGGACCGAAGGCGCTCTCGGCACCGCAGCCGGCGCCCCGTGCGCGACCGAGGTTCCGTGTCGGTCCGCCTATGGCTCATGCTCGCTCTGACATTCGGTACGGGATTCGTCGACGCGGCGGGATATCTCGGACTCGACCGCGTCTTCGTCGGCAATATGACCGGAAATATCGTAATTCTGGGCATGGGCGCGGTCGGCGTCGACGGACTCGAGGACGTCACAACGGTGGTCGCAACGTCCACACTCACTCTCTTCGCAGCCGACCTGGCCGCGAAACCGGCCCGAGCCGCCCTGCCGAACCGCCGCGTCGCGGCCATCGTCGCAGTCATATCGGGGGCCGGCGCGGGAGCACTCCTCCTGTCCCACCTCGGACTGGGGCCTGCCATGGCCCTCGCTGCCACCACGACCGGAATGGTCGCGGCCCTCGGCCACTTCTACTTCCGCACCGCCACGCGCGGATCGGGTTTGCCCGAGAGCGAACGTTGAAATCGGCCGCCATTGCGATACCCGCACACCCCAGAGGCCGACCCGCGACCCACGACCCGGGGTCCGGCACTTAACGAAACGCGCGCCCCTGTTCCCGATCGAGTGCCGTCTCGTCTTTGTTCTTCAGGGCGGAGAGGTACACCAGGAGGGAGGCGAAGACGACGGCGGTGACATACACGATGAACCACGTCACGTGTCCCCCGTTCTTCGCGGCCTGGTAGATCATCGGCGCGGTACCGCCGAATGCCGAATTGGCCAAGGCGTATCCGACACCGACACCCAAGGCTCGGATATGTGAAGGGAACAGTTCGGCTTTGACGATGGCGTTGATGGACGTGTAGCCGGTGAGCACGACATAGCCGACGCAGGTCGCCAACAGGGTTGTCGTCACCGACGTCGCGTTCTGCAGGAAAGTGATGAGGAACCAGGTGTAGACGACTCCGCCGGCCCCGAAGAACACCAGTACGGGCTTGCGGCCCACCTTGTCGCTGATCAATCCACCGACCGGCTGCAACGCCATGAGGAAGACCAACCCGGTGAGGTTGATCCAGGTGGCCGTCATGCCTCGACCTTCGAACGCCGCCTTGATCATGGCCGGGGCGTTCACGCTGTAGGTGTAGAAAGCGAGGGTACCGCCCATGGTGACCAGGAAACACAGCAGCAGCGGGCGCCAGTGGTTGAGCACCAGTTCACGAAGCGAACCCGATTCGGAGTCATCGCCCCGGCGGACCGCGTCGAGCTGCTCATCGCTGAGTGATTCGTCCATGCTGCGGCGCAGCCAGAACACGACGACCGCGGCGACGCCGCCGATGAAGAAGGCGATGCGCCAGCCGAAATCGGAGATTTCCTCCTTGTCCATGAACGCCTGCAGCACCAACAGGATGAGCTGGGCCAGTACGTGACCACCGACCAGGGTCACGTACTGGAACGACGAAAAGAAGCCCCGGCGTTCCCGCGTGGCGGCCTCTGACATGTAGGTGGCCGAGGCGCCGTACTCGCCGCCGGTCGCGAACCCCTGCACCAGCCTGCACAGGATCAGGATCACGGCGGCGCCCACGCCGATCACTTCTCGTCCCGGCACGATCGCGATAACCAGCGAACACGCCGCCATGAGCGAGACACTGAATGTGAGAGCCGCGCGCCGCCCGTGGCGGTCGGCGTAGCGGCCGAAGAACCACGAACCGACCGGACGCATGAGGAACGTGACGGCGAAGATCGCGTACACGTAGACGGTGGAGTTCTTGTCCGCCGAATCGAAGAAGTGGCTTTCGAAGTACGAGGCGAACACCGTATAGACGTAGACGTCGTACCACTCGACGAGATTGCCCGACGATCCGCGCAGCGTGTTCCAGACAGCGCGACGCGTTGCCGCCCGTGACGATGTCGGTTCAGTGGCCGGTGCCCGCCCGTCGGGGACAACCAGGCCCGGGGTAGTGGCCTCGGACATTTGCGATTCCTCCCGTTCACCCGTGCAGGGAGTGCGCGGAGACCGGTAGCCCGCGCCACTCCACACTCAGTGTGCAGGCATCGAGGCCCGGATGGCCGGGATCGGCGCGGGGCGATATGATCAACACGATGATGACACCTTCTGATCAAAGATTGGGGGTCCCGTTCGTGCAAGGTGAGTGCTGATGCGCACTCGGATCACGAATGGGGACGATTCCCGCCTTTCCTTCTGGCTGCGTGTGCGCGAGTTCGCCGTGCCGCCTTCCATGATCGAGACCGCGACCGCCCGGCGTAACGTCGGAGACTGGGCGGGAGCATGTGCCGCAGCAGGTTTCGATGTCGATATCGATTTACGGGCGCCGGCACGTAGTCACGGCCAGGAGGTCGCAGCCCGGCTCCGAGACGACCTGCGCCATCTCGCTCCCGATCTGTTGCGGTGGCACTTGCCCAGGGTCGCTCCTGACGGTTTGCTGCGGCCGGGTCTGACCATCGCTCTGGCTCGGTACGGCCCACCGGGTACTCGAAACCGATGTGACAGAGCAGGTTCTGTGTACCTCGTGGTTCGGACCGCGCCGGCTTGGGCGGATGCCGGCCAGCGGATCGGCCTCGCATTGTGGGACGGATCCCGCTCCGGCGCCGGCCTGCATCCGCATCCCCGTCCCAACAGGCGCTTCCGGCTAGACCTCCACCGTCACCTGTGGGACGCGCGCAGAGTTGATGAGCTTCGGATACGTTCGGGGGCAGCTCAATGCGCCGGCACCGGTGACCTCGACGCCGGGCTGCCGGAAATGGTGCCCGCGGGTTGCGCCGTCGACCGATGGGCGGCCGAGGCGCGGATTCTGTTGCGGGCCGAAGGGCGGCCGAACGGTCCTTTGCGGGTGCGGTTCGGGGCACGGCAAGAGGTGGTCGTGGACCTGGCTGCGGAGGGCGACGACCCGCCCGCGTTGCGGATCGCGGAGTCATACCCGCGTGGTGGGGTGTCCGCCCTCCCGGTCCTGCCCGACGCGGCGACCTGGACGCTGCCCGACCTGGAACTTCTCCGTGCCGGTGCGATAGCGGCCGACCGGCTGCATCCGCTGGTCGCGTCGGCACTGGCACCGGGCTTTTCGCCGACCGATTCGTCCCGGACCACCGAACGGGTCGATCGGCCTCACCTGGTGGAGTGCCGGGGCGAGCAGCACCGGATCGGACTGGTCGACGGTGTACTGGTCGCGCTCGATCACGACCCGGCCGAGATCCGGCGGGAGGAACTGCTGGTCGCCTTGGCCGGCACTCCGCTGCCATGTCTGCGGGCCATCGATAGAGCCCATCGGCATCCGGACTGTCTGGCCGGCGTTCGTGAACGGTTGGATCATGGTGACACCGCCGGTGCGCTGGCCGTTGTCGAAGGTTTGCTCGGCCCCGACGCCGTGCTGCGCGATGGTGCGTTACGGGACGAGTTGGAGGTGGCCGCGCAACGGCGGATCACCTACGGACTGTTCAGGGCAGGGTTGGCCGGAGCCGGGCCTACCCGCATTCAGGGCGATCGTCGCCGCCGCGATCGCCGCGCGCACCCGCGCAACGGCACCTCACGCTGATCCCCGTCCCGCATTCATCTCGCGCTCACTCGATTTTTCTCAACCCAAAGGTGATTCACACATGCCCGCTGACACCCCGTGCGCTCCTGTCTCGAACCGAGCCCACACCTCCCAACTCGACGTCGCCGGCGATCTGCTGACCCTGCTCGGCGAGGTAACCACCGAACCCCGCCCCGACACCCGGCTGGAGGCCCTGACGCTGGCTGTGGCCGCCGACCTACCGGTACTCCTGTGGGGTGAACCGGGGATCGGTAAGACCGCGGCCCTCACCCAGCTCGCCGAGTCCCTGGATCTTCCGCTGACCACGGTGATCGCGAGTGTGCACGAGCCGTCGGACTTCTCCGGCCTGCCCATCATCGGCGACGACCCCGCCGAACACGGTGTTCCGATGGCACCGCCCGACTGGGCCGTCCGACTCGTCCGGGCCGGCCGTGGGCTGCTGTTCCTGGACGAGTTGTCAACGGCACCGCCGGCCGTACAGGCCGCCCTGCTCCGCCTCGTCCTCGAACGGCGAATCGGCGCACTCCAACTACCATCCGGTGTCCGCATCGTGGCCGCCGCCAACCCGCGCGCCTCGGCGGCCGACGGCTGGGAGCTGAGTCCGCCACTGGCCAACCGGTTCGTGCACCTGCAATGGGCCCACGACCACGACGTGGTCGTCCGCGGCCTCGGCGGGACCTGGCCGCGCGCGACCCTGCCCCGACTCGATCCGGAAAAATTCGCGGAGGCAGTGGCTTTCGCCCGCAGCGCGGTATGTGGGCTCCTCGCGGCCCGCCCCAATCTCGTGCATCAGCTCCCCACCAGCGAAACCCGCCGGGGCGGAGCCTGGCCGTCGCCGCGCAGCTGGGATATGACACTGCGCCTGATCGCCTTCGCCACCGCCGCCGGCTCTTCCCGAGATGTGCTCTCCCTGCTGGTCCGCGGCACCGTGGGAGACGGCCCCGGCTTCGAACTCCTGGCCGGCATCGATCGGATGGACCTCCCGGACCCCGAGGTCCTGCTCGCCGATCCGGCCGCCGCCGACCTGCCCGAGCGCGGCGATCTGCGCCAAGCCGTGCTCGACGGAGTGGTGGCGGCAGTCCGCAGGCGTCCGACGAAATCCCGCTGGGACGCGGCCTGGGCGCTACTCGTGAAGGCGGTGGAAACCGGAGCCCCGGACCTGGTGGTCGTCCCCGCGACCACCCTCGCCACCCTGCGCCAGGACAACTGGGACGTGCCGGAGTCGATCGAACGGCTCGCCGGAATGGTGTCGGTATCCCAGGGAGCGGATCGCGCCGCGGCCCGCGTCGCCGCGAAGGTCGGCCGATGACGCCGAACACCGCCGAGCCGGACCTCGGCAAATTCTTCGCCGCCCGCCTGCACGCCGCCCGGGCCCGGCCCTACCTGGCGACCGCCCTGTACGCGCTGCACATCGTCGAGTCGCGACGAGTACCGACAATGGGTGTGGACCGGTACTGGCGGTGCTACGTCTCGCCCGCGTTCGTGGACTACACGCCGGTGGAGGAACTGGCCTCGGTGCTGGTGCACGAGGTGTCGCATCTGCTGCGCGACCATCACGGTCGAAGTGACCGATTCGCCCGCGAGCACGGCCTGACCGGCCCGGCGGAGCGACTGCGGATGAACATCGCCGCCGATGCCGAGATCAACGACGACGCGTTCGGTGACGGGTTGGTTCGGCCCGAGGGTGCCGTCCTACCATCGACTCTCGGTTTGTCCGGGGGCGAGCTCATGGAGGACTACCTGCGCCAGTTCCGCCTCGGAAGGCATACGGACGATCTGTCCTGGCTCGACTGCGGCAGCGGCGCCGACGGACTCGACCGCGGGTGGGAACTGGGACCGGACGGCGCGGACGGCCTCAGCGAACAGGAACGCGACGCGGTCCGATTCCGTGTGGCGCAGGGCATTATCGGCCGTCCAGGGGACGCACCCCAGGGGTGGCGGCGCTGGGCGGAGGAGGCGTTCCACCCACCACAACCCTGGCGGGAACTGCTGGGCGCGGCCATCCGCTCGGCCACCGCCGCGCCCGGTGTCGGCGAGGACTACACCTACGGTCGGCCGGCGCGGCGCTCGGCCGCGCTGCCCGGGGCCGTGCTGCCGAGCCTGCGGCGCACACCACCTCGGGTCGGCGTGATCATCGATACCTCGGGGTCGGTCAGCGATGCCGAACTGGGCAGCGCGCTGCTCGAAGTCGCCGCGATTTCCCGGGCCGTGGGCGGTCGTCGCGACCTCGTCACGGTGTTGTCGTGCGACGCGGCGGCACGGGTCGTGCATCCGCTGTGCCGGGCCGAGGGGATACCGCTGGTGGGCGGTGGGGGTACGGATCTGCGCACAGGTTTCGCCAAGGCGCTTCGAAGCCGGCCCCGGCCGGATGTGCTCGTCGTGCTGACCGACGGCCAGACACCCTGGCCGACCGGCCGACCCGGATGTCGGACAGTGGTTGGACTATTCCGTCGGGAGAGCTCGTGGAGGGAACACGATCCCGATTACGTTGCGGCCGGTCCGCCGGACTGGGCACGGGTGGTCGATATCGGGATGCCGGTCTGAGGGGGTCGATCATTATCGGTGCCCACAAGGCAGGGGCTCTGCACGCACACCTCGAACGCGGTGTCGTCCTGGTTCCCCGGCCGGACCGCGGTTCCCCGCACCACGCCCACCGGGTTGTGGCCGAGGGATGCTCGATTGCCGAAACCCCCGCGGAGATCATCGGACTCACGGGCCGGCTCCCTGTCGGGTCCGAGCGGTCCGCTGACCCGAGTGTCCGTTCGCCCGGCTTTCGGTGCCGTCGTGACGGCGGCCCGCCGTGCGTCCTGCCCTGAGCAGCATTCGGACTCGACCATCGCTGTTCTCCGATACGGTCGTGTGACCGAGTAGCGTCCTCTGCTGTGAGGTAGGCGGTGTCGGCGAGTTTCGAGGAGCTGTGGACGGGGATGACAACGGAACGCGAGATCACCGTGCCCGTCGAGTTGTGCCGCCCGGACGGCCGGCTCGACCCGGCCGCCGTCGGGTGGACGCGGCGGCCCCTGCATCGGGCCAACCTACAGGGGTGGGGCCGCGGCAAGCGCTGGGAGTACTGGGGCATTGTCACACCGCGCCACATTGTCGGGATCGTCGCGTCTTCGCTCGACTACGCCGGGGTGTACGGGATCTACGTACTCGACAGGAAAACCGGCGAAGAGATCGCGCGTGACGCAGTGGTGCCGTTCGCCCGGGGAGCGGTACTGGGCGAGCGCAGTGGTGTAGGGGTCAGCTCGGTGCGCGGTGGCGGTATCGACATCGAATTGTCGAACGACGAGTCCGGAACCGGAATCGAGGCCCGTGCGCCCGGCGTGCGTCTGTCGGCCCGCGCCGAGCTGCCCTCCGGTCACGAATCGCTGGGCGTGGTCGTGCCATGGAGTGGACGGCGCTTCCAGTACACGGTCAAGGATGTGGGGAGGCCGGCTTTCGGGACGCTCACGGTGGGGGCACGGGAATACGTCTTCGATGACGCCTTCGCGGTGCTGGACCACGGTCGCGGCAAATGGCCGTACGCGATCACCTGGAACTGGGCCGCCGG
Source organism: Nocardia brevicatena NBRC 12119 (assembly GCF_000308495.1). Classification (GTDB taxonomy): domain Bacteria; phylum Actinomycetota; class Actinomycetes; order Mycobacteriales; family Mycobacteriaceae; genus Nocardia; species Nocardia brevicatena. The sequence continues at coordinate 114,020 of NZ_BAFU01000068.1, read as the reverse complement.
CAGCAGGCCCGGCTTGGGAATCCAGTTCGGTGGCACGTGGACCGACGGCACCGGCAGTACCGAGAACGCGATCATCGTCGACGGCCGGATCCACAAGATCAGCGACGAATTGCGTTGGGACTACGATCGCGAGAATTGGCTGCGGCCCTGGCACATTACCGGCGAACGAGTCGAAGCCGAATTCCGGCCGTTCCATACTCGAACAGCGAAGACCGGCCTACTCGTGGTGGCCAATGACACCCACCAGTGTTTCGGGGATTTCCTCGGCCGCGCCTGGACCGACGACGGGCGCCGGCTGAATCTCGACGGTGTGGTCGGTTGGGCGGAGGAGACACGCAACCGTTGGTGAGATTCGGCAGAAAAGCCGATCCGCGCAGGCGAATTTCATGTGCGGGAACAGCTGGAAGAGCGCGGGAAGGGCCACTTGGGCCTCGAGCCGCGCCGGCGGTGCGCCCGGGCAGCGGTGGGCGTCGTACCCGAACGCCATGTGGTTTTTGTTCGTCCGTTGCCGTGCAAGCCACGGATCTCGGTCTGCGGTGGACATCCGATATCACACCGCAGTGCGATTCCACGCCATACCAAGGGATGACCCGGAACGAGAATCCGACCGATAGCTTCGGTTCAACGAAATCGTCACCCCGCCCCTGCACACCGAGCAGTGCCCGCTGGATCAGATCTCCGATCGGGATCGACCGGCGGGCATCGAAACGGGTAGAGGTGGGATCCCCGACTCAACTATCAGGAAGATCTATGACGACACCGGCCTTGGCCCCAGAGTCCTCTCCACGGTCATCGCGGCGCGGCGGCGCCGACGGTGATTACGCCCGTCTGTTACGTCGGATATCCGACGCGGGACTGATGAACCGGCGTCCCGTCTACTACGCCGTCCGGCTCGGCCTCGTCGGGGGCGCGTTCGCGGCCGGCTGGGCGGCGTTCGTCCTCGTCGGCGACTCGTGGTGGACGCTCATGGTCGCGGCGTTCATGGCCGTGACCTGCGCTCAGGTTGCGCTCGTCATGCACGATGTCGCGCACCGCCAAGTCTTCCGGCTGCGGCGACCGACGGAGATCGTGGGCCGAGTCGTCGGCAACGCCGGAATAGGCCTGGCCTACGGCTGGTGGCAGGACAAGCACACCCGGCATCATGCCAATCCGAACCACGAGGAACTCGACCCCGATGTCGCGCCCGACGTTCTCATCTGGTCACAACGGCAGGCGCGGGCCAGCCGTGGTCTGCCTCGTCTCATCGGCAGGGCACAGGCATTCCTGTTCTTTCCCCTACTGATGTTGGAGGGCCTGAACCTCCATGCGGCGGGCGTACGGGCGCTCAGAAATCGATCGCTCAAACACCGCGGATTGGAGGGTGTGCTGCTCATCGGCCACTTCGCCGTCTATCTGGCCGCACTGTTCGCGGTCCTGCCCGCCGACAAGGCCTTCGCGTTCCTCGCTGTTCACCAGGCGCTGTTCGGCCTGTACATGGGCTGCGTCTTCGCCCCGAACCACAAGGGCATGCCGACCCTGACCGGCGACGACCGCCCCGACTACCTACGTCGTCAGGTGCTGACCTCCCGCAACGTCCGGGGTGGCGTGCTGACCGACTTCGCCCTCGGTGGGCTCAACTATCAGATCGAGCACCACTTGTTCCCGAGCATGCCGACACCGAACCTGCGTCACGCCCAGGTAATCGTCCGCGATTACTGCGCCGAGATCGGTGTGCCATACCACGAGACCGGGCTGATCTCCTCGTACCGCGAGGCGCTGAGGCACCTGCACCACGTCGGCGCGCCCCTGCGCACCGCCGACCGACACCCGGGCGCCCGATGAACTTTCGCCGGCGCTGTAGGACTGCACGACATGCTCGTGCAGTCTCGGCCCGTCGACGGCGTACATGTCGTGCTGGACGAAATTACCCGTAGGGGTGGAGCGCGGTCGGCAGCGTCCGCATCATCGTGTGCGGTCCGAGTAGCCCCGTCGGTTTTACAGCGGCAACAGGTGATGCTTGCGCGGGTAGCGGATGACCTTCTTGTCGCGTAGCAGGCGCAGGGCACGCCGGATTTCCAGCCGGGTGGCTGACGGCTCGATCACGCTGTCGATGTAGCCGCGCTCGGCCGCGATCCACGGGGTCGCGACGGTCGTGTTGTAGAAGTCGATCATCTGCCGGCGGAGCTCGGCGCGCTGGTCCTCGGGGGTGGCGTCGAGGACCTTGCGCTGGGTCAGACCGACGGCGCTTTCGGCACCCATGACCGCGATACGGGCGGTAGGCCAGGCCAGGTAGACGTCGCAGCCGAGGGCCTTGGCGCCCATGACGGCCCACCCGCCGCCGTAGGCCTTGCGGATCACCACCGTCACCTTGGGGACGGTGGCCTCCACGTAGGCGAACAGGAATCGGCCGCCGCGCTTGATGACGCCCGCTTTCTCCTGCTCCACGCCGGGGAGGAAACCGGGGGTGTCGACCACCAGCACCAGCGGGATCTCGAAGGCGTTGCAGATGTGGATGAAATGCGCGGCCTTGTCACTGGCCTTGGCGTCGAGCGCACCCGCCAGCACGGTCGGCTGGTTGGCGACCACACCTACCGGCCTGCCGTCGACGCGGGCGAAACCGGTGATCAGATTCGTGGTGGCGGCCGCGCCGATCTCGTGGAACTCACCGTCGTCGAAGATCCGCAACAGCACGTCGTGCATGTCGTAGACCGCATTGTCCGAGTCGGGGACGAGCGTGTTCAGCGTCAGATCGGACTCGGTGACCTCCGGCTCCAGGCCGGGGTTCACGATCGGAGGGAGCTCGACGGCACTCGACGGCAGGTAGCTCAGATAGTTGCGGACCCACGCGAAGGCGGCCGGCTCGTCCTCGGCGACATGGTGAATATTGCCGTAGGCGGCCTGGTTGTAGGCACCGCCCAACTCCTCCATGTCCACCTTTTCGCCGATGGCGTCCTCGATGATCTTGGGACCGGTGACGAACATGTGCGCGCTCTCGGTGGCGACCACGACATCGGTGCAGATCGGCTGGTACACCGCGCCGGCCGCGCAATTGCCCAGGATGAGCGACACCATCGGCACCGCGCCCGAGAGCGGTTCCATCTTGGTCGCCAACTCGCCGTACCAGCGCAGCGACGTGACGGCCTCCTGGACGCGCGCGCCGCCGGAGTCGTTGATACCGACCAGCGGGCAACCCATCTTCCCCGCCAGCTCCATGATCGCGGCGACCTTGCGGCCGAACATCTCGCCGACGGTGCCGCCGTACACCGTCTGGTCATGGGAGAACACGGCGACGGGTCGGCCGTCCACCAAACCGCGCCCGGTGACCACACCGTCGCCGTAGAGGGCGTCCGCGTCGTTGGGGTTGCGTACGAGAGCGCCGATTTCGACGAAGGTGCCCGGGTCCAGCAGCATGTCGATGCGGTCGCGGGCGGATGGTATGCCCTTACGTGCTCGTTTGGCGGCTCCCGCCTCTCCGGCCGGTTCCCGCGCGATCTCGAGCTTCTTGTGTAGGTCCGCAAGTTTTTCGGCGGTGGAATTCATCGATAAACATCCAGATTTGTCAGCAGGAATACCACACCGTGATCGGGGGCGGTTGACACCGTACCCTGAGGCCGCGGCCTGTCGTAGTTGCCACGGCTTGTGTGTCCTCGCCGATCGCTGTGCGCGGATCGGGATGGGGTCGTGCTCTATTGGGCCGCATCATCGCCGGCCACGCCTCCGGATCGGAAATCCCACTGTTCGACGAGGTCAGGCGACACAATGTGGCGATGCGATCCTATGCCCGTGTACTGCCGGCGGCCCTCGTCGGAATACTCGCCATATTCGCTCCCCCCGTCGCGGCCGCCCCGGCTCCGGGCGTCTCGCAGGCTCGGCTTCCGTTTCCACTGACTCTCCAACCAGAGGGAGTACAGGCGCCGACGGCGGCGCTGGCGGAGGCCAATACCGGGTTGATCGTGTGGTCACGGCAGCCGGACACCCGCGTCCCGATCGCCAGTATCACCAAGGTCATGACGGCAGTGGTCGTGCTCGAGGCCGGCGACCTCGAGCGCCCGATCACGGTGTCGCGGAAGGCCATCGACTATGCCGCCGCCTACGACGGAAGCACCGCCGACCTGGCTCCCGGCGAAGTGCTCACCGCACGCCAACTGCTGTACGCGATGATGCTGCCCTCCGGCTGCGATGCCGCCTACGCCTTGGCCGAGGCCTACGGACCTGGGCAAGACGCCTTCATCGCCAAGATGAACGCCACCGCGCGACGACTGAGGATGTCGAGCACCCATTTCAGCGACCCCAGCGGCCTCCCCGCCCCCGGCGATTTCTCCACGTATTCCACACCCGCGGAACTGGTGAAGCTCGGCCGCCACGCGATGGCCCACCCGGTTTTCCGGGAGATCGTCAAAGCGCGGACCTATCACCAGCCCGCCGGTCCCGCGAACCGAGACCACGTCTGGGAAACCACCAATGGACTACTCCGCGAGTATCCGGGCACCACGGGCATCAAGACCGGATCCACGGACGCCGCCGGGACCTGCCTGCTGTTCGAAGCCTCCCGGGGCGCACAGCGGCTGATCGGCGTGGTGCTGAACAGCTCACCCCATGACCTGGCCGCCGCGACAGCCGATGCCACACGCATCATGGACTGGGGTTTCATACCGATCCTCGGTGCCCTGCCAATCGGCTGACCCGGCACCCGACCACTCGTTGGTAGGCGTTCTATCCGGAATTACAGGGAGGCGAAGGTGAAGCCTGATCACGCGCCGGTCTTCGATGAGCCGGTGGAACGTGCGTGCGAGGTTCGTGTGATGGACTTCGACGCGGCGAACCGGGCGGCGTGCGAGGCTCTGCTCGGGTCGAGTGCGGCTCGGACCGGTAGCGGGTTACCCAACCGGCGATCCGGAGCATACGGGCGCTACGGTCCCGCCGATATTTCCACGGTCGATTTCCAGGTTGCCGGATCCTCGACGGCGGTGAGCATGTAGTGGGCGAGATCTGCGCGGGCGATGGATCCGGGATTCGGCACATGCGTGTTGATCGCAGTGCGGTACCTGCCGGAGGCCGGCTTGTCGGTGAGCATGGGCGGTCGCACGATTGTCCAGCGGACATCCTGAGCGTGCAGGACTGCCTCCATTCGTCTCATATCGGCGTAGCCATGGCGGTAAAGCCTTTGGATGAGCAACCGGGTGACGGTTTTCTGGAGAAACGGAGTGCCGGGAGCAATGTCGAGACCGGCCGAGGACAGGCAGACAATTCGCCGCGTCGGACTTGTACCCATTGCGGACAGGATATTCAGGGTGCCGGCGGAATAGACGGTGGTGGGCTGCTTACGGTCGGTGCTTCCCAGGCAGGAGAGGAGGGTGTTGTTCCGGGAGGCGAATTCCTGCCATGGCCCGGGGCGGAGAACGTCGCCCGGGACGACCGTCAGTGACGAGCGTTCGACCCTGGGGAGCTTTTCCGGAGATCGGGTGATCACGGTGACGTCGTGCCCTTCGCTGACAGCCTGGCCGAGCAGCGCGGCTCCGGTACCGCCCGTTGCACCGACTATGAGGAGCTTCACCGCGCTCCTCCTATGACGAGTTCGTGCAGGACTTGTACCGCGAGCGCTTCGTGAACCGCGATGCCGGGATGCAGGCCGTCTTCGGTGAAGGCGTCGGCGCCTGCCGCATCCACCGCGGATGCGCTGTCGACGACGGGATCGGCCATATTCCGTAAGGCCGCCGTGAGCTCGACGAGATCGGAGTTCGTCCAGGTGATTCCGGATTGGCGGAAGAACGGGAAGGCGTTGACTCTGGCTTCTTCGATGGGGGTGGGTGCCACCCATATCCAGTGGGTGCTGTCGTCGGTGATCGCGCGTGCGCGTAGTTCGGCGAGGTTTCGCAGCGTTTCTTCTCGGCTCACCAACAACGGCCCATCCGGAGTACTGAGCCGTTGGGAGTCGTTGCTGCCGAGCATGCAGAAGATCCAGTCTGCTCGGTGCCGGCGAATCGCCGATAGCCGGGCAAGCATCTGAGTGGTGGTGGCGCCGGGGAATGAGAGGTTGGCGAAACCGAGTCGCAGTTCTGGGCGTCGCGTTTCGAGGAGGGTACGCAGAATTTCGAACCAGGAGAGTCGGTCCGCGGTGGTGCTCTCGCCGATGACCACAATTCGGTCGCCGGGTTCGAACGGCAGATGCCGTAGGTGTGAACCGACCCGCGGGTCGAGGGAGATCCGTGTTGCTGCGTCATTCAGTCGATTTCCGAGTCCTTCGAGGACTTCGTGGTACTCGGATTCGCCGGCGCCGAAGATGCCGGCGAGCGTCGGTGCGCTCAGGCTTTGCGCGAAGGGCAGGGTGTGTTCGGGCCGCTGGAAGCGTACGAGCTTCTCCAGCATCGGATTTGTCATGTCTGCTCCTGTGGGTCGAATGCGCCGATGGCGCCGGGCGCCGGCCGGGCGAGGACTGGTCGAAAGGCGCTCCACTCGGCGTTCGGCGTCGGCTTCGGATGCTGCGCGAAGGGAAGCGGCTGCTCCGATCGTTGGAATCGATTTCTCGAGCAGCGGGTGGGTCATCGGGGATCCTTTCTCCTGGTGGCGGCGCGATGGGTGGGAAGAAGGAATGCGGCGATGACGATCCATGCCAGCGAAGGGAAGCGCACAACGGGGAGCAGGATCGAGAGCTCGCCGATCGCTACCGTCAGAGTCGCGATCATGGCCAGGCATGCAATGACGAGTCCTGCCCAGGCGTGCCAGTGCGGTAGGAGCCGGGCGATCAGGCCGGGCACGGCGATTCCGGCGAGGAGGAGGCCACTGGGGACGATGAACCCAGGGCCGCCGGTAATGAACGCGAGATCGTGAAGAAGACGGATGAGTTCGGTGTGGTCGAGGATTTCCGGTCTTGTGAGGGTCCAGGTGATCAGCGCGGATATCGCCATTGATGTCGAGGCGAGGATCCCGCCCACAAGCCCGATGGTGGGTCCGGGGGCGCGAACGCCGAGGTGGTTCAGCCGCGCCGAGGCGGTGGCGGCGAATATGCCCAGTGGAATGGAAGCGGCGAACTGTAACAGAGCTCCGATGAGCACCGGGGTCGTGTTGCTGCGGAAGTAGTCCACGATCATGGCCTCGTCCGAGTAGGGCGATGGAAAGGTGGCGCCCGCAGCGAGAATGATCGGGAGGATCAGAGAGGCCATGAAGAGGGCGACTGTGGCGATCGCGATGGGTGGTAGCGGTGGGCCGGACCGGCGGGTTGGCCTGCTGCTGGTTGTGGTGGTCACAGGGTCATTCCTCCGGTGATGTCGAGCGTTGTTCCGGTGATCCATGACGATCGATCGCTGACCAGGAAGGCGATTGCTTCCGCGACGTCGATCGGCCGGCCGATCCGGCCGAGCGGCACATGGTCGGCGATTGCGTCCAGTTGCGGCGGACTCACCCGGTCACGCAGCTTGGTCGTCTCAACGATCGAGGGCGCCACGCAGTTCGCGCGGATTCCTGACTGCGCGTATTCCTTGGCGAGGTGTTCGGTGAGCATGACGACGCCTGCCTTGGACGCCGCATAGGCCGCATTGGCTCGGGAGGGGCGACGACCAACGCTGGATGCGACGGTCACGATCTGACCTTTGCCGCGTTCGATCATTGCCGGTAGTACTGCTCGAACAGTGAAGAACACGGAGTTGAGATCACTGTCGATGACGTTTCTCCATCTGTCGGCGTCGAGGGAGGCGGTGGGAGCCGGCGCGCCGTCCCCACCGGCGAGGGTGACCAGGATGTCGACCGGTCCCAGCGATCGCTCCACATCAGCCGCGGTCGCAGCCAGATGGTCCGGGTCTCGTACGTCCCCGACGTAGGAGACGCTCGCGGAGCCTGTGGCTCGGAGCTCGGCGGCGAGGTCGTCGAGAACGCTTTTGGTCCGGCCGTGAACGGCGACATCGGCTCCGAGTGCCGCCAGCGTCCGACCGACCTCCGCGCCGATCGAACCGGATGCCCCGGTGACGAGGGCGACGCGGCCGGTCAGAATATGTGTATGTGACATGAATTATTCATAGCACAGAATGATTCATCTACGCTAGCATGGCGGCATGGCGAACGATTCGAAGCGACCGGAGCAACGCGGAACCGCGCAGCCCGTGGCCTTCCTTCTCTCCCAGATCGGAGCGTTCGCTGCGGCACGCTTCGCGCAACGGTTGGAAGCCCTGGCCCTGCAGCCGAGTGACGTGGGGATCCTGCGCCTCATCGCCACCGAAGCCGGATTGAGCCAACAGGCACTCGCGGAGAAGCTCGGCGTTGTCCCGAGCCGGGTCGTGGTCCTGATCGACGGTCTGGAGAAGAAGGGGTTGGTTGCGAGAAGTCGCAGCACCCGCGATCGCCGCACCCATGAGCTCCGGCTGACCGGCGAAGGACAAACCGTTATGCGGCAAATGCGTGAGATCGGTGCCGCGCACGAGGGTGATATGACAACGGCACTGAGCAAAGTGGAGCGAGAAGAGTTGGCCCGGCTGCTCGGTAAGGTCGCGGCAAGCCTTGGACTCACGCCCAATGTGCACCCTGGATACAGCGCACCGCTCAGATGATCTCGCTTATGATGTGGCTAGGGTCGTAGCCATGCTGCTCTGGATCAACGGTCCCTTCGGCGGGGGAAAGACACAGACCGCGTTCGAGCTGCACCGCCGGCTTCCCGGCAGTGTCGTGTGCGACCCGGAAATGGTGGGATACGGGCTGCACCGGATGATGCCGCCGAAGCTCCGGGCCGACTTCCAGGACTATCCGAGCTGGCGACAAGGCGTATTCGAGGTACTGGACCATGTGCTTCGCGAGCACGAGGGTGTGGTGATCGCCCCGATGACCGTCGCCGACCCCCGATACTTCGACGAGACGGTCGGACGGCTGCGCGAATCCGGCCACGACGTGCGTCATTTCGCGTTGTTGGCCCGTCGGGAAACAGTTCTGGATCGTCTGCGCGATCGTGGGCTCGGCTTCGCTCCCATCCTGCGCGCAGTCGGACAGGGCGATCTACTGCTGCGTGCGGAACAGTTCGCGGTGGACAGGCTGGACTTCTGCCTCGAGCAGCTGAGCAAGCCCGAATTCGCCGACCATATCTGGACCGACACGACTCCGGTGGCAGCGGTAGCCGACCGGATCGCCGACACGGTCGGCGTGACACTGGCGCCCGACACCGACGGCCGGATACGAGGCAGGCTTCGCCGCATCGCCGTCACAGTCCGCAATGCCCGTTTGTGAGTTGACCGCCAGGGCCACCAGATCGTCGCCGTGATCACCAGCGGGCATTCGAGCCTTTACCTCATACCGGGTCGCGCCGGTCTTCGCGGGACTCGTCGGGGTCGGTGAGCTCGTAGAAAGTCCGCCGACCGCGGCCACCGGTCTGAACTACGATTCCCGCATCCCGCATTCCACGTAGAGCCTTCCGGATCGTGGACGTGGACAGCTCGAGCAAGGGCTGCAGCTGGGACGTATCGTGTGGGCCGGTCGCGAGAATTTCGGCGATTCGTACCTGGGTCGGGCTCAACGCGGTGGTACCTGGATTTATTGCCTCGAACCTTCGCTCTACCGTCGACTGCGCAACGGTCTGTCGCTGTTTCGCTTCGCCTGAAAACTTTCGGGGATCTGCCGTGGTTCGCAGAACGGCGGTGAACCTGATGCCCATATCGCTGTACTGCGCGGGCGGTAGCCCGCCGGCTTTCAGAGCATGAGCGATGGTGGGTATTCCGGTCGCCAGTGCTTCGATGACCCGGCTCCCGGATTCCGGTGAGCGCAGATACTGGCAGATGTTGACCAGCCACATGTTTCGCGCCGAGGTCACTGCGTCTTTGCCGAGGCGGTCGACCGTTACCCCGTACAGGCCGCCCGGATTGGTGACGATCAGTCGATCGCGGCGCAGACGCACTTCCACGGCCATCCCCTGCGACCACTGGTCCAGATCACGGTGCAGCAGAGCGTTGGCGATCAGCTCACGGAAGGCGACCAGCGGATAGGACGGAACGTCGACGACGGTGCCGTCAGGTCTGCTCACGATGGCGGTGTCGAAGGTCTGCCCGGCCCATTCCAAAGCCGCGTCCAGCATGCGGGGGATCGGGCCGGTCAGCGTGACCTGGTTGCGTGCCCGGGTGCCCGGTGGATCGGTGGGTCCCGGCTCCGCGGCGGCACGGACGACGAACTGGGGAAACCACTGTTGGGGATACGTTCCGAGCGCCAGGAGCCCGGCGAGGGTGGGGACGCCGCCGGTGGTGATCACTCCGGCGCGTCGGAGCAGTTCTTCACCACTGAACCGGCCGAGTCCATGCCGGTCCCGTAACCGGACCGTGCGGGCGAAATCGTCGACCAGTTCGTCATCCAGATCGCTCCGGGATGCCTCGGTTACGGGTGTCCGATCGAAATGCGGAGCTTGCCGGGCTGCGAGAAACGCTTGTTCCTCGAGCGTGGACATCCGGAAATCGCCGTCGTATCCGCGCAGGTACGCCGCGCCGGTCGCATCGACCCGGCAGGGTTTGGCAGACGGTGCGCATTCGTGTACCACCGCGGCGACGACGGGCTTACCGTCGATGGTGGCGTCATCGATCGTCAACTGCACGGGCGGCGTGAACGACCGTGCCCTCTGTGCCAGGCCCTGTTTCAGCTTCTGCGGATCCGGCCATCCGGTCGGCCGGAAACCATCGCGCTCGTCCAAGCCGAGGATGATCAGCCCACCGCCCGGAAGGTTTGCCAAGGCAGACAATGTACTGGTCAAAGAGTCCGGAAGTCCGCCGGTCGCGGACTTGACCTCGATGTTCGTACAGTCGCCGCCCAGCGAGCACAGGGAGTCGATCAGCGCAGGCCGGTCGATGGCCATAAGCACATGGCACTCAAATGGGAACGAAATGGGAAAATGGGAATGAAAATGCTACCTAAATGGGAAACCTCCAGGTGAGCGGCTCCTCTCTGGTTCGTCTTCCACCGGTTGTCCGGCTCAATCGTCGGTTGGGGCGTGAGTCGAGCTTGTGCTCGCATGCGGTCTGAACGTGCGGTATCGGTTCGGTATGCCGACCGTCTGGGCCACCAGATCGCTGCCGCGATCACCAGCAGTGGCAGTCCGATCGCGATGGCGAAGCCGGCTACTACCAGGGCGCTCATGGTGTCTCCTGCGCGGAGGGCCGGCGGGCGAAGCTCAGGCGCGGTAGCACGGTCTCGACGTCGGCGATGTCCATTACCGCGTTGAGTTCGAACGGGCTCAGATGGGCGGGTGCGGGCAGGATCACCAGGTCGGCGCCGGCGTTGCGTACCTGATCGACCACTCGGAGCGCCGACCGTTCGCAGGGCCACACGAGCCGGTAGCCGAGTTGGTCGGCGAGGCGGTGTATCCGGTCGGATTCGGGTGCGCGGCGACCGGGCCATTTGGCGTTGCCTGAAACCGAAATATGTTGTGGCAGTGCGGTTATAGTAGTTACGTAGCATAGCGGCATGTAGACCGAGGTGCCGAATGACTGAATCACTGCGCGATCCGTACGTTGATACGTACCTGGGTACCGCCCGGCAACTGATCTTGGCGCTGCCGGAGGGGGAGAAGTTCATGGCGGCCGACATACAGCTCAGGATGCGAGCAGGAGGTTGGAAGGACCTCCCTGAACCGCGGGTCTGGGGATCATTCATCCTGGCGCTGCAGCGCGCAGGGCTCATACAAAAGTTGGGCACCGAATCCTCGCCTGCACGTTCGCATAGAGGAGTTGGCGCGACATGGTGCCGCACAGGCATTCAGGAGTGATTTCTCAGTGGCCCGGTGTGGAGGGTCTTCATGAGCGGCGCTGATACGAGGTGAGCGGTGCGTGCCGGAGGGAACAACGCATCTCAGGACCAGTGTGGAAGTCGAAGAAGATTGGTTTTCTCGACCGGCGGTAGACCGTCATCGAGGCGGCGTAACCGGGTGTAGATGGTGCGCATCGCAGCCTTGTCGGGGATGTGTTGCCCGCCCGCCGCACGCTCGAGAATTGTCAGCGTGCTCACCAGCCGGATCGACCCTACAGGGCGACCACTGGCGTGAAGTCGTCGCAGCCGGTTGATTTCTGCAGTGGCAGTCCGAGTTCCTGGTCCGTCGTCGATGAGGATGGTCACGGTCTCACCGGCTTCTGCGGTGACGACCGCGTGTGCGATGACCATGGTCTCGCCCAGGTCTTTCGGGGATTGCAGGCGTTGTTCCATGGATTGCCGGGCGATCCGGTGGACCACAGCGGCGAGTTCGGGTGTCTGGTCATCGGAGAGCACCTGAATCCATGCAGGCGTCAGTTTGCGCCAGACCGAAGCGGCGGCTCGGAACCGTGGGTCCTGCCGGGACTTGCGAAAGATCTCGTCTTGCACGGTCTCCGGGGCGCTGAGCCGCCCGAGCACGCCGATGAGCAGACGCTCCTGGTTGATAGAGAAGAAATTCAGTCCGGGTCCGGCGTCGATGATGGGCGGGTGGCTCACCTCGCCTCGTCCCCGTCCACTTGGGGATCGGCGGGCTCATCGACCGATGCGTCGAGGGCCTCGTCGAGGGCTGCCAGGTCCACGTCGACATCGGGCAATTCGGCGGCATCGGCCCAGGCGATCTCGCGTCGTACGGGCTCGACACCTGCTTCGCGCAGCTCTTCGTGGGCAGCCTCCAGCGTGATGCCGCGCAGAGTGGCGATTGCCTGTGCAGACAGTACTTCTTCTTCATAGGCTCTGATAGCCCGGGCTAGTAACCGCTGAGGCGCTCTGCGCTGATCGGAGTCGGCCTGCAACACCTGGTACTGGTCGCTCCATCCGTAGCGGGCAGCCAACTGCGGCGCGGTCAATGTCATCCACTCGTGTTTGGTGTCGTCATCGATGTACTCGGCCTGGTGCAGGGCGATCGCCGCGATGGGCGGTGACACCAGGAACCGCTGCACAACCTCGGAGAGGGTGGATCGGGTCACCGACTCTCGGTTGCCGAGGAACTCACGCAGGCCCTCGATCGGCACGAGCAGGTGCCGGGCGAAGGCATCGGCACGAATTTCCGCGGAAGTTCGATCGCTCCAGTTGCCCGAGCGGTCGTCTACCCAGTCCTGGAACAACACGTGGCCGAGTTCGTGGGCGAGCGTGCTGCGTTGCCGCATCGGGTTGCGGGTGCGCGCGACACCGATGAATACGGCGTCGCGCACCGGGTCCCGCATTGTCAGGCCATGTTCGTCCGGGCCGACCTCAAGTACAGCAACGTCGATCGCGGTTGCCTGTTCGATGACCGCGACCAGGTCGCCCAGTGGTTGTACGCCGAGTCGGTGGTCGTGACGGAACCGCGCGGCGGCGGTGCGTCCTTCTGTCTCGTTGTTCACTGTTGCCTACGCGGGGTCGACCGTGGCGGGGATGGCCTGGTCGTCGAGGTAGTCGTTCAGCTCCACGAAATGCAGTAGCGCCTCCCGCATCCGATCCATTTCGGAGTCGTTTGTCGCTCGTGCCACGCATTGGATTCGGTCGGCTACCGTCTCGCTCCCGGTGAGTTGGGCGACTGTGTGCCCGGTCGCCCAGGCGATCGCCACGATCTCCGGCATTTTCGCCGGTCTGTCCCCGGAGATGATCCGCGACAAGGTCGGCTGCGAGATCCCGGTCGCGTCCGCAAGGGCACGCTGGCTGAGCGCCGCGGCAAGGCGAGCGCGCTCGATCCGCGCACCGACATCAGTCGTCACCGCTACCACCTCTGTCCAGGACTGAATCACGATCGTCGATCGTGATTCAGTCTACCGTGATGCGGTGCGCACGGCCAGGACGGCCTGTCAGGAACTCGCCGAGCCGGTGGCCATCGGCGATAGTTCGGTATGTCGCTCATCAGGGCCACCAGATCGTCGCAGCGATGACCAGCAGTGGTAGTCCGATCGCGATCGCGAGACCGGCTACTACCGGGGCGCTCATGGTGCCACCTGCCCGGATATCCAGCGGGCGAAGCTCAGGCGCGGTAGCACGGTCTCGACGTCGGCGATCTCCAGTACCGCGTTGAGCCTGAGCGGGCTCAGGTGGTCGGGTGCGGGCAGGATCACCAGGTCGGCGCCGGCGTTGCGTACCTGATCGACCACTCGGAGCACCGACCGTTCGCAGGGCCACACGAGCCGGTAGCCGAGTTGGTCGGTGAGGCGGCGTATCCGGTCGCGGTCGGCTTCGGGTGCGCGGCTGATGTCGTAGTCGATCCAGCCGAACGCGATCGAGTGGCTCATGGCGCGACGTCGGTGTCGGTAGCCGGTTTCGGGACATCGAGAGTGGCCCGGAGTCCGGCCGCTACTCGTTCCAACGTCGCCGGCTCGATGGAGTATTGATCGCGCCACAGCCGGATGGCCGCTTCGATTGCCTGGTTTCGCGCGGGGCGTTTGGGCAAAGGTGGTCGTTCGCGCACAGTGCCTCCTCATCAGGTGTCATGGCAGGCACCCGGCGCCGGGGAATTCCGCGGTTGGCGGACTCGTAATGTGCTGTCCGGCCGGGCGGTTCGACCCGGCGCCGGGGCCGGATCAAGCGTCATCGACCGGAGTTCGCCGTCCCAGGGACAGCAGTGATAGGGAACCGCTACTCTTCCGCTAGGTATGCAGGGACAGGGGGCACCGCATGATCGTGGAGATTGGACAAGGGTCGAGGTACGGGCGCTGCGTGACGCGGCGCTCCGGATGACGCAGGAGCAGTTTGCCGAGCAGATCGGGTGGTCTGTTGCGACCGTGCGAAAATGGGAGCGTGCCACCGAATCGCGGCCGGTGCGCGGGCAACGTGCCGCCGACCTCGATAGTTGGCTCGCCAAGCTGAGCCCGGAGCAGATGCGTCGATTCGCTCTCGCCGTATCGTCCACGCGGCCATCAACGCAAGTAAACCCCTCCCCTGGAAACATTGACGATGAGGCAGACGTGAATCGCCGCGAATTCGGTAAAGCCGCAGCGCTTACCGCTGTGGCATTCCCGGCATCGAACCATTCCCGGATCGGTATGGCCGACGTAGAACGTCTCAACGCATTCACGACAGAACTGGAGACGGCCGATCAGGCTGTCGGTGGAGCGGGCCTACTGTCTGCCGCCGTCGATGCGTTGGAACGCAGCCAGAGTTTGCTGCACAGCAGGGTGTTCGACGATGCGACGGGTCGGGCGTGGATGTCTGCGGTCGGCGCGCTGGCCGTGGAAACCGGCTGGCTCGCATACGACGCGGATCGAGTCCAGTTGGCGCGGAGGTGCTACTCCGATGCGCTCTCCCTGGCGTCCATGGCCGAAGACGACGAGTTGGCTGTCCACGCCTGCATGAATGCTGCTCTGCAATCCATCAGCTTGGTACGCACCGGTCATTCGTCGCCCTCCTATGCACTCGCGCTGACACGTCGGGCTGCGGACTTGGTACGGAGGCGGCCGGCGGGGCGGATACACGCGCTGATCGCCGCCCGCGAGGCCGCGGCATACGGCACAGCCGGTGATCGGCGAAGTATGGAGCGAGCCATGTCAGCGGCTTGGCGGGAAATGGATAATGCAGCCGAACATGAGCCGATGGGTGAGTGCGCTCCATGGCTGCGATTCGTCGACCATTCCGAGATCCGATTCCACGAGGCGCGGGCATGCACTGACATTGGCAACCACAGTCGAGCGCTCGTCCTGCACGAGGTCGTTGCGGGCGAGCCGGCAAGCGCTGGCAATTCCGTGCATGCCTCGGCCTGGTGGTCGGCGGCGCTCGCCCGTACCGGCGATACGAGATCAGCGGTCGAAGCGGGGACACCCGTGCTCGAGGCGCTGGAAGGATGGCTAGCGTCGCCGCGCGCACTCAAGGCGCTGGAACCGGTGCGAGAGTTGGTCGACAGCGCTTCCGGAGGCGAGGAGTTTAAAGCTCGGTTCTACGCACTTGCCACCGCGAAAGGATTCTCGGTTGATTGAATTCCGCCGCTTTGATCACATCGGTGCGCGCGAAATACGCGACACGGTCCAAGACATCTACGCGCGCGCCTATGCGGAGGCCATCGCGACCGGCGATCCCTTCGAATCGCTGGAAGCGTCGATGAATCGGTTCGACGCTTACCTCAGGGCGCCGGGCTTTGACCTCGTGGTGCTGTACCTGGACGGGGAACCGATAGGGCAAGCATGGGGATGGCCGCTCGGCGAGAAAACTGCCGGCTGGGACGGATTGCAGCTCGATCGACATGATCCGGGATTCACTCGCGAGGACGGGACTCGGACGTTCGGGCTCTCGGAGATCATGGTGGTCCCTGAGCAGACGGGCCGGGGTTACGCGCGGGCGCTACGCGACGAATTGCTGGGTGCCCGCCGAGAGCGGAGGGCGACGCTGTTGGTGGATCCGAGTAACGAGCGCGCATACGCGCGGTATCGGCGATGGGGCTGGTACCGAGTCGGCGTTCAGCGTCCTGGCTGGGAAGGGGCGCCTACATTCGATGTACTGATTCGTCCTCTTCCGCTTTGAACGGAAAACACTCCGGGCCGTGCGAGTAGTCCTCACGCCCCGAATTGAAGAAAGTCTGTTCGATGTCCTGCTTGTGCGTCGCGTGGCACTGTCCGGGGTCAGGCGGTCGCGGCCGCCGAGTCGTTGATCGACCTGATGACGCCGACGAGCCGTTTCGTCTGCTCGGGGGCAAACAGCTGCGTCGGCCCCTGCGGCGCCGCGTCGGTGAACGGCGGCTCGAACAGCAGCTTCGGGTCCATCTCGCCGTGCCGGGTGAGGTGGCCGATGACGAGGTTGATGAAGTCGATCTGGCTGGCGGTGGCGGTGCGTTCGCCGAGGAACTCCGCGAACGCTTCCTGCACGGCCTGCTGATCGAGGCCGACGAGGGAGCGGATGAAATGTCCGAGTCCGTGGGCGTTGGCGACGGCGCGTTCCATGTCCTCGGGGCCGCCGGCGCCACTGCGGGCCAGCAGTTCCTCGAGCGATTCCAGATCGGCCGGTGTCAACGATTTGCCCGAACGCAGCTTCTGAAGCGCTAGATTGTCGGGCTGGCGGCGCAGATAGTCACGCGCCTTCGCGGTGTATCGCTCGACGTCGGTACCGGACCGCATCTCCGGCATGTCCCGTTCGGCGACTTCGCCGAGGGTGTCGGTGAAGTCGGTGTAGACGACGACGCGCTTCTTCTTGTCGAGCAGTCCGACGATGGAACGGAGCTCACGCCGAGCGTGTTCGAGCATGTCGACGGTGACGTCCTCCCACCACTCGTCGCTCGCCACCTCCCGCAGCAGTTCCTCTTTGGCCTTCACCTTCGGAATAGTGAGCCCCTCGTCGAGGAGTCCGTCCGCGACGCCGCGGATCGTGTCGGCGTGCCGCGTGAGGAGGTCGTCGGAGACGACGACGGAGAGCTGTCCGCGCAGGATGGCGAGGTCGAATCGTTTCGCCATCTCGTCGGTGTCGCGGACGGTGGTGGGCAGGTCGGCGAGGCCGGCGACGATCTCGGCGGCCCGCTGTTCGGTGACGGATTCCCAGGCGGCACGGTCGGCGTACTTCTCCACCGCACGGCGCCGGGCGCGGACGATGAAGTTGTCCAGTCGCATGCCCGCGACCTGGCCGTGCAGCAGGTCGGCGGTGTCGCGGCGCAACTCCGACGAGGCGCCGGACCGGTAGAGAGCGGCCAGCAGTTCCGTGCGGGTGGTGAACAGCCGCTGCGAGAGCGACGGCGCGAGTGCCCCTTCGGAGGCGTCGGGGTGCTGTTCGAAGTAGTCGAAGTTGCCGCACACGTCGAAGATGAAAAAGTCGGTCTTGTCCTGGCCGGGACCGTACAGATCGGGGCGCAGCCGGGTGCCGCGGCCGACCATCTGCCAGAACTTCGACTTCGACCGCACCGGCTTGAAGAACACGAGGTTCACGACCTCGGGGACGTCGATGCCGGTGTCGAGCATATCGACGGAGATCGCGATATGCGGTTCCTGCTCGGGCTGGGAGAACTTGTCGATGAGGTCCTGGCTGTGGTTGACCGAGTGGGTGATGACGCGTGCGAACGAGCCCTTGAACTCCGGGTAGTTCGCGTCGAACCGCTGGGCGATGAACTGGGCGTGCCGCTCGTTCTTCGCGAAGACGATGGTTTTGCCGAGCCGGTCGCCGCCAGCGACCCGATGCCCGCGGGTCATCAGGGTTTCGAGGACCTTGTCGACGGTGTCGGTGTTGAACAGCCACTTGTTGACGGCCTCGGCCTGGACGGCGTCGGGGATCTCGCCCTCGGCGACGTCGTCGCCCCAGTCGATGGACTCGTACCGCTTCTTCTCCTCATCGGTGAGATCGGCGTAGCGGATTCCCTGCAGCGGGAAAGTCAACGGCACGTTCACCGCGCGCGGCCGGACGAGATGCCCCTCGTCGATGGCCTGGTCGAGCGAATAGTTGTTCGTCGGGACACCGGTTTCGAGATGGAACAGCTGGTAGGTGTTGTAGTCCACCTCGTCCTTCGGGGTGGCGGTGAGCCCGAGGAGCAGCGAGTCGAAGTATCGGAAGATGTGCCGGTACTTCTGGTACACCGAACGGTGCGCCTCGTCGATCACGACGAGGTCGAAGTATCCGGGACCGAATTTCCACGTACCGCCGTCCTTTTCGTCGATGAATCCCATCATCGTCGGATACGTGGAGACGTAGACCCGCCCCTCGGTGTTCTTGTCGGTCAGCAGATTCACCGGCGACGAGTCGGGCAGGTGCGTCTTGAACGCGCCGACGGCCTGCTTGACGAGGGCCTTGCGGTCGGCGAGGAACAGTACCCGCTTGACCCAGTTGGCGCGCATCAGCATGTCGGTGAGCGCGATGACGGTGCGGGTCTTGCCGGCCCCGGTGGCCATGACGAGGAGCGCGGCCCGCTGGTTCTCGATCTCGAACCGCTCGGTGACAGCGCGAATCGCCTTCTCCTGGTACGGCCGGTCGACAATCGCCTTGGGGACGGGGATACCGGCGAGTGACTTCATCGACGTCCGGCGGGTGACGAGGAGTTCGAGTTCGTCACGGGTGTGGAAACCGGCGACCTCCCGCGGCGGGTAGCGCAGGTCGTCCCAGAAGTGGTGCTCGAATCCGTTGCTGTAGTAGATGACCGGCCGCCGGCCGAACTTCCGCTCGAGGCAGTCGGCATACAGCTTCGCCTGCTGCTGACCGGCGATGGGATCGACGGACGTCTTCTTCGCCTCGACGACGGCCAGCGGCAGACCGTCCGCGCCCCACAGCACGTAGTCGGCGAATCCGTTCTTGCCGTCGAGCATTCCGGTGACCGGGTATTCGCGGTCGCGTTTCTGGTCGAGCGCCCAGCCGGATTCGCCGAGCATGCGGTCGATGAAGTCGCGGCGGGTCTGTGCCTCGCCGTAATCGTGCGTGTCGGGCGTCGCGACGCTCGCTTGCTGCGCGGCGGCAACCTGGGCGCGCAACTCCGTGATCAGCTGCTCGTAGCCGGCATTCTCGAGTTCCGCCGTCTCGACGGCCTCGTCGCGGGCCTTCAGCTGCGCGATGAGGTCTTGCTTCTCGGCCTCGGCCTGCTCGAGCCGCGCGTCCTTGGCGGCCAGCTCGGCTTCGAGCTTGCCGAGCTGCGCGACGGTTTTCGCGACGACGGCGCCACCGCCGGGCTTGGGCAGGAGGGCGGGGTCGAACTGCTGCTGCGGCGACGGCTTGCTCGACGGCTGCGTCGCGTAGGTGCGGGCCAGCCACGACAGGATGTGGAACAGCTCGGCGAGCGCCTTCCGGCCGGAGTCCTTGGAGACCGGCCTGTCGTCGTGGACGGCTGCGTTGCCGAGCTTGCGGATGAGGTCCATCTTCATGACAAGTCCGTGGCCGACGATGCCGACGAACCTGCCTTCGTGGATCCGGGCCGCGAGGTCCGACTTGTACGGCTCGGGCAGGTTCTGGGTGTGGTAGATCCACTTGACGGTGTGTTCGACGGTGCGGCGTGCGTAGAAGCAGGTGGTGCGCGGGTCGAACAGCGCGTCACGTTCTGCCTTCTTGGCCTCGGCGTGCAGTTTCGGCCATTCGGCCTGCAGGAAGTCGAAATTCCCCACCATGGGCCCGCGGTCCTCTCCGAACTCGTGTGCGTCGCGCAGTGACGTGTCGTTCTGTGCTCGATCTTGGCACAGGCGTCCGAGCTTTCCCGGAGCCTTCGAACATTACGGGCAGGGTCCGACAGATTCGTCCCCGTCGGGATGGAATTGCGGAGTTCGTCAGTGGGTCCGGCTCTTGCACGTGCTGCGTCTGCGGCACGGATTTATTCGAAGTAGTCCTCGTCGACCTCGATGACGGTGAAGGTCTGTCGCGTCTGGACTGCGACGCCGTAGCGGATCATCAACTCGGCGAGGCGCTTGCCGTCGATGAGGATGACGCGGGTGCCGATGCTCTGCGCGTACTCACGGGCACCCGACGTGAAGGCGCTCGTGGTGATGAAGACGCCGCGGGCAGCGCCGACGCCGTGCAGCGCGCCGACGAACGCCTGGATCTCCGGCCGGCCGACGGTGTTGTCCGCGGCGTAGCGCTTGGCCTGCACGTAGATGCGCTCAAGGCCGAGCGGGTCCTGATCGATGACGCCATCCACACCGCCGTCACCGGACCCGCCGATCCGGGTGGCCCGGCCTTCGGTGCCGCCGTATCCCATAGCGACGAGCACGTCGAGTACTGATTGTTCGAGGAACGCCGGATCCTGACCGCGCAGCCGCGCCAGCAGGTCGGTGGCGACCTCGGCATGGAGGCGTTCGACACCACGCTCGATCTGCTCGAGTGGGTCGACTGCTTCGTCGGCGGCAGCTGCCTCGGCCACGGGATCGCCATTCGAGGAGCCTGTCCGCGCCGGTGTGTAGTCCCGGTACTCGGGTAGTGCTTTCAGGATCTTCTCGGTAATCCCCGGGGGGTGAGCGGCGAGCAGAGCCCGGCCCGCATCGGTGATGACGAAAGTAGCGCGGGCCGGCTTGTCGACGAGCTTCGCGCGATACAACCCGCTGAGCGCCCACCCGATCCGGTTGTCGGCGCGCCCCTTTCCCGACGGCAGCACCTCGGCCCGCTGCTCGGCTGTCAACCCGATATGGTCCTCCACCGCCGTGTGCAGATCGCGCCTGCGCCAGATCTGGCCGTCGTCAAGCACTTCCAGCACCGGGGTGAGGAAGCCGGGCCACACCGGCATCGCTGACACCGGTGCGATCACAGCTCGCCTCGAAAGGCACGGGACTGGAGGGAGGCGAAGAGAGCGTCGAGTTCGACGAGGTTGGCTCGGTGTCCTGAACGAATATGCCCTATGACGTTCGCCCGCGCAGCGAACTCCAACTGCAATTCATATGGCGGAACAGGGATTACCAGTGGCGCGAGGTCCTTCTTGTTCAGCTGCGGAACTGAACTTCCTGAGATGAGAGAGTTGAGGTCCAATCTCTCGAACCAGGCGTAAAGAAACTCAAGGCCAAGCTGACTCTGTTGCGGCTTTATCGCCATCAGATTTGGATCAAGTATCGATGGCCTACTTGTCAGCCGCTTTTTGTTAGTCCCAATCGCTCCACCTCGCTTCGGGATAACAACGCTTCCAGCCGGACACGTCGCGGACCTCGCCCCCGGGTGCGCTGACCACCCTTGGCTTGAGCGCAGAACCCTCTCGTTCCCCGGGAGATTTAAATCGGACACTTTCAGAAGCGCGAACCCATCTGTCTGCCCGGCGAAGTCCTCACCTTCTGGCAACGTGCCACCGGCATAGAATTCAGCGATCTCGCCGAGGGTGCGTACAGGATATCCCGACGGATTCGAGACGGGATCGCCGAACATGTCGATGAAGATCGACTGGGTCAGCTCGTCGAGGCGGGCGAGGGCTTCGCGGCGCTTGGCGCGGAGGGCGTCGGCGTGGTCGAGGATCGCCGCGATCCGCCGCTGCTCCTCGATCGGCGACAGCGGAACTTTCCATTTCGCGAGCGCCGCGCGTCCGAGGTGATTGATCCCGGTACCTCGAGCACCGCGCACGAATGCACCTGACTCTGCTTCATGCCGGAAAAAGTGGAGCAGATAACGCGGGTCGACGTCACTCTGTGGACGAACACGCAGGAGTGTGTTCTGGAAAGCGCACTCGTCAATCTCACCTTGCCAAATTGCAGGCTTGCCCACCTCACGAGGTGACCCGGATGCCTCATTCAACAAGATGTCGCCGGGCTCCAGCCGAAACTGCGCCATCTCAGCGTCGGTGAAGTTCATCGCCTTGACATCATCCAGAAGCAAACCGCTCCAGCCGACATTCGCCGCACGCAAGTACCTGCGCATATTCGGACCATCGTGGTTCTTGGGCGAACGCTGTCGCCCGAGCTTGACGTCGGCGATTTCTTCAACCGACACGACTTGCACACTCACGCCAGCATCTCCCGCAGTTGCGCCATGCCGTCCATGATTTCCTTCTCGAGCCGGTCAAGCTCATCCAGGATGTCTCCGGGCGAACGGTGCTCGACCTCCTCGTGATCGATCTCTTTGTACCGGTTCAACGACAGGTCATACCCCTGGGCGGCAATATCATCCTTCGGCACGCAGAAGCTCTGCTCTGTCCGAGCCCGCTCCCGCTCCGCGCCGTCGCGTTCGGCCCAGCGCCGCAACACATCAGGCAGGTTGTTCTTCGCGTGCTCGTCCTCCGACAGCTCCGCGAGCGCACCGAGCTTGTCGGCGGCCAGCAGCGGGTTGCGCTTGTCATCCAGCGACATGCCGTCTGCCTGCACGTCGTAGAACCACACGTAATCGGTGCCGCCGGAGTTGGTCTTGGTGAAGAACAGGATCGCCGTCGACACACCGGCGTACGGCTTGAACACGCCCGAGGGCAGCTTCACCACCGCATCGAGCTTCTCCTCCTCCACCAGAATTCGCCGAAGCTCCTTGTGCGCCTTCGACGATCCGAACAGCACCCCGTCCGGCACGATCACCGCGGCACGGCCACCGGGTTTGAGCAGTCGCAGGAAAAGTGCCAGGAACAGCAGTTCGGTTTTCTTCGTCTTCGCGATCTGCTGCAGATCCTTCGCCGTGTTCTCGTAGTCCAGCGAGCCGGCGAACGGCGGGTTCGCGAGGATCAGTGAATACGCTTCGGCGTCACCGGTGTTCGCCTCCGCGAGGGAATCGCGGTAGCGGATGTCAGGCTGCTCGATACCGCGCAGCAGCATGTTCATCGACCCGATTCGCAGCATCGTGTTGTCGAAGTCGAAGCCGTGGAACATCTCGTGGTGGTAATGCTGCTTACCGGCACCCGAGTTGATCGCGTCCGCGTGGTACGCGCGCATGTACTCCGACGCCCCCACCAGGAAGCCACACGTCCCGGACGCCGGGTCGACGATGGTGTCGCCCGGCTTCGGGGCCGTCATGTGCACCATCAGCTCGATAATGTGCCGCGGGGTGCGGAACTGGCCGTTCTGGCCGGCGGACGCGATCTTCGCGAGCAGGTACTCGTAGATGTCGCCCTTCGTGTCGCGGTTCTCCATCGGCACCTTGTCCAGGCGATCCACCACCCGCTGCAACATGCCCGCGTTCGGGATCGTGAGCCGCGCGTCCTTCATGAAGTGCGCGTACGTGGAGTCCTCCCCGCGCATCTCCTTGATGAACGGGAACACCCGGTTGGCGACGATGTCGAACATCTCGTCGGCATGCCGGTCCCGGAACACCGACCATCGCAGGTCGTTGTACGGCCGGCCTTCCTCGTCGTCTCCCTCCGGGAACGGGTTGCCCTCGAGCGGCTGCTCCAGCAGGTTCGCCTGCTCCAGTGCGCGGGTCTGCTCGTCGTCCAGCCGACGGATGAACAGCAAGTACGTGATCTGCTCCATCACTTCGAGGGGATTGGAGATACCGCCCGTCCAGAATGCGTCCCAGACTGCGTCGACCTTGTTCTTGACGTCACCGGTGATCACGGATACCGAAACCTGCCTGCTCTGCTCGACGAAGACCAACAGAACTGTATAACCCACCCGCCGACACCACTGTGCCCCGACCTACTTCGGCATCACTCGGGAATCCTGTCGATCAGCCCTGTCCTTCTGTCCGGCTCCTCGCCGAGAAGCTCCTGTCCAGGTCACAGCGATTCGCCGACAACCAGACCCTTCGTTATGCGGTTCGGGCGTCGGTGTGTTGACCACGTAACGCTCGTCGGCGAATCTTGCCGGTCTGTCCGTAAGGATCTCCACCACCCTGGGGCACTTGTAGGGTGCGAGGCCGTCTCGGACGAACGAGATCAGCTCGTCGGCTCATCTGGGCCACCAGATCGTCGCCGCGATCACCAGCAGTGGTAGTCCGATCGCGATCATGTAGCCGGCCACGACCAGGGCGCTCATGGTGTCACCTGCACGGAGGGTCGGCGGGCGAAGCTCAGGCGCGGGACCACGGTTTCCACGTCGGCGATGTCCATGACCGCGTTGAGTTCGAGCGTGCTCAGGTGGTCGGGTGCGGGCAGGATCACCAGGTCGGCTCCCGCGTTGCGTACCTGGTCGACCACTCGGAGCACCGATCGTTCACAGGGCCACACGAGTCGGTAGCCGAGTTGGTCGGCGAGGCGGTGTATCCGGTCGCGGTCGGATTCGGGTGCGCGGCTGATGTTGTAGTCGATCCAGCCGAAGGCGATCGAGTGGCTCATGGCACCACCTGGCCGATCTGCGTGGATGTGTTGGCGTCCGCTGGATAGGTACACGTGCCGCCGAGGATGTTGTGGCAGCCACACCAGAGACTCGGACGGCAAGCGCCCGATCTGGATGTTCTCCGGGCAACGGTCACTGAGAAGGCGTCGATCATGGGCGCGCTCTCTCGGCATAGCGGGCAGCTTCGGCGTACCGGTCACAGTGATGATCGGTGTGCATCGCCATGACTTGGTGGGCATGGGCGTAGCTGCGAATTGGAAGGTCGGTGCGGCAGTGTCCTCTTGGGTGAGTGTCAGGTAGAGCGCGGAGCCCGGCAGCGATCCGTTCCAGTAGCGCGCGGTTGTTGCGAGGGCTGGTGTGCCAGTACCGCAGTGTCGCGGCCATTGCGCGGTTGACGGGCCGGCGGACGGGGAGCGGCGGCAAGGTCTCGGCCATGGGGGTCACCTCACGGGTTGCTGGGTTGGGTTCCTGGACCACCGAGGCTCGGTGACGATGACATGAGCCGAGCACCGGGCGGTTCCCACACCATCGCCGCGCACTGTCACCTGCGTGAAGACGAACGCGGTATACCGCAGTCTCCCCGGGAGTAGTGTTCGCACAACCGGACTCCGTTTAGGGGGAGCATATGGATATGCAGGTTACGTGGACCGGCGCAGAGGCAACCGAACTCCGGCGCGCCCTTGGGGTGACGCAGTCGAAGTTTTCGAAGATCACCGGGGTCGGTGTGCCAACTATCAAGAAGTGGGCGCAGCGTGGTGCGTGGGTGACTCTGTCCGAGGATTTCGCTCGGATCATGGACACCACCCTCGCTCGCGCCACCACCGAGCAGCAGGCACAGTTCGCGGCTGCCATTGGCCTGGATGGAGGCGGCCCGGAACCCGGTACCGCGGCGACAGTTTGGCGTACTCCCGACTCTGCGGACTGCGTCACCGCGACAGCGGAACTGACCCGCAAGGACCTGACGATGGACCGACGCCACGCCACGCAGGCGCTTGTCGGGGTCGCAATCGGCGCCGGCCTGCTCGAGACCGTGGAACGCTGGCTGTTCTTCGACGACGCCCCGCGCCTGGTGGACAAACCGATGGGACTCGGCATGCAAGAGGTTGAGCAGCTCGAACACGTGGCGCGCTCTTTCCGCGAGTGGGACGACCAGTTCGGGGGCGGCCTGCGACGCAAGGCCGTCGTCGGTCAGCTGGCCGAAGTGAACGAGATGCTGCGGGAGCGGCAACCCGCGCGAGTGGAGAAACGACTGTGGGGTGTGCTGGCGCAGCTCGCCGAGACCGCGGCGACGATGAGCTGGGACTCCGGGCAGCAGGCCACGGCGCAGCAGTACTACGTGCTCGCAGCCCGCGCCGCGAGCCGCGCCGATGATCCCGCATTCTGCGCATTCGCGCTGGCTGGTATGGCGCGGCAACTCCTCGGCCTCGATGGCGATGCCGGAGCGGCCGACGCCCTGGAATTGGTGCGGCTCGCCCGTGACCGCGGTGCTGGGGCGCTCACCCCAACTGTGGAGGCGATGTTGTACACGCGGGAGGCATGGGCATTGAGCAAGCTCGAGCGCCCGTCAGGGTTCCGGCGTGCTTGCGAAAAAGCGAAGGAAAAATTCGCGGCCTCGCAGCCCGCCACTGACCCTTTCTGGGTGCACTATTTCGACGCGGCGGAGCTGGCCGGGACCATCGGTGGTCGCCTACTGGACATGTCACGCCGCAAACCTGTGTTCGCGGCTGAGGCGATCGACCATATCGAGCTGGCGGTACAGTTTCGGCGCGCGGACCGGATCCGCAGCACCGCGCTGGATCGTCTCGGGCTGGCGGAGGCGCGCATGATTCAGGGCGAGGCGGGGGAGGCGTGCCGGGTAGGCCATGATGCGTTGACCACCGTTGAACGGACCCGGTCGGATCGGGTGCGGGTCAAGGTCGGCAAGCTCTACAAACGAACAGAGCGGGTGAAGGCCAATGTCGCGGTTGCCGAGCTACGAGACCGGATGCGCCCGCTGCTCAACGCACAGGAGTGAACTATGCGGGTCGCTGTGACCGGGCACATGAACATCACTGAGGAAACCGCGGTGCTGGTGCGCGAGGAGATCACTCGGCGCCTCGCCGACGTTTCCGATCTGGTGGGGGTGAGCTGTATTGCGCGTGGCGCCGATTCGGTGTTCGCACGAGCGGTGCTCGAGATGGGCGGTGAACTCGAGGTGGTGTTGCCTTCCCGGAATTACCGCGAGGCCAAAGTGAAGCCTGATCACGTATCGGTGTTCGACGAGCTGGTGGCGCGCGCGTCCGAGGTTCGGGTGATGGATTTCGAGGAGGCCGGCCGGGAAGCGTACGAGGCGGCGAACGAGGCGCTGCTCGGGTCGGCTGACCGGCTGGTCGCGGTGTGGGACGGGGAAGGTGGCGAGGCCGGCGGTACTGGCAGCGTGGTGAGACTCGCACGAGAACGCGGAGTGCCTGTGGATGTGGTGTGGCCCGACGGCGCAACACGTGCCTGACCGGCGCTTCTCCGGGAGTGTACACCTGGAGTGATGAGTCGCTCCAAGTGTCGCACACCGCGGGTGGCCCGGCGGCGCTGCCGGTATTGCCATCGTTATCTGGTCGCTTGGTGGTGAGAGTCAGCTCGAGTTGTCACCTATCCGTGCAGCAGCCCTTGTCGATCCGGACGAATGCCGCTACGCCGGAGGCTGTTGTCCGGATACACTGCCTCGGCGCATGTGCGATGCCCTGAGCAGGGAAGTTCTCTGGGCCTTACGATTTCGGCGAGGACAAATGATGCAGAAGACTCTGACCGCGCATGAACATCCGTTGCGTAAGGTGTTCTCCAGCGACTACGAGTTCACCATCCCCGACTACCAACGTCCCTACCGCTGGGGCATCGATCAGGCGCTGCAACTGCTCGACGACCTCGAGGAAAGTCTCGGGCGTGATTCGGACGAGCCCTACTTCCTCGGCTCTCTGGTGCTGGTCCAGAAGTCGGAGACAGCGTACGACGTGATCGACGGACAACAGCGCCTGACTACATTGAGCATCCTGTTCTCGGTGCTGCGGGATCTCAGTACTGGCAGATTCGCGGAGGAACTCGGTGTTCTGGTGCTCGAGCCGGGTAGTGA
The DNA here is from genome assembly GCF_000308495.1 of Nocardia brevicatena NBRC 12119. Lineage (GTDB taxonomy): Bacteria > Actinomycetota > Actinomycetes > Mycobacteriales > Mycobacteriaceae > Nocardia > Nocardia brevicatena. The sequence goes on along the minus strand of NZ_BAFU01000068.1, from coordinate 86,468 downwards.
GCTGTCCGGTATCGCTGCCAAGCCCCGGTTGACGTTGCGCCGCCAAGACCGGTTCTTCTTCTCGAAGTACGTGCAGGAACCCGGAAGAATCGTGCACCTGATCGCACTGTCCGACAACACGGTCGAAAGCGAACCCCAGCGCGCGATCCGGGACAACGCCGCCGCTCTGCGAACTCGTCTGGCGTCGTGGGACGAGGCGAAACGCAAGGCCTTGGCTACATTGATGAGCACCCGAACTTTTCTGGTGGTAGTCAGTACTCCCGATCTGAACAGCGCGTACCGGATCTTCAGCGTTATGAACGCCCGGGGCCTGGATCTCGCACCCGCGGATATATTCAAGTCCCAGGTTATCGGCGCGCCGGCCGAAGACTCGGACTATGCCAAGCGCTGGGAGGACATAGAAGAAGCGCTCGGCAGTGAAGATTTCACCGAGCTGTTCCAGGACATCCGAACGATCGTGAACGGCAAGCGCGCTCGCCGTGAACTGCTGAAAGAGTTCCCGGAGCAGGTGCTCGACGACTATATCGACAGCGGACGGGCATCCGATTTCGTCGAGGATCTGCTGCTTCCCTACGGCAAGGCGTACGAGCGGACCGTAGCGCACGATTTCGGCCCCGGGGCGGGGTGGGAATCGGTGAATGGTTGGCTGAAGCGGCTTGCCACCCTCGACAACAAGGACTGGCGGCCCCCTGCGTTGTGGGCCATTACCCACCACGGAGACGATGCTGCGTTCCTCGGTGAGTTCCTCCGCAAGCTCGAGCGCCTGGCCGCGAGTTCACTGCTGCGACGCGGGTACACAACACCTCGTCTCATCCGGTATCTGAGCCTGCTGGAAGAATTGAAGCGTGGGTATGGGCTGGAGGCGCCGTCATCCGAGCCGAGTGACGTGGAGAAGGCCGAAGCACGCGATGTGCTCGATGGCCCCGTCTACCTCATGCAGACCAAGCGGGTCCGATACCTCATGTTGCGCCTGGACGAAATTCTCGCCAACGACCCCGGCGCCAACTATTCACATGGCATCATCAGCATCGAACATGTGCTGCCGCAGAACCCACGGGCCGACAGCCAGTGGAAGCAGGACTTCACTCCGGAGCAGCGCGAGTACTGGGTCCATCGCCTCGGGAACCTGTTGCTCCTCAATCGGCAGAAGAACAGCCAGGCCAGAAACTACGACTTCGAGAGAAAAAAGGCACGGTACTTCACCACTCTGACAGGTTCTGCGGTGTTCGCGCTGACGACTCAGGTGCTGGGATGTGACAAGTGGACTCCGGAACGGTCCAGGCCCGGCAGCAGGTTTTGACCGATCTCCTCGTACGCGAATGGGAACTGGACTAGACCTCGGCCCTGATCGCCGGCGCTCACGGAGCCCGGAGGCCTGGGTCCACCGGGAAACGGCTGGACTCAGGACCGTCGGGACGTCGATCGGACGGGGTCGCGGGACATCGTAGGACTCAGCCCGCGGGCCGGGTTGCCCGGCGGGGCGTGCGGCGCCCACGCACCGGGTCGGTGTGGTCGCCGGTTCCGGCACCACCGCGCCCGGTGGCCGCGTCCGCCCCGGATGGCGGTTGCTTCCGTGTTGCGGCGGCAGGCCGGCGGACCTCGTGCCCCGCCGCCGCACGGTTCCCGGCCCGTCCGGAAGAACTCCCGCGTCGCCCGGCGGTCCCGCGCACGCCGGCGTGTTCGGCCGCGCCGGAACGACAGCCCTGCGCCGATTGCTTGCCCGTGCTGTCCGACCGGGTTCGGGCGCTGCCCTGTGCTGGTACCCGCTCGGCAGCGGCCGGCCTCGCCTCCCGAGGCTGGTCCGTTGCGCCGCCGACTCCGGCCGGCCGGCGTCCGCGCCTGGATTTTCTGGGTTTGGCGGTGGCCGCCCGAGTCTGATCCGGACCGGGCGCCGAGGCCGGGAGTTCGGCGGGAGTGGGTTCGGCGGGTACCGGACCACCGGTCAGGGTGGTGATGATCGGGGAGTGGGCGGTCACCGCACGCGGCTGGACATCGATGCCCGCCTTGCGCAGCAGCGCCGCCACGTCCTTACGCTGCTCGGACAAGACCAGTGTGACCACGGTTCCCGCCGTACCAGCGCGGGCGGTTCGGCCCGAGCGGTGCAGGTAGGCCTTGTGTTCGGCGGGCGGGTCGACGTGAACGACCAGTTCCAGGTCGTCGATGTGGATACCGCGCGCGGCGATATCCGTCGCGACCATCACCCGGGCGGTACCCGCGGCGAACGCGGCGAGGTTGCGGTCGCGCGCCGGTTGGGAGAGATTGCCGTGCAGGTCGACCGCCGGGATACCCGATTTGGTGAGCTGGGTGGTGAGTCGGCGGGCGTGGTGTTTGGTGCGCATGAACAGGATGCGGCGTCCGCCTCCGGCCGCCAGCGCGTGGACGAGTTCCTTCTTGGCGTCGGCGCCGTCGACCTCGAAGACGTGATGCCGCATGGTCGGCACCGGGGCCGCCGCCTCGTCGACCGAATGCGAGACCGGTGTGCGCAGGAAACGGTCGACCAGCTTCCCCACACCGTTGTCCAAAGTGGCCGAGAACAGCAGACGCTGGCCGTCCGGGGGAGTGGCCGCGAGGATGCGGGTCACCGCGGGCAGGAATCCGAGGTCGGCCATGTGGTCGGCCTCGTCCAGCGCGGTGATCCGCACATCGTCCAGCGTGAGGGCGCGCTGCCGGATCAGGTCCTCGAGTCGGCCCGGGCAGGCGACGACGATATCGACTCCCTGCTTCAGCGCTCTGACCTGGCGGTTCGCCGGCACACCGCCGAAAATGGTGGTCACCCGCAGTCCGCAGATCTCGGCCAGCGGCGTGACAGTGGCGGCGATCTGGGTCGCGAGCTCCCGGGTGGGTGCCAGGATCAGCCCTGTGGGCCGGCCCGGGGCCCGGATCGCTCCGGCGAGCCGCGCGACGACCGGAATGGCGAAGGCAAGGGTTTTCCCGCTGCCGGTCTTACCGCGTCCGAGCACATCGCGGCCGGCGAGTGAATCGGGCAAGGTGGCGGCCTGGATGGGGAACGGCTCGATGATTCCGTCGGTTGCGAGTGCGTCGACGATATCGGCGCGCACGCCGAGGTCGGCTAATGAACGCGCGGCAGCAGCGTTGGCAGGCATGAAGGTATTGGCGCCTTTCGGCATCGGAGGTGACCGCGAGGTCCGGTCGGGCTGTGCGCCCGTCGAGGCGGAGTTGCGGTTCCCGGCGCGGAATTCGGAATTCGCGCCGAAGGGTATCGGCCCAGATCGGGTCCAGGTATTACGGACACCCTACCGTATGGCCCGGAACCCCTCCTTATCCGGAGCGGAGTCTCCACATGAGCATCGCGCGACCATTCTTCGAACGCGGGCCGGGCTCCGCCCGCGTCCGGCACCGGGCCGGGTCGGTCGTCCACCGAGCCGGAATCGCAGCGGATGAGGTGGCTGCGCCGCGCACCGCGCGGGTCGAGGGAGACGATATCGAATCGGGTGTGCAGTTCCGGGGGAATTCACCGCCCGCGGGATCTCGCCGCTCCCGAGGTGCGGGTCCGTCCGGCAGCGAGACCAGGGTGCCGATCCGGTGCGCCTGGTCGTCGGCGCGGTTCAGAACGATGGATATATCGATATGCGCATCTTCGTGGGCCTAATAGTCGATCGATACGGGATGATGGCGCAGACGAATATCGGATTCTTCGGGCGGGACCGCCATGACGGGCCCGGAGTGGGACCGGGCCGTGCAGGCGGCGAGTATTGGCAGGAGGCGGAGGAATCCGCGCATAGTGCTGATTGTCGGGACGGCGAACCCGGTGCCCATCGACTCGGTGAGCCGGTCGCCACTCACTCTCCGGTAGAGGTGCCCTCGGCGAACGTCCGCTACAGCGGGGGGTTTCGTTTCCGGAAACCGGGCAGCCGGGCCATGGGCCGCACAGGAGGCCCGATGGGCGGCATCACATGCGCTGACGCGGGCGGGCCTGCCATCAGGGGCGGGGCAGGCGCTGCCCTCAGGCGGCCGCTTTCTTCACGAGCTCGCCGATCATCACCTCGTCGGAGGCGGTCAGTGCGGTCAGTGCGAAGGAGGTCGGCCACATGGTGCCGTCGTCGAGGTTCGCCTTGTCCTCGAAACCGAGTGTGGCGTACCGCGTCTTGAACTTCTCCGCGCTGCGGAAGAAGCACACGACGTTGCCGTCCTTGGCGTAGGCGGGCATGCCGTACCAGAGTTTGGGCGACAGGCCCGGTGCGTGTGCGGTGATGATGGCATGGATCCGTTCGGCCAGGGCACGATCGGATTCCGCCATTTCGGCGATCTTGGCGAGCACATCCTTCTCGCCGTCCGCCTCGGTGGCGCGGGGGCCGCGGCGGGCGGCTGTCTTCAGTTCACTGGCGTGCTCTTTCATCGCGGCACGTTCTTCGTCGCTGAATCCCGCGGTGGTCTTGGTCCGGGTAGCGCGGGTGGCGGGCTTCTGGGCAGCCATGGGTCGGTTCCTTTGCGTGAGTTCGAGAGGGTAGGGGTCGTCGGTGGGACGGATGAGCGCGGGCGACACTCAGCGGTCCTGGATGAGGCCGAGGACGTTGCCGTCGATGTCGGTGACGGTGGCGACCAGGCGGCCACCCCCGACTTCGTGCGCGGGTTCTTTCACGGTGGCGCCCGCGGCGGTCAGGTTGGACAGCTTGGCCTCGATGTTCGGGACGTGCCAGTAGGCCACCGGTGTGGCCATACTCTGCGGGCCACCGTCCGGCACCAGGCCGATGTGCTGGCCCTCGGCTTCGAAGCCGACGTAGTAGGGCGAGTCGGTCTGCGGTGCGATACCCAGGAGGGCGGTGTACACCGCCTTGGCCGCCGTCAGATCGGATACCGGATGCAGGACGGTCTTGATGCCCTGGGTGGACGAATTGGTCATGGTCACTCCTGAGGTCGTGGGTCCTGGTCTGCCCGGTGGGGCGAACCGGATGTGTTCACAGTTTCTCCTCCGATGGGCCCGGTCCACATCCGTGGCGACCACGGAACCGTCCACTGATCGGAGGCACGGATCACCACCTCCCACCACGGAAACAGACCACCGAGTCCGATCCCGGGACCGGGGTACGGCAGAATGAGGTCGTGGTGGCGACGGTGGAGATCTCGGCTCGGGAAGCCGAAGTGCTGGCGCTGGTGGGGGAGCACCTCAGTAATGCCGAGATCGGCACGCGACTGTTCATCTCCGTGCGGACCGTGGAAAGCCATGTCTCCTCGCTGCTGCGCAAGCTCGAGGTTCCGGATCGGCGGGCACTCGCCCAGCGCGCGGCCGGGGCGACCGGTGCCGAGCGGTCACTCCCGGCCCCGGTCCTGCCGACATCGCTGACCTCGTTCATCGGCCGGGTGCGGGAGCGTGCCGAATTGGCCGAGCTGCTCCGTGGGCACCGGCAGGTGACCGCGGTCGGGCCGGGTGGTGTGGGTAAGACACGGCTCGCGTTGGCGGTCGCCGCGGAGGTGGCCGGCGAGTACCCCGACGGCGTGTGGTTCGTCGACCTGGTACCGGTCACCAATCCGGATATTCGCGCGGTCGCCGGTACGGTCGCGCTCGCGCTGGGCCTGGGGGAGCAGCCGGGCCGTGGCATGGACGAGTCGGTGCCGACCGCGCTGGCCGACCGGCTCGCCTTGCTGGTGCTGGACAACTGCGAACATGTGCGGGACGGGGTGGCGCCCTTCCTCGAACGTCTGCTCGCGGCATGTCCGGGGGTGACGGTGCTGGTGACCGGTCGGGCGCGGCTGATGGTGCCGTTCGAACGGGTGTATCCGGTTCCGCCCATGTCGGTGGCGGAAGCGGGTGATTCGGACGCGGTGGCGTTGTTCATGGATCGCGCGGCAGCGAGCGGTTGGCCGCCGAACCACGCGCTGCGTGACCGGGTCGCCGCGTTCTGCGAGCGGCTGGACGGGGTGGCGCTGGCGATCGAGTTGGCCGCGGCCCGCTGGACCACCCTCGGGTTGGATGGTCTCGAAGCCGGTCTGTCCGATCAGCTTCGCATGCTGGCCGGCGGCTCGCGTGCCGAGGATCGGCACCGTTCGGTGCGGGCAGCGCTGGACTGGAGTCATGCTCTGCTGGAGCCGAACGATCGAATGATTCTGCGGCGGGTTTCGGTGTTCACGAAATCGGTCACCGTCGAGGCGGCCGCGGAGGTGACCGCGTCCGAGACGACCATGGTCGCCGACGGGTTGGCCCGGCTCGCCGAGCAGAGCCTGCTGGTGGTGACGACGGGCTCGAGCGGAACCGCGTACCGGGCCCTGGAAACCATTCGTCGGTACGGGGTGGAGCAGCTCGAGCAGGCCGGTGAGCTCGACGACACCCGGGCCCGGCATCTTCGCTGGTGCCTGACGGAGGCCGCCGACCTGGCCGTGGCGCAAGCGGACCGGCGGGCCCGGTTCGACGCGGTGGCCGACGACTTCCGCGCCGCCCTGGCGTGGGCCGCCGACCGGCCGGAGCGGCGCGCGGACGCGTACGCCCTGGCCGGGCACCTGGCGGAATTGTGCTTCGCCCGGAACCTGATCGGCGAGTCCCAGATGCGCTATGAGCAGGCGGCCACGCTCGCGGACGATACGGCCGCCGCCTCGTGGCTGCGGCATGCCGCTGCCGTGGCCGGATGCCGGATGCGGGGCGATGATATGTACCGCCTGCACCGCGCGTCGGCGGAGGCCGCCCGTCGGTCCGGTGACATGGCGGGAGCCGCCCGCGGCCTGGCGTCCGCCGCCGCCACCGCGTACCGGTTCGCGACCACGTTCGCCCGGCCCCTGTCGCCGGAGGAACCGGTCGTTCTCGTCTCCGAAGCGCGGCGGTTGGCCGGAGACGATCCGGCCGCACGGGCCGCCGCGGCACTGGCCGACGCCGGGCGTGCGCTCACCGAGGCCCTCCCGGCCCAGTACCCGCCCGTCGACGCCGTAGCGGAGATGATCGAGCGTGCCGAACACGCGGTCGAACTCGCTCACCGCACGGGCGATCCGCTCGCCGAGTCCGCCGCGCTCGACACGTTTGCAGGCGTCCACAGTTGGGCCGGCGACACCTTCGCCGCGGCGGCCACAGCGCGGCGGCGGATGGTGTTGCTGGAGTCCGCTCCGGTTACCCCGGCCGCCACCCACGAGCTGATCGAAGCGCTCGGCGAGGCCGCCGATTCCGGCCTCGGCGCCGGAGACCTACGAGGTGCCCGGCGGTGGGCACGGCAACTCGCGGATCATCCGTTGCCGGCCGAGGTCGGTCATCGTGCGACGAGCCGACTGCTGGTCGCGGACGCGTTGGCGGGCAATGTCGACGAGGTACTCACCCACAGTGTCCGGTTCCTCGAGGCGTGGCAGCGGGCCGGTAATCCCGCCATGTCGGCGCTCGGTCCGGCGGTGGCCGGCGTGACGATGATCCACGATCTGCGCGACGACCACGATGCCCGCGACGAATGGGACGCGGTGCTGCGTCGGCTCGGCCCCCTACCGGGCCATACCCACGGCTACGGCGCCGTCTTCGACGCGCTGGCCCTGCTTCACCGTGGGCAGGCGCGCGCGGCGCTGGAACGGATGGCGGCCGAGCCCGGCGAGGTGTGGCGGTGGATCACCTGGATCTGGCTCCACTGGTATGTGGCGCTGCGTGCCGAGGCTGCGGTGCTCGCCGGGAGCTCCGACGCCGGCGACCGGCTGGCCGAGGCCCGGTCCCTCGTCGCGGGCAATCCTGTCGCCGGCGCCATCGTGGCGCGGGCGGAAGCACTGTTCACCAACGACCGGGAGCGGCTGCTCGCCACGGTGGACGCGTTCGACGCCGCCGGTTGCGGTTATCAGTCGGCACGAACCAGAGTGCTCGCCGGCGGTGACCATGCCGCCCGCGGTGCGGCTGTACTCGCCGACCTCGGCCTCATCCCTATGGCTTCTGTCGTACGGTAGGCGCCGGCGGAGTCGGAGTGAGGGCGGCGATTTGGCGAGATCGACTACAACCGGTCGACCGCCCGCACCTTCTCGGGCACGACAGTGATATCACCGACGATATTCGGAGTTCCCCCTGAATCGACTACAGAAGTGAAGCTACCGGACACACTCGCGCTGTTCAGCGCCTTCTGGGGGTAGGTGCCGGCTCGGTGGTTGGTGCCGGCTGGGCGGACGAGGAGCTCCCGGCCGGTGACCGACACCGCGCTCCGTATGCCGGTGCGTCGGGTCCCCGGTGCCCGTGCCGGAGAAGTCCGAGCGGTGGTGCTGTTGTCCGGGCCGGATCTTATTGTCGGGAAATGCTTGATCTCGACGCTGTCGTCAGGTCCCTGATGCGGGATATCGGTACGGTGCTTCGCCCGATGGGCTTTCGCGGTTTCGGCGGTGTCTGGCGGCTTGTCACCGGCGAGGGCGTTGTCGTGGTCCAGAAGCAGGGGTCGCGCGGCTCGGCATGGGACGACCGGCTGTTCTTTCTCGATACGTCCGTAGTGCCGAAGATATGGTGGGAATGGAAACGCGGGGCTGCCGGCTCGATCGACAAGGCGAAAGCCGCTGACGGGATTCGGGTCCTCGAAGGGCGGGTTCGGTGTGTGGACGGCACCGACCTGTGGCGGGTGACGGATGGCGCGGACGTGAACCGGCTGCGTGCCGATCTTCTTGCCGCAGTGGCGAAGGAGGCGGGCCGGGCGGTGGAGCTGCTGAAACCAGGGCGCTATGCCGCCGAGCTGTCGGCGTTGCCGGACAAAGAGGTGGGTCATTGGGATGCGCTGGTGGTGCTGCTGGCCGAGCACGGGCAGACACCGGAATTGCGGACCGCGTGTGCCGGGCTGCGCCGCGCCTATGCCGACCGATCCCACGCCGGCGGATATGTCGATCGCCTCATCGAGTGGGCGCTCAACCGTCCGTCGCCCGGAGACAGATAAGGATTCACCGGTCCTGTGTTCGGTTGCCGTTGCTCATCCGTCTGCCGACTTTCTCGCCGGTAAGCCGGCGAACAGGTTTGTAACGCCGCGGTATTCGCGATGCTACATATCGGCCGAAAAGATCCGGAGGGCCGAAACGCCCTGGGTGAGTGGCTCTATGGCGCGGAAGTCTCGTTGATCCAGAGTGAAGATACTGTCGGTGCGGTATTTGTCCGCCAGGACCACGCCGACAGCGTCCGCCAAGTCCAGGCGCAGTCCTTCATATTTGGCGCGCACCGTCTGTGCTGTGGCCAGATCGACATGCTTCAATTCAGCGAGCCGGTATCGCCCTTCGATCATGCGGGCCATCAATGCGTCGGTCACTTCCATAGCGGCGGAGAAACCGATGTCACGGTGAATGAGGTGATCCAATTCGGTCAACACCAGTGGAGAGATCACCAGGGTCTCCCGCTCCATGACTGCGACCGCTTGTTCGTGTTCGTCCTGATCGGCATCGAAAGCTGCGAACAGCCCGGAGGTTCGGAGACAACGATCACCGCCGAGCGGCCTGCTGCTCGAGGTGGGCGTGGATATCGTCGTCCATCTCGTCCGCTGTGCGGGAACGCCCACTGCGGAACACCGGCAGGGAAGTATCCGACTTCGGCCGGGTCGAAGCATCGAGCAGCATCGTGACCCCGCGGCGAATCAGCTCGGCCTTGCTGACCCCGGTGGCCGCCGCTTCCGCGTCCAACCGAGCCTCCAACTCCTCGGGAAGGTACACGGTGGCTTTGTTCATGCCCCATATGGTGCCACTCATCCAGGTGTTGGCCGAGGATGTCCGCGGGAAGCGCTCCGCTCGCAGCGAGTGCCCGGGAACCGACGGTCGTCCGTGCTCACACCGCCGACGAGCGGTAGATATCGAGCAGATGGGTCTCGTGGGATTCCCAGAGTTCGAGCAGGGGGAGTGGGTCGTCCCGGTCGCGTGCGAACTCGAATTCGGCCCGGGTGGCGGGGATGAGAGTGATGTACCGCAGTGCCGGTTCGTCGTGCTCGTCCCGATAGAGGTCGAATCCCTCCTCGGTGTACGGGTGGGTCCAGGCGAGCAGGAATTCGATACCGCTTCCGGGGATCAGGGGCTCGATATTGATGTATCCGCGCCCGTACTCGTAGCCCCGGCCGCCGACCACCACGCGATCCGCGACCACGTGCAGCAGATAGGCGGCCTCGTCGCGCTGGTCGGGCAGGGCCGAGACGACGAACTCCTGGGGGAGGTCGGTGGTGAGGTTCTGGGATCGCACTCCGGTGGTCACCGCGGAAACCATCCCGAACCGCGGGTGTGTGTGAAAGCCGATCGTGAATCTTCGGCTGCGTCCTTCCGTTTTCGGGCCTTCACCGTGGGTGGCCGAACCGAGATAACGCTCGGTATGAGCCGAGAGGCCCGCATACCGATCCGGGTCGGCATCGAAATTCTGCACCCCGAAACTCTATGCGGGCCCGACCCGAGTCGTGTCGTGCAGCCTCGGGCTCCCGGGCCTGCCCATGGACGGCCGGCCACGACGGTCCGCTCGCTCGTTTCTCAGGGGTACACGATGCTCTTGGCGCCCACCATGCGCACCATGCTGAGGATCGGAAGTCCGATCACCAGATGTTCGATACCGGTGGAGATACCCACCCAGAGGTCGCTGGACAGGGCCAGGGGAATGATCACCGCCGCGGCCGTGAGGATTCCGATGATCCAGTTGAAGAACAATTCCGGCGACGGAGTGCCCAGGCGCAGCAGATACCAGAGCACCCCGGCCAGCAGCGTGCAGATGAAGGCCACCACCGCGAACCAGTACGCGTCCTGGGCCATCGGGTTCCACACCCCGAACTTGCCGCTTTCGCTCGCCCGGGTGGCGATGATCTCGATGATCCAGGCGCACAGCCAGGCCGCGAGTGCGGTTACCACCGCCGCCGCGAACACCCCACCGGTGAACATGCCGATGTTGACGTCGGGCCCCTGCTGCGGTCGCGGCTGCCGGTCCGGGTAACCGGGCTGCTCGTACGCGCCGTATGCCTCTTGGCCGTATCCGGGATCTTGGCCGTATCCGGGGCCCGAAGGGTAGCCGTGGTCCCGGTCGTGGGCGGCCTCCCGGTAGTTCCCCGGCTGATAACCGGCTTCATAGCGTGCGGTGTGCTGGTCGCGCGGGTCCTGGGGATTCAACCGCCGATCACCTCCGTCGAGAACATGCGTGTGCGTCGAGTGTAGGGCCGGACCGTACAGGCTGCCCGCTTATCCGTTCCAGCGTTCCGTATCACTCGGTCGGCACAGCTTCGCATACATCATCCTCGGTGGGAGGGCGTCGGCCGCACTCGGTGGTGACCCGTTCGGCCGCTACGTTCGGGTGCCGGGATCGGGGCTGTGGTTTTCGGACGGGAGTGGGATTCGGGCCGACCGGGCTGTTGCTGGCGGCGCGAGGGTGTCCAGGGTGCGATGGTGTTGCTTCGCGGCGCGGCGGCGGTGATCCTGCGGCAGGATATCCATGGGCAGACCTTCGGTTGCTACCGGCGTTTGCCGAAGGCCGCCCGGACCGGTATCCGCGAGAGCATCGGAGAACAGTGGAGCGGCGTAGGACGGCGGCCGGTGTCGCCGGGCAGGCCGAGTTCACCCTCGAGTACGAACCCGATGTCGTCACCGGCCTGGGAATCGATTGGCTCGTGTCGTGGTTGGAGGACTCGATACGGGAGGGCAGCCGTTTCACCGACGGGCAGACCGTGAGTATCGGGTGGTTGAACTGTTACGTCGTGGATCGTGAGGACGGCACGCTGGGCCTGTGCGAGCCTGATTTCGTGAATGTTCCCCCGATCCTCGCCGCGGGCGCGTCGAAGGCGGTGGGACAGCTGTGGTTCCAACGCGAAGTCGCCGAGAGTGTCGGACCGGCAGCCGAGCTGGACTTTCCGCACTATGTCCAGTACGCCGTCACCTGCGAGGGATTCCTGGATGCCGAGGCCGTGCTGATGCATCGCTACCCGCATGACGAAGACGAGTCGGGCTGGTTCATCGGCTGTCTCGGTGAGAGTCACGAGCACACCGACGACACGCTGCGCGGCGCGACCCTCTACGAGCTCGCCGTAGCGAACCCGGCCATCGTCGGTTACCTCGCACTGCCTCGGGACTGTTCGGTCGTCGTGGGTGACGGCGCTCCCGAGATCATGCGTCACGGTGAACCTTTGGTGCCACGTCGAGGATCGTTACTCGCGACAATGTTCGCTTGATTTCGGAGTCGGCGGAGACCGGAGGGCCACGTGCCCGAGTGGGATACACCTTTCGCAACGGCTCTGCCGGCAGCGGGGTCCGAATGGATTTCGGGCATCGAAATAGGGAGATCCCTACTTGGCAAGAGGGGCCGTGTCAATCACAATTGAGCCGCCGGCCGCAACATCGGTGCCGACGTGGCCATCGCGTAGCCGCATGAGCGCGGCGAGGTATGCCAGGGCAGCTGTATCGGGAGCCGACCGTGTTCGCACGGCAGCGTTTTCGAGCGTGTGGTCCAGGCGACGACACCGACGATCGGAGCCAGGTATGAGAGTATCGGCCGCCCAGCTGGATGTCATGAAACGAAGTCGGTCGGCGACCTGTGTGTCGGACGTAGCGGCGAGACGCTACCCGTAGAACCGATACGGCATGGCTCGGAACGGGAAAAGGCGGCAGAAGGTCCCCTCGGGCAGTGGGCTGTCCTCACCTCGCTCGCAGTGCGGCGACAGCGCGAAAACCGTCTTGGTGTAACCGCCGACACTGATGGTGGGGTCTTCGCCCGAGGAGGTCTGGCAATGGGCGGTCGGTTGGAGGTCGACACGCAACAGTTGCGGGCATTGGCCCCGGAACTCGAAACTATTGCCGAAGACGCTCGGCTGGCACTCACCGAACTGCGCACGGCCCTTGAACTGTGCGGTGCGTGCTGGGGGGAGGATCCACCGGGCAAGGCATTCGCCGAGACCTATCTGCCGGGTGCCGACAAGGGTCTGAGTGCCTTCGAAGATCTGGTGGAGAACCTGCGCCGTATGAGCTCCGGAATAGCCGATGCCACCCATGGTTTCGAAAGCGCCGACCTTGAACTCGGCCGTCACATTCGCGGCTCGGGGCCGATGACGAGCGATTCGGGGCAGTCGGTCGGCGACCGGTCTGCCCCGAGGTCGTTCACTGGCAACGGTATACCGGCCGGTCACGGTATACCGGCCGAACGCGGTGCACCGGCCGGCGACGGCGTGCCACCACCCGGGGACGTCGGGTTATCCGGGCACACCCCGACCTTCGGGACCGTGGGTGCGCTCGCCACGCCGACAGCCGAATCGGGCACTGCCGGCGGACGGCCATCCGGCGGATCCGACGAGCCACCCGACCTATCCGAGGGGCTATCCGTACGGTCCGCGCCACCGGACACGCGGCCCACCGTTTCTCTGGCCGGCACGGCACCGCCGCTCGCGGAGCCGGACCCTCCCCTCGCCCAGACGAGTGAGCCGCTACCCGGTGCTTTTCCCGCCACTGGTGCCGTGCCGGGTCGAACCACCTCGCCGATAACACCGGTCCGGCCGGACACCGTGAGCCCCACCGGGTGCGGACCGAGCCGAACGCCCTGGTCGACCGCGCCGCAACCCCGGCCGGATACCACCACACCGTGGTCGCGACCATCGACGCCCTCGCCGAATCGGGTCTCGGCCCCCGCTTCCTCCCCGCCGCCGGCTCATCGGCCGCCCGCCGCTCGGGGCACACCGCGCACGGCCGGCAAGGGTACGGACCCCGGTCGTCGGCGCCCGCAACCCGCACTCGGGCCGACGGCCGGAAGCCCCGCGACCGACCCTGCGGCAGCACGGATAATGTCGGCCATGGCCGAACGGTACGGCCTCACCGTCGTGGGGTTCGACACCGTCGGCCTGGATTCCGAGATCGCACGCCAGATCGCCGACGCGATCACCACTACGCTCGACCGGCACCCCTTCATCGGGCCGGCCGGTCTGGCGGTCGCCGATCTGCCCGGCCGGGCACTGTCGCAGGTGGTTTCCGACCGGCATGTTTCGTATCGCCGTGACGGCCGTAGGGCACTTCCCGACTCGTCGGTCGGCGATCATCCCTCTCCCGCATCCGAATCCAGCGTTCCATCCCACGCGTGGATCGAATTGAGCAGGTCTGCGCTGAGCGACCCGACACGGTTCGCCGAGGCATGGCGGGCGGAGGCCGGGACGGGCACATGGGTGGACGAAGCCGAACGACGACCGGTGTACGCCGTGCTCGTCCGTGATCTCGGCGCCATAGCCGCCATCGCCGTGGGGCCGAGGCTGCGGCGTCGGGTGGAACGCAGCCTCATCGAAGAGTATCTGCGGATCAGCGGTGCCCGGGACCGCCGAGACGGACCGGCGCGGGTGGTCGCAGGTTATCGGAGCTGGCGGACGCAATTGCCGAAACAGGCGCTCACCCCGGCGGGTCTCGACCCGGATGCCGCGCTGGTGGCGGCATTCACCCAGGTGGAATTGGGCGGTGAGCCGGCCGCCGGGCCGGCGCGGGTGCTGCATCGCCTGCTGATCGATACCGCACGGGACCGAATCGGTGGACGCGCATGATGCTGCCGGAGGGTTTTCCCGAAGACCTAGTGGAGCAGGTGCTCGGGCCGTACCCGGATGGGAAGCCGGGGGAGATGCGGCTGGCCGGCGACGCGTGGTCGGACTCGGCCGAACGGTGCCGGGTGCTGGCGGGCCGGTGCGAGACGGTCTCCGCCGTGCTGCGGCAATCCGGCGAGGGACATACCTACGCCGAGGCTTCGCGGCGGTATGCCGATCTGGCCAGGGATTTGTCGATGCAGGCCGACTACCACGATTCGATGGCCGAGCAGCAGTACACGGGCGCCAATTCCATTGAACTGGGGCAACTCAACTGGATCGGCATAGGCACGGTTATGGTGATCCAGCTCGTCGCCAGTGCCTATCTGTTGTATGCAGCGCCGGTGAAGATGGCCGCCGACCGGGTCGTCGCGCAGGCGGCGTGGCGGATAGTGCTGCGCTCGGTGGTCGAGACGATCACGCTGAGCGGGGCCCGGGCCACCGCCTCGCGCGGTGCCATGGTGTTGGCCTCCACAGTCCTCGGCGCGGTGACCGGTGCCGGAGTGATGGCAGCGGCACAGGGGTGGCAGTGGGCGCAGGGCAATCGGAAAACCTTCGACTGGAAATCGATCGCTATTGCTGGTATCAGCGGCGCGGCCGGTGGTGCGGCGGGCGCCGGTGCGGCCGCCGGATTGGCCGGCCGGCTGGGATTGCACACCGGCATCACTGCACCGGCCGGCAGGTGGGCCACGGCCGGCAACATGCTGCTGCTCGGTGGGGTCGGTGGGATCGCCGGTGCGGGCGCCGGTCTCGGCGCCGCCGCGGTGGCTCCCGTGCTCTTCGGAGACGGCGTCGCCATGCCGACCCTCGAAGATCTGCACGTCGGAATCGTCACCGGACTGGTCGGTGGGGTCGTCGGCAGCGCTGTCCACGCCGTACACACCGCACATGCCGCACCGCTGGCACCTATGGCGGCACAGGCGGAGGCCGGCCTCCCGGATACGCCGAGCGTCAAGCCCGAAACGACCGGTGGCGGAGGTGAACCTCCCGAGAGCGTTTCCGTTGATCTGGTCAGATCCGATGGCCCGGACCACGGTGACCTCGCCCCGTCTGCTGCCTCGGACGACACCACGGCACCTCTCCCCGACGAAGTCGGGATCGAACCCGAGGCACCGGCCGTGACGGGCCCGGAAGTGCCGTTCCCGGAGCAGGCAGCCCGAATCCAGGAGGCCACTACCCGCCTGTCGGAGCTGGACGCGGCCGTGGAGTCCGCGATGTTCGACGCGAATGTCGCCGAGATGGCGGCAACCGACGCCGCGAGCCAGGCCAGGTTACGCACGCTGGCCTGGCTGGACGCCAAGCTCGAATCGCTGGAGCTGCGGATCTATTCGGACGCCGACGCCGAATTCGCTGCGGAGAACCTGTTGAACGATATGTGGGACAGGGTCGGTGACGCGTACGACCGGGCGAATACGGCATATCAGGACAGTGCCGGGGCGTGGGCGGCGGTCAGGGACACCATCGAGGAGCGGAACAACCACAAGATACAAGTGCTGGACGACTTCACCCGGTTTGTCGGTGACGCATTGAACGGGGCGTCCAGCAAACCGTCCTGGATGGCGGCGCTCGCCGAAGCGCACACGGTCGAGAGTGTCATCGGTGCGAAGGAACGGGCCTACGCCACCGAACGGGTGGCCGCCGCACAGCAGCACGCGGCCGATGTGTCCGCCGAGCGCGCGCGTGACATCCTGATCCGAACCGTTCTCGAAGAGCGGGATCGCCTGGCGCCTTCGGACGCCCCCGACGACGAACCGTTCGGTCGGATCGCCGCGGCCTTGGCGGACGAAACCAGAATCGACCACGAGGTCAGGGATTTCGAGGCGCAGATGCAGGCGCAGGAAGCCCGGAATATGGCTCGCGCCGCACTGGACGACCAGGTCGACCAACATCGCGCGATGTCGCGGGCCGCCGAGAAGATGAGCGACATCATGGACGAGCTCCTTGCCCACGCATGGCCGTCGGAGCTCTCCGCCGCCGCGGTCGGCCTCACCAACTTCTATCTTCGGAGCACACGTGCGAACATCCCGGACCTTCATGCCGCACCGCGTGCCGCCACGCTCACCTCCGTTCTCTCCGAACGGTTCCCTGGAGTCGCCGATATCGCACGGGAACAAACACTTCCCGACCGGCAATCCACCGTGGCGCCGAACCGGTCCCCGGCCGACGCCGACCGGGTACCCGGTGCACCGCGCACCCGGAGCGAGGAAGCCGGTTCGGTGGTCGATTCCCCAGGTGCCGGCGCTTCCGACCGACTTGACCCCACTTCCGCGGAGGCGAACACCGGGCCGGCGTCTCGGCCACAGCCGGATCTGTCGAACCTCCCTCCGGTACGAGAGCTTTTCGATACCCCCGATAACCAGACGTTGACGGCTCGGCTGCAGGGGCTCGGGCAACAGTACGGCCCGTACCGCTTGGGCGAGGTCGTCGGCAAACACATGAATGTCGCCGGCGAACCCGATATCCGGGCCGCCATCAGGGTGGAAGCCGATATCCTCGACGAGGACACCAAGATCGGATACGTACGGCAGATCATCGCGATCGACGGTGACGACCGGTTCGTGGTGGATGTCGCCGCGCTCAATATCGAGAACGCGAACGCTCGCGGCCGAGGGTTCTCGTCCATGTTCCTGAACGCGGTGGAGGACTACTACCGTTCCTCTGGCGTGGACCGAGTGCAGGTCCGCACCGGCGCCGAGAAGGGAGCCGTATTCTGGGCACGGGCCGGCTATGACTGGAACCCGAATCCGGTCAGGCTGGCACAGGGCGTCGAGCAGATACGGGAGCGGTTGTCGAGCCTGCGCGAGACGGCGTCCCCCGCCGATCGTTATATCTTGGACGGTCTGCTCGCCCGGTTCGCAGAGCCCGTCACCGTGGGTGAAACCGTTACCGAATACCCCTCGCCCCTGGAACTGGTGTCCGTGGTCGGTGACGATCCCCGGCTGGGTGTGCGCATCATGGAATGGATGGACCTATGGCTGATGAAGAAGCTGTGAACATCACCCCCGCAGAAGCGGAGTTCATCCGGCAGCGCAGCAAGGCGACCGGCGAGCATTTCATGAATTTCGTTCTCGAACGGGGACTGGATATGGACGTCGACACCTGGCCCGAGGCGGACCGGGCCGAGTTCGCCGACCGGTCGCGCGAACTGATCGCACAGTGGCGCCGCAAGGCCCGGGACATGAGACGCTCCGATGGCGAGGCGGCGGATGGACACCCGACCGAGTGACCGCCGCAGCCGGTCGTCCGGTCCGGACCGGCGACATCCGCGACGCGGTCCAGCAGGCGCAGCGCCGATCCCGGCGCTCGGACGATGAGTTTGTCGGATACGGCGACCAGCTGGCCGATACCGGCTTCGTCCAGGTCACGCTCGGCGCTCGACAGGTAGTAGGCGACGCGTTCGATTGACCTCGATCACCGCGGGCTATCTGCCGGCCTGCGCCATCTCCGCGGTGCTGTTGGTCGCGTTGCCGGGGAACCGAACCCGCGACCCGCGTGACGTTCGGCCGCCGGTGTCGGCGTAATCCTCGACGAACCCCGGGCCCGATGGCCTGGGGTTCGTTGTTTCCGCCCGCGGGTCGCAGTATCGCGGACGTGACGAGGGTCGGGGGTGGGCCGATACGGGCATGCCACTCGAGTGACGCCGGGATCAGGCCGTGTGCTCATACCGCGCCGACAGCGGATTCATACGCTTCCCGCAGTTGAACGCTCGCCCGCGGCAGGTCGGGGTGGGGCAGTGGGATGCCGAGATGCGCCTCGCGCAGTTCGTCCATGAACCGCTCGATCAGTTTCGGTCCGCCGTCGCGCAGGAGTTCGGCGCGCACACGCAGGGTCGGCGTGCCGTCGCGGTGGTCGAGTCCCCAGTTGGCGAGGGCGACCATTACCGGGAGCGTCGTGATACCTGCCTCGGTGAGCGAGTACGCCGCCCGTTGGCCGCGTCCGGCGTCGGCCTTGGTGAGCAGGCCGGCGGCGACGAGGCGTTTGAGTCGGTCGCTGAGGATATTGGACGCGATCCCCTCCTCCGAGCCGTGCAGCAGCTCGCGGAAGTGACGCCGGTTGCCGAACATCACGTCGCGCAGCACCAACATCGTCCAGGGATCGCCGAGTACCTCCACCGCGGCGTTGATCGGACATCCGGATCGGGGTTCCATCCCACCTCCTCAGAAGTGGTTGCATTCTACTATCGCCTACCTCCAGGGTAATTCCGATTGTGATTTGCAACTACCTTGTGGGGTGGTGGTCGGTCTGCGACTCCGTCCGTGCGCGAGAAGCGAAGGGCTACCCCGGGAGGGGATATCGCCGATCCAGTTCGAGGTTCAACCGCACCACCTCGACGGTCGGCTCGCCGAGGAACCCCAGTGCCCGCCCCGAGGTATGCGCCGCGACCACTTCGCGCACCCGGTCCTCGGTGACGCCTCGGGCCTTGGCGATTCGGGGCACCTGGATGGCCGCGTATTCGGGGGAGATATGCGGGTCCAGACCACTGCCGCTCGCGGTGACCGCGTCGGCGGGCACCCGCGGATCACGCGGGGTGTCACCGATGACCGGCACGATCCGGCCGTGGGAGTAATCCGCTCCCGGCTCGGCGCATTCGACCCGCACACCCTGGTAGGAGCGTAGGAACGGTTGGGCCGGGCAGGTCTCGTTGACACTGACGACCCGAACCGGGGCGGTCACCTCCCCGTCGGCCCCGCGCGGACCGATCACCGAGAGGACGGCGCCCACACCGCTTTTCGTGCAGAACGGTCTGCTGCCGTCGACTCCTTCCCGCTCGCCGATCTCCTTGCTGCGGGTGCACACGGTGGTGAGCAGACTCGGGCCTCCGGGCCTGTCGACGATGCTTTCCGGTCCGAGATTGGAGGCACCGGTGGACAGCGGATCGTATCCACCGCCCGCCGCCGACGGCCGGCTCTGGAAATACTGCACGAGTGCGTTACCGTCCGCATCGGTGAACGACTGCCCGATGAGTTCGGAGCCGACGAGTGTCCCGCCGGCTCCGATCAGGGAGCCATCGGCCCTGTCCCGCAGTCCGGGCAGTTGGGCGACGGCGAAAACCGCGAGCGGGTAGACGATTCCGGTGATCACGGTGAGCACGAGCAGCGCACGCAATGCCGCCACGTGCTGCCGCATCCAGGGGGAGATACGCATGTCAGGACATCCCGGGGAGAAGGTGCACGACGAGGTCGATCAGTTTGATCCCGATGAACGGCGCGATGATGCCGCCGATGCCGTAGAGCGTCAGATTGCGGCTCAGCAGCGTCGACGCGCTGCTCGGGATGTATTCGACACCGCGTAGCGACAGCGGTATCAGGGCGACGATGACGAGCGCGTTGAAGATCACCGCGGACAGGATCGCCGACTGTGGGGAGGTGAGCCGCATGACGTTGAGCGCCTCCAGTCCGGGGAACAGCCCGATGAACAGCGCCGGGATGATCGCGAAGTACTTGGCGATGTCATTGGCGATCGAGAACGTGGTGAGCGCGCCCCGGGTGATGAGCAGCTGTTTGCCGATTTCGACGATTTCGATGAGCTTGGTCGGGTCCGAATCCAGATCGACCATATTGCCGGCTTCCTTGGCGGCCGAGGTGCCGGTGTTCATCGCGACGCCCACATCGGCCTGCGCCAGTGCGGGGGCGTCGTTGGTGCCGTCGCCGGTCATCGCGACCAGACGGCCGCCGGCCTGCTCCCTCTTGATCAGGTCGAGCTTGTGCTCCGGCGTGGCCTCCGCCAGGAAGTCGTCCACGCCGGCCTCCTCGGCGATGGCCTTCGCGGTCAACGGATTGTCGCCGGTGATCATGATGGTGCGGATGCCCATGCGACGCATTTCGTCGAAGCGCTCCCGCATACCCCGTTTGACGATATCCGCGAGGCGGATGGCGCCCAGCAGCCGGGCATTGCCGTCCTGTACCTCCCCGACGACCAGGGGAGTGCCGCCGGAGGCGGCGATACCGTCGACGGTGACACCGATTTCGTCCGGTACGTCACCGCCGTGTGAGCGCACCCATTCGATCACGGCACTGGCCGCGCCCTTGCGCAGCCGATGCCCGTCGGAGAGGTCCACACCGGACATCCGGGTCTGGGCGGTGAACCCCACCCAGGTCGCGCCGACCAGTTCCCCCGGGGTGCGTTCGCGTTTGCCGAACGCCTGTTTGGCGTAGACGACGATGGAGCGGCCCTCGGGTGTTTCGTCGGCGAGGCTGGACAGCTGCGCGGCATCGGCCAATTCGTCGGCGGAAACACCGGGCATGGGAACGAATTCCGACGCCTGCCGGTTGCCCAGCGTGATGGTGCCGGTTTTATCCAGCAGCAGGGTGTTCACGTCTCCCGCCGCTTCCACGGCGCGGCCCGACATGGCCAGCACATTGCGCTGCACCAGGCGGTCCATCCCGGCGATTCCGATGGCCGACAACAATGCCCCGATAGTGGTGGGTATCAGGCACACCAGTAGCGAGACCATGACGATGCCCGTCACACCGTGACCGTTCAGCGCCGCGGTATCGGGCACTCCGGGGTTGTCGGCCTTGGCGAAGATCGCGAGTGGCTGCAGTGTCACGACCGCGAACACGAAGATGATCGTCAGCGAGGCCAGCAGGATGTTCAATGCGATCTCGTTCGGTGTCTTCTGCCTACTGGCCCCCTCGACGAGAGCGATCATCTTGTCGATGAAGCTCGCTCCGGGCTCCTGGGTGACCCGCACAACGATGCGGTCGGACAATACGGTGGTTCCGCCGGTGACCGCACAGCGATCCCCGCCGGATTCCCGGATCACCGGCGCCGATTCACCGGTGATGGCGGACTCGTCCACCGAGGCGATGCCCTCCACGACGTCACCGTCGCCCGGGATGACCTGGCCGGCCTCGACGACCACCACGTCGCCGCGCCGCAGCTGCGGAGCCGCCACCCGTTCCTCCACGATCCGCCCGCCCGGGGTCCAGTCGACCAGGCGCCGCGCGAGGGTGTCGGTCTTGGCTTTGCGCAGGGTCTCGGCCTGCGCCTTGCCGCGGCCCTCGGCCACGGCTTCGGCCAGATTGGCAAAGACGACGGTGAGCCACAACCACCCTACGACCGCCCAGGCGAAGAAGGCGGGGTCGACGATCGCGAGCACGGTCGACCAGGCGGCGCCGATCTCGACGATGAACATCACCGGATTGCGCCACATCGTGCGCGGGTCGAGTTTGCGGACCGCCTCCGGCAGGGAGGTCAGCATCATCCTCGGATCGAGCGTGCCGCTCGGTACGGCCCCGCGGGTGGTGCGGGCCTTCTCGGGCTCGGCGTCCACGGCGGTATCGGAGGTACCGGTGCTACTGGTCATATCAGTGGATTCCTTCGGCGAGCGGCCCGAGCGCCAGCGCGGGCAGGAAGGTGAGCGCGACCAGGATCACCGTCACACCGACCACCATGCCGACGAACTGCGGCCGATACGTCGGCAGCGTGCCGATGGACGCGGGAGTGGTGCCCTGCCGGGCCAGTGAACCGGCCAGGGCAAGCACGAAGATGATCGGGAGGAAACGGCCGAAAACCATGGCCAGACCGAGTGCGGTGTTGTACCACTCGGTATTGCCGGTCAGGCCCGCGAACGAGGAACCGTTGTTGTTCGCCGCCGAGGTGAACGCATAGAGCACCTCGGACAGTCCGTGCGGCCCCGTGTTCAGCATTCCGGCGCGTTGGCCGGGCAGCGCCATGGCGACGGCGGTACCGACCAGCACGATGAGCGGACTGATCAGGAAGTACGACGCGGCGAGCTTGATCTGGTGCGGCGTGATCTTCTTACCCAGATATTCGGGGGTTCGCCCGACCATCTGCCCGGCCACGAAGACCGTGATCACGGCCAGGATGAGCATGCCGTACAGGCCGGAACCGGTGCCCCCGGGCGCGACCTCGCCGAGCTGCATGTTGAACATGGTCATCATGCCGCCGAGGCTGGTGTAGGAGTCGTGGAACGAGTTGACGGCACCGGTGGAGGACAGCGTGGTCGAGGTGGCGAACGTCGCCGAGTCCGCGACACCGAAACGCTGTTCCACGCCTTCGGTGGCCGCGCCGATAGCGGTGGGCACGGTGCCGTGATGCCGCAGCTGGAAGAAATTGGTCAACGCGACACTGATCACCGCGATCGTGGCCATGATGGCGGCTATGGCGTATCCCTGTCTGCGATCACCGACCATCCGGCCGAATGTGCGCGGCATCGAGAAGGCGATGACCAACAGCAGGAAGATCTCCACCCAGTTCGTCCAGGATGTGGGGTTCTCGAACGGATGCGCGGAGTTGGCATTGTAGAAGCCGCCGCCGTTGGTACCGAGTACCTTGATGACTTCCTGGCTCGCCACCGGTCCACCGGTTATGGTCTGCTCGGCGCCGGCCACCGTCTGCACGATCTGGTCGTGCGAGTGGAAATTCTGGATGACGCCGCCCGCGACCAGCACGATCGCGAACACGAAGGCGATCGGCAGCAGAATCCGGATGGTGCCGCGCACCAGGTCCACCCAGAAATTTCCCAGGTCGCCGGTGCGGGTGCGGGCGAAGCCGCGGACCAGCGCCACGGCCACCGCCATACCGACGGCCGCGGAGACGAAATTCTGCACGGCGAGTCCGGCCATCTGCACCAGATGCCCTTGGGTGGATTCGCCGGAGTAGTTCTGCCAGTTGGTGTTCGTCGTGAAGCTGACCGCCGTGTTCCAGGCCAACGCCGCGGTCATCTCCGTGCCGGGATCGGCGAGACGCAGCGGCAGCCTGCCCTGCGCCAACTGCAGGAAGAACAGGAGCAGGATGCTCACCGCGGAGAAGGCCAGCACACTGCGGGCATAGATTCCCCAGGTCTGTTCGACCTGCGGCTGTACCCCTATGGTCTTGTAGACCAGCCGCTCGATACGAGAGTGGTTGCCGCCGGTGTAGACACGGTACATGTAGTCGCCGAGCGGCACGTGCACCAGCGCGAGCGCGAGTACCAGGGATGCGACGAAGACGATCCCCGCTGTTGTCGGGTCCACCTAGAACCTCTCGGGAAAGAGCAGCGCCGCGACCAGGTAGACCGCGACGGAGACCGCCAATATCAGACCGATCAGGTTCGCGATCACAGCTTCTCAACTCCCCGCTGGACAAGGCCCAGCAGCGCGAACACCGCGACTGTGAGCGCTGTGAACACCACGACAGACATCTGGTCCAACCTCCATATCGCGCCCTTCGGGCGGGCACCCGGTGAGTCAAACCGCCGCCGAAGTCCGCGCCCAGTGTCTTTACGGGTCCCTAGCGCTCGGGGGGTGCGGTTTGACACTTCATTTACAGACCGGCCGGTATTGGTGTCATGATGCCGTCAGGATGAGCCATCATCGCGTCAACACACCGTGAATATCGTGCCCCATTCGATGAGGCCGTCCGTACGAACGTGTGAGTGGACGGTCGAATCGCTCTGGGCGGCATCGTTTCAGGGAGATGTATTGAGCGATCCGGCGGCTGTTGACGGGTTCTTGACGGGGGACGAATGTATTTAACGGGTCCCATACGGTTTTCCGAATGAATTCGTGATCGAATGCTACGGACCCCTTTCGAGGTTTGTATTCGCGTTCTGGTTCCGGGACTTCGGGGTTGCGGTACTACTGTCAGGAAAGTGCGAGAAATATATGGGAATGAAAAGCTTCGCGGCTGCTTCGGTATTAATGGCGGCCACGGTGGGAATGGCGGGTGGGACCGCGTATGCGGCGCCGGTGCCCGAACCCGAGCCGCCCGCCGGCTCCACTCTGCGGACCGATATTCTCCCGGGTATCCACTACACGGCGAGTATCGTCGACAATTCGGTGGTGCTCCGTACCGACGGGGGTTCGCTGACGACGCGGGGTACCCAGTTCCAGGTCCTGGACGGCGAGGGGCGGCTCGTCGCCGGTATGCCCCTGACCTATCTCAGGGATGGGCGGGAGTGGCCCATCGCGGCGCGTGTCGACGGGAACACGGCGATCTTCACGCCGAGTACGAATCCGGCCGACACGCGATCCGCCACCATGTTGCAACCGGTTGATATCGAGAACGTCGGCGGCGTCGATCCGAATACGGCGTTGGGCACGGTGGGTACCCAATTCGGTCTCGCGACGGCCGTCGGTACCCTGCTCGGGTCGCTTGTCGGTGGTGCGCTCGGATGTGTGGCGGGCGCGGTCATCGGTGCGCCGCTGGTCGTTCCGACGTTTTTCGCCGGCCCGGTCGGGTTGTGTATCGCCGGAGCGGCCACCGGCATAACGTTGGGTGCCGCGGCGGGGATGATTCTGATCGGCGTCCCGGTGGGCATCGCCAGTGCGATTCAATTCTATAATTCGGTGTACGGTCGGTAATACGTGTGCTGTGGAATGGGAGTTCTCGGCGAGTTGCAACTCGCCGAGAACTCCCATTCCATTCGAGTAAGCCGTTAATAATTCGATTGTCGAGTCAGAATTCCATCAAGGGCTGTTCTGGTACGCGGTGCGGTGGAATAGCGTTCGGTTATGGGAATTCTCGGATTCACCTGGGCCGATGCCGGGGCTTTTGTCGGCGGTGCGTTGGGTGGCGCTTTTCTCGGTCCGCCGGGGGCGATGCTCGGCTCGGCGGTGTTTTCTTTCGCGGGTGCCGCATGGGGAGATGACAAGAGTGCAGATGCCGCGATGGAGGAAGCCATTGTTTCCGGGATCGGTGCCGCGGGTGGCGCATGGGCGACGAATCTGGCCGGGAAACTCCTGAAGGACGGGATCGGTGCCGCGGCGACGAAAGTGCTTCCCGCCGGTGCGGCGCGCGGGGTGGACAAGGTCGCGGCGAAAGCGTTGCTGCCGTGGAACGGACACGAAGGGGGGCCGATTGCCGCCTTCGGCGGCGCGATCGGCGGATACGAGGTCTCGCCACAGGCTCGCTCGCCGGTCGTGATCGCGACAGCCGATATCGGAAACGGTGGATGCCCTGTCCAGATGTCCACTCTGCGCATGCCCACGGACCTGACCGGCCCCGTCGGCGATATGTACCGCGTACTGCCCCGCTACCTGTGTGACGTCTGGCGTAGCTTCGGATCGGGTGCTCATGCGGTCCCGCCGGCGCTGGAACTGCCGGTGTCCCCGACCGGTACCACGCGGAGCGGCATCGGCGAGTACGCGGGAAAGGCCCGGCGGCTCGATGCGATGATGGCCGGCTTCGCCGAACTGGACCGCAGGGTCGCGGAGCTCGCCGGGAACACCGCGCGACTGTCCGACGAAGGACGCGCCGCGGTGGGAGCACTCATCGACACCGCCAACGGACGGGCGAGCGAACCTCCCGCCGCCGAGACCTCGATCGAGATCCACGCGTTGGATCTGTTGAACGACGCTTTCGAGCAGGGCCGCCATATCCTGAGCCACGCGGTGGCCTCGAGTAATCGGGTGGCCGACAAGGCGACAGCCCTCGGCGACGAGATCGACGCGTTACGCAGGGAATTGAATTCTCATATGCGGCGACACCCGGAAACGGATGTGCCGGAGCGGCGAGAACACGTGCGACCGGTGATCCCGCCGCAACCGTGGAGTGTCGCATGCCCGGTTCCGCCACCGCGGCCCGATATGGAAATGCCGAACTGTGTCCCACCATCCGTGCCTTTTGTGGATCCGCCGCGTTTGTATACCCCCGACCCGGCTCCGCGGCAGCGCCCACAGGTGTCGTCTGTGGGCACCACACCGGCCATCTCCGGAGAGGCAGGCACATCGGAGCCGGTGGATGTGGGCGCACCGGAACCGGTCGCCCTGTCGCCCACACCGTGGACACGACCGGCCCTCTCGGCCGCGCATGAGGTGGCAGGCCCCGCCACACCGCCGGGCGAGGTGACCGGGGCGGCATCCTCGGAGCCTCCCGTGGTTCCGCCGGATTTCGGAGCGGGCTCGATGCCCTGTTCCGTCGTGCGGTGGCCCGATTTCGTGGAGGGGCCGCAGCGGCAGCAACCGGCACCCCCGATATCGTCGACCAGGGTATGCGCCGATGCGCCCGCTCCGATACGTCCACCGTGGTCGAATGCCGTCGTGAGTGCTGTTCCCCCGGTCGGCGGTGGGCAGTGGGGCCTGTTGTCGAGGCCGTGGCGTCCGCTGTGCACCGAGGATCGCGAGAAGGTGGACGAAGCCGCCCGTTCGGTCGGCGAGCCGGTGTTCTTCCCGCTCGACGACACCTTGCCGGGGGCCGCCGCGACTCCTGCGGCTCCGGCGTGACGGAGCAGGTTGTGCTTTGTGTACACCGAGCGGCCGGCCGGGTCGCGGCGGGCGGTTGCGCGGGCCATCGGTTTCCCGAGAAGCGCGGCCGTGCCCGCGCTCGACCGCCGATACCGGCGCGCGATTCTTCGGTCATCCGCGAGGTCGGTTTCCCGGATAGGCGGCGGGAACGTTTATTCACGCAGGTAGCCCCACTTGCGGTATGGCAACGCAACCACGTCACGTGACGTCACCGCTGTGCGGTTCCTCCTCATGCGGTGCGTTCGCTCTGGGCGGAACCGTTGCTACCCATTGTCGCGTAATCTTGTAATCAAGTAATGGTTCTTGGCAGTGAGAAGGTGAAACCCATGAGGTATGGACACCGAGGACGTGGCTTCGGTCGGCCGGGCGGCTGGCAGCAGGCCGATCTGCCCGATATCGCGGACGCACCGGACTGGTTCGCGGGGCGATTGCCGAGCGACTGGTTCACCGGTCGGCCCGTCATCGAGATCGACCGGGACGAAATCGTGGTGATCGGCGAGCTACCCCTGCCGCAGCCGGACGCGTCTTCGTCCGATACGGAGGGTGCGACCACCGAGGCGGAGGAGTCCGGTGACACGGCGACCCGCAAGGTTCCGGACGCGACGAAGGAGGGGGCGGTCGCGCGGTTCCGCGAGTCCACCCGAGCGGCGCGTATGCAGATCGCCGACGAGGCCCAGCGACGCTACGGTCGCAGCGTCGCCTGGGGTGTCTCGGTCGAAGGCGAGCGGATTCTCTTCACGCATCTGGCGGTGCCGGTGATGACCCGGCTGCGTCAGCCGGAACGCAAAGTGCTCGACACGCTTGTCGATGCCGGTGTCGCGCGCTCCAGGGCCGATGCGCTGGCGTGGACGGTGAAGCTGGCGGGCGAACACGCCGAATCGTGGTTGGAGGAATTGCGCGGGGCCATGCGCAAGGTCGAGGACCTGCGTTCGGAAGGCCCGCGGGGCCTGTGAGGCCGCCGGGCTCGGCGGCCTCCGTCGGCCCGGGCGCGGACGATCAGGCGAGCCGAGGCGGGAAGCCGCCGGTGGCGATCGGCCCCCATCGGGTGATGTCGATGCGGATCAGCGACTTGTTCTGCCGGGCCATCGCGTCGCGGTACTCGTCCCGGTCCGGGTGTTCCCCGGCGATGCCCCGGTAGTAGTCGACCAGACCGTCGGGCGCCTGTGGCATATCGAGCACCCGGGCCTGTCCGTCGACCTGGACATAGGCGTCGTCGAACTCGTCGGACAGCACGCAGATGGACACGGAGGGGTTGCGGCGGACATTGCGGGTCTTGGCGCGGGCGGGGTAGGTCGAGATCACGATGCGCCCCTCTGTGTCGAGGCCGCAGGTGACCGGTGACATCTGTGGGCTGCCGTCGCCGCGGGTGGTGACCAGGACGCCGTGGTGGCGCGGGCGCAGGAACTCCAGTAGCGCGGGCCGCTCGACGGTTTCGGCGGTGGCGATACGGGGCATGGGCGATCCCTTTCGTCGCTGTGCGTGTCGTCTCTGTGCGTGCGGGTCCGGCGTAATGCGGCCGCCGGTGGGCGCGGGTTCGATTGTGCTCGTTCGTGTGGTGAGTACCCGGTCCTTCGGCGCAGCCCGGCATTGCGTGGGGAGGATCGCGGCACTCGCGCGCAGACCGGACGGTCATGGACCGGTTGGCGCTGATGTTCGGGACCCTGTTCGCCGTGATACTCGCCGAGGTGGTGGCACGGAGGATCGGCGTGGCGTCCGCGGTTCTGATGACCCTGTCCGGCCGGCCCGGGCCGATCCGGAGGGCCGCGGACCAGGCCGTACGGGACGCGCGGATGGCCGCCACCGTCACACGGATCAGGGCGGATGTGGTAGCGGCGGGCCGGCGTGAGGCGCCGGCCGCGCGGCGGGAACCGGGAATGCCTCCCGATCCGTTCGATCGCGTCACGCGCCGGCTGGGCCTCGGATCGGCCAGGTGAACGGGAGTGTATGGGGAACCCGGCGGTATCGGTCGAATATCGTATAGGTGCGCAATTGCGCACCTATAGTTGAAGAGTGATTGCTGTTCGTATCGCCGATACGGGACGGCCGGTCGTACCGGCCGTATTGGGTCATCGGGTGTTTCGCCGGTTGTTCGCGGCACAGGTGGTGGCGCTGATCGGGACCGGGTTGCTGACCGTGGCACTGGGACTGCTGGCCTATGACCTGGCCGGGCACGATGCGGGCGCGGTGCTGGGGACGGCGTTGGCGATCAAGATGCTCGCCTATGTCGCGGTCGCGCCGGTGGTCGCCGCGCTGACCGATCGGCTGCCGCGACGCACGGTGTTGGTCACCGCGGATGCCGTGCGGGCCATGGCCGCGGTGGCGTTGCCATTCGTGGACCAGGTGTGGCAGATCTATGCGCTGATCTTCGTGCTGCAGGCGGCCTCGGCGACGTTCACCCCCGCGTTCCAGTCGATTATCCCGTCGGTGCTGGCCGACGAGGGCGACTATACTCGCGCGCTGTCGCTGTCGCGATTGGCCTACGACCTGGAGGCGGTCCTGTCCCCGCTGCTGGCCGCCGCCGCGCTGGCCGTGATCGGTTACCACTGGCTGTTTCTCGGCACCGTCGCCGGATTCCTCGGCTCGGCCCTGCTGGTCGTCACCACCGTGTTGCCCGGCCTGCCGGTGCCGGACCGGTCCCAATCGCTGAGCGCGCGGATTCTCGCCGGTGTCCGGATGATGGGGTCGCGGCCGGCGCTGCGCGGGTTGGCGGCGATGAACCTGGTGGTTGCCGCCGGAACCGGGCTGGTACTGGTCAACACCGTCGTCTACGTCCACGACCTACTCGACGGCACCGATACCGGCGTCGCCATCGCGTTGGGCTGCTTCGGTGCCGGATCGATGCTGGTCGCCTTGCTGCTGCCGCATCTGCTCATCGAGCGATCCGACCGGACCCTGATGCTCACCGGCTGCATTGCCATCCCCGCCGGACTGGCCGCGACCACCCTCCTCTTGGCCGTCGACCCGGGGCCGGGCATCGGCTGGACCGTCCTCGTGCCGGTATGGTTCGTGCTCGGCGCGGGTACGTCGCTGATCAACACCCCCTCGGCACGGCTGCTGCGCCACCACTGCGATGACCGGGAGCGGCAGGCGCTGTTCACCGCCCAGTTCTCCTTGTCCCATGCCTGTTTCCTGATCACCTACCCCCTCGCCGGGTGGGTCGGTGCCCATGCCGGGCACGTCGTTGCCGCGGCGGCGTTGACCGTGCCGGCTACACTCGCAGCCATCACGGCCGCACACCTGTGGCCCCACCCGACCGCCGACCCCATTTTCGCCACAGCGTCCCGATGAAAGCGGTGAGGACATGACCGAGCGCGCAGACCAGGACGCACACGCCGACGCCAGCCTCACCCATCGGGTCTCCCCGGACCCCGCCAGACTGGACGCGGCCACCGGCATCTTCCAGATGCTGGCAGACCCGACCCGGCTGCACATCCTATGGCTGCTCACCCACGGCGAAGCCGATGTCACCGCCCTGGTCGAGGCCTGCGGCGCCTCCCGCACCGCCGTCAGCCAGCATTTGGCCAAACTCCGCTTCACCGGCCTGGTCGACACCCGTCGAGAGGGCCGTCGCATCGTCTACCGCCTGCGCGGTGGACACGTCACCCGACTGGTCCGTGAGGGACTCAACCAGGCCGACCACATCATCACCGGCGAACCACCTCACGAATAGGGCCGGTGGGTGGTCGTGATCCCCGACCACCGGGTCGAACCTTCGCGGTCGACCACCGGTCGGGGAGATGGACGACCGGTGGTGTGTGGAGACGGTCCGCGGGGGTACTCGCCCACCTCGGGGAAGTGCGCGCGAGGAGGATGGGGTGCTCGACGGGACAGTTCGGATACCGGGCGCATGAAGGTCGTGATCACCGGCGCCGGCGGCAATGTGGGGACCGCGTTGCCGCGCTCGGTATGCCGGGACGGTTGGGAGCTGGTCGGTATCGCGCGGCGGCGTCCGCAGACCGCGCGGGAACCGTACTCGCATGCCCGGTGGGTCACCTGCGATATCGGGTAACCCGCGGCGGTGCCCGCGCTGACGGATGCCTTCGTCGGCGCGGACGCGGTGGTCCATCTGGCATGGGCGATCCACCCGCGCCGGGAGGACCCGCCGATGGCCCGGACGAATGCCGTCGGCAGCGCCCATATCGCGCACGCCGCGGCCGCCGCCGGGGTGCCGCAGCTGGTGTGCGCGTCTTCGGCGGCGGCGTACACCCCCGCCGAGCGGTGGCATCGCGTCGACGAACACTGGGCGGTGACGGGGGTGCCCGGTAGCGCCTACAGTCGCGGCAAGGCCGTGCTGGAGGCCCAACTCGACGCGTTCGAGCGCCGACAGCCGTCGATGCGGATCGCCCGCATCCGGCCGTGTGGGATCGTGCAGGGGAGGCCGCCGCCCAGCTGGTCGGCTGGTTGTTCGGGCCGTGGCTGCCGCGCCCGCTCCTCGGCCGGCGATAGGTGCCGGTGCCCGTGTGGAAGGATCTGCGGCTGCAGCTCGTCCACGCCGACGATGTCGCCTCGGCCGTCCGGCTGATCCTGCAGCGCCGGGCGGGGGGAGCGTTCAACCTCGCCGCCGACCCGGTTCTGTCGGCGCGGGCGCTGGCCACCTCGTTCGGCGGGTTCCGCGTGCCCCTGTCCCGTCGGATGGCGGCCGCCGGGGTATGGGCTGGTTGGCGGCTGGGCCTGCTGCCGCTACACCCGGGCTGGCTCGTCCTGGCCGACCGCGCCTGCCTCCTCGACTCCGGTAGGGCGCACCGGGAACTCGGGTGGGCGCCGCGGCATGACGCCGTCACCGCCTGCGCCGAACTCGTCGCCACGATGCGGGCCGGGCGGGTGGGGTACAGCGGCCCGCTCACCCCCACCCACACCCCGTTCCGACCGGGACGGCCGACTCACCAGAGCCAGAATCCGGACTCGTCGCGTACGACCGCCGCCTCCGTACCCGCTCTCGGCGAGGAGGCCGCGTTCCCGACCGATTCCCGAGAACAATGATCTCGTTGCCGCGCGGATACCTGTTCGTGGGCATCGAAGGACATCGGAACGGACGGGACTCGCGGCGGCCGGCGCATGCCGCGGTCGCGGTCGGGCGGGCAGCGGGATCAGCCGGTGCCGGCGCGGGAACGTCCCACGGCCAGGGCCGCGAGCCGCCGAAGTGATTCGTTGTTACGCGGAATCAGGGCGAGGTCCTGCAGGAGAGTCGGCAGTACGCGCCCGGGTCCGCTGAGGGCACGCTCCGTTATTCGGACCTCGGTGAGATGCGGCTGGAGATCGACGAGGTCCAACTTGATCCAGGCCGCGCCTGCGGGCCACAGCCGCGCCTCGAGTTCGAGCCGGTGAGGCGGGTCCACGGCGTGAACCACCGTGGCGTCGTGTCGAGTCAGCGGCCACGCCCCGACACTGTGATGGATGCGGGCACCCGCGTTCGGCCAGTCGCGGTCGACCTCGCGGATATGGGTGGCGCCGACCACCCACAGCGCGTACAACCACCCGTCGGCGAGGACCGCGAACACATCCTCGACGGGCACTGGAATACGCACCCTCGGTTCAGCCGGCATGGCTCCTCCGATCGTCCGAATCCGTAACCGCCCGGCACCGCCGGCCGCGGTTTCCGCTCGCCCCGGGAACTGCTGTCGCTACCCGTCGCCGTACCCGGCGGACGGCCCGCCAAACGCCCTGTCGACAATGAGGGCCGTGGTCGGGAACCGCTGGGATGCGGGTACTTGCCGTGGCCCGACGAGGGACCATAAAAGTGAACGCCATTTACTAAAACCTGTTCACAAATTGGTTGTGGTGTGGTTCACTCCAGGTGGCCGTGTTCTACGAGGAGGTACCGTGACCGCACCGTCCATATCCTCTACCTTCGACTTCACCGACCCCGACCTGCTCGCCGACCGCCTGCCCATCGAGGAATGGGCCGAACTGCGCCGGGTCGCCCCCGTCTGGTGGGTGGACCAGCCGAACGGCGTGAGCGGGTTCGACGACGGCGGATACTGGGTGGTCAGCAAGCTCGACCACATCAAGGAGATCTCGAAGAACTCGGAGGTCTTCTCGACCAACGCCAATACCGCGGTGATTCGCTTCAACGGCGATATCGCGCGGGAAGAGATCGATATCCAGCGCGCCATGCTGGTCAATACCGACCCGCCCGAGCACGACAAGCTGCGCCGCATCATCTCTCGCGGCTTCACCCCGCGCGCCGTGCAGAGCCTGCGCGACGCGCTGCACGAGCGAGCCGAGCGGATCGTGCACGAGGCCAAGAAGACCGGTGGCGGCGATTTCGTGCAGCAGGTGGCCTGCGAGCTGCCACTGCAGGCCATCGCCGAACTGCTGGGCGTGCCACAGTCCGATCGCGGCAAACTGTTCGAGTGGTCCAACCAGATGATGGGCTACGACGACCCCGACTTCGACGGCAACCACAAGATGGCCACCGCGGAAATCATGGGCTACTCCTGGAATCTCGCCGAGGAACGGCGCAAATGCCCGGCCCACGATATCGTCAGCCAACTCGTCACCGCCGATATCGACGGCGAGGCACTCGGCTCGGACGAATTCGCCTGGTTCGTCATCCTGTTGGCGGTGGCCGGCAACGAGACCACACGCAACGCCACCACCCACGGGATGAAGGCGTTCATCGACTTCCCCGAGCAATGGGAGCTGTACAAGGCCGAGCGGCCGCGCACCGCACCCGACGAGATCGTGCGCTGGGCCACGCCCGTGATCGCCTTCCAGCGCACCGCCCTCCAGGACACCGAGATCGGCGGCCAGGCCGTCCGGAAAGGCCAACGAGTGGGCCTCTTCTACGCGTCGGCCAACTTCGACGAAGAACATTTCGCCGACCCGTTCCGGTTGGACATCACCCGCAACCCCAACCCGCATGTGGGATTCGGCGGCACCGGTACCCACTACTGCGTCGGCGCGAACCTGGCGCGACTGCAATTGGACCTGGTCTTCAACGCCATCGCCGATGTGATGCCGAACCTGCGTCAGGTCCCCGAACCGGTTCGGCTACGGTCGGGTTGGTTGAACGGAATCAAGAACTGGCAGGTCGCATACGAATGACACCACCCGCGCGGCGGGGCCGGATGCCCGCGGTGAGCGATGCGGACATCCGACGAGTGGCCCGGGTCCTGCTGATCGAACAGGGGGCGGAGGCACTGACCCTGCGCGCTATCGCGCGCGAACTCGGCGTCACCGCACCCGCGTTGTATCGCTGCTACCCGTCCCGGGAGGAGTTGGTGGGCGCGGTCCGCCGGGACATCTGCATCGATCTCGCCGAGGACCTCGGCGCGCAGGTGGCCGAACTGCCCGAAGACGGCGTGGTCCGGCTGTTGGCGATCTGCCGGGGCTTTCGGCGCTGGGCACTGGCCCATCGTCACGAATTCACCCTGGTGTTCGCCTCGCCGGCCGATAGCGGCCCCGGGGGTGTGCGCCGATTCGACGAGTCGTTCGGTCTCGTCTTCCTGGAGGCCGCCGGCCGGCTGCTCACCGGCTACGAGGTGGCGACCCCGTCCACCGCGACGATCCCCCACGCGCTGCGCGAGGACCTGATCGGGTTCCGGACCGAACTGCTGGCGGTCCTCGCCGAATCGGGGCAGAAGTTCCCCGCCGAGAAACTCGACCTGGGGGTGGCGTATCTGATGATGACCCTGTGGGCGCGGCTGTACGGGCATGTCACCTTGGAAGTATTCGGCAATTACCCGATGCCGGTGACCGACCCGGACGGGCTGTTCGAAGCGGTACTGGCCGATCTGGTGCGTAGTGTCGGCCTGTCCGCCGATCGGACCGCACCGGCCGGCATCGATACTGTCCGACCGCGCGGTTCAGGTGAAATGTGAACGAGCGGTGACACTTTCATTTCCGAAATCGGGTGATGCGGCCTCGAAACAATTCCTTGTTCGGTGGAACAGGCCGGTCGATCGCTCCAATTCCGTAGACCCACCCAGCGTGGTATACCTCTGCTGCGGCGCCCGACCGGGTTCCGTCGAGTCTTGTCGAAGAAGAGTGTGCGCGTGTCCAATCCAACCGATCCCAGTAGCGGGCCCAGCCCGCGCCCCTACTCACAGACGAACGGCGCCGAGCCCAGGCCGCGTGTCGGCGGCGCCGAACGTAGGGTGTTGATCGTCTCGGGGATAGGCGTCGCGGCGGCGCTCACCGGTTTGACCGTCACCCTCCTGGGAGGGTGGGCGACGGAAGACGCGGATTCCGCTGCCGCGACACCGGTCGCGGCGACACTGAGCCCCGTGTCCTCGCCGGCCCCGCCTTCGCCCGCGTCGACCGCCCCGCAACCCAAGCGGTACCTGGCCGATATGGCGCCCTCCAGCGGGTCGCCGTATACCGGGACGGTGGCCGTCAACGGCGTCTCCTACCCGCGCTCGATCTACCAGCAGTTCAACGGCTGCAACACCCAGTCGAGCTACACCTACAACCTGAACCGCGAGTGGTCCCAGTTCTCGGCGACGGCCGGTATCGCAGACGGCGGCGATACGGCATCGGTGGTCCAGTTCGAGGTGTACGGCGACGGCAGTCCGATCTATTCGTCCGGGAATGTCGAGGTGGGGGAGACATCGCCGGTGAACGTGCCGGTGAGCGGGGTGCAGAATCTGACGATCAGCTTCCTGTTCGTGGACGGGAACATGGGCCTGTGCACTCGGCTGGGGAACGGGGTGTGGGGAGACGCAGCTCTCTCGAAGTAAGTGCGAGCGCGGGACGAAACACCCCGGACGGCGTGTGAGCTCGGTGTGGACGACCTCCGAGCTCACACGCCGCGTTCGTGTCGGCGGTTCTCGCTCTACCACCCGGTGGGTGCCCAGGACAGTGCGTTCGCGCTGGTCTCGTGCCCGGCGAACAGTATGGTGAACACTTCGTCCCGAAGTGGGTGTCGCTCATGGCCTACCGGTATCGGCGTCGCGGGCCGTATCGAAGGACGGGCCGGGGCGGTCGTAGTTTCAATGGTGCCGTTTCGGGACGTGCTCTACCCGGTCGGGGTGGTCGAGCATTCCGACCGGCATCTTCGGCATATCGACGGCGACCATATCGCCGTAGGTTTCGACAATGTCGATTGACCTGCTCCACGGCCGCATCGGAAGATGCTGCCATGCGTGTGGGCGTGGTCGGTTTGGGGATGGGTCTGTATCTGGCGACATGGTGTCGCCGATTGGGGATGGATGTGGTGGCGGTGTGCGACCGTGACCCCGACCGCCGAGCCGAGGCCGGCGCTCGCCTGCCCGGGGCGGTGCCGGTCGAGGAGTGGCGCGAACTGCTGCACTCCGGCCTCGACGCCGTCGTGCTCGCCAACGACTTCGATGAGCACACACCGCCTGCCATCGCCTTCCTCGACCACGGGGTGCATGTGCTCTCCGAGTCCGCCGCGTGCGTGGACGAGCGGGAAGCGCGAGCCCTCATCGATGCCGAACGGCGTTCCGCCGCTACCTATTCGTTCGCCGAGAACTATGTGTTCCATCCCCATGTTCAGCTCATTCGGAATGCCGTGGATGCCGGTGAACTCGGCCGGATCACCCTGATCGAAGCGGATTACCTGCACGGAATGGCCCCCGACGACGTCTCGGCGCTGATCCGCGACCCGGGTCACTGGCGCGGCCGCATCGAGCCGACTGCGTACTGCACCCACACCCTGTCACCTGTGCTCGCCATCACCGGCCGGATGCCGATCGAGGTGACGGCATTTTCGGTCGACTCCGCCGACCCGCGCGCGGCAGTGGTGATGGTGGTACGCCTCAGTGGCGGCGAATTGGCGATCACCCGGCACGGTTTCCTGCAAGGCGAACCCGACAGTCACTGGAGCTGGGTCTCGGTGCGCGGCACCGAGGGTCTGGCCGAATCGGTGCGGGCGCGCGGCTCCCGCGCGTGGTCGGTGCGCGTCCGTAAGGAGGCCTGGACCTGTCCGGAGGGAGCCGTGCGTGACGAGGAGCGCGAACCGGCACCCCTGTTCCTCGACGGCACCCTCGTCGAACCGAAGGCGGAAGGTACCGTTCGGGTGCTCGAAGGTTTTCGTGCGAGCGTCGAGTGCGGTGAGCCCCCGCTCATACCCGTTCGGGCCGCGGTCGCCGCTTCGCTGGTCGGCGTTGTCGGCGCGCGGTCGCTGCGCGACAACTCGCGCCCGGTGCCGATGCCCGATCTCATTGTCCGCTAGTTCGCCCGCCTCATATCCGTGACGGGGGCGAAGCGCACCGGAGGGGAGCGGGGATCCGCGGAACACCGACTGTTCGGGTGCGCCCGGTTCACCCCGGCGAGAGCGCATCGACCTGAATCGTTCTCGGCGCGATGTCGGAATACGGCGACACTCCGAATGGTTGCCGGTATCGGTTCCCCGACCCTGAAAGGATCGTTCGATGCCGACGATGACCAGTGAAGAGCGCGAGGCGTTTCTGGCCGAACTCCACGTGGGGGTAATTGCCGTCGAACGACCGGACCGGGCGCCGCTGGCGGTGCCGATTTGGTACGCCTACGAGCCGGGTGGTGAGGTGGTCGTCTGGGTCGATACCGGGTCGGTGAAGGAGAAGTTGATCCGTGCCGCGGGCCGTTTCTCCCTGACCGCCCAGGTGGAGCAGGTGCCGTACCGGTATGTCACGGTGGAGGGCGCCGTCACCGGCATCGAACCGGCCACCGTCGAAACGGCGCGTCCCATTGCGGTCCGGTATCTCGGCGAGGCGGAGGGCACGGCCTACGCCGAGCAGAACATCCGGCCCGGCTCGATCCTCATCCGCATGCGGCCGCAGCGATGGCTGAGCACGGATTACTCGAAGGAGTGATGCCACCCGTCCGATGAGTTCTCGGGACGGGGGTGCGGCCCCGGAAGCCTTGACTTCAACCATTGTTGAGGTTTCAGGGTGGTGGTATGAACCAGAACGATGAGCAGAGCATCAGGGCCGCGCTGGCGGCGCATACCGACCTGTGGGTGCGCCACGAGATGGACCGTTGGGGTGAATATTTCACCGAGGATTCCGATTTCATCACCCATCGCGGAATCTGGTGGAGATCCAGACGGGAGAACGTGGCGGGGCACAAGGACGTCCCCGCCTCGGTGCTTCGGCAGAAGAAGAACTACTCACAGGAAATCGTGAGTATCCGAGAAGTCACACCCGAAGTGGCGCTCGTGCATACCCGGTGGAGGTGGCCCGAGCACGTATTGCCCGCAGCGGATATCGCGGAGGATCGCGCCGGTCTCATCACGCTCGTGATGGTCAAGCGGCAAGGAACCTGGCTGATCCGCGCGGCGCACAATACGAGGACGAACGGACTCGACGACTTCGCTTCGGAGAGCGCGGACGCTCCCGGCCGGCCGGGAACACCTCTCGGCGCCGACCGACAGTGAACTCCCGGCACCGCTACGACCCCCTGCGTCGGCGAGCATTCCGCCGCGACTCGGCCTGCCGTTTCGGCCCGGGACGGCCGGAGCCGGTGTCGGGTTTCGGTCGGCCGCGTGAGATGGCGCGACGACGGTCGCCAACGATCCGTCGCCAACTTCCGTCCCCCGGTTGTCGGATTCGGGGCACCGCCGATCGTCTAATGGGTGAAGGAGGTGAACCGGCATGAAATACGTGCTGATGTTCTGCGAGACGGAGCAGTGGGAGCGGGACTGGGAAGCGATGGACCAGGCCGAACGCGATCGCGGGTTCGCGCGGGTCCAGGAATGGTTGGCCGAGCACGCGGACAAGATCCTGCACAATCGCAAGCTGACCGGCCCGGAGACCGCGACCACCGTCCGGCTCGACGCCGACGGCGCCCCGTTGATCACCGACGGCCCGTTCGTCGAGGGTAAGGAGGTCGTCAGCGGATACGTGGAGGTCGAAGTCGCCGACCTGGACGAGGCGATCCGGATGGCTCGGACGTGGCCCGCGTGTCCACTGGTGGAGATCCGTCCGGTCCTGCTGTGACCGAAACCGACGCCGCACGGGTGCTCGCGGAGGTGGTGCGTGAGCACGGTAGCGCGTTGGCATCATCGTTGGTTTCGCTGCTGGGAGACTTCTCCGCCGCCGAGGACCTGGTCTCCGACGCGGTGGAGAAGGCGCTGCGGACGTGGCCGGTGGAGGGCATACCGCAACACCCGCGGGCGTGGTTGTTCACCGTGGCGCGTCGGCGCGGGCTGGACCTGCTGCGCCGGGACAGCGTCTACCGCGACAAGCTGC
The DNA here is from genome assembly GCF_000308495.1 of Nocardia brevicatena NBRC 12119. Lineage (GTDB taxonomy): Bacteria > Actinomycetota > Actinomycetes > Mycobacteriales > Mycobacteriaceae > Nocardia > Nocardia brevicatena. The sequence goes on along the minus strand of NZ_BAFU01000068.1, from coordinate 47,714 downwards.
GGCAGTTGCACTGGCCCGTACCGGGCGAGGTGGACGACCGGCTGCGGCTGACGTTCACCTGCTGCCATCCCGCCCTGTCCCGCGAGGCACAGGTGGCATTGACCCTGCGCATGGTCTGTGGCCTGAGCACCGCCGAGCTCGCCAAGGCGTTCCTGGTGTCGGAATCGACCGTGGCGCAGCGCGTCACCCGCGCCAAACGCAAGATCGGCCAGGCCGGTATCCCGTATCGGGTGCCTCCCGACGACGAACTCGGGGATCGGTTGAGCGAGGTTCTCGCCGTGATCTATCTGCTGTTCAACGAGGGCTATCTCGCGACGGAGCACCCGGGCGCTCGTGATCTCGCGGGCGATGCCGAATGGCTGGCCTGCCTGACCGATCGGCTGCTTCCCGGCGAACCGGAGGTCATGGGACTGCTCGTGCTCATCAGGCTGCACCGCGCCCGGGCCGCCGCGCGTTTCGATGCCGGCGGCGGGATCGTCCTATTGCGCGATCAGGACCGGTCGCTCTGGGACCGCGCGGCGATCGACCGGGCGGTGCGGCTGCTGACCGACGCCGGCCGACTGCGCAGACCAGGCCCCTATCAATTGCAGGCGGCGATCGTCGCCTGCCACGCCGAGGCGCCGAGCTGGGAGGCCACCGACTGGCCACAGATCGTCATCCTGTACGACATGCTGCTGCGGCTGTCACCGTCGCCGGTGATCCGCCTACACCGTGCCATCGCCCTGGCCCGAACCGCCGGCGCATCCGCCGCCCTGGCCGCCGTGGACGAGCTGGCCCCGCGCCTGGGCGATTACCACCTGTTCCATGCCACCCGCGCCGAGCTCCTACGCGAACTCGGCCGCGACGAGGCCGCCCGCGCGGCCGACCGGCGCGCCCTCGAACTGACCCGCAACCCCGCCGAGCAGGCGCTGTTGGCGGAACGGCTCGACCGCCCGCGCACCCGAGACAGACAAGGAAGACCATGAACGTGACGACCGTGAACGTAATGGAGATGGCTCGCGCCGAGCGCGGAGATATCGCCGATCTGCTGGTGACACTGACGCCCAGCAGTGGGACGCACCGACACTGTGTGATGGTTGGCGGGTGCGCGACGTCGTCGCCCACATGATCAGCTACGACGACCTGGACGCGCTCGGTCTGGTGAAACGGTACGTGAAAGGCAGACTCGTCCACTCCAACCAGGTCGGGGTCGACGAACTCCGCGATCTGGACACCGACCGGCTGCTCGAGCGTTTCCGCGACCACCTGAACCCGCGGGGGTTGACCGCGGGTTTCGGCGGCATGATCGCACTCGTCGACGCCACCGTTCACCACCAGGACATCCGCCGTCCTCTGGAACTGCCGCGTGTCATTCCGCCCGAACGACTCCGCTACGTGCTTCAACGCACTCCCGGCAATCCCCGGCTGGGCGCATGGCGCCGCATCCGCGGGTTACGCCTGTGCGCAACCGACCTCGACTGGGCGACAGGCACCGGCGCCGAGGTGCGGGGACCGGGTGAAGCGCTGCTGATGGCCATGACGGGCCGCCGTGGCGTCGTCGGCGAGCTGTCGGGCCCCGGACAGCCGACGTTGGCGCGAAGACTGGCCGATTGAACCATCTGTCATGTGTCGATGCTCGCGAGGCGGACGTCCGGATCGGACCTGACTTGGCCGCCCGTGGCCGCGCGGGGCGGTCCGACTGTCCGACGGCACCGCAACCGGCCCGCCGATCACGGCGGGCCGGCGGTCGAGACCGGACGGAGCGGTATCGGTAAGGGTTTGCGGGGTGATGTGCCGCTCACCGAGAGGGGGAGCCTGCATGACGGGATCGCCGCCGGGTGGAGGATGGGCTTCGGAGCCGGGGACGCGTCGCCGCGGATAGCCGAGTTCCGAGGACGTGGACGACGTGCTGGGGCTCGGCCCCCGCTGGACGTGGGCCCGGCCGGTATGTATGAGGGACAGGAGAGCGGCATATGACCGTGATGGACGAGAAGTTACGCGATATCTATGACGAGGTGCTGCGACGTAACCCCGGTGAGATCGAATTCCACCAAGCGGTCTACGAGGTGTTGGGAAGCCTGGGACCGGTGGTGGCCAAGCATCCCGAATATGCCGACGCTGCGGTGATGCGGCGCCTGTGCGAACCGGAACGGCAGATCATCTTCCGGGTCCCGTGGGTGGACGACGCGGGCCGGGTACAGATCAACCGCGGCTTCCGGGTCGAGTTCAATTCGGCATTGGGCCCGTTCAAAGGCGGGCTGCGCTTCCACCCGAGCGTCTACCTGGGCATCGTCAAGTTTCTCGGTTTCGAGCAGATCTTCAAGAACTCGCTGACCGGTATGCCGATCGGCGGCGGCAAGGGCGGCTCGGACTTCGACCCCAAAGGGCGTTCCGACGCCGAGGTCATGCGGTTCTGTCAGGCGTTCATGACCGAGCTCTACCGCCATATCGGCGAGTACACCGACGTGCCCGCCGGTGATACCGGCGTGGGCAGCCGGGAGATCGGGTACCTGTTCGGCCAGTACAAGCGCATCACCAACCGCTATGAATCCGGGGTCCTCACCGGCAAGGGCCTGACCTGGGGCGGGTCGCAGGTCAGGCCGGAAGCGACCGGGTACGGGACCGTCTACTTCGTGAACGAGGTGCTGCGGGCGCGCGGCGACGGCTTCGAGGGGAAGAGGGTCGTGGTATCGGGGTCGGGCAATGTCGCCATCTACGCGATCGAGAAGGTCCAGCAGCTGGGCGGGACCGTGGTCGCCTGTTCGGATTCGGGCGGCTATGTCCTCGACGGCAAAGGTATCGACCTGGAACTGCTCAAGGACATCAAGGAAACGCGCCGGGAGCGCATCTCCGTTTATGCCGATGAGCGCGGTGGGGCAACCCGCTATGTCGCCGGCCACTCCGTCTGGGATGTTCCGTGCGATATCGCGCTGCCCTGCGCCACCCAGAATGAACTGAACGGCCGTGATGCCGCCGTTTTGGCGAAGAACGGATGCCGGGTCGTCGCCGAGGGGGCCAATATGCCCTGCACTCCGGAGGCGGTGCGGGTGCTCGCGGATGCCGGTGTGGTCTTCGCGCCCGGCAAAGCGGCGAACGCCGGTGGCGTCGCGACCAGCGCACTCGAAATGCAGCAGAACGCCTCCCGGGATTCGTGGACCTTCGAGCACACCGAGGAACGCCTCGCCGAGATCATGCGCAGTGTCCACGACCGCTGCCTGTCCACGGCCGAGGATTACGGTTCCCCGGGCAGCTACGTCGTCGGCGCGAATATAGCGGGCTTCATCCGAGTGGCCGACGCGATGCTCGCCCTGGGGCTCATCTGAGCCTCGATGCCGGAACGGGTTGTCGAAATCGCTTGCCGTCCACTGGGATCGGACGACCGTGGCGGTTCGCACGGCACCGGTGAGCGCGAAGGCCGCCTCGACCCCGAGGCGCCGGACGATCACACCCTGCTCGCGCGGTTGCGTCAAAAGGGCGGCGAACTGCTCGGCCGCCACCACGATGTCTCGCTGCTACTCCTGCACGATCTGCGCCGTATCCACCTCATGGCGGCCGGGGTCTCGCTGGACCGGGAGATTCTCGCCCAGTCCGCCCAGGCCCTGCGCGACGGCGAACTGCTCGCCGTCGCCCGGCGTTGCCACCCGCAGACGCTGCGTCAGATGCGCTGGGCCAACGCGAAACTCAAGGAAATCGCCCCGCAGGCCATCGTGTCCGCGTGAAGCGTGCTCACCGGTTCGCGCCGGTGGGGGACGGTTCGGCCCGCATCCGCACCGTTCGCGTCTATCCGACGGGATGAGGTGTTCGGCCACCGTGGACCGGCGCAGGCTCCGCCCGCGGCGACGGGAACGATGTGGTGCCGCGCGGCGAACGATATGAGCGCCGTTTGCTTTCCTCGAACCAATCGGATGGGATGGACATCCGTGACCGAAGACGCCGGTACCGCACATCTGGCTCGCGCGACCCGGGAATGGATACCCCGGCGCGCCCTGCTGAAGGGCAGCGCAGCCGCGACCGCCGCCGTCGCGTTGAGCGGTGCTCCCGCCCGAGCGCAGGGCCCGGTGTTCCGGCACGGTGTCGCCTCCGGGGACCCGCTGCCCGGCGGGGTGGTGATCTGGACGCGGGTCACTGTTGCCGAGGACGCGATCCCCGGTTCCGGTATCGGCGCACCCGCGGCGGTGCGGTGGGAGGTCGCCGCCGCGGAGGACTTCGGTTCGGTCGTCGCGAGCGGTTCGGTCAGCGCGTCGGCCGAGACCGACCACACCGTGAAGGTCGATGTGACCGGGCTGGAGCCGGACCGCTGGTACTTCTATCGGTTCACCGCCCTCGGCGCGAGCTCCCCGGTCGGCCGCACCCGCACCGCTCCCGCCGATTCCGACCGCCCGGAGCGGCTGCGTTTCGGGGTGGTGTCCTGCTCGAACTGGGAGGCGGGGTACTTCTCCGCATACCGGCACCTGGCCGACCGCGCGGACCTGTACGCGGTGGTGCATCTCGGCGATTACCTCTACGAGGACGCTCCCGGCGTCGGGGCGCCGCGCCGGCACGAGCCGCCGCACGAGATCATCACCCTGGCCGACTACCGGATTCGGCACGGACAGTACAAAACCGACCCCGACCTGCAGCGGCTGCACAGCTCGGTACCGTTCATCTGCACCTGGGACGATCACGAGTCGGCGGACAACTCCTGGTCGGGCGGCGCCGGCAATCACGATCCGGCGACCGAGGGCGACTGGTCGGTGCGCCGGGCGGGGTCGGCGCGGGCGTACCTGGAGTGGATGCCGGTGCGGGCGTCCCGGGTCGGCGCCGAGGTACGGCTCTACCGCAGACTGCGTTTCGGCACCCTGGCCGAACTGTCGATGCTGGACCTGCGCAGTTACCGCGACCAAGAGGCGTTCCCCGGCCCGGGGTGGCGTGCGGCGGACGATCCGACGCGCACCATCACGGGTCGGGCCCAGATGGAATGGCTGACCGCCGGTCTGGCTTCCTCGCCGGTGCGCTGGAACCTGATCGGCAATTCGGTGATGATCGCGCCGCTGGTGTTCCCGCCATTGGATCCGGCGACCACCGCGGCGCTCACCGAGACCATGGGCATCCCGCGTTCCGGACTGCCCCTCAACGGCGACCAATGGGACGGCTACACCGCGGATCGTCGCGCCCTGTTCGAGTCGATCGCCGCCGACCGCCGAGGTGATGTGGTGTTTCTGACCGGCGATATCCATTCCTCGTGGGCGGCGGACCTGCCGTTGGAGGCAGCGCACTACCCGACCGGGCCGACCGTGGGGGCGGAGTTCGTCGTCCCGTCGGTCACCTCGGCCGGTCCGGGCGAGTTGCTGAAGGCGCCGCCGCGCACGGCCGCGGTCGCGGTGGAGGAGACACTTCGAGGTGTCAACCGCCATCTGCGCTATGTGGAGTTGGACTCGCACGGCTACGGTGTCCTCGACGTCACCGAGGCGCGGGCCCGGATGGACTGGTTCTATCTCCACGACGTCACCGATCCGCGCTCCGGTGTCCGTCACGGCGCCGCGTTCACCGTCGCGTCGGGCGACCGGATCGCCCCTGCCCCGGGACCGCCCGCCTGAGCGTGCGGCGGCCATGGCGCCCGCCGCACTCGCCCGCGACTACCGTGAACCGGTCCTCGACACGGTGTTGGCCGAACCGGACCGCGCGCGGTTGAAGGACCGACCGGCCGCCGATGCCACCGAGGCGGTGGTGGCCGTCCTGTGCCGGCTCGCGCCCGATACCCGTCAGGCGCTCAGCTCGTACGCCTCGGTGTCGAAACGGCGGGTGCGGTGCCGGTATTCGAAACTCCAGTTGGGGTAGAGGCCGGCATTGCGCCCGTTGGGGGTCTGGTAGTAGCCGATACAGCCGCCGGTCACCCATACAGTGGATGTGCTGCGGCGTGCCATTTCCGCCAGGAACGCCTTCTGGAACCGCGGTTTCACCTCGAGTCGGCGGGCCGACCGGGTGCGTACCGTGGTCAGGGCGTCGACGATATAGGCGATTTGGGATTCGATCATGAAGATGGCGGACTGGTTACCCGCCGCGCCGAATGGACCGAGAGTGCAGAAGAAGTTCGGGAATCCCGCCAGGGTGGTGCCGAGATAGCTTTGTGGCTGTTCGCGGTACAGGTCGGCGACCGACCGGCCGTCGCGCCCGACGAACCGCTCGAACGCGCTGGGAAGTGAGGAGAAGCCGGTCCCGTGGATGATCGCGTCCACCGGGTATTCGGCGCCGCGCCGGGTCACGATCGAATGCGGCCGGATCTCGGCGATACCGTCGGTGACCACCTCGACATTGGGTCGGTCGAGGGCAGGTAGGTAGGCATCGGAGAAGATCGCGCGTTTGCAGCCGATCATGTAGTCCGGGGTGAGCGCCCGTCGCAGCTTCGGATTGCGCACCTGCCGCAGCAGTTGCAGCCTGCCGAGCAGTTCGAACGGATGCCGGAAACGTTTGTCGACGAACCCCACCAGGCCGAAGCTCTCGATGGCCAGGAACCAACTGCCGCGAATCGCCTTGCCCGCCACCGGGAACTGCCGCAGCAGCAGCCGTTCCAAACCCAGTGTGCGGCGGTCCATACGGGGCACGATCCACGGCGCCGACCGCTGGAACACGACCAGCTCGGCGACCCGGGGCTGGATCTCCGGGACGAACTGCACCGCGGAGGCACCGGTGCCGATGACCGCGACTCGTTTGCCGGTGAGGTCGTAGTCGTGATCCCAGTGCAGGGAATGGAAGGTTTTGCCCGCGAACGTGTCCAGGCCCGGCAGTTCCGGGTATTTCGCCTCGGCGAACAGGCCGGTGGCCGAGATCAGGAAATCGGCGGTAAGCCTGCCGCGGTCGGTATCGATACGCCAGAGCGAGCGGGACTCGTCCCAGCGCGCGTCCAATAATTCCGTGCGGTAGCGGATATGGCGTACGACATCGAACTTGGCCGCTACCGTACGGAGATAGTCGAGGATCTCGGCCTGTTTGCCGTAGGTGCGCGACCAGTTCGGGTTCGGGGCGAACGAATAGCTGTACAGGTGGGACGGCACATCGCAGGCGCAGCCGGGGTAGGTGTTGGCGCGCCAGGTGCCGCCGAGATCGTCGGCTCGCTCGAGGATGACCAGATCGTCGAAACCCGCCTCGCGCAGTTTGGTCGCGAGACCGATACCGCTGAAACCGGCTCCGACGATGACGATATGCCGGTGTTCGGTCGATGAGGCCATGCTTCGAGGGGTCCTTCCATCGGATGTGCAGGTCGATCCCGTGGGGTACTACAGGTCGATCACGAGTTCGTCGCCCGCCGCCCGCGAGACACAGGGCAGCATGTGTTCGGCGCGTTCGGTACCGGGCAGGGTCCGGTCCCGGTGATCGACTTCCCCGGCCAGGACCGCGGTTTTACAGGTGCCGCAGAAGCCCTGTCGACACGAGTAGAGGGCGTCGGGGATGACCCGTTGGATCGCGGCGAGCGTGGTCTCGTCGGCGCCGACCCGGATGGTGAGACCGGTCCGGGCCAGGGTGAGATCGAATTCGGATCCGTCGGTCACCGGTTCCGCGGAGAAGCGTTCGGTGTGCAGCGAGCCGGTCGGATTGACGGCGAACATGCTGCGCCGGGCCGCGTCGAGCATCGGCGGCGGGCCACAGACGTAGACGGCCGCGCCGGGTTCGGCGCGCCGGAGCAGCTCGGGGATATCGGGGATGCCGTATTCGTCGTCGGGCCGGATCTCGGCGGTGTCGGGGAGCTCGCCCAGGAACGGCATCGTCGCCCGGCTCCGGCCGACATAGACGAGGTGCCCGCGGTCGCCCGCCGCCCGCACCATCGGCAGGATCGGGGTGATACCGATACCGCCCGCGATGAACAGGTACGACGGCGCGTCCACGAAGGTGAACGCATTGCGCGGCCCCCGTGCGTGCAGCGGATCGCCGCGTCGGATGGCACGGTGCATCTCGATCGATCCACCGTCGCCGTGGGGGATGCGCCGCACCGCGAGCCGATAGCGTGACCGGTCGTCGGGGTCTCCGCACAACGAGTACTGCCGCTGCCTGCCGGAGGGAAGGAACAGGTCGATATGCGCTCCGGGCCGCCAGGTGGGCAGCGGCTCGCCGTTCGCCGCGCGGAGTGTGAAGCAGAGCACATCCGAGGCTTCGTCGCGCATATTGTCGACGACGAGATTCAGATGGAAACCGCTGCGGCGTACGGGATTCGAGCGCGATAGCAGCGGTGCGGTGCGGCCGGTGACGAAGATCCGGCGGTAGGCGCCCATGGCCGCGTCGAGGATCCGCAGGGCCGGGGGCGGGCTGATCTCCCTTGTTGTCGCCATGATCCCGTCTCTCAGTCCCGGTCCCCGCGGGCGGCGGGGGAATGAGCCAGGTAGCGCAGTGCCTTGTCCATCGGGCCGAGTTGGGATGGATGGAAGTTCCGCCGCAGATAACGCGGCATCTCGGTGAAGAACACCGTCCAGCTGGGGATTACGCCGCGGGCGGTGGCGTTGAGGAACTGTAATCCCCAGGACCGTCCTTTGTCCGGCGAGGGATCCTTGCGGTACAGGTATGCGGTGGACAGGATGAACAGCGGCAGCAGGGTGGCGCTCGCGAGCAGCGCGGTGCGGGCCCGGCGTGCGTAGCCGCCGTCGACATACATGTACGCGTCGTAGACGACGCTGCGGTGCTCGACCTCTTCGGCGCCGTGCCAGCGGACCAGGTCGAGCATGGCCGGGTGCATGCCCTTCTCTTCCAGAATGTTCGCGTTGAGCAGCCATTCGCCGAGAACGGCGGTGAAGTGTTCCATTCCGGCGAAGAGCCCGAGTCGCTCTTTGAGCCATTCCCTTTCGGCTCGGCCGGTGAGGCCGTGGTCGCCGAGGACACGGTCGACGAGCCAGGCCACCTTCGATACATACGAGTCCACGTCCAGCCCTAGGGCCTGCAGGCGCTTGCGGGCGGCTTCGTGGCTGTCGGCGTGCATGGCCTCCTGGCCGATGAAGCCCTGTACTTCCTCTCGCAGTCGCTCGTCGTCGATGTGGGGCAGTGCTTCCGCGAGGCAGCGGGCCATGGCCCGCTCGCCCTCCGGAAGGACCAGATGCATCACGTTGACGATATGGGTGGCGAGGACCTCGCCGGGGATGTAGTGCAGCGGAACGGTGTCGAAGTCGAAGTGCACGTCCCGCGGATTGATCGCGTGTGCTTCGTCGCGGTAGGTGCTCCGCGTCGGGTCAGCCGTCTCAGCCATGACCCGACCTTACAAAGCAACAAATCATATTGCAATGTTGTAGCAACATTTAGTTCAAGAATGTTGCAGGTGGCCCTCGATTTGCTAGGTTTGGAACCGTGACGGCCGCATCGACCACCTCAGTGAACCCGAAAGGCGGGGACGAAAGCATCGAATCACGCATCCTGGACGCGGCCCTGGTGCAGTTCGAACGAGTCGGTGTGAAGAAGACGACCATCGAGGACGTGGCGCGCCAGGCGGGCGTGGACCGGGTCACCGTATACCGGCGGGTGGGTTCTCGGGACGACCTGGTGCAGGCCGTGGTGAACCGTGAGGTCGGCTCGGTACTCGCCGAGGTGGCACAACTGGCCGACCGGCACGAGAACGTGGCCGATCTGGTCGCCGATATCTTCGTCACCGTCCTGTCCCGGTGGCGGGACCATCCCTTGGTGCAGCGGATGCTGACGATCGACCCCGAACGGGTCGTCGCGAAACTCACCACCGAGGGCTCGGAGGTCTTCGCGATGTGCGTCGCGACATCCGTGGCCGCGCTGGAGCACGCCGTCCAACGCGGCCTGCTGTCCGAGCTCCCGGATATGACCGCACGCATGGAGGTCGTCTGCCGTGTGGTGCACTCGTTCATCCTCACCCCCGGTGCCGCGGTGCAACTCGAAACGGCGGCGGAGATGGACGATTTCGCCCGGCGGTACCTGGTGCCGATCATCCTTCGGTGAATTCCGGACCTTTCGGATGCGTCGGCCGGTGAGCCACCCCGCCCGGCTCGGCGCCGGGACGCGCGGTGGCTCGCCGGCGATGGGACTACCGCTCGGAACGTTTGTCGGGTATCAGCTCGAGTCCCGCGACCGCCGCGATAATGCCGACGATGCACACGAGCTTGCCGAGTGTGACACTCTCGGTGCCGGTGAGCATGGCGTAGCCGACGGTCAGCGCCGCACCGACACCGGTCCACACGGCATAGGCGCTGCCGATCGGGATATGTTCGACCGCGCGTCCCAGGCCGACCATGCTCGCCGCCAAGGCCAGAACGAACACGACGGCCGCGACCGGCTCGGTCAACCCGTCGGATATGCCCAGGGCGGTCGCCCAGACGGCCTCGCAGACCGCGCTGGCCAGCAGAATGAGCCACGGCATGGTCAGCTCACCACCTTCAGCCCGACGATCGAGGCGATGAGCAGCAACAGCAGCAGCATCCGTATCCCGCTCGCGGGTTCGCGACCGGTGGCGATGGCCCACAACACGGTGAGCGTGGCGCCGATACCCACCCACACCGCATAGGCGGTGCCGGGTGGTAGACCGGTCATCGCCCAGGCCAGACCGGCCATACTGAGGACGAGCGCGACCACGAACACGATGGCGGGCTTCCAGCGTCGAAAACCCTCGGATGCGGACAGCGCGGCGGCCCACACCGCTTCCAGGACGCCCGCCGCGATCAAGATCAACCAAGCCATGACCGACTCCTTCGAGTCAGTCTTGTCGCGATGCGGGTACTGCTCCCTCGTCCGCGAGCCCTCCTGCCGGGCTCCACACCCGCCAACATATCAAAGCCGGGAAGAATTTCCCGTGGCGCCGGCGCCGCTCATCTCGTTCGGCCCGTCTTCGCCGTCACAGGGTGTCGGAGGAGAGCGGTCGTGATGGTCCGACCGATGTTTCGGCCGTCTCGGGCCGCTCGACCACGGAACGCGCACGCGTCCCGGCGGATTCGAACCCGCGATCTCCCGGAGGAGACAACCGCTCGAGATAACCGATCCGCTCCGGCCCGCCCTCCCGTGTATCACACTGCACTGTCCGGCGGGATCTCCTCTGGTTTTCTCCGGCGCCGACCCTGCCGGATACCGCTGCGCGCGTACGTGTTTCGTCGAGCACGGATACTCGTTGTCATGAGTCGGCCCACGCACCGGTATCGGGTTCGTGATCGGCACGGCATCCCGGGAGAGCATGATGGCCCGTCGCGTCGGCCCGGTTGCGGGTGGGCCTGTCCGAAGGCGAGCGGATCATAAAGATCGGGCCCGGGGAGCCACTGTGCGATGGGCGGGTCCGTGGGCCGATAGGGAGATGCGGTCGGCCGGTTCCGCGGTGCGGGCCCGGCGGGCGCGGTGGGGCCGGGTAGCGGACGGCGTGTCGACGGGAGGCCGTGCCCGATACCCCATTCGAAGGTATAGGGCCCGGGGCGTGCCGGCTGCGCTCACCCGGGCGGCGCCGAAACCGGACATTGTGCCCGTCCTGCCCGATTTATCGGGGCGGAACGCTACTCGCCGTGATCGATGTCACGTTCTCATGGGTCGGACGGAAATGCGCGGGAAGCGGATCGCGGGTGTATACACGATCGTGAAGTCGGATAAGTCGGCATTCGCCGGCGGTAGCGCTGATCAGCGCTTTTGTTTCGTCACTCATTTTCAATGAGAGAAATTCCTTCAAATTTTAAGTTGCCCAATTCTTTCCAATACTGGGTAAGGTCTGTGCGCGACGTAGGATTGCACGTCGTCCGGCCCCGCAAGCCGGTTTCATATGAGTAAGGAACTGAAGGTAATGAAGTTCGGCACTTTCGCTGCCACTGCTCTTCTGACCATCGCTGCTCTGGGGGTCGCCGCCGGTACTGTGCACGCCGATCCGGCGCCGGCACCAACCGAGCAGCTCCGGACCGAAGGCGTCGAGAAGGGGGTCGACTACGAGACCACCGTCGACCAGAAGACCGGTACCATCACCACCGCCGTCGAAGCCGGCCGCTTCGAACTCGCCCCCGACGGTGAACGCGCGATTCTGAAGGCCGACAACGGTGAGGTCGTCGCCGAGGTGCCGCTGACCTACGAGGTCTCCGGCAGCGAGGTCGCCGTCGCACACGAGATCAGCGACGACGGCCGCGAACTGGAGCTCACCCCCACCGTGACCGCCGAGGAAATCGGTGAGATGCGGGAAGTCGGCTCCATGTCGCAGCTCACCAACGAACTGCAGAAGAACGTCGTCGGTGTCGCGGTCGGCGCCATCGTGGGTGGTCTGCTCGGCGCGCTGATCGGCCTCGGCTTCCTCAGCATCATCACCGGGCCCATCGGGCTGATCGTCGGTGCCGTCGCCGGTGGGTACATCATGGGTGGACAGCCCTTCATCGACGCCGTCATGGCGGTTCTCCGCGGCGAGCCGTGACCGATACATCGTCCGAAACCCAGGAGCCGGCGCAGGCGTCACCGTCGCCCCGGGCTCGTCGTTCCCGTTTCGTCGTGATCGGGTTGGCGGTCGTCACGGCGGCGGTCGTCACGTCGATCATCCTGGCGATCGGTGTGGTGACACTGCTGGCCGCAACCGAGTCCTCCTCGGACGGCCGCAGCGCCCTGCCCGCCTCCGGCACCACCGGCGCATCGGTCGACACGTCGGTTCCGATTCAGCCGCCGCCGGTCGTGCAGGGCGCGCCGCCGGCTCTCGCCGACACCACCACAACGACCACCACCACCACCGAAAAGGCACCGTCTCTGGACAACAAGGAAGCCAAGGAGGCGCCGAAGAAGAAGGTGGAGGTCGGGCAGTGTATCGGTGACCTCGGCGGGCCCGAGATCGCCCCGGTGTCCTGCGGTAGCGCGGAATCCCGCTACCAGGTGGTCGGTAAGGGGCAGTGCCCGGGGGACACCGACTCCACGCACCGCGTCGGGGAGGAGACGCTGTGCCTGGATATCGACTGGGTCGTCGGCAGCTGTATGAGCCTCGACGGTGATCACCCCACCCGGATCGCCTGCGCCCCTGGTGCCGTGCGGGTGCTCAGTGTGCTGCGCAACACCGTCTCGGTGGAAACCTGTCCGTCGGCCGATCGCGGATTCGTCTACGACGAGCGCAAGTTCGTCGTGTGCTTCGCGAATCAATAGGGCACCCGGCCGATCCGGCATGCCGGCGTACCGGTCACCCGCGGTACGCCGGCATGACCCGACGGTGAAACCCTGATGTCTGTTCGGTTCTCCGGCGCCGTCGGTGTGGTCGGGACCGCCGGTCGGGGCGGAAAGCCGGCGGTATCGCCCGGGACGGTGACCAGATTGGCCGAAAGTGTCGATTTCGTGTCCGTTGGTGTGTCCTGTCGACGGGCTCACACCCCATAGCCTCTGCGTATGCCCTCCAGCCCTTCCTCGGACACCGGCATCGGCGCCGGGCCCGACCAGACGACCTACGACTACGACGTGCTCATCGTCGGCTCCGGATTCGGCGGTAGTGTGAGCGCGCTGCGCCTGACCGAGAAGGGGTACCGGGTCGGCGTGGTGGAAGCCGGACGGCGGTTCGCCGACCACGAATTCGCCAAGACATCCTGGCGCGCCGGTAAATATCTGTGGGCGCCCTGGCTCGGCTGCTACGGCATCCAGCGCCTCACCCTGCTGAAGGACACCTTCATCATGGCCGGCGCCGGGGTGGGTGGCGGATCGCTGGTCTACGCGAACACCCTCTACGAACCTCCGGACAAATTCTTCCACGACCGCCAGTGGGCGCATATCACCGACTGGAAGGACGAACTCGCCCCCTACTACGACCAGGCCAAACGCATGTTGGGTGTGACCACCAACCCGGCCACCACTCCCACCGATCGGGTGCTGCGCGAGGTGGCCGAGGACATGGGTGTGGCCGACTCGTACCAGCGCACCCCGGTCGGCGTGTTCTTCGGCGGACCGGGCGCGCGTCCCGGTGAGGACGTCCCCGACCCGTTCTTCGGCGGGGCCGGCCCGGACCGCCGTACCTGCACCCACTGCGGCGAATGTATGACCGGCTGCCGTCACAACGCCAAGAACACCCTGGTCAAGAACTATCTCTACCTGGCCGAGCAGGCCGGTGCGACCGTGCACCCGTTGACCACGGTCACCGACGTGCGGCCGCTGCCCGGCGGCGGGTACGCGGTGGAAACCGTCCGCACCGGTCGATGGATGTGCAAACGGCGTCGGGTGTTCACCGCCGAACAGGTGGTTTTCTCCGCCGCGTCCCTCGGCACCCAACGGTTGCTGCACGCCCTGCGCGATAAGGGTTCCTTGCCGAATATCTCCGGTTGGCTCGGCTACCTCTCGCGCACGAACTCCGAGGAACTGCTCTCCATCCGCAGTCGTGACAAGGACAACGACTTCACCAAGGGCGTGGCCATCACCTCCTCGATCCACCCCGATGACGACACCCATATCGAGCCGGTGCGCTACGGCAAGGGCAGTAATGCGATCGCGCTGATCGGCACCGTCATGGTCGACGAACAAGAAGGCATGTCCAAGCGCGGACTGTGGTTGAAGGAACTGTGGCGCAACCGCCGCGACCTGGCCCATATGCACAATCCGCGGCACTGGTCGGAACAGATGATCGGCCTGCTGGTGATGCAGTCGCTGGACAACTCCATCACCACCTACACCACACGCGGCCTGTTCGGTCGCAGGATGACGACCAGACAAGGTGAGGGCGCCCCGAACCCGACCTGGATCCCCGCCGGTCACGAGGTCGGTCGCCGGGTGGCCGCCAAGATCGACGGCATACCGACCGGCGCCACCAGCAGTATCTTCAATATCCCGATGACCGGGCATTTCATCGGCGGCTGTGTGATCGGCGACAGCTCGGAGACCGGCGTGGTCGACCCCTACCACCGGCTCTACGGACACCCCGGCCTGCACGTGATCGACGGGTCCACCATCTCCGCCAATCTGGGGGTGAACCCGTCGTTGACCATCACCGCCCAGGCCGAACGCGCGGTCGCCCTCTGGCCCAACAAGGGCCAGGCCGATCCCCGCCCGCCGCTCGGTACCGAATACCGCCGCACAGACCCCGTGGCCCCCGTGGCCCCGGTGGTGCCGGACACCGCGCCCGCGGCCCTGCGGTTGCCGCTGGTGCAGATCAACGGTCGCCGTCCAGAACCGGCGGAGCGCGCGGCCGGTAAGGGGGAGGCCAACTGATGCGACGCCGGTGATCCGTGGTCGGGAAACCGGCCGCGGACCACCGGATGCGCGGTCTGTTCCCCACTCCTCGTGAGCGCACTCACATTCGCGGAGGATTCGCTGGTCACGGTGTCTGTTCCCACCACCCCGACCGTTCGCCGACGTGCCGCTTTGTTTCGTGTCCCTGCCCGCCGGGAAAGAGAACTCCGGTAGACAGAACGTATCGAGGCAGCGCACAGTGGATCGATGCCGGTCGGGCGGGGCGATTCGGCGCGTGGAGAGGACATCGTCGTGACCGACCGCCCACAGCCGAACACATCGCAGGTTCGCAAATCGGTTGCCGCGTCCGCCATGGGCAACGCCACCGAATGGTTCGACTACGGTGTCTACGCCGCCACCGCCACCTACCTCACCGATGCCTTCTTCCCCGGTGAGCTCGGCACCCTGGGCACCATGCTCGGCTTCGCCGTCTCGTTCGTGCTGCGCCCGCTCGGCGGCATGGTCTGGGGTCCGCTGGGCGACCGGGTCGGTCGCAAGACCGTCCTGGCGACGACGATCCTGCTGATGGCCGCCGCCACCGGTCTGATCGGAATACTGCCGACCCATGCCCAGGTCGGGGTGCTCGCGCCGGTGCTGCTCATCCTGCTGCGGGTGGTCCAGGGCTTCTCCACCGGCGGCGAATACGGCGGCGCCGCCACCTACCTCGCCGAATGCGCCTCCGACCGCCGCCGCGGTTTCCTCGGCAGCTTCCTGGAGTTCGGCACCCTCGGTGGGTTCGTCGGCGGCTCCGCGGTGGTGTTGGGCTGCCAGCTGCTCGTCGGAACCGACGATATGCACGACTGGGGCTGGCGTATCCCGTTCCTGTTCGCCATTCCGCTGGGTCTGATCGGGCTGTACCTGCGGAGCAAGTTGGACGAGTCGCCGGTGTTCACCGAGGTGAACGAGGAAGCGCATCCGCCGGGCGGGCTGCGCGAGGTTCTCGTCACCTACCGGCGGGAACTGCTGACGCTCGGAGGTCTGGTGGTGGCGCTGAACGTCGCCAACTACACGCTGCTCACCTACCAGCCGACCTACCTGCGGAACACGATCGGTCTCGGCGAGTCCACCACCACGGCCATGATGCTGATCGGCCAGTTGGCGATGATGCTGTGCGTACCGTTCTTCGGCCGGCTGTCCGATCGCGTCGGCCGCCGTCCGATGTGGCTGTTCTCGCTGGTGGGCCTGATGGCGCTGGCCGTGCCGATGTACTGGCTGATGGGGCGGGGGACCGTGTGGGCCGTCATCGGCTTCGTCGTGCTCGGACTGCTGTACGTGCCGCAGCTGTCCACCATCAGCGCGACGTTCCCCGCGGTCTTCCCGACCCATGTGCGCTATGCCGGGTTCGCGTTGGGCTACAACATCTCGACCGCCGCGTTCGGCGGCACGGCACCGCTGGTGAACGAGGCGGTTATCGAGCAGACCGGCTGGAGTCTGTTCCCGGCCTTCTACATGGTGGGTGCGGCGGTGATCGGACTGGCCGCCTGGCTGTACCTGCGCGAGACCGCGGGGACGTCGCTGCGCGGTACCGAGGTTCCCGACGCGGCCGCCGACACCCCACCGCCGTCCGCTCCGAAGGAGGCGGTCGGCTGAGCGTCGCTCAGCCCAGTCGGATCCGCTGGACGTCCCCGCCCTCGGTCCCCGCGAACACCGCCGGGTTCGTGCCTGCCGACAGCGCCACCGCCGTGATCGGCTGGGGGGAGTCGATGGCGCAGGTGCCGGTGCCCGCCGGGTCGACCCGGACCAGTCGACCGGCCTCGGTGGTGACGTAGAGCAGATTGTCGGGGCCGAACACCACATCGCCGGGGCCCGCCGCCAGGTCCGCCACCGGTGTCGCGGCCGCGGGGTCGGCGATCGGAAGCCGCAGGACACGGCCCGCCGGCCCGGACGGCACCGTCACGTAGAGGGAGTCACCGTGGACCGCGACGCCGTGGAAACCGGCGGCCTGGGGGGCGGCGGCGGTCCATTCGGTGTCGATACTGCCGTCGCGGCGCACCCGCACGATACCGCCGTCGGCGTCGGTGACATACAGATTGCCGTCGCGGTCGAAGGCGGCGCCGTTGGTCATCCCGATACCGTCGACGAAGACCTCCGGAACCGGTGCCGGCACGGCCGGATCGAAGCGCACCACACCACCGGTGCGCAGCAGGGCGCTGGTGATGAGATTGCCGAAGTTCACATACAGCATCCCGTCCGGTCCCGGGCGGATCGCGCCGGGGAAGGTCACCGGAACGCTGGCGGTGAGGTTGCCGGCGGGGTCGTAGCGTTCCACGACATTACGGAAAACCCGCGACACCCACAGGTTGCCGGCCGCGTCCAGGCCCACGTTGTCCGAGCGGTCCAGCAGTGGAATCCGCGCGGCGACCGCTGTTGTCACGGTGGCGGGAGCGCACGGCTGCGGCTGTGCCGAGGCGGGTGCCGGACCCAATATCGTCGCGCCCACCACGGCGAACGTGGCGACGGATACGCCGAGGAAGCGGCTGCGCAGTGTTCGACTGCGCGGAAAACGGTGTCCCGGTTGCGCGTTCGGCACGGTGATCCTGTCTTCGCTGTCCATGATTCAGATCGAGCCGGATCGTAGGATGTTCGACACCTCGCCCGCAAGCGGTCGGGGTACGACCATCCTCGACCGGGGGTTCGCCGGGGAATAGCCGGGGCGGTGACCCGGCTCAGCCGCCGAAGGAACCGGTCGGGGGCCGGGGGATCATCCGCCAGGGGCCGCAGCCGACGGTTCGGAAGCCGATATCGGACGGTTTGATGGTCACCCGCACCGGACGATTCTTCGTGTAGTTGTTATCGATGATGTGGTGCATATTCGTGGCGTCGCCCTCGACTTTCCACAGTCTGCGCCAATCGCAGCTGCGGGCCGGATCGGGAGACCCCGGGGCCTCGTAGGTTCCGGGCAGAATATCCACCCCCACCAGATAGACGCCGTCGCGCGGTATGGAATCAGCGGGTTGTGCCGCCGCGATACCGCTGCCCAGCACGGTTGCCGCCGATATCAGCGCAGCGGCGGCGAGCAACGTGCTTGCACGCATTCGATGTTCTCCTCGGTATTGCTCAACGCGATGAGATCCCCCGAACCTCCCTGGCACACTTACCAGAACGGCTCACCGGTTTTCGGAAAATCGCCAGAATTCTCTTGTGGGAACGTAATCGGTAGGGTGGCGCAGGTGGCCGATCGGATTCCTGTGATCATCGTGGCCGGTTTTCTCGGAGCGGGTAAGACGACACTGCTCAACCGGCTGCTGCACAACAACCGCGGCACCCGCATCGGGGTGGTGGTCAATGATTTCGGCGCCATCGCCATCGATTCCATGTTGGTCGCCGGGCAGGTCGACGCCATGGTCTCGCTCGGCAACGGCTGCGTCTGCTGTGCGGTGGACGTGTCCGAACTGGATGAACTGTTCACCCGCCTCGCCGAACCACGGCAGCGGATCGATGTGATCGTGCTGGAGGCCAGTGGACTGGCCGAACCGCGCAACCTGATCCGGATGGTGATCGGCAGCGACAATCCGCGCATCCGGTACGGCGGGCTGCTGGAGGTGGTCGATGCCGAACTGTTCCCCGACAGCCGGGCCCGGCATCCCGAACTGGCCGACCATCTGCGGCTCGCCGATCTGGTGGTGGTGAACAAGGCCGACCGGGTGAGCGAGGCCGACCTGACCGCCCTGCGCGCCGAGATCCGCGGCCTCGCGGCCGGTGTGCCGGTCTATACCACGACCCAGGGGCGGATCGAGCCCGGCCTGCTGTTCGACCCGGCGCGGCGCGCGGCCCCGCGGATCGCCGAACAGTTGAGTTTCGACGAACTCCTGGCCGAACCCGACCACCCCGACCACGAACACCGGCACCTGCACGACGACTACACCAGCGTCTCGTTCCGCAGTACGACGGCCCTGGACCCGCGCCGCCTGCTCGGTGTGCTCGAGGACCCGCCCGCCGGACTCTTCCGCGCCAAGGGTTTTGTCACCTTCGCCGTGCCGGGAAGCGCGTGCCGGTTCGTCCTGCACCAGGTCGGCCGGGCCATCACCTTCGAACCGGATCGCCCCGCCCCCGGGGTGTCGGGGGTGAGCGAACTGGTGCTCATCGGCGCCGGTCTGGACACGGAGGCCGCGCTCGAGCGGCTGCGTGCCACGGTGCACACGGACGCCGAACCGCCGGACGAGCAGGGCCTGCTCGGTGTATGGCGGTATGTGCCGGAACCGGCCGTGCCCCGGGTGGAGCCGGAGGATCAGCCGCAGGCGTTGACCCACTCCGACATACCGTCGGCGAACAGCTGACGCTTCCAGATCGGCACTTCGTGTTTGATCCGGTCCACCAGCATCGAACAGGCGTCGAAGGCCTCGGCGCGGTGCGCGGCCGCGACGGCCGTGACGATCGCCAGATCGCCCACCGCCAGCTTGCCGATCCGGTGCATCGCGGCCACCGGCAGTCCCGTCGCCGCGGCGACCTCCGCGCAACAGCGGTGGAGGAACCGTTCGGCCTCGGGATGGGCCGAATATTCCAACGCCGATACCGCCTGACCGCCGTCGTGATCGCGTACCACGCCGGTGAACAACACCACCGCGCCGTAGTGGGGGCCGTGGACCGCACGGTCGACCACGGTCGGGTCGAGCGGTTCCGTGCTGATCCGGGCGATCCGGACCGGCTCGGTCGTTGTTTCGGTTCGTATCTCAGACATGACCGTTTCCGTTCCCGGAGTCGGAACCCTCGTGTCCGCCGGCGCCGGCCACCTGCTCGAGCAGGTGGCCGAGCAGAGGTTCCAGCACCGCGATACCGTCGCGCACCCCACCGGGGGAACCGGGCAGGTTCACCACGACCGAGTGTCCGGCCAATCCGGCCACCCCACGGCTCAACGCGGCCAAGGGGAACTTCGCGGTCCCGCGCTGCCGGATCGCCTCGGCCACCCCGGGCAGTTCCCGGTCCAGGACGGCGAGTGTGGCCTCCGGGGTGCGGTCGGTGGGTGAGGCGCCGGTACCGCCGGTGGTGACGACCAGATCCGGGCGCGTCCGCAGGGCCTCCGCCAATCCCGCCGCGATATCGGCGTCGGCGTATACGAGCGGGCCGCGCACCGCATAGCCCAGGCCGGCCAGCCAGCGCACGAGATGCGGGCCGGTGGTATCGGTGCGGGTGCCCGCCGCGGCGCCGGTGGAGGAGACGAGCACCACCGCGGAGCCCTTGTCGCCGCGCCGGGTGTCGGGGGCGGCGCCGGCGCTCGCGGCCGACTCGGCCGTCGGGTCGCCGAGCCGCTGCGGTACGGCCTGCGTGTCACCGGAGCGTTCGTCGACATGGGCCCGGCCGGGCTCGTCGGCCTCCGGTCTGGTCCAGCGCCCCCGCTTGCCGCCCTCCTTGGTGAGCAGTCGGACACCGTCGAGGGTCGCGGCGGGATCGACCGCTTTCACCATGTCGTGCAGGGTGAGTCCGGCCACGGCGACGGCGGTGAGCGCCTCCATCTCCACCCCGGTGGGGCCCTTGGTCTTCGCGGTGGCCTCGATGGTGATCGTGTTCTCGGTGAAACCGAACTCGACCTTCACCGACGACAGTGCCAACTGGTGGCACAGCGGGATCAACTCGGAGGTCTTCTTCCCCCCGGAGATACCGGCGATCCGGGCGGTGGCCAGCACATCGGCCTTGGGCATGTCGTCCGCGCGTACCAGTGTCACCACTTCGGCGGTGGTACGCAGCTCACCGGCCGCGACGGCGACCCGGGTGGTGTCGGTTTTACCGCTCACGTCCACCATGCGGGCGCGGCCGTCGGAGTCCACATGCGACAACTCGCTCACAGCGTCCACACTCGCACAGTGGCGCCGACCGGTAGTTCGGTGACCCGTTCCGGGACATCGATCAGCACATCCGCGGCGGCCATGCTCGCCACCAGATGCGAACCCGGCCCCGACACCACCTCTACCGCCCGGGTGCGCCCCGCGCCGTGCGTCAACCGGCCGCGCAGGAACTGGCGCCGGCTCTCCGGGGAACGGACCGCCGACAGTAGTGGCACCTCGAATGTCTCCACCGCGGGCAAACCCATCAGCCGGCGCAGAATCGGTCGGGCGAACACCTCGAACGACACCAGGGTGCTGACCGGATTACCGGGAAAACTCAGCACGGGTACCCCGTCGACCACGGTGAGCCCCTGTGGTCCGCCGGGCTGCACCGCCACGGGCCCGAACCACCCGCCCAGCGGTCCCAGCACCTCCCGGACCACTTCGAAATCCCCCTTGGATACCCCACCCGAGGTGAACACCAGATCCGCTGTGACGGTGGTCTCGGCGAGCAGACGCTGGAACACGGCGGGGTCGTCGCTGCTGTGCTCGACGCCGATGACGGTCACACCGTTGGCGGTCAGCGCCGCGGCCAGGGCGATTCCGTTGGAGTCGTAGATCTGGCCGGGGCCCAGCGGACTGCCCGCGGGGACGAGTTCGTCACCGGTGGTGATGACCGCCGCCCGTACCGGTTCGAAAACCCGCACATGCGATACACCCACCGCCGCCAAGGCGGCGATATGTCGCGGGGTCAGGGTGGTCCCCGCGGCGATCAGTGGTGCCCCGGCCCGGATATCGGTGCCGGGTTCGCGGATGAACGCCCCGGCTTCGCGGCCCCGCTCGATCATCACCCCGCCGCCGCGCATCCGGGTGTCCTCCACCGGGATCACACAGTCGGCGCCCGAGGGAACGGGAGCCCCCGTCATCACCTTGCGCGCCGTGCCGGGCGCCAGCGGCGGCGGGGCGGGATCGCCCGCCGCCACGACACCCGCCGGCGGCAGCGTCACCGGCACGTCCACCACGTCCTGTGCCCGCACCGCGTAGCCGTCCATGGCCGAATTGCGGAAAACCGGCAGATCGATCGGCGCCCGCACCTCGTCGGCCGCCTGCCGGCCCAATGCGGCGGGCACCGGCACCGTTTCGACCGGTCGAGCGGCGAGTGGGCGTAACAGCTGTTCGATGCAGTCGCGGTACTCGTCGACCGAGCGGACGGCCGGCGACCGGTCACCGGCTCCGGACGAGGTGGCTTCGTGTGACCACGGAGGGGCGGCGGAACCGCCCGTCCAACGCCGAGAACACATGCACTCAGCCTAATGGCCGCCGTCACGCCGGATACCGCCGTTTCCGCACCACACGCCCACCGACCCGGCGAGTCGTCCCGCCCGGACCGGCCGCGCCTCGATTCGGGTTCCGCCCGGGTCCGGACCGACCGGAGCGCCGTCGCGCCGGCGGCGCCACGGAGGGAAGACCTGGGGTAACGAGGTCCCCGACCCGCCCCGTCGAAGGCGGCGCAATTGGACACCTCCCGTCATAATGGAGGCGTGTCGCTGGTCGATATGGGGATTCCCACCGTGCGCTCCGGGCGTCCCTCGCTCGACGGACGCCCGGAAACACCGCTGTTGGTGGACCGCTTCGGCCGTATCGCACGGGATCTGCGGGTGTCCATCACCGAGAAGTGTTCGCTGCGCTGCACCTACTGCATGCCCGAGGAGGGGCTGCCCGATATTCCGCGCGATGAGTTGCTGACCGCCGAGGAGATCGTACGGTTGGTCGCTCTGGCGGTGCGTGAGCTCGGTGTCCACGAGGTGCGGTTCACCGGTGGGGAACCGCTGATGCGACGGGATCTGGAACAGATCATCGCCGGCTGCCATGAGGTGGTACCGGATGTCCCGTTGGCCATGACGTCCAATGGGATCGGGCTGGAGCACCGTGCCCGTGCCTTGGCCGAGGCCGGTTTGCGCCGGGTCAATATCTCTCTCGACACCGTCGATCGCGTCGGTTTCGCCCGCCTCACCCGCCGTGATCGTCTGGATTCGGTACTGGCCGGTATCCGGGCCGCCGTACGCGCCGGCCTGGCCCCGGTGAAGGTGAACGCGGTACTCATGCGGTCCACCCTGGCCGGTGTGCCCGATCTGCTGCGCTGGTGCCTGGACGAGGGCTGCGAACTGCGGTTCATCGAGGAGATGCCCCTCGACGCCGACCACGAGTGGGCGCGGGCGAACATGGTGACCGCCGCCGAACTGCTCGATGTTCTCGGCTCTTGTTACGAGCTCACCGAACTCGGGCGCAGCGATCCCGCCGCGCCCGCGGAGACCTGGCTGGTCGACGGCGGTCCGGCCACGGTCGGCATCATCGCCTCGGTGACCCGCAAATTCTGCGACAGCTGCGACCGTACTCGGCTCACCGCCGACGGTATGTTGCGCTCCTGTCTGTTCAGCGACGAGGAGTTCGACCTGCGCCAGGCTCTGCGTTCCGGCGCCGGCGACGCCGAACTGGCCGAGCTGTGGCGTGGCGCCATGTGGCAGAAATGGGCGGGTCACGGTATCGATGCCGCGGACTTCGTTCCACCGGAACGCACGATGGGAGCCATCGGTGGTTGAGATCCGCTATTTCGCGGCCATCGCCGACGCCGTCGGCAAGGACACCGAAACCTTCGATCTGCCCCCCGGCTCCACTGTCGCCGACCTGCGTGCCCGACTGCTCGCCGACTACGGCCCGGATCTGGACAAGATGCTGTCCGTCTGTGCCTATCTCGTCGGTGACGAGCTCACCCGGGACACCGGGGCCGCGCTGGGGCCGCGAGTCGATGTGCTTCCGCCCTTCGCGGGAGGCTGAACCGGCCGCGAAGGTATCGATCGGGTCCGCCGGGGCCGGGTGCCGATAGCGCTGACCGTTCAGCGCCACCAGTCGTCGAGCGGGGAGATGGGGACGGTGCGCTTGTGCCGGGTGGCCAGGTAGACGGACTCGACCTTCTCGGCCACCTCGGCGGTGACCTCCTTGCCCTCGAGGTAGTCGTCGATCTCGCTGTATCGCAGGCCCAGGGCCTCTTCGTCCGGCAGCGCCGGACGGTCGTCCTCCAGGTCGGCGGTCGGTACCTTGGACCAGATGGTGGAGGGGGCGCCCAATTCCTGCAGGAGGGCGGCGCCCTGGCGTTTGGTCAGGCCGCTCAGGGGGGTGAGGTCGACACCGCCGTCACCGTATTTGGTGAAGAAGCCGGTGACCGCCTCCGCGGCGTGGTCGGTGCCGACGACCAGCAGGTTCTCCTGGCCGGCGATGGCGTACTGGATCACCATGCGTTCGCGGGCCTTGATATTGCCGCGGACGAAATCGCGGAGTTTGGTCACGTTCAGCGCCGAGGCCACCTCCGCGGCCACGGCGTTGGCGCCGGGGCGGACATTGACCACGGTCGACCGTTGCGGCGCAATGAATTTCATGGCGGTACGCGCATCGGCCTCGTCCGCCTGCACGCCGTAGGGCAGGCGCACCGCGACGAAGGTCGCCTCGGTGCCCTCGGCGCGCAGTTCCTCGACGGCCAACTGGCACAGCCGACCGGCCAGCGCGCTGTCCTGGCCGCCGCTGATACCGAGAACGAAACCTTGTGCGGAAGCGGAGCGCAGGAAGTCCTTCAGGAAGTCGACCCGGCGCCGGACCTCGGCCTTCGGCTCGATATCGGGCACGACACCCAGTTCGGCGATGATCTGTTCACGCAGGTTCCCCATGCCCGTTCACTCTACTGGGGGCCGGGACCGGCGATACGGCGAACCAGGGCTTCCCAGTTGTCGCCGATCTGCTGTCGGGTGTAGCCGAGTGCGCGGAGCTGATGCAGGACGAGGCCGGCGGAGAGTGTGCCCAGCAGGGCGTCGGCGATCAGGGCTACCTCGCCTGGTGTGCCGGCCTGCCGCAGCAGCATGGACACATGGGTTTTGTGCACGAGATACGGTGCTCCGCTGTAGCGTTCGTCGGCCGGGCCCGTTTCCGCGGCCCGGTACAGTTCGCCCTCGACCTCGATATCGAGCAGCCGGGCCCGGCCGAAGGCGACCAGTCGCTCCACCGGTGTCGCTCCCGGTCCCAGGGGTGGCGGGCCGAAGATGAACGCTTCCTGTATCTTGCGCTCGGAATGGTCCAGCAGGGCCATCATGAGTCCGGTGCGGTTGCCGAAGCGGCGGAAGACCGTACCCTTGCCGACGCCGGCCCGTTTGGCCAGGGCGTCCATGGTCAGGCAGGCCGGACCGCTTTCGCGCACCAGCTCTTGGGCGGCGTCGAGCAGCAGTTGCCGGTTGCGCGCGGCGTCGGCGCGCTCGGTGGGTGCGGCGGTCCCGGGCAGTGGCCTACCGATCGTCGGCGTGGTGCCGGTGGAGGGCTGCGGTGGGGCGGGTCGTCGCGCCGGTTGGGCCGAGGGGCCGGCCGGGGATGTGTCGTAGCTCACGGAACTCGTACACCACCTCTGGGGAATAGACACGGACCGCGGTCCGGTTACTGTGCATGACCTGAAAGTAGATCAGACTCGGCACCTCAGGAGTAACCATGAGCCAGACTCGTATCCTCGCACTCGTCGGAAGCCTTCGGGCCGCCTCCGTCAATCGGCGGTTGGCCGAGACCGCCGTGTGGACCGCCCCGGAGGGTGTGGAGGTGGTCATCTATGACGGCCTGGCCGATATTCCTTTCTACAACGAGGACACCGATGTACCAGGCGCGGTGCCCGCGCCCGCGGAGGCGTTGCGGCAGGCCGTCGCGGCGGCCGACGGTCTGTTGCTGGTGACTCCCGAGTACAACGGCACCCTGCCGGGTGTGCTGAAGAACGCCGTCGACTGGCTGTCGCGGCCGTTCGGAGCCGGCGCCATCAAGGACAAGCCGGTCGCCGTGGTGAGTGCCTCCATCAGTCGGAACGCGGCCAAGTGGGCGCACGGTGACGCGGTCAAGGCGGTCGGTGTCGCCGGTGGCAAGGTGGTCGAGGCGGCTCATCTGCACTTCGCCGCCATCGGCGAGCGTTTCGCCACGGCCCATCCCAGCGAGGATGCCGAGGCGCGCCAGGAGATCGCCGACGCGCTGCGGGTGCTGGTCGACGCCGCGCGGGAAGAGCTCGTATCGGCCTGATTTCGATCTCGAGGCCCCCTGCGGAGGGCCGTCTCGACCGGCTGTGGTGGAGGCGGCCCTCCGCTGTGTGCCGGGGTGGTTTCTGTATGGTGCTCCAGGGTCTGCTGAGGTGTCGGCGACTGGTGTGACAGACGTTGTCTTCTGAGTTTGCTGAAAAGGAACTCAACTCAGATTTTGTGATCTACATCACACATTTATCGGCGAGCGAATTGACTGTCCTGGTACTTACGGCCGTGGAATTCCATCACTGTGACTCGCAACATCTCGTGTTGTTTTCAACTGTCGGACACTAGGTGTAGTGTCTTCGGTACCCGAGATCGGGAGAACGAATCACCCTCCGCGACCGGGGGGAACCGGCTCGAACAGTGTGTTCGCCGACGGTTCCGGGAGTTTGCGCGGCAACGGCGTAGGCCGCCGTTTCGACGCGCACCGGCACTGCTACGGATCACCGGCTGTTGGACGAGAGAGGGAGACATATGACCGTCACCGTGTACACCAAGCCCGCTTGCGTCCAGTGCAATGCCACCTACAAGGCGCTCGACAAGGCCGGGGTGGACTATCGGGTCGTCGACATCTCCGAGAACGCCGAGGCGCGCGACTACGTGATGGCACTGGGTTACCTGCAGGCTCCGGTCATCGTCGCCGGTGACGAGCACTGGTCCGGTTTCCGTCCCGATCGCATCAAGGCGCTGGCTCCGGTGGCGGCCTGACGCCACCTCCGCATCCGAGGGGGAAGGGGGTCGAGGAGTGTCCGAGACGGCCGCGCTGGTCTACTTCTCCAGCGCCTCGGAGAATACGCACCGCTTCGTCGAGAAGCTGGGCCTCCCGGCGACTCGTATACCCCTGCATACCGCGGACTCGCTGCGCGTCGACGCACCCTATGTGCTGATCGTCCCCACCTACGGGGGCGGTCGGCACATCCTGGGTTCGAACAGGTCCGACAAGGACTTCGTACCGCGCCAAGTCGCCAAGTTCCTCAACGACCCGCACAACCGCGCCCTGCTGCGCGGGGTGATCGCGGCCGGCAATACGAACTTCGGCGACACCTTCTGCTATGCGGGAGAGGTCATCTCGCGCAAATGCGGGGTGCCCTACCTGTACCGCTTCGAACTCATGGGAACCGCCGAGGACGTCGAGCGCGTCCGAGAGGGATTGGGATTGTTTTGGCAACGACAACGACAGCACCGACCGGAAAAACGGCTCGCGTAGAGCAGCCCTCGCAGCGCGACG
Organism: Nocardia brevicatena NBRC 12119; assembly: GCF_000308495.1. GTDB lineage: Bacteria > Actinomycetota > Actinomycetes > Mycobacteriales > Mycobacteriaceae > Nocardia > Nocardia brevicatena. The sequence goes on along the minus strand of NZ_BAFU01000068.1, from coordinate 20,538 downwards.
CGAACCCCGGTGAGGCCCTGGACTACCACGCCCTCAACGCCATGCTGAACCTGTACGGGCCCGACGGCGGGATCCAGTTCGACAAGGACCGCGAGGCCGCCCGCCAGTACTTCCTGCAGCACGTCAACCAGAACACCGTCTTCTTCCACAACCTGGACGAGAAGCTGGACTATCTGGTCGAGGAGAACTACTACGAGGCCGAGGTCCTGGACAAGTACAGCCGGGAGTTCGTCAAGAAGCTGTTCAAGCAGGCGTACGCGAAGAAGTTCCGGTTCCCCACCTTCCTCGGCGCGTTCAAGTACTACACCTCGTACACGCTCAAGACCTTCGACGGCAAACGCTACCTGGAACGGTTCGAGGACCGGGTGTGCATGGTCGCGCTCGCCCTCGCCGACGGTGACGAGACGCTGGCGAGCGATCTGGTCGAGGAGATCATCTCCGGCCGTTTCCAGCCCGCCACCCCGACCTTCCTCAACTCGGGTAAGAAGCAGCGCGGTGAGCCCGTTTCCTGTTTCCTCTTGAGAATGGAGGACAACATGGAGTCCATCGGGCGCTCCATCAACTCCGCGCTGCAGCTGTCCAAACGCGGCGGCGGTGTCGCCCTGCTGCTCAGCAATATCCGCGAGCACGGCGCGCCGATCAAGAAGATCGAGAATCAGTCCTCCGGCGTGATTCCGATCATGAAACTGCTCGAGGACTCGTTCTCCTACGCCAACCAACTCGGGGCGCGGCAGGGTGCGGGCGCGGTGTACCTGCACGCCCACCACCCGGACATCTACCGGTTCCTCGACACCAAACGGGAGAACGCGGACGAGAAGATCCGCATCAAGACCCTCTCGCTGGGGGTGGTGATCCCGGATATCACCTTCGAACTGGCCAAGAAGAACGAGGACATGTACCTGTTCTCGCCCTACGACGTCGAGCGCATCTACGGTAAGCCGTTCGCGGATGTCGATGTCACCGAGAAGTACTACGAGATGGTCGACGACAAGCGGATCCGCAAGTCGAAGATCAAGGCCCGCGAGTTCTTCCAGACCATCGCCGAGTTGCAGTTCGAATCGGGCTACCCGTACATCATGTTCGAGGACACGGTGAACCGGGCCAATCCGATCAAGGGCAAGATCACCCACTCGAATCTGTGCTCGGAGATCCTGCAGGTCTCCACGCCCTCCCAGTACAACGACGATTTGTCCTACGCCCAGGTCGGCAAGGACATCTCGTGCAATCTGGGCTCGCTGAACATCGCCAAGACCATGGACTCGCCGGATTTCGCCAAGACCATCGAGGTCTCGATCCGGGCGCTCACCGCGGTCTCCGATCAGACGCACATCTACTCGGTGCCGTCCATCGAGCAGGGCAACAACTCCTCGCACGCCATCGGGCTCGGCCAGATGAACCTGCACGGCTACCTGGCGCGCGAGCGAATCCACTACGGGTCCGAAGAGGGTATCGACTTCACCGATATCTACTTCTACACCGTTGTCTATCACGCGATTCGAGCGTCGAACCGGCTCGCGAAGGAGCGCGGCACCTATTTCGGCGGCTTCCCCGAATCCAAGTACGCCTCGGGCGAATACTTCGACAAGTACACCGATCAGGTGTGGGAGCCGAAGACCGACCGGGTGCGCCGGCTGTTCGTCGACGCCGGCGTGCGCATCCCCACCCGGGAGGACTGGCGTGAGCTCAAGGCGTCGGTGATGGAACACGGCCTCTACAACCAGAACCTGCAGGCCGTCCCGCCGACCGGTTCGATCTCCTATATCAACCACTCCACCAGCTCCATCCACCCGGTGGCGTCGAAGATCGAGATCCGCAAGGAAGGCAAGATCGGCCGCGTCTACTATCCGGCCCCCTATATGACCGACGACAACCTGGAGTACTTCCAGGACGCCTACGAGATCGGCTACGAGAAGATCATCGACACCTACGCCGCGGCCACCCGGCACGTGGACCAGGGCCTGTCGCTGACCCTCTTCTTCAAGGACACCGCGACCACCCGCGACCTGAACAGGGCCCAGATCTATGCGTGGCGCAAGGGCATCAAAACCCTCTACTACATTCGCCTGCGGCAGATGGCGCTGGAGGGCACCGAGGTCGAGGGCTGCGTGAGCTGCATGCTCTGAGCGCGGATCGGCGTGCGGCTCGTTGCGGTGCCTTTCCGGGCCGGTGGCGAGGCGCACGCCAACCGGGTGGTGGGGTGCTGTGACACGCCCGACATAGTGAAACGCCGAATTCTGGGCGTTTCGATGTGAAATCTGTTGGGTAGGGGATGTACCCTGCTTGAGAATGCGTTTGCATTGGTACGACGTTCCGATCTGTTGAGTTGCCGCGGCCCTCCGCGTGTGACCATCGAGCGAAGAGGAGGTGGGGTTGCCATGCGCAGCGAGCCTCCCAGTCGAAGGCCGCGCGGCGTCGTCCACCCGCAGGCCCGGTAGCGAGACTTCCGGCGGTAGCGGCCCGGTTCGACGCCCCGCGGTGTGACGTTTCTTCGAATCACCCGCCCTCTCACGTTGTGCCGAGGTCCTCTCATGTCGCAGACCGAACTGATCGATGCGCCCGTCACCCTGTCGGAATCCCTCCAGGACGTAGTGGAACGTCACCGAGTGGATGCCGCGCTGAACTGGCTGGACAACCACCCGCCGCATGTCATCGCCGACGAACTCGCGCGCATGGGCGCCGTGGAGGCCGGCGTCGCGTTTCGGCTACTGGACAAAGATCTGGCCCTGGCCGTCTTCGAGGAGCTCGAACCGGTCGACCAGCAGCAGATCCTCCAGGGACTGCGGGATCAGAGCTTCCGTGAGCTGGTCGAGGCGATGGCGCCCGACGACCGGGCCCGGATGCTGCGCGAGGCGCCCGCCAAGGTCGCCAAGAAGGCCCTGGCCGGGCTGAGTCCGCGTGAACGTCGCATGACCGCGGCGCTGCTCGGCTACCCGGAGGGGTCGGTCGGGCGGTATATGACGCCGGAGGTCGTCGCGCTGCCGGGCAATCTGACCGTCGCCGAGGCGCTGCGCATGGTTCGCGCCAAGGGCGCCAACGCCGAAACCGTGTACACCCTGCCGGTGGTCGACGGCGGACGCCGGCTGCGCGGCATCGTGGAGTTGCGGGAACTGGTGCTCAGCGGGCCGGAGACCATGGTCGCCGATCTCGTCGTCACCGAACCCGCCTTCGTCCGTGCCACCGACTCCGCGGAGAAGGCGGCCCGGCTCATGCGCGAGACCAATGACATCAACCTGCCGGTCGTCGACAGCGAGGACCGGCTCGTCGGGCTGCTCACCATCGACGACGCCGTCGAGGTGATCGAGGCCGCCGATAGTGAGGACGTCGCCAAACAGGCCGGTTCCGCGCCGTGGACCGGGCACTATATGGCGGCCGGAGTGTTCCAGCTGGCCCGCTACCGCGCGCTGTGGCTGCTGCTGCTCCTGGTCGCGGCGACCCTGACGGTGAGCGTCACCGATTTCTTCGAGGGCACCCTGGAACAGGCCGCGCAGCTGGCCCTGTTCATTCCGCTGCTCATCGGCGCCGGCGGTAACGCGGGCGCCCAGGCGGCGACGGCCTGTGTGCGCGCGGTCGCCGTGGGTGAGGTACGCGGCGGTGATCTGTTCAAGGTGATCTGGCGGGAATGCCGGGTCGGCCTGGTGCTCGGCACCATGCTCGCCGTGGTGGGTGTGGCCATCGGCGGACTGTTCGTGGGGCCGCGTGTCGCGGTGGTGGTCGGGGTGACGCTCATCCTGATCTGCGGCTGGGCCGCCACCATAGGCGGCACCATGCCGCTGCTGGCCAAGCGGCTGCGCATCGACCCGGCCGTGGTGTCGGCGCCCATGGTGACCACGTTGGTCGACGCCACGGGGCTGATCATCTACTTCAGCATCGCGAAACTGGTGCTCGGCGTCTGAGTGAAGGGGTGGGCCCCGCGCTCGACGCCGAGGCCCAGAGCTCTTCCGGGAAGTCGCCTTCCACCGGTGTGTGAGTTCGGCGAGCAGTGCCGGATCCGCGAAGACCGCGGCGGCGCACCCGCGCATCGCCCTCATCGGCGAGTTCGACGATCTCTTTGGGGTCGCGCTGTAGCTCACAGCATTGGACCTCGGTAAACATGAGCGCATTCGAACTTTCAGAAGTCCTGCCAAGCGTGTCTCGATGGAGCGGTCTGTACCCGGTGTCCGGTACAGGTCTGATTGGCGGAATCCGCATTTGGTTGGCAAGTGAGTGGCGCAGTTCAGGTTTGGTTGGCGAGTGGTCGAGCTTGCCGGGGGCCGGCCGCCGGTCGGCCCGGGAACCTTGAAACTGGTCCGAGCTGCAAGGTGAATCCATGTGTCACAGCTGTTGGCAGGCCTGAGCGAGAAGTTCGGTCTGGCGGAACCAGTCGCCGGCAACGAGGGTGACCACTACCCGATCGGCACCACGAGCAGCGAAAGTGTTCAGGTGTTCGGCCACGGAGCCCGTATCACCGTGGGCGAGGCTGCTCTCCGCGTACTCGACCGGGATTCCGAACATGCCGTCCGGGTCCGACAGCGAGTGGAGGATCGCTGTGTGGTCGGGAAGCGAGGGGTCGCCGTGGATGGCCACCATGGCGTTGGCTGTGATGGGTGGTGTGGCGCGACCGTTGGCTGCGGCCAGTGTTTCCAGGCGAGCGTGGTGGGTAGGGATGTCATCGGATGCTCCGAGCAGGAACCATCCATCGTGGGTAGCGGCCCGCCGGACGGCGGCATCCGACATTCCGCCGATGATGATCGGTGGCACGGTGGCCGGTGGGCTGAGCCGGATCGGGCTGGTGGCGGGGGTGCCGTCGCCCAGGTGTGTGGGCTTGCCCGAGATCAGGTCCGGCAGCAGACGCAACGCATCGTCGGTTCTTCTGCCACGTTCGCGCGCGGGCACACCTGCTGCCATCCAGGAGCGGTCGTGGCGGTCGCCGCCGACCCCGACACCGAGCAGAAGCCGGTCACCGGAGAGGTGCTGAAGCGAGGCAACCTGTTTGGCTATCCACGCGACCGGGCGCAGCGGCAGGATGAGAACACCCACACCGAGCCGGATCCGATCGGTCACCGCGGCGGCCGCGGCCAGCGAGGTCAGACTGTCCAGCACGGGTATACCGGTTCCCGCGATGAGTTGGTCGACCACCCATATCGACTCGAAGCCCAGCTCTTCGGCGTGGCGTGCGGCCGCGCCGACGTCTGCGGGGGATCCGTTGTGAGGGGACAGGGTGGGCAGTAGGACTCCGATGTCGAGATCGGCCATGGTTACCTCTCGTGTGGTCGGTGAATTCTTGTAACTATGGCGATCGTGCGGCATCCTGAGCAGTGATGGAAGAAGGCACTTCAATGTCGGTCACGCACATCGATGTGTGTGACACTGCCTCGTGCGAGATTCGGGATCTGCTCGACCGCCTTGCCGACAAGTGGTCACTGCTGGTGGTGGAGCTGTTGGGCGAAGGACAGCGGCGGTTCGGTGAACTCCAGCGTGCGATCGAGGGCATCAGTCAACGCATGCTGACACTGACACTGCGTCATCTCGAACGCGACGGCCTCGTGGTGCGCACGGTGCATCCGGTGGTGCCTCCCCGCGTCGATTACGAGTTGACTCCCCTTGGTCGCAGCCTGCTCGCCATCATCGACCCCTTGGTGTCCTGGACCCGCGAACACCGCGAGGAAATCGCCAATGCCAGAATCGCCTACGATTCGAGGTCTTCGACCGGTCCGAGCAGGCAGACTCCCTGATCTCACCGGATGGATTCCACGGTAACGGGGTCAGGACCCGGTCCGGCGGCCGGCCTGGCGACCCGGTGGTGGCGAAGTCCGGAACCAGGTGGCGAGTTGCTGCCGGGGTCGTGTGGCCGGCGGGCGCAGAATCTGCGGGTGGTGGTGAGTATGGCCGCCGACTGTGGTCCGGAGCTGGTACCGGTACCGTGAGCTGGACGTGCCGCTCAACGAGATCGGGGCCAGGGAGCGACCGGGCCAACTCGCCGGCCGAACCTCACCGGGCCTCGATGGAATTCTTCTTCGAGTACACCCACTCGATGCATGTCTGCCTGGGGTACGCCGACGATCCGGGTTTCGCCGCTTTCTACGACACTCTCGAGCCCGGTCTCGCGACCTGGCTGCGCGACATCATCAATGCCAACGCACGCGCCCACGGTATCGCCCCCGAATCGGCGATATGGGCCTGACGACGAGAACGTCGATCGGTGGCCGAATGGATCGGTGGGTCGGTCGGTCTGCTTGGGGTGACCGCACCCGGCATGGACAATCCAGACGATGCCCCGATCCGGGCTTCCCAGGTGTTGGACCGATAGGCCCGGCAGAGTTCTTCCCATCCCTTGGCCGCTTCATTCGTCGCGAAGCGGGCTTCCCATGCGCCGGGACGTCCCGGTGGGGCGACTCGATCTCCACGCTTGGCCGGCATATCACTCCTCGATGGGCGGCGGTACCGGGCCGAAGTCGCCTTCCACCGGTGCCGTCAGTTTCGCGAACAGTGCCGGATCCGCGAAGATCGCGGCGGTGCTGCGCCACTCGTGGAGGACCCGAGTGAGCACCGACCACTGGTCCAATTCCGCCGAAGCCTGGAATGCCCGGACGAAATCGGTGATGAACTGATCTCGGGCATCGTCCGGAAGAACATCCGTCCAGGGAAACGCACTCGGTACCGCCTGCTTGGCCAGGTCGGCCGGGAGATGACCGAGGATGCTCTGCATTGCCCGTGCCGCGGCGAGCGAGCCTTCGGCGCCGGCCTGTACGCGGTCTTCACGGACCAGGAGCAGGGCGGCACCGTCGCGGCGGCGGACTCGCACACCGCCCTCATCGGCGAGTTTGGCGACTCTTTGGGGTCGCGCTGTAGCTCACTCCATTGGACCTCGGTAAACATGAGTCCATTCTGAAATTTTCAGAAGTCTTGCCAAGCCTGCTTCGATGTAACACCCCGGGTGCGGCGGTACCGAACCGTCACGGCGGTGAGTGCCGCCCTACATCACAGAGAGGTGGTTCCCGTCCCGCCCGGGAATCTGTCGGGCTCCGGGAGGAGTCCGAGCAGATGTTTGCGGTTCGACGTGTCGAGCGCGAGTGCCGCCGTCCACAGCGAGGCGTCGAGGGTTTCGGGGATTCGCCACTGTTCGGGTGGGGTGGCGGGGATGTGGAGGCGGATCGGATCGAGGTCGGGGAGGTGGCGGGGGACGACGGCCCACCACTGGCGGCCGGTGGCGTCGATGGTGACGGCGGCGATCAGGTCGTCGGTGCCGGGGAGTTCTCCGGCGGCGGTGCGGATCTGCGGGGGAATATGACCGTTCTCCTCGCGGTCGTCCAATTGGTCGGCGAAGACGACGAAGACGAATCCGAAACCGAACATATCGGGACCGAGGGTCTTGCGCAGGCGGGCGGCCTGGAGGTGAATGGGATTCGGTTCGCGGTCGGATCGGCTGCCGGACAGGTCGACGGTGACGCAGTCCGTGTCGATACTCTCGCCGTTGTAGCGGAAGCCGTACAGCAACGGCATCAGTCCGGTCGGCATCGACAGCAGGTAGCGGGCGGTGATCTCGTCGACGGATTCGGCGTCGGGGTAAAGGATCTCGGTCATATGGCGATGTCCTCCGATACCGCTTTCGTCCAGAACTCGTGTCGAACCGCGTCCCACAATGGGGTGAGGTTCGGGAAGCGCTCGCGCATATCCACCAGGTCCGGTGCGTCGGTCGGAATGGTGACGGACAGTAGTGTTCTCGGCTCGGAAATATTGTCCACCTGGATGATACGAATGCGGCGGCGCTCGAGGAACCATATGGCCTGCCACTCACCCACCTCGGTGCGGTGCGTGACGCCGAGCGCGTACACGGAGGTCTCGGGGTTGGTTCGCAATCGGGTCACACCTCTGTTCGTTCGAAGTCGTACGGCTGCATGGCGAGAACTTTTCGGCCCAGCGGGGTGATCTGGTAGCGGATCCGCCACACCCGAGTGGTCATGACGAGTCTCCGGTGGGAGAGCTTCGCCAGGGATTGGCGGGTCTTCCATCCCGTGAGGTTCGCCGATTCCCTGATCTGTCGTTCCGTGAGTATCCCGCCGTAGTTCAGCGCCCGTAGAACCCGCGCCTGAGCTATGTCGAGGCTTCCGTGTTGCTCGGCCATGCGGCTATGGTGCTGTGCGTCAGCGGCTTGGAGAGTCTCAACGCGGCGCATTCACAGGATCGGTACGAACACCCAGCATGATTCCCAGGGTTTGCCTACGATGATTCCCAAGCTGAGAAACGCTGAACATGCTCGATGAGAAACAGGGGAGGCGATAATGCCGAGCAAGGCGGACCTCAGCGGCACGACACTGCCGCGTCGGCAGCTGGGAAGGGCGCTGCGCGACGCGCGTCACGCGCGGGGGTCGACACTCGACCAAGTGGCCAGGGATACGGAGTTCAGCCGTTCGACGCTCAGCCGTATGGAACTGGGCCAGTACGAGAAGATCAAGGTTCGGGAAGTCGAATACCTGTGCCGGTACTACGGTTTGCCGGAGGCGCGAACCCAGTACCTGATGGCTGTTGCCGCGCAATCGAATACGAAGGTCTGGTGGCAGGACTATCGGCACTATCTCCATGAGGGTTTCAACACCTACCTCGAATTAGAGCTGTATGCCACAGAGTTCCGTTTCTACCAACCGCTTGTGGTGCCCGGTTTGCTGCAAACAGCCGAGTACGCCAGGGCTATCTTCTGTGCCTATGCACCGGATGATCCGCAGTCGGAAATTGACAAGCGGGTCGAACTGCGAATGCAGCGCCATACGCGTCTTATGCGTCGGCGCTGGAAGGTCCGGCTCGAGTTCCTGCTACACGAGAGCGTTCTACATACAGTGGTCGGGTCGAACAGGGCTATGGTCGCCCAGTGTCGGTATATCGCCGATATGAGTACCCGTGAGGATGTAGCGGTCCGGATCGTGCCATTCACTGCCGGAATTCCCACCGGGAGTGTGATTCCGCCCTTCATGGTTCTCGACTTTCCGGACAGTGAGCCTTCCGTGGTACACGCCGAGGGGGCTATCGGCTCGATGACTTTCGAGGACACCGAAGACGTGAAGCGTTTCCGCGCGCTGTACGAAAGCCTCCGAAGAGCCGCACTGGACGAGCAGGAATCTCGAAATAGAATCAGGAAGATAGCAAGGAGATACGAACAGTGATCATCGATCTATCCGGCGCGCAGTGGTTCAAGTCGTCGCGCAGTGGGGGTGGTGGTGACTGTGTCGAAGTCGCATGGCTCGACGGTGGGCATGTCGGTGTCCGCGATTCGAAGAACCCGGCCGGTCTCGTGCTGGTGTTCACCCCGGAGGAGTGGGATGCCTTCACGGCCGTCGTGCAGGGAGGCGATTTCGGCCAATCGCCCTTCTGAACGGCGTGCTCATACCGCTGTGTGACGAAGGGCCTCGTTCTGAGAGGAAGTATCAGAACGAGGCCCTTCGTCGGCAATGCTCCATGGTTGTGAAGCGTCGGGTCTACAGGATCGAGAACAGGACGACCGGCAGTGCGAGGGTGATGAACCGGAATACGTAGCCGGCGAATTCGAGGATCGGTTGGGAGGTCATGGGAATCGAAGGTGCTTTCTCTTATTCTCTTGTCCAACGTGGTCGGTCCGGATAGCTTTTCGCCTCGATCGGCTCGGGCTACCGGGTGCAGCGCCACCGCGACCGAGGGCTTCGGCCCGGTTCCCCGGGGGATCGGCCGGGCCGTCGGAGTCTCGGCCTGTGCGGGCGGTTCGTCACGGGTCGGCAACCGTCCTCGAAACGCACCGCCGGTGCGGTCGAATCCATGGCCGCCGTATCGAACAGGTCGAATAGCGTGGTGGGCGTGCCGTATTCCGTTACCGGGATCGTCGATTCGCCATCACACTGCACGACATTGATTCCATCGAAAATCCGTCATCGCGGACAGACCCGACTTTTGCGGGCGGAAGAAGCTGTAACGCGGCGGTGGACGTCGACTACTCGCACGACGTGCCTTGACTCCCAACAGCAAGGGCGAACTCGAGATCACCTACTACATGTGCTTTGCACCCACCGGCACCGGTGACGACACCCTCATTCGGGTCGATCGGCACCCGAGTGGTCATCGAGGACTGTTTCCAAACCGTCAAGACCGAGGTCGGACTCGACCAGTATCAGGTCCGCCGCTACGACACCCGGTACCGCCACATCACCCTGGCGATGCCGGCCGGGGGTGTGCGTGGCGGCAGCTGCCGTCGGTGTTCGGGGTGAGCGTGCCGACGGCGCACGGCCGGTTCTGCGCCTGGGCCGACGGGTTCGAAACCCCACCGCGACACGTCTCGCGGCGCGTCCTTGTAGGCGATGGTGAAGGCATCCCCCACATCGGGTGATTGCGATCGAGGGTGTGAACGACGCGAAATCGGCCGCCTACCTGGAGGCGAGATCACCTCATTCCGAACCGACTTCTGAAAGTTTGGGGTATGACAATGACCATGAGGGCGAAAGTATTCAACTCCTGTCGTCCACGTTCTGTATCGAACGTCGTGGTCGGGCTGCTCATCGGTGTTCTGACCGCGGTTGATGTATCTGCTGCTTCTGCCGATCCGGGTTCTTGGCCGCCTCGAACAGCTCCCGGTGTTGTGTCGGAGGACGGTTCGCGGATAACCGGTGCCGAGTCCATCGACGACCGCAACGTTCGACTTCAGGTCTACTCCGCGGCCATGGGCAACACCTTTCCGGTGGAGGTTCAGCGACCCGCCGACACCTCGCAACCACGGCCGAGTCTCTATCTGTTGAGTGGTGTCGACGGGGGCACGAATGCTGCCTCTTGGCAGGCGCAGACCGATGTTCGTCAGTTCATGTCGGACAAGGACGTCAACCTGATCATGCCGATCGGCGGACGGTTCAGCTACTACACGGACTGGCTCGAGGACGATCCGGTACTCGGCCGCAACAAGTGGAAGACCTACCTTACCGAAGAGCTGCCGCCGCTGATCGATGCGGCGCTCGGCACGAATGGGATCAATGCCATAGCGGGGATCTCGGCCTCGGCAACGTCGGTGCTGGCGTTGCCGATCGCCAAACCCGGTCTCTACACGGCGGCCGCCGCCTACAGCGGCTGCGCCCAGACCAGTGATCGACTGGGCTCGTCGTTCGTGAAGGGTATCGTCAACGCATTCGGCGGTGGCAACGTCGAGAACATGTGGGGCCCGGTCGGTTCGCCCGCATGGGCGGCGAATGACCCTTATGTGCAGGCCGAGAAGTTACGGGGACTGGACTTGTACGTCTCGTCGGGCACTGGTCTGCCGGGCAGGTACGACACACTCGACGGACCTCGTGCTCTGTCCGGCGTCGATGAACTGGCAAATCAGCTTGTCATCGGTGGGGTGATCGAGGCGGCCACGAACTACTGCACGCACAATCTGCAAGCGAAGCTCGCCTCGCTCGGTATCCCGGCGACCTTCGACTACACCTCGGGTACTCACTCGTGGGGTTACTGGCAGGATGCACTGAAGCGGTCGTGGCCTGTGCTCGCACGCGGACTCGGCTTGTCGCGATAACCGACTGCGGTCGGCGGGCCGGTTGTGAGGTAATCGGGGTGAGGCCGACAACTGTTTCCCGTTCACGGCTGCTACAGAATCGCCACCCCGGGCGCCCTACGGTGCGAGTCCTGTACTCGAACGAAAGTAATGCGGGCCGGACGCCTTGGTTCAGGCGTCCGGCCCGCATCTCCTCGCTGCTCTGTCAGAGGATCGCGACGATGGCGCCGAGCAGAACACCGACGAAGCTCACCAGCCCAGTAACGGCGAGACCGAGAAGACTTCCGACAACGGGGAGAATCATGGCTTTTCCTTCCTGCTGTGCGTATGAACTCGATGCGAATGGTTCGAAGCCAGACAGCGCACTCCCTTCCGCAGACGTCCGGCTCATATCATGCAGCTATATCTTAAACCGCTTCTCACACCGGCGGATTCGCTTTCGCGAGCTTCGTGGAGCCGGTGAGTGCGGCGACCGGTGTCAGGAAGGAAAGAAGTGGGTTCTTTGCCGACCATGCGAAGAACACGCCTTCGCCGACATCAGGGAACCGCCAACGACTGCAAACTCCTGGCCGCGGCCTTCACCGAGGGACGCTCCCACCTGTCCGGGCCGAAAGTTTCCAGCAGCACAGACCGTCCCACCCAGGCACGAGTACATACCGAACGCTTTCACACTACGGCCACCTCGAACTCGGCCGGGTAGCCGTGGTCATGCTCGCTACAGCTCAGGAGCTTCCAGCGGATCCGCTGTGCCCGTGCCCATGCCCGTGGCCTCGACCGCCGCGGTGGATGGGATCGCCGTTGCTGTTCTCGGCCCGATCGGTGGGTGTTGTGGCCTCGTCGGTGTGTTCGAGCACCACCGGAGCGGCAAACGCGGGGGCCGCCAAGACCGCAGCAGGTGTCAGTACGAGCGTGGCCGAAACCGCGACGCGTACCAGCACGCGGCCGAGGCTCTTATCAGAAAACATCTGTACTTCCTTACTCGATTACATAGCGTCGGTCAGTGACCGCTCTGCATCCCTCGGGGTTCGTGCCCGCGTAGAGGAAGCCGGGGATCCCGTGGAACGATTCCCACCGTAGCGTTGTATCGGCACACTTCCCCGGGGTGGGATTCTTTGTGCTTCGTTCAAGTTTGCGGCCCAACCTTCAGAGGTCGTCTCATATCGAAAGTCATGCCCTGTCCGAGGCGGATGGTCTCCCGTTGGTCACCGCCGTGACGGGCGCGAATGTCCACGACAGCGGTATGTTGCGGCCGTTGGTGGCCACGATTGCGGCCATCCGGTCCCGACGTGGGCCGCGCCGCCGGGCAGCCCGAGCGGTTGCGCGCCGACAAGGGCTACGACTTCCCGCGCGGACAGACCCGACTTTTGCGGGCGGAAGAAGCTGTAACGCGGCGGTGGTCGCCGGCGGGGCAAGACCCCGCTATCCGCGTGGACCCGCCGATCGGTCTCGTGGACACAAAGCGATCGGCGGGCTCGGCGGCCGATGTCGAGCCTCGGTCGTCAGGACAGGGCGGGGAGCACCTCGCGTTCGAAGAGTTCGATACCCGAGGTGTCGTAGGCGGATTCGGGGAAATTGAAGATGGCGTAGCCGAGGCCGCGCTCGCGCACCGCGCCGAGTTTCTCGACGATCTGTTCCGGGGTGCCCACCGCGGCGCCGCCCCGGAAAAGGCTCTCGGCATACCCGCGGGCCTTCTCCTCACCCAGTGCGGGAACGAGGCGGGCGGTGTCGGCGGCGATACGTTCCCGCACCTCGGCCTCGGTGGCGCCGATCGCGACATTGAAGTTGGCGCTGCGGACGATGGCGTCGAAATCGGTGCCGACATCGGCGCAGTGGGCGCGCAGGATCTCCGATTTGTGGGTGAACCGGTCCGGGTCGTTGCCGGAGAAATTCGTGTAGTTCGCGTATTTCGCGGCGATGCGCAGTGTCTTCTTCTCCCCGCCACCCGCGATCCACAGCGGGATACCGCCCTCCTGCGCGGGTAGGGGGCGCACGATCGCGCCGTCCACCTGGTAGTACCGGCCGTCCAGGGTGGCCGTGCCGGTGCGCCACGCCTGCCGGAAGATCTGCACACCCTCGTCGAGGCGGCCCAGCCGTTCCCCGGCGGAGGGGAAGCCGTACCCGTAGGCCCGCCATTCGTGTTCGTACCAACCGCCTCCGATGCCCATTTCGGCGCGGCCACCGGAGATCAGGTCGACCGTCGCCGCCACCTTCGCCAGATAGGCGGGGTTGCGGTAGCTCATCGCCGTACACATCTGGCCCAGCCGTATCCGGGTGGTGGCGGCGGCGAACGCGGCCATCAGCGTCCACGCCTCATGGGTGGCTTCCTCGGTGGGCTCCGGCACGGTGTGGAAGTGGTCGTAGACCCAGAGAGATTCCCAGACCGGATTCGCGTCGGCGCGCGCCGCCAGGTCCCGCATCACCCCCCATTGCGCGGCGGGATCGACACCCACCAGATCGAGCCGCCATCCCTGGGGGACGAAGATTCCGAAGCGCACAGAACTCTCCTCGTGTCTCGGACCCACCGGCGTGGGTCGGATGCGGTATGCACCCACCAACTCCACTCTGTCGACACCGCGCCCGCGAGACAACGGGTTGCGCGCCGAGCGATCAGAGAGGACGGCGCTACCCCGAGGGCAGGTCACGCGGCCGCGGAGCGGGGACCGTTCCGAGCTCCGGTCGAACCGGCACCGACGAGTCGGCCCTGTTCACGCAAGTGCTGTAACGCGTCACCGCGCAGGACGTGGACATTCGGGTCGTTCACTTCGGCAAACCGCAGCGCGGTCGGACGCGGAAGAACTTCCACGATATCCATATCGCGGCGCCGGCCGAGCGGGTCCGCGGGAACGCCGCGCTCACAGGGCGGACTCGCGGATATCTCGTCAGAACTCCCAGTCCTCGTCCTCGGTATTGACGGCCTTGCCGATGACATAGCTCGAGCCCGACCCCGAGAAGAAGTCGTGGTTCTCGTCGGCATTGGGCGACAGCGCCGAGAGGATGGCGGGGTTGACCTCGGTTTCGTCCTTGGGGAACAGGCCCTCGTAGCCGAGGTTCATCAGCGCCTTGTTGGCGTTGTAGCGGAGGAACTTCTTCACGTCCTCGGTGAGGCCGACCTGGTCGTAGAGGTCCTGGGTGTACTCGACCTCGTTCTCGTAGAGTTCGAACAGCAGCTCGAAGGTGTAGTTCTTGAGCTCGTCGCGTTCGGCTTCGGTGACCTGCTCCAGACCCCTCTGGTACTTGTAGCCGATGTAATAGCCGTGCACGGCCTCGTCACGGATGATGAGGCGGATCATATCGGCGGTATTGGTCAGCTTGGCGCGCGAGGACCAGTGCATCGGCAGATAGAAGCCGGAGTAGAACAGGAAGCTCTCCAACAGGGTGGAGGCCACCTTGCGTTTGAGCGGATCGTCGCCGCGGTAGTAGTCGAGCACGATCTCGGCCTTGCGCTGCAGGTTCCGGTTCTCCTCCGACCAGCGGAACGCCTCGTCGATCTCCCGGGTGGAGCACAGGGTGGAGAAGATGGCGCTGTAGGACTTCGCGTGCACCGACTCCATGAACGCGATATTGGTGAGCACCGCCTCCTCGTGCGGGGTGAGCGCGTCGGGGATGAGGCTGACCGCGCCGACGGTGCCCTGGATGGTGTCCAGCAGGGTCAGACCGGTGAACACCCGCATGGTGAGCTGCTTCTCCTGCTCGGTGAGGGTGTTCCAGGACGGGATGTCATTGGACACCGGCACTTTTTCCGGCAGCCAGAAGTTCCCGGTCAACCGGTCCCAGACCTCGGCGTCCTTCTCGTCGGGCACCCGATTCCAGTTGATGGCCGATACCCGATCGATCAGTTTCATCTGTGTTCCCACACCTTTCCGAGTGCACAACGGTTACGAATCCTCCCCCCAGGACACTACTCCTTGGGGGTGTCCTCTCAGCGCCACACAACACCTTGTGTCCGTGTGATCTGCTCGCGGCGGATTCCCGCGTCCGCCGGAGTCGTCCGCGAACCGGGGCCGAGCGGTCAGGAGTTGGCGGGCGGGGTGTCGTCCCCAGGACCATCACCGCCGGAGCCGGACCGGGACATCGCGATGCCCACCGCGACCCCGATCGCCACCCCCATCCCCACGCCGAGCGCCAGATTGTCCAGGACGGTCAGACCCATGACGATTCCGATGGCCAATCCGACGGAGATTCCGACGGACATGAGGTTGGACCGGTCACCCTTGGAGGAATCTGCCATACCCGGACCATACCGCGCCCGGCACGGTGGCCCGGGATCAGTTCGGGGGCATCGGACGCTCACCGGGCGGGCCGGCGGATGGCCGACAATCCGCTGTGAGCGTCGCGGCGGCGGGCGACCGCGCATTACCGAGTATGCCGGCGGTGGTTTCCGCCCCGGCGACCGTCGTGATTCGACCGGTCGCCCTATTGCCGGGCCATGTGCATGCGTATCTCGCTTTCGATATCGGTGACCAACTTCCCGGAGAGGTCGACAGTGACGGTGTGCAGCGTGCCGGTGAACCGGAACGGCGGTGCGTAGTCGGGTGTCACCGCGGAGCCCGGATTGGCACCACAGGTCATCCCACCGGGATTGAAAGCGACCGGCGTGGTGACCGGGAACTCGGCCTCCCCGACCGGGTGGTGATCGATATAGAGCCGGGCGCGGCCCGGTGCGCCTTTGCCGTGGACGAGATCGGGGTCGCCGGTGGGCTCGAATTCGAAGCACAGCTCGTGGCGGCCTTCGGGCACATTCCTCGTGGAGGAGACGCTGTACAGGGCGCGCCGCACGTAGTTGTGGGCGTAGCGCAACCGCTCGCCCTCGATATAGAAGGACCAGCCGCCGACATTGGTACCCTGGCACAGTAGGACGCCCTCGGCGCCGCCGGCCGGGATCTCGACATCGGCGGTGATGGTGTGCGGGCGGTTGACCACCCGGGGAGCGACAGCGGCGGGCAGCGTCTCGGTATCGGGGCGGAGGGTGTAGGAAAGCCGCGCCGGCGTGAGCTGCGGGCGCTCCACGACCAGCCGTTGCATCCCGCTGCCGTCGATGGGCAGTACCTGGTATTTCCCGGCTTCCACGTACCACAGCGAGATCATTTCGATGAGCTTGTCCCGGTGCTCGACGGCGATATCGCGGGTCTCGGCGAAGTCCTCGGCGATGTGGTACAGCTCCCAGTGATGGGCGTCGAGCTCGCCGAGGTCCTCGGCGGTGATGGGAGTGCCGAAGGGCTTACCCGCCTCCGTGAAGGAGGGACCCGGCCAAGGGCACACGGCCCGCCATCCGTCGTGGTCGATCGCGCGGTGGCCGAGCATTTCGAAGTACTGCGTGTGATGTCGGGTGGGTGCGGTCGGATTGTCGAAGGTGTGCGCGAAACTCACTCCGTGCAAGGGCGATTGGGTTACGCCCCTGATGGTGGCCGGGGGGTCGATTCCGAGCGCGTCGAGGACGGTGGGGACCATATCGACCACATGCGCGTACTGGGTGCGTACCTCGCCCCGCGCCGTGATACCGCGCGGCCAGTGGACCAGGAAGGGGTCGCTGACACCGCCGCGGTAGGTTTCGCGCTTCCACCGGCGGAAGGGGGTGTTGCCCGCCCAGGTCCATCCCCACGGATAGTGGTTGAACGTGGTCGGACCGCCGAGTTCGTCGATGGCGCGCAGGCTGTCCTCGACCGTTTCCTGGGCGTTGTTGAAGAACTGCAGTTCGTTCGTGGTACCGGTGACCCCGCCCTCGGGGCTGGCCCCATTGTCGGAGACGAGCATGATCAGCGTGTTGTCGAGCTCGCCGGTCTGCCGGAGGAAGTCCAGCAGGCGCCCGATGTGGTGATCGGTGTGGGAGAGGAATCCGGCGTAGACCTCCATCATCCGCGCGGCCAGGCGGCGCGTATCGGGCGGCAGCGACTTCCAGTCCGGCACGTCCGGGTCGCGGTGCGACAGCCGCGTATCGGGCGGCACGATGCCCCGCTGCCGCTGCCGGTCGAAGGTTTGTTCGCGGTAGGCGTCCCAGCCGTCGTCGAACCGGCCTCGGTAGCGGTCGGCCCACTTCTTCGGCACATGGTGCGGGGCGTGGGTCGCCCCCGTGGAGAAGTTCAGGAAGAAAGGCTTGCCCGGTGCGACCTGTTTCGCACTGGCGATGAAGGAGATCGCCTTGTCAACCAGATCCGAGGTCAGGTGATAGCCCGCTTCCGGGCCGGCAGGCGGCTCGACCCGGTGGTTGTCGTAGACCAGGTCCGGGTGCCACTGGCTGGTATCACCACCGAGGAAGCCGTAGAACCGTTCGAAACCCCGGCCGAGCGGCCAGCGATCGTACGGGCCGGCGGCGGATTCCTGCTCCGAGGGCACCAGATGCCATTTGCCGACCATGTGGGTGTTGTATCCGTGCCCCAGCAGCATCTCCGAGAGGAATCCGTTCTCGAAGGGGATGTTGCCGTTGTAGCCCGGATACCCTGTGGCTATTTCCGTGATGCCGGCCATCGCGTTGGCGTGGTGATTGCGTCCGGTGATGATGCACGACCGCGACGGTGAGCACAGCGCTGTCGTATGCATGTTGTTGTACAGCAGCCCGCCCTCGGCCAGCGCGTCGATATTCGGGGTGGATATGGGGCTGCCGTAGCAGCCGAGCTGCCCGTACCCGGTGTCGTCGAGCACGATGAACAGTACGTTCGGCGCTCCCGGCACGGCCCGCACCGGTTGCGGCCACGCGGGGCTCGATACATCGGTCGTCCGCCCGACGATTCCGGGAAAAGCGGTTCCCGGCCGGTACTCCTTCGGTGACATCTCTCGCTCCTCCGTCCCGCCGGTCGGCACGCATCGCTCCGGCCGGCGCGTAGGTCTTCGGAAATGCTGCTCTCGGCACGGTCACATCGAGAGAACCGATCACCGCCGGCCCGACTTTCCGAAGGACGCAGAGATGCGGCACTGCTCCCGTAACGAGATGGTTCGGCTCGGTGACTCGTCGGAATTCTCGTTCTGCAGTTCTCGAGGCGCGGTCCTGGTCGGCGCTCTCGCCGTATGCCACGGCGCTCACGAAGTAGCCGGGCTGCCGGAAACGAAACCTCCCACGGTGGTACCCACCGGATTCCCGGTGGTCCGCAGGAGTCGTAGCGGCGTCCACGGTAGGGAGTCGGGGGTGGTCGCCGTGAGGCCGGTAACCGGGGCCCGCTGTGAACGCGTACGGAGTCGCCGACCGCGCGTTATCCGATGTGTCGGCTGTCGTCCGGACTGTCCGCCTCCGGAAGCAGCCGCAGCAGGTGTTCGCGGTTCGACGCGTCCAGCGCGAGAGCCGCCGTCCACAGCGAGGCGTCGAGGGTCTCGGGGAGCCGCCACTCCTCGGGCGGGGTGGCGGGGATGTAGATGCGCACCGGTTCGAGGTCGGTGAGGTGGCGGGGGACCACGGCCCACCACTGTCGGCCGGTGGCGTCGATGGTGACCGCGACGATCAGGTCGTCGATGCCGGGCAGTTGTTCGGCGGCGGCGCGGACCTGGGCGGGTATGTGGCGGTTCTCCACGCGGTCGTCGAGTTGATCGGCGAAGACGACGAAGACGAACCCGAAACCGAACATCTCGCGGCCGAGCGTCTCGCGGAGTCGGACGGCGCACAGGTGGATGGGGTTGGGGTCGCGCTCGGCGCGTTCTCGGGTCAGGTCGACGCTCACACAGTCCGCGCCGATGCCGGCGTGGTCGTAACGGAGGCCGCACAGCATCGGCATCAGACCGATGGGCATCGAGAGAAGGTAGCGGGCGGTGATCTCGTCGATGGATTCGGCGTCTGGGTATCGGATTTCGGTCATGTGGTGGTGCCTACCCGTATTGCTCGAGTCCAGTATTCGTGTCGGAGCGCATCTCACAGATCTGTGGGTTCGCGTGCCGTTCGCATATCCGCCGGATCCGGCGTGGTGATGGACAGCAGCGTTCTTTCCTCGGATATGTTGCTTACCTTCGTGATTCGGATGCGTCGATCACGCAGCCGCCGGACGGTCGCCGGTGACGGTGCCGTGCGACGTGCCGAGAGCGGGTACGAGAGGCCTCGGGTTCGTATGCAACCGTTTCACACCTTCCGCCAACGGAAAGCGAACGGTCTGCCGGCCAAGGTTTTTCGATGGGCCGGTACCCCGGCTCGTCACTGTCCGGGCGGATGACTACCGGAATGCCCCTGGTGCACCGCCGTTCAGGCCGGTGGTGAAAGCGGACGCGGATAGGAATCGCCCGCCTTCAGGCAGGAGAGGATGTCAACCGGAAAGGCTCACTGCGGTGGTGGGGGCCGGTGCGGCGGCGGTCCGCATCGGGCACAGCCGGCCGGGAGCCGCCGGCTCTCCGCTCCGGGATGGACTGTGTGGCCGTTCACCGAGGAGGGATCCAGGCGCACCGGGTTCCGGTTCCCACCGCCAGGTCGCGGACCGGCCTGTTTCGCATCATTGCCCCTCTACACCGCATGTAGACCACGAAACCGCCGTACACCGAAGGACCGGTGTACGGCGGCTCCGACAGGGGTCAGCCCGAGAGGTCGTCGACCGATGAGGATTCGTTCCGGGACAGGGTGATGCCCAGGTTGGCCGCCGCGCGCTCCAGATCCTCGTCGTCCCCGTCGCGCATCTCGATGGCGGCACCGTCGGAGGACAGCACCTCCACGTTGAGGCACAGTGACTGCAGTTCCTTGAGCAGCACCTTGAACGACTCCGGGATGCCGGGTTCGGGAATGTTCTCACCCTTGACGATGGCCTCGTAGACCTTGACCCGGCCGACCACGTCGTCGGACGCTCACGAACCACACGCTCCATCCGGGACAGGCCGACCCGGATCTGGTTCTGGATCAACTCGCCGACGGTGCGCAGGCGACGGTTGCCGAAGTGGTCGATATCGTCGATCTCGACCGGCACCTCGACACCACCCGGGGCGGTCATCGTCTTGTCACCCGCGTGCAGGCGCACCAGGTACTCGATGGTGGCGACAATGTCCTCGCGGGTGAGCACCGAACCGGTGATCGGCTCACCCGGGTGCAGGCCGAGCTTCTTGTTGACCTTGTAGCGGCCGACACGCGCCAGGTCGTAGCGCTTCTCCT
This sequence comes from Nocardia brevicatena NBRC 12119, assembly GCF_000308495.1. Classification (GTDB taxonomy): domain Bacteria; phylum Actinomycetota; class Actinomycetes; order Mycobacteriales; family Mycobacteriaceae; genus Nocardia; species Nocardia brevicatena. Next base: position 19 of record NZ_BAFU01000068.1, on the reverse strand, counting down.
TGAAGAACAGGTTCTCCAA